>CAWEVS010000011.1:0-207336 GCA_963812575.1 uncultured Solirubrobacteraceae bacterium | reverse complement strand
CGGGCTCTCCTCGAAGCCGACGTTGAACCAGACGGGCGAGTTGAACGCCGCGATCTGGTGCAGCAGGATGTGCGTCAGCTCGTGCTCGAAGGTCTCGGCGTCCTCGCTGGAGGCGAAGTAGCCGCCCTCGCGCCCCCAGTTGGCGATCGTGCCGGCGACGCGCGAGATCATCTGCTTGACCGAGTGCTCGCGCGCCGGGTTGCCGAGCTGTCCGCGGAAGTACTTCTGGCTGACGATGTTCGTCGCGTTCTGCGACCAGCTCTTCGGGAACTCGACGTTCTCCTGTTCGAACGCGACGCGCTCGCCGTGGCCGATCCGCGCGGTGCGCAGCTCCCACTCGACCGCGTCGAACGGATGCGTGCCGGGAGACGTGAAGAAGCGCTTCATCGCCAGCGCGCTGCCGGTCGTTGCGGGCTCGGAGATCGTGGGGTGCGAAAGCGGGTTCATCGGCCTTCCTCCTCTGCTGCGCCGGCGTTGCGGGCGGCCATTCGAAGCTGTTGTCGGGGGTCAAGCATCGTGGCGCTCCGGTCGGACAGAAGACGGCCACGATGTGCGGCTTCGAACTGCTTGAGGTGTACCCCTGATTTTACTACCCCGAGCGCTCGATTTCACCCCAAACGACGGCGAAAAAGCCCCGCAAAGTAAGGCTTTCAGCGGGCTTCGGCGGGACCGAGCGGAAGCCCGTCGGCCGGCGTGGCCCGGGCGCCGCGCCGCAGCACTGCGCGCCGCCGCGCCGCGCAAGGAAATCTCACGCTCTGAGCGGACGATTCGACGTGCGGCGTCAGTGCCCGAGCCGCACCCAGTCGAGGAATTCCGACCAGGTCGCCGAGGCGCGAAAGCCGGCCTCGGCAGTTGCGTGGCGCAGCGCCAGCAGCCAGTGCGGCTCGAACGCGCGACGGCGCGCGAGCGCCCAGCCGAGACAGCCGAGCACGAGCAGCGCAGCGAGCACGGCGATCACGATCGCGCCGCTCGACAGCGGCTTGTCGGCGCTGCTCGACTTCGAGCCGCTCGCCGCTTTGGCCGCAGCCGTGCTCTGCCCGGGAGCGGCAGTCGCGACGCCCGGCGTCGTCGTCGCGGCGGCGGTAGTCGCAATCGGGCTCGTTGCGGCCGGCGTCGTCGCAGCGGGACTCGTCGCGGCCGCCGTCGTTGCAACCGGGCTGGTCACGACGGCCGTCGTCGCGCCGCGCCGGCGGTCACGGGCGAGGCCAGCGCGAACGCGAGCGCCGCGGCGAGCACCGGCACGGCCGGGCGCGCACGAGCGGAGATGCAGCTGCGCGGCGAGGTCACGATCGCGCTCATGCTAGTCACGAGGCGCGCGGCGAGCGACGGGCGCGCGTGCTCACAGCAGGTCGGCGATCTGCTCGAGCGCGTCGAACAGCACGCGTGCGGGCGTCGCGCTCGCGTCGAGCACGCGAATCCGCTCGGGCTCGGCCGCGGCCAGCTCGTCGTAGGCGCGCGCGATCGCAGCGAAGAAGCTCGCCTGCTCGCGCTCCAGCCGGTCGGGCAGCTCGCCGCGAACGGCCTGGCGCGCGCCGGCCGCCTCCGGTGAGATGCGCAAGAGCAGCGTGCGATCGGGCTCGAGCGCGGTCGGTCGCGAAGCGGTTGATCTCGCGCACCTGCTCGACGCCGAGGCCGCGCGCGACGCCCTGGTAGGCGAGCGAGGAGTCGACGTAGCGGTCGAGCAGCACGAGCCTGCCGTCTTCCAGCAGCGGCAGCAGGCGCTCGTGCACGAGCTGCGCGCGCGCCGCCGCGTAGAGCAGCGCCTCGGCCCGCGGCGAGACCTCGAGCGCCGGATCCTTGACGAGCTCGCGGATCCGCTCGGAGGCCTCGACGCCGCCCGGCTCGCGCAGCAGCTCGACGGCTCCTCCGCGCGCGCCGATCGCGTCGGCGAGCGCGCGCGCGAGCGTCGTCTTGCCGGCGCCGTCGATGCCCTCGATCGTGATCAGACTGCCGCGCGCCATGCGCGCACCGTAGCTGCCGCCGCGGCTCTACGATGGCCGCTGTGACGAGCGTCGAGATCGAGGCGGAGCTGCCGGGCATCGAGGCGCATCCACATGCGCGCGCCGTGCTCGCGCCGGCGCTGCGCGCCGGCGGCAACGCCTCGCACGCCTACCTCTTCTACGGGCCGGCCGGCACCGGCAAGCGCGCGGTCGCACAGGCGTTCGCGGCGGCGCTGCTTGGCCGACGAGGCGCACGATGCGGCCAGCGTGCGCGAGCGGATCGCGCACGGATCGCATCCGGACATGACCTGGGTGACGCGCTCGGGCGCCAGCGAAATGCTCGTCGCCGACATCGAGCAGCCGGTCGTCGCGGCGGCCACGCGCACGCCGTTTGAGGCGGCGCGGCGCGTGTTCGTGATCGAGGCGGTCGAGACGATGAACGAGCAGGCGGCCAATCGGATGCTGAAGACGCTCGAGGAACCGCCCGACTTCGTCCATCTGCTGCTGCTGACCAACCGCCGCGAGGACGTGCTCGCGACGATCGTCTCGCGCTGTCAGCTGGTCCGCTTCGATCCGCTCGCGCCGGAGCAGATCGCGGCCGGCCTCGACGGCGTCTCGCCCGAGCGCGCAGAGGCCTGCGCGCGGCTGGCGCTGGGCGACGCGCAGCTGGCGGCGCAGCTGGCCGAGCGAGCAGGGCGCGGCGCTGCGCGCGAGCGCCGAGCGCTTCGCGCGCGCGGCGTTCGCCGGCGCGAGCGGCACGCGTCCGTGGGCGGCGATGCTCGACGCGGCGAAGGCCGCCGGCGCCGCCGCCGGCGAGCGCGAGGAGCAGTCGCTCGCGGCCGAGCTCGAGCTGGTGCCGGCGAAGGAGCGCAAAAAACTCGAGCGCGAACGGCTCGAGGCGCGCCGCCGGCTCGAGCGCCGCGCGCGCACCGATGCGCTGGCGCTGACGCTGCGCCTGGCCGAGCTGTGGCTGCGCGACGTGCTGTGCATCGGCGAGGACGCGGCCGAGCTGATCTACGCGGTCGATCGTCGTCGCCGAGCTCGAAGAGGACGCGCACGGGCGCGGCGAGGCGCAGCTGCGCGAGGGCATCGAGCTGGTGCAGGACACGCGCCTGCGCCTGGCGCTGAACGTCTCCGAAGAGCTCGCGCTGGAGGCGCTCGCCTACCGCCTGGAGCAGCTGCTCGCGGCCGAGCCGCCCGCCGGCTGATCGCTCTCGCGAGCGCAGCGCCCGGCGGGCGGCGACGGCCTCACAGCGGCTGCGTCAGACGGTCGCAGGCGCGAGCAGCGCGTCGATCTGGCCGATCGCCAGCGCCATTCCCTCCTGCATGCCCATCTCGATCATCTTCTCCATCTGCGCGACGTCGACGAAGCGCGTCAGCACGGTCATCCGCGTCCGCATCGTCGACTGCCTCGAAGGTCACCTCGCCGGCCGCCGGCGCGACGCCGGGCGCCGGCTCGCCGTCCTCGCCGGCCAGGCCGTTTGCGAACTCGAGCCGGCTCGGCGGCTCGAGCGCGTCGATCCGCCACCAGCCGCGCGGCGTCTCGCCGTTCGGGCCGGTCATGAAGTAGCGCGACTCGCCGCCGACGACGAAGTCGTGGCGCGTGAACGTCGCCGGATACGTCGGCGGCCCCCACCAGCGCTCGAGCTTGCGCGGGTCCTGCCACAGCTGCCAGACGCGCTCCGGCTCGGCGTCGAACTCGGCGACGAGCGTGAGCGTCAGCGCGTCGCTGTCGGTGGTGCTGCTGATGACGGTCATTCCTTGTCTCCTTCCTCGCCGGCGAGCACGTCGGCGATCTGCGATGCACGTTGGATCCAGAGCTGCTCATAGGCCTCGAGCAGGCCGGCCGCCTTGCGCACGGTCGGCGCGTTGGCGTAGACGATCTGCTCGCGGCCGCGACGCTGCTTGGCGATCAGCGCCGCGCGCTCGAGCACGGCGACGTGCTTCTGCACGGCAGCGAAGCTCATCTCGTAGCGGCGCGCGAGCGCCGATACGGACTGCTCGCGCTCGATCGCGTGCGCGAGGATGTCGCGTCGCGTCGCGTCGGCCAGCGCGTGAAACACGCGATCGGCCTCCCGCTCTGAGAGATGATCTACAACCATTCGGTTGTAGGTTAGCAACGTCGCGAGCAGCTGCGCCGGCGGCCGCGCGCTACGCCCGCCGCACGCTGCGATCGCTACCGAGAGCTCGAAGGCTGCAGTCCTGCGGCGCGCGCACGACTCGCACGACGCTGCCCATCCATATCTAGAAAATCAGGAGTCGATCGGGCCGAGGTTCGGTTCGAGGCCGTAGGTCTCGAACGCGAGGAACTTCGAGAACAGGCGGTTCTCCGGGCCGTGATAGTCGGCCGAGCCGGTGCTGAGCAGGCCGAGCTCCTCGCAGCGCCCGGCCAGCAGGCGCGTCTGGCGCTCGTCGTGCGTGATGTAGAAGGCCTCGACTCCGTCGATGCCGAGCGCGCGGAAGCGATCGATGCTCGCGAGCACGTCGGCGTCGTCGTCGATGTCCCAGAACGGATGCGCCCAGATCGCGACGCCGCCGGCGTCGTGAATCGCCTCGACGGCCTCGCCGACGGTCGGCGTCTCGCGCAGGCGAAATGCCGGCCGGCCCTCGATCAGATAGCCGCGAATCAGCGAGCCGACGTCGTCGATGTCCTCGTCTGCGAGACGCTGCGCGTTGGCCGGCGCGTTCAGCACGGCTTCGGCCAGGTGCGGCCGCCCGATCGGCTTGCCTTCGGCGATCCGCTTCTCGATCGTCGCTTCGTCGAGCTCGAAGCCGACCTCGCGCAGGCCGTCGCGCATCCGCAGCGTGCGCTTCTCGCGATCGGCCAGGAATTCGTCGAGCCGCGTCGTCATCGGCGGTCCGCTGTAGTCGATGCGATAGCCGAGAATGTGCAGTTCGCGCTGCGCCGCAGCACCGTCGTCGACGGCCGAGATCTCGACGGCCGGCACGATGCGCACGCCGAAGCGCTCGCCGGCCGCGACTGCTGCGGCGACGCCGCCGATCGTGTCGTGGTCGGACAGCGCCAGCAGCTCGACACCGGCCTCGCTCGCGCGCTGCACGACCTCTGCCGGCGGCAGCGTTCCATCGGAGTTCGTCGAGTGCGACTGCAGGTCGAAGCGCGGCGGCACGCGGCGCAGCGTACGCGATCGGCTCAGAGGCCGGCCGGGCGGTCGCGCAGCGGCCGGCCGCGGTGCGATCGGCTCCTGTGCGGCCGCGTGTGCACGTCGGGCAGCCCGAAGCTGTCGTTCGGCACGGCCAGCAGCCGCGCGACGCGCTGTTCGATGCCGTCGCGCAGGCGCCGCACGGCGACGTGATAGCGGCGCGCCTTCTCATACAGCAGGCGGTCGGCGCTGCCGAGCGCCTCGAGCTCGACGCGCGCCGATTCGGTCTCGCGCGCGCGAGAGCAGGCCTCGATCCAGAGCACCTCGAGGTAGGCCAGCGCCGTGCCGAGCTGCTCGTCGGCGATCGTCGCGCGCTCCTCGATCTCCTCCAGCACGGGCGTCAGCTGCTTGCTCAGCCAGCGCGCCTCGGCGTGCGCGCGCAGCAGCAGGCAGACGTCGGCGACCGACGATCTGTCGGGCTTGGAGCGGCGGTCTGAGCGGGCGGTCATCGTTGCTGTAGAAGGTCGGCCGACGGCGCCTGTGAGGGGCGGGCGCCGCTTCGTCTTTGCATGTTTCGCTTCGACGCGCCCGCGCGGCTGCTTTAGGAGAAGACGCTCACTGCTCCACGCTTTTTGGGAGAAAAACGTCGCCGCGCGCCGCGGCTTCGCCGCTCGCCGCGCGCGCCGCGCGCTCGCACGCTCACGCGATCGGCCTGAGCGCGGCGTCGCTGCGCTCAGGCTGGACGGCGATCGGGCCGATGAGGTGAGTAGCCAAGCAATCACACGATTTAGGTAGGAGGGAGCAGGCTTGCACGCGATCGGCGACGTGACGAGGCGCTCGGCGGGGCAGCACGCGCGTGCTGCCGTGATCCGCCTGCGCCTGCGAACGCTGCTCACGCTCGGCGTGCTGGCCGTCGCGACGGCGCTGCTCGGGCGCGCGTTCGGCCTGCACGATTGGCGCTTCATCGCCTCGGAGCTCGCGCTGCTGGCGAGCATCTTCGTGATCTCGCGCTACGTGCTGCCGCTCGTCGACCGCCGCGACCGCGGCGCGCTGGCCGAGGAGCACGTCGGCGAGCTGCTCTCGCAGCTGCCCGGCGAGGAGTGGCGCGTGATCCACGACGCGAGCCTCGGTCACGGCAACGTCGATCACATCCTGATCGGGCCGTCCGGCGTCTTCACGGTCGAGACGAAGAGCCATCCGGGGCCGGTGCGCGTAGGGCGCGTGCACGGCGCGACGATCCGCCAGGCGCAGGCGCAGCGCGACACGATCGAGCGCGTCACGCAGATGAAGGTCGAGCCGCTGCTCGTCTACAGCCGCGCCTGGGTCGACCGCCCGCTGGCGCGCCGCAAGGGCGTGCGCGTGCTGCCGGCGCGAATGCTGCTGGGCCACGTCGAGCGGAGCCCGAAGACGCTCTCGCGCAGCGACGTCGCGACCGCTCGCGAGCGGCTGGAGTCGGCGCTGCGCGAGCAGGCGCACGCCGATCGCCAGGCGCGCGCGCGCCGGCTGCTGCCGCACTGAGCGCGCGGCGCCGCTCTCGGCCGCTCTGCGCCGCTCGGCCGGTAGTAGCTTGTAGGCATGGCAACGGCGCCGCCACTCTCGAGTGCAGCGCGCGAGCAGTCTGCGCGCGAGCAGCAGCCGAGCGGCGCGGCGCGCTCGCCGGTCGCGCGCGACGGTCTGCCGCCGGGCCCGCGCGCGCCGGCCTTCCTGCAGACGCTCGCCTGGGCGATCGCGCCGACCTGGGTGATGGATCGCTGCGCGTCGCGCCTCGGCGAGGCGTTCACGCTGACGTTCACGCCGAGCGGCATGAAGCTCGTGCTGATCAGCGATCCGGACGCCGTCAAGACGCTGTTCACGATCGCGCCGGAGCTGGCGCCGTCGGCTGCCGGCAACTCGCCGGTGCGGCCGATCATGGGCGAGCACTCGGTCATCGTGCTGACCGGCGCCGAGCACATGCGCCAGCGCAAGCTGCTGCTGCCGCCGTTTCACGGCGAGCGGATGCGCGAGTACGAGCAGACGATCGCGCAGGCGACGCGCGCGGACATGGCGAGCTGGCCGCTGGGCGAGCCGATGCGCCTGCAGCAGCGCACGCGCGCGATCACGCTCGAGGTGATCCTCAGCGCGGTCTTCGGCGTCGAAGCACAGCGGATGGACCCGCTGCGCGAGGCGATCGCCGGCCTGCTCGCGCCGATGAGCTCGCTGCGGCTGGTCTGGCTGACGCTGCGGCGGATGAGCCTCGAGCGCCCGAGCGGGCCGATCGGCGAGGCGCTCGACCGGCTCGACGCGGTGATCTACGAAGAGCTCGCGCGCCGGCGCGTGCAGGAGGATCTGGCCGAGCGCACGGACATCCTCTCGCTGCTGCTGCAGGCGCGCGACGAGGACGGGCAGCCGATGAGTGACGAGGAGCTGCGCGACGAGCTCGTGACGCTGCTGCTGGCCGGCCACGAGACGACGGCGACGTCGGTCGCGTGGGCGATCGAGCGGCTCGTGCGCCATCCGCAGAAGCTCGCGCGACTGGTCGCCGAGATCGACGCGGGCGAGCAGGCCGGCGAGCAGTACATGACTGCCGTCGTCAACGAGACGCTCCGCGTGCGCCCGGTCGTGCCGGTCGTCGCGCGCACGCTGACGGCCGAGCTCGAGCTGTGCGGCTGGCGGCTGCCGGCCGGAACGCGAGCGATGCCGTCGATCTACCTGACCAATCGCAATCCGCGCGTCTACGAGCAGCCGGCCGAGTTCCGTCCCGAGCGCTTTCTGGAGAGCGCGCCGGAGACGTTCGCCTGGATTCCGTTCGGCGGCGGCATCCGCCGCTGCATCGGCGCGTCGTTCGCGCAGCTGGAGATGCGCACGATGCTGCGCACGATGCTCGCCGAGTACACGCCGAGCGTGCCGCGCGGCCGCGCGATGCCGTGGCGCGCGCGCTCGCGCGGCGAGCTGATCCGCCGCCGCGCGATCACGCTCGTGCCGGCCGGCGGCGCACGCGTCGTCTGGCGCGCGCGAGCGTGAAAGCCTTTTGGAGTGGCCGCCCCTCCGGGTCGGCCTGTCGTCTCGGCGCAGCGGCTCGCGCTGCGCGCGCGTGATGCAGCCGCGCGTGCGTCGCAGCCGAGCCGCGTCGTAACGTCTTCGAAGTGGATCTGACCGAGGCAGCTGTGGCGATCGAGCCGGACGGCGACGGCGCCGACCGCGGCCGGCGCGCGAGCGCGACGCCGGAGGCGCTGCTCGAGCGCTTCGGCCTGAGCGAGTTCCGCGTCGGCCAGCGCGAGGCGGTGCAGGCAGCGCTCGACGGTCGCGACAGCCTCGTCGTGATGCCGACCGGCGGCGGCAAGTCGCTCTGCTATCAGCTGCCGGCGCTCGACGGTCGCGGGCTGGTCGTCGTCGTCAGCCCGCTGATCGCGCTGATGTCCGACCAGTGGCGGCGACTGCTCGAGGCAGGCGTCAACGCGACGATGCTCGCCTCGACGATGGACGAGGGCCACAACGCGCAGGCGCTCGGCGAGATCGAGTCGGGCGAGTGCAAGCTCGTGCTGGCCGCGCCCGAGCGCTTCGCCTCTCGTGCCTTCCGCGCGGCGCTCGCGCAGCGCGAGGTCGCGCTGTTCGTCGTCGACGAGGCGCACTGCGTGGCCGAGTGGGGACACGACTTCCGCCCCGACTACCTGCGACTGCACGATGCGATCTCATCGCTGCGCGGCCTTGACGGCGACCGCCCGGCGGTGATGGCGGCGACGGCGACGGCGACGCCGCGCGTCGCCGAGGAGATCGCCGCACGCCTGGAGCTGCGCGACCCGGTCTCGATCCGCTCGGGCTTTGACCGGCCGAATCTCGTCTTCGACGTCGTCAGTCTCGAGGGCAAGGGCGCGGTCGCGCGCAAGTGGGCAGCGCTCCTGCACGTGCTCGCCGACGCCGAGGCGCGGCCGGCGATCGTCTACTGCGGCACGCGCAAGGACACCGATGCCGTCGCCGAGCAGCTCGTGCGCGAGGGCATCACCGCGGTCGGCTACCACGCCGGCATGAGCGCCGAGGATCGGCAGGCCAACCAGCAGGCGTTCATGGAGGGCCGCGCCGAAGCGGTCGTCGCGACGAACGCGTTCGGCATGGGCGTCGACAAGGCCGACGTGCGCACGGTCGTGCACTGGGCGCTGCCGACGAGCCTCGAGGCCTACTACCAGGAGGCGGGACGTGGCGGGCGCGACGGCGAGCCGGCGCGCGCGCTGCTGCTCGGCGCGCGCATGGACCTCGGCCGGCTGGTGCGCTTCATCAAAGAACGCGAGACGACCGTCGAGGACGTCAAGTCCTACGTCGCGCGCCTGCGCCGCGGCGCCGAGCAGACGAGCGGCGGCGAGGCGGCGCTGGTCGGCCATCGCGAGCTGGGCGATCGCGATCGCGTGCTGCTGTCGATCGCCGAGCGCGCCGGCGCCGTCGAACTCGAGCCGGCAGGACAGGACGGGCTGCTCGTGCGCCTGACCGGCCGCGGCAGCCCGCGCAAGGCGGCCGACGCGATCCGCGCGGCGCGAAACCGCGGCTGGGACTCGTATCGCTCGATCGAGCGTTACATGACGGCGGGCGAGGTCTGCCGGCGCCGGCAGATCCTCGACCACTTCGGCGACGCCGAGCCGACGGCGCCGAGCGGGCGCTGCTGCGACGTCTGCGATCCCGACCTCGCGCTGGTGCAGGCGCTGTCGGCTCCGGTTGCCGCGAAGCGCTCCAAGGGAGCAGGCGGCGGCGCTCGCGCCGGACGCGCCAAGCCTTCGGGGCCGCCGGTCGACGAGGAGCAATTCGAGCAGCTGCGCGCGTGGCGCTACGAGCGCGCCGAGGGAAAGCCGGCCTATACGGTCGCGGCGAATGCCGTGCTCGAAGACGTGCTGCGCGCGGCGCCGCACAACCTCGAGCAGCTGCTCACGATTCGCGGCATCGGCCCGGCGTTCTGCGAGAAGCACGGCGAGTCGCTGCTGCAGACGCTCGGCGAGCTAGACGCCGAGCCGCTCGCAAAGGCCTGACCGGCGCGCCGCCGCGCGGCGGCCGATCGAGCCGGCCGAAGCGCCGTCGCGACGCGCGTCGCCGCAGACAACTGTCGTAAACAGGTCTTGCGAGCGAACGCGCAACCGCGTCTAATCGGTTCACTCGCGATCTCAGACAACTGGCGTCGTGCGTCGCTGCCGGGAGTTCGGCAACTCCCGCCGGTTCAGCGGCGTGCCGGTCGCCCGCGAGCAGGCGAAAAAACCGACAGAGGAGCTTCACTCGATGATTTCATGCAAGGGCAGGACCGCGATCGCTGCGCTCTTCGCGGCGGTCGTTCTCGCGGCCGTCGGCGTCGCCTCGGCGTCGGCCGCGACGCCGGAATTCACGCTGAAAGCCGGCGAATCGTTTCCCGCATCGATCGGAAGCACCCTGCACGCCGGGAAAGTGACGTTCGGCTGGAACTCGCAGCTGTGGGGCGAATGCAGCGAAAACAAGACCGAAGGCTCGATCACGGGCGCCAAAACCGCGTCGCTGACGCTGGAATGGGCCGGTTGTAAAGACGGGAGCACCAGCGAGCACAGCGAAGGCGCAGCGGAAGGGCACATCGTGGTGACCGGCACGGGGCAGCTCACGTACATCTCACGAGACGCCGAGCAGGTCGGGATCGTGCTGAGCCTGAAAGAAGCGAAGGTCTGGATCGGCGGCTCGGACATCGTTTTGAACGGCAGTCTTCTGATCCCGGTCACGCCGCTGAACAGCGAAACCAGCAAATTGGGCCTGCCGATTCACACTGTCAGTTTGGGCGTGCAGGAAGTCATCACCTATGAAGCGGAAGGGCGCTACGCGCTCAGCGCGTTCCCTCAGATCCTGTTCGGCACGAGCTCGAAAGCCGCCGGCCTGGAAGTCAGCGGCACAAACGAAGTCACGACCGGGAAATCCGTCACGGTCAGCGCGTCGCCTCCGCCCGTGCGTCCTGAACTGGTGCTCGGCGAAGGCGGGAAGTACCCGGTCAGTCTCGACGGACCGTCGCCGACGACCAAAACCAAGCTCGAGACCGTCGCTGGTGTGATCTCTTGCGAAGGCGTCGACACCAAAGGGTCGATCACGAGCGGCACGGCCGCGACGTTGATCCTTGAACTCGCACACTGCGCGCAGGGTGAACGTGAATGCAACACGCCTGACAGCGAGAATGGCGATCTGCTGCTGGAAGGCAGCGCCGGCCTTTACTACATCAAGAAAGCGGAAAAAAGGGCCGGACTGGTGCTCGCGCTGGAAACGACTGAAATTCACTGCGAAGCGACTCTGGACAGGGTGCAGGGCAAGATCGTGATTCCGGTCACGCCGGTCAGCACCAAAGGGACTGTCTTCGCCCTTGCGCTCGCTCGCAACGGCGAAGCGGTCGAAGACGCATACAGCAGCTACGAAAACGAAAGTGGCGAAGTGGTGGCCACCAAATTCGAAGCGAACTTCGGTACCGGCTACAAAAAGGCGCTGCTCGAAGAGGGCAGCGTCCCTCTGTTGACAAACAAGATCATGACAGTCGGGGTCTAGCCGGCTGTCAGGAGATCGCGACCACGAGGAGGCGGCGAGAGCCGTCTCCTCGTGTTGGACCGCTAACGAGCGGCGAAACGGAGTCACAAGCGGTCTGCCGGACGCGAGGGGCGGCGAGCACGAGGCGGGACGCGACAAGTGCGAGGAGGAGGAACGCAGATGAGACGCTCGGAGGGCAGAGGCATACGCTGGTCTACGCACCGCACGCACGGCGCGGGTTGGCTTGCATCGACGGCGGTCGTCTGCTGCGTAGTGGCGCTCGCGAGCTCGCCCGCGTTCGCCCGCGAGGGCGCATCGCCGGCCGGCTCTCGCTCTGCCGAGGGCGGCGACCGGTCGTCGTCCGTCACCGGGCCGCTCGCGATATCGGGCGCGCTGTTCGGCGAAGCCGAAGCGGTTGAGGCGGCCCGCCGGGCGGCGTCGTTGGACCCGGTCGTCGTGGCCGAGCGGCGAAGCTCGCAGAGGAGGTTCAAAGACCTCGGCACCGCGCAGGCCTCGGAGGTCGCGCTCGAGGCGTTCCCCGATGCGCTCGGCCAGCCCTCGGCAGCGATCGGCGGATTGCCGGCAGGCGGTCGGATCGTTCGCTACGTCAGCCGGTACGCCGCCCAGCTGACGCTGCCCGGCGGCAAGCGTGGCGTCGTCGAATCAGCTTCGCCGATCGCGCGAGAGACGTCGAACGATCGGTTTGCTCCGCTCGACCTGCGACTCGCGGCTTCCGGTGGCTTCTACGCGCCTGCCGCGCCGACGGTGTCCGTACGGATTCCAAAGCGTCTCTCCGACGCGGTCACGATGCCGCAGGACGGGATCGCGCTGACGCCGATCGGTCCAAGCGGCGCGCCGCTCGCGGGCGCGGAAGGCGCCGAGGAGGGCGCGAGCGTGTTCTATGCGAACACGCAGGCCGACTCGGACACGATCGTCAAGCCGACGGCGTCCGGCTTCGAGGCGGACACGCTGCTGCGCTCGATCGCGAGCCCCGACCGCCTCCGCTTCCGGCTCGGGCTCCCGGGAGGCGCCCATCTCGCGCAGCCGAAGGAAGGGAGCGGGCCCGCACAGGTGATCGACGACGGTGCCGAGATCGCATCGGTCCTGCCGCCGAGCGCCGAGGACGCCGCCGGAACCGCAGTGCCGGTCACCATGCACGTCTCTTCCGGGAACGTCGTGAGCTTGACGGTCGCGCAAGGCGCCGGCGAATATCGCTATCCGATCCTCGTCGATCCGACCGTGGAGGACACGACCTTCACCAACGCCGGCGGTCTCGAGGGCAACTGGGGCTTCTACACCGATGCTCCGCGAGGCTTCGGCAGCACCGGCGTCTGCAGCCCGAAGTGCCGCGAGAGTGGCATCGACGGCGGATACGAACTCGCGGCCGGCCAGTTCGCGTTCCTCGAGTACCAGACGCAGGGCCTCTCGCACATATACGCCTTCAACGGGACCGAGCGAACCCAGAACGCGGCTTCGCGGCGCGCCGGCGTCCGGCTGGAAGATCCAGCCGGTGAAGTCGAAGGCAACGAAGTGCTGCTGCCGCAGAGTGGTACTGCCGAAATCGGCTACGAGCTTCCGGCGAGAACCGAAACGTCGGTGTGTCCGGCGGACTGCTCGCCCGAACCGGTGACGAGCGCGAACTCGCACAACGCCGCCTTTCTCGAGGCCTACGCCGTCGAAGCGGGAAGTGGAGAAGTCAACACGCTGCTGGAAAGCGCGAGCATCGGAATCGAGCAGGAAGCAGGTCCAAGCGCTGCACTCGATACCGCCGATGCTCAGCGTCGGCGGCTTGACCAACGCGCTTCATCCCGGCGTGTGGGTTTCACTTGCGCACGCCGGCGACTACGGGGTCGGCATCCAGGCCTACGATCCTGGCGTCGGCGTCAAATCGGAAACCCTGCAGTCGCCCGGTAGTCCGTCGTGGGGCTTCAGCGCTCGTCAATCTGCGGACTGCTGGGGTGTGCAGTGCACGGAGTGCCACGACCTCGGAAGCTTCTGTGCGAGCGAGGTGCCGGGTAGCGAACCGCTGTTCAGTCGCGTCTCGGAACTCGGCACGCTGACCGACGGCGAACACGCGATCGACGCCGGCGTCGAAGACGGGGTCGGCCTGAGCGCCGCCGCGCCGGCCGCAACGATCAAAGTCGACAGCGCCGCGCCAAGCGGCATCGCGATCTCCGGCCTTCCGGGCAGCAACGAAGTCGGAGAAGGCGCTCACAGCTTCACGATCGAAGCGACCGACGGCTCGGGCTCGACGGTCAGCTCGGGAGTGAGGTCGATCGCGGTCGCGATCGACGGCCACGAAATCGGAAGCCCGTCGGGCGAGTGCTCGCCGGGCCCCTGCACTGCCAGCCGCGACCAGACGATCGACGGCAGCGAATTTGCCGCCGGAGCGCACGTGGTCACGGTGACGGCCACCGACAACGCCGGGAATACGGCGAGCGAACTGTTCACCTTCAACGTCGCGCACAGCTCGGCGAGCCCGTTCGTGACGGGCCTCGCGCCGGCCGGCGGACCAGCCGCCGGCGGCACGTCTGTAGCGATCACGGGCGAAAACTTCGCCGGCACGACAGCCGTCAGGTTCGGCGCGACCAGCGCTACGAACGTGAAAGTTGAATCGCCGACGCTGATAACCGCGACCGCGCCGGCGGGAACCGGCGACGTCGCTGTGACCGTGACGAACGCGAGCGGCACCAGCAGCGTCGGTGCGGCCGATCAGTTCCTCTATGGGCCCGCCGTCTCCGGCATCGCTCCCAAAGCGGGGCCGGCGGAAGGCGGCACGGTCGTGACGATCACCGGCGCCGGCCTCTCGGGCGCGACTGCGGTCAAGTTCGGCCAGAACAGCGCGAGCAGCTTCAGCGTCACCTCGGACACCTCGCTGACGGCCGTCGCGCCGGCCGGCACGACCGGCACGGTCGACATCACGGTGCTCGTCGCCGGAAGTGCGAGCGCGATCAGCGCCGGCGATCGGTTCAGCTACCAGCCGCCGAGCGTGACCGGCCTGGAACCGCGGTCCGGGCCGGCAGCAGGGCGGCACCGTGGTCACGATCACCGGTGCGGACTTCGCTCATGCGACTGCGGTCAAGTTCGGGACGATTGACGCCGACAGCTTCAAAGTCGAATCTCCGACCGTGCTCACGGCGGTTGCGCCGCCGAATGCGCTCGTAGCGAGCCCGCGCGGCCAGTCGGTCGACGTGACGGTGATTTCAGGTGGCGGCGCGAGCGCTGCCGGTGGCGCCGATCGGTTCTTCTACAGCGCAACCGCAGAACCGTGGGCGATCGACGGCTCGGCACGCGTCGCCGATCTCGGCGCTGCGCTGCGCGAAGCCGAACTCGGCGCGACCGATCGAGCCGCGGACGAAGCTGCTCAGGCGAGGGCACAGGAAGTCGCGGCGGCTGCAAAGGCGAGCTCGGAACAAGAAGCGGCCTTCAGCGCTGGGATCAGGCAGGAGCAGGAAGCGGAAGCTGCGAGGTTGAAGCAAGAGCAGGCCGCCGAAGCGGCGGACACCACGCCGCCGAAGCCGGGGGCGACGAAACAGTCGACGTCCGTGGCTCGAGCGCAGGAGCTCGCGAAGGGCTCTGAAGGCGTGCGCGAAGAAGCCGAAGAAGCGGCGTGCTGGTTGCGTGCGCCTTGCTCGCAAGCGATACGGGCCGACGACGAAGGCGAAGAAGTCTCGAAGTCGGTAGCCGGCTCGCCAGCCCTCCGGCGCCCGCAGCCCCGCGCTACGATCCTGACCGCGGGCAGCGCCCGCAACGTCGCGCCGACGTAGCTCAGCTGGTAGAGCACTTCACTCGTAATGAAGGGGTCCGGGGTTCGAGTCCCCGCGTCGGCTCTGGAGAAACGCGCCCGACGGGCGGCGCGGTGTCCTGTCGCGATCCGGCGCGCACTAAGGCGGCGAGGAGAAACGACCGATACGAGGGCAATGCGATTTTCTCGGCGACCCCTGCTCGTCGCGGCTCTCCTTGCGATCAGCCTGCTCTGCGAGGCAGGTCCGGCACAAGCGACACCGTCGATGACCGAGTTCCCGCTCCTTACCAGCGGCCGTGGCCCGTTCGCGATCACCGCTGGCCCCGATGGCAACCTCTGGTTCGCCGAGAGCACCGGTTCCGGCGCAGTCGGGCGGATCACGCCCTCGGGGACTGTCACCGAATTCACGAGTGGGCTGAGCGGGCCTACCGAAGGCATCACGCTAGGTCCCGACGGGAACCTGTGGTTCACCGAGCCCGCGCAGGAAAAGATCGGCCGGATCACGCCCTCGCGGGACGATCACCCAGTTCTCGGTCCCCAGTGGTCTCCTCACCTCCGCCAAACCGGCTCAGATAACTGCCGGCCGCGACGGCAACCTCTGGTTCACGATCTCCTCCAGTCAGGGCGGGATCGGCCGGATCACGCCGACCGGAACGATCACGGAGTTCACGAGCGGCCTCAGCGTGAACAGCAAGCCCCAGGGCATCGCCGCAGGAGCGGACGGGAACATCTGGTTCACCGAGACGGCCAACCCGGCGAAGATCGGCCGGATCACGCCGGAAGGCACGATCACCGAGTTCTCGACCGGGCTGACCGCCAACAGCAAGCCGCAGAACATCACCGCCGGCCCCAACGGCAACCTCTGGTTCACCGAGGAAGCGAACCCCGGCCGCATCGGCCGGATCACGACGGCGGGCGCGATCACGCAGTACGAAACCGGGCTACCGGCGAACATCAGGCCCGAAGGCATCACCGCCGGCGACGACGGCAACCTCTACTTCACCGAGTTCAACAACCCCGGCGAGATCGGCAAGATCACGACTGCGGGAGTGATCTCGCAGACGGCGACCCCGACCAGCAACAGCCAGCCTGAGGGGATCACCGCCGGGCCGAACGGAAACGTCTGGTTCACGGAGATGGCAACGGAGGGAAGATCGGAACGCTGACGATCGCGCCGAGCGTGGGCGCGCCGACATCCTCGAACGTTGCCGAGAGCGCAGCGACCCTGGCAGCTCCGGTCGGCGCGAACTCGCAGGCCGACGGAATACTTCTTCCAGTACGGGCCGACTTCCGAATACGGCTCGCAGACATCGCCCGCGTCGGCCGGCAGCGGCGCCTCGGCGGCGATCGTCTCCTCGAACGTGAGCGCGTCTGGCGCCATCGAGCGTCTATCACTTCCGCGCGGTCGCGACGAACGCCAGCGGCACCACGTACGGCAGCGACCAGACCTTCACCACGGCGACGGCGCCTACGGCAAGCACCCTGCCCGCAACCGGCACAACGCTGACGAGTGGCACGCTGCACGGCGCGATCGATCCGAACGACCAGGCCACGACCTACCACTTCGACTGGGGCACGAGCACTGCCTACGGCAACGCAAACGCCTCTGGTCGACGCGAGCGTCGGCTCGGACAGCAGCCGAACATGCCGTTGAACAGAGCCTCTCCGGGCTCAGCCCCGACACGAGCTACCACTTCAGGGTCGTCGCGAGCAACTGCGGCGGTTGCGCGGAAGGCACCACCTATGGACCGGACCTCACGTTCACGACCGCGCCGGCGCCGCTTGCGGTCACGGGCTCGGCGCAGGCTGTCGGACAGAGCGCCGCGACGCTGACCGGAACGGCAAACCCTCAAGGCGCCGCTGACGACCTACCACTTCGATTGGGGCACGAGCACCTCATACGGAAATCAGATTCCCGCCGTCGAGAGCATCGTCGGCTCTGACAGCTCGGAACACCCGCTGAGCTCAGGCGCTGAGCGGCCTGACGCCGGGCGCGACCTACCACTACCGCATCGTTGCCAGCGACTGTGAAGGCTGCGCGTCGGGCACCACCTACGGCGCCGATGCGACCTTCACGACGCAGAGCCCCGTCACTCCCGCGAGCGTCGCTGCGATCCCGACGTCACCGGCCCGCCCGATCTTCGTGCGCTGACCCCGCCGTCTATCGCTCCGCCCTTGCTCGGACACACGGCCGTCGCCGGAACGATCTCGGGCGCCGTCCTGATTCGACTGCCGGGCAGCGCCGGCCTCGTGCCGCTCGGCCCGGCTCAGAACATCCCGATCGGCTCGGTGATCGACGCGCAGAACGGCGTCGTCGAACTGACGACCGCCGTCAACGCGCCAAGGCAAGCTTCAAAGCGCCACGCTCTGGCACGGATCCTTCGCTGTAGGACAGAGCCCCGGCAGGGGCATGACGACGTTCACGCTTCCGCCTCCGCGCGGCTGCGCGTCTCGGCATGCCGGCAGGTCAGCTGCAAGGGCAGCGCGCTCCGGTTCGTCAGCCGGCCCTGTGGGCCAAGGACAATCACGGTCAGTACAGCACCCGCGGTCAGAACAGCGTCGCCACCGTCCGCGGCACCTATTGGGAGACGATCAATCGCTGCGACGGAACGCTCACGGTCGTCAAGCAGGGGCTCGTCAGCGTCCGCGATCTGCATCGCCACCGCACGGTGCTCGTCCGCTCGGGACACAGCTACCTGGCATCGCGCTGAGCACGGCGAGCGCTGAAGCTTGAAGCGGCCGAGCCTGAGCCCGAAGACCGTCGCGGTGATGCTCGCCGCGTTCGTCGCGCTGGCGGTCGGAGTCGGCTCCTACCTGGCCGATGCCTGGCCTCGCCTGGAGAGCGACACGATCGACATGCGCTTCGCGGCGCGCTCGCCGTCGAAAGCCGCCGGAAGTCGTCGTCGTCGCGATCGACGACAAGACGTTCTCCGATCTGCGCCGCCAGTGGCCGTTCCCGCGCAGGCTGCACGCTGCGGTGATCGATCGCCTGGCCGCCGATGGAGCGCGCGCGATCGCCTATGACGTGCAGTTCACCGAGCCGACCGACAGGCGTGACGACCTGGCGCTCTACGAATCGATCGCTCGGTCGAAGGCACCTGTCGTGCTTGCGACGACTGAAGTGAACGCCTCGGGCCAGACCGACGTGCTTGGAGGAGAAGAAGCGCTCAAACAGGCCCACGCCGTCGCGGCCGCCGCGAATCTGCCCGCCGAATCAGGCGGGATCATTCGCCGCTACCCCTACTCGGCGCTTGGCCTCAAAAGCTTCGCCGTCGCAGCGACTCGAGGCGGCCGGCGCCACCGTCCAGCGGTCAGGCTTCTCCGACGATCGTGCGCTGATCGACTTTCGCGGCCCGCCGGGAACGATCAAGACCGTCTCCTACGCCGATGTGCTCGAAGGTCGCGTCAAGCCACGGGTCTTCCGGGGCAAGATCGTCGTCGTCGGTGCGACCTCGGCGACGCTCCAGGACGTTCATCAGACCTCGACCACGTCCGCCAGCCCGATGGCAGGACCGGAGATCCAAGCGAACGCGATCT
Source organism: uncultured Solirubrobacteraceae bacterium (assembly GCA_963812575.1). Lineage (GTDB taxonomy): Bacteria > Actinomycetota > Thermoleophilia > Solirubrobacterales > Solirubrobacteraceae > Palsa-744. The sequence goes on along the minus strand of CAWEVS010000011.1, from coordinate 188,533 downwards.
GGACGGCGCTACACGGCAATCCGCTTCAGCCCGCACCCGGATGGCTTGCGCTGATCGCGATCGTGCTGGGCGCCCTGCTCGCGCCGCTGGCATCGCTGCGGTTTCGGGTCCTCACCTCGCTGTTGATCGCCGCCGCCGTCGCGCTCGGATATGTGCTGATCGCCCAGGTCGCGTTCGAAGCCGGCACGGTGCTCGTCCTCACCTATCCGTTGGCCGCATGGGCCCTCGCGGCGATCGGCACGGTGGCCGCCAACTACGTTGGAGCCTTCATCGAACGAAACGTCTTTGCCGCTCAGTTGCGAGCCAGCCAACTTGAGCTGATCCAGCGCCTCGCCCAGGCCGTCGACACGCGCGACACCGAGACAGGCGAGCACATCCAGCGGATCGGCAGGCTCTCTCAGCAACTGGCCCTTCAGATCGGCTGGAGTGAGGAGCAAGCCGAGGTCCTCCGCCACGCGAGCGCGATGCACGACATCGGCAAGATCGGCATTCCCGACAACATCCTGCTCAAGCCCGGAAAGCTCGATCCGCAGGAGTGGGAGGTGATCAAGGCGCACACGACGACCGGCGCGCAGATTCTCGCCGACTCTTCCAACCCACTGGTTCAGATGGCGCGCGACATCGCGATGTCCCACCACGAGCGCTGGGACGGTGCCGGCTACCCGGCCGGTTTGAAAGGCGAGGAGATCCCGATCTCCGCTCGCATCTGCGCGATCGTCGATGTCTACGATGCGCTGCTCGCGAAACGCTCCTACAAGGAGGCTTGGACGCTCGAGCAGACGCTCGCGGAGATCCGCAACGGCAGCGGGACGCACTTCGACCCGCAGCTCGTGGCGAGCTTTCTCACACTTGCCCCACAGCTCGCGCGGGAGCCCGCACCAACGCGTGAGACAGCCACGCTCGCGAGCGGTGAGCTGGTGGCCCCTTCATAGGTCGCTTGGGCGAGAGTGACGGAGCGAGGCCTTTCGAGGCTCATGCGGTCACGGGCTCCTGCTCAACGTTTGATTGTGCCGCTTGATACGCTCGCGCTTGAGTGCTTACCGGCTCGGGGGCCGGGTGTTGAAGCATTAGGGGAGGGAGTCCCGGTGAGGTCCAAGGCTGGTCTTGTTCGGTGGGCGACACTGGTGGTGTCGGCGCTCCTCGGAATGTTCGCGTTCAGCGCGACAGCTTCAGCTGAAACGAGGACGTTCACGCCGGCCGACTCAGGGCAGGTCTTTGAAGTCCCAGCCGGCGTGCATGCGATCGAGGTGGAAGCGGTCGGCGGCCAGGGCGGACAGGCGTACGAGCACTACTGCCACAGCAAAGAAGCCGGGCCCGAAGAAGTGATAAAAGCGGAACCCGGAGAACCGTCCGAAGGCGAAGAAATCCCGCGTGAATGCTACGGCGAAGCTGCCCTCGGCAACGGCGGCTCTGGCGCGAGGGTGCTGGCTACGCTCGACGTCTCGGCGGGGGAAGACCTGTCGGTTCGCTTCGGTGGGGGTGGGGAAGGAAGCATCGGGCCGACAGGCTCTGAAGCTGACTACTCGACGAACGGCGACGGCGGAGGCGGATCGGAACTTCTCATCGGAACCTCCGCGCCGTTGGTCGTGGCCGGTGGCGGCGGTGGCGGCGGTGGGTCGGGCCGCGGCGGCAGTGCCCAGGGGTTCGTCGGCGGTGACGGCGAAGGCGAAGGCGCCGGTAAGGGCGGCACGCTTTCGGCAGGAGGCGCAGGTGGCATCGTGGTCTTCGCCGGCGAAGCCGGAAGCAGAGGCACGGGTGGCAAGGGCTCGCTCGCAGGCGGTGGCGGCGGTGGATACTTCGGCGGCGGGGGCGGCTTCTTCCTCAGTGGTGGCGGCGGCGCCGGTTCGAGCTTCATCGCAGCGAGCGCGACCGGCACAGTGGGGTCGGGCGCAGGACTCGCTCAGCAGATCGTCATCGGCTACGCCGCGCCGGCGGCGTCGTGCACGGCCGACAACGGGCAGATCACGCTCTCACCGGGCCTGACAGGCACGCCGGCGGTTCAGACGATCAAGATCAAAGGGACGCTGACCGGCTGCGCCGGCCGGCCGTTCACGGCGACGAAGTACGTCGCGACGCTGAAAACGGCCGGGCCGGTCGCCTGTTCGGCGCTGAGCGCGGCGGGCGAACCTGCAGGCGGCGCCGTCAAGTTCGCGTGGACGCCGAAAGCGAAAGCCTCCAAGGGGACGCTCCAGATGCCGCTGAGCGAAGCGGCAGAAATCACGCTGTCAGGTCAACTCGAAAGTGGGCCCTACTCGCCGCTGGCGCTCTCGGGCGGCGTCTCAGAGAGCTACACCAATGCAGCGACATGCGGCATCCCGCAGGGAAAGCGCGGGGTCGTCAAGCCGATCAGGAAAGGCGCGTTCAGCGGAACGGAGCTCGACTTCGAGTAGGCCGGTCGACACCAGCTTCGCTTCGCCGTCCAGGATCGGATGGTTACGCCCCGCCGAACCCGGGTAGTCTGCGATCGTGTCAGAGAAGCTTCCCGCCACTTGGCGGACGTTCTTGCTGTTGGCTGTGCTCGCGGAGTTGGGCGTCGTCCTGTCGGCTGAGACTCAAGGCGTGACGCACGGGCTCTGTGCGTTGCTCGCAGGCGTATGCATCGTCGCTGACGTTCAACTTGGGTTCGCGCTCCGTCGCTCGGGGCGACCTCGACCGAACTGACGGCCGCCGCCGCAGCGCGCGCTAATCCAAGATGAACGCGATCTGTTCGTGCGGATCCCGCCGCGATCCGCCGCGCACACAGGCCGCCCCACCCTGCTCGATCACCGAGCAGCGCCAGCCGCCTGAGAGCGTCACGTATTGAGCAGCGCGCGGTCCGCTCGCCGGGCCATGGAACACGCCGCGTCCCGCGACATAGTCCTTGGCTGCCGCGCGCGCCTGCGCGCAAGAAACAGGCCCGCGAAGGATCGTGACGCGGCGCGGCGCGGGGCCTCCCGGCAACGTGCCGCAGCTTCGGCTGGCGGAAGCGGAGGGCACGCGACCGCCGCGAGGAGAGCGACGAGCGCGACGGACTATCGGTAGTGGTCTGCGCATCCTGCCGCCCGGTTCGGCGTTAGATCGTCGCTGCGTCTTCAATCTAGACGAAAGTCCAGTGGCGAATCGCGCCGGTCAACGGAAGACTTCCGCTGGCGTCCCGGAAGACCATCTCCAACGTCTCGAGACGCACACGAGGGGCCGCCCGCGCGACTCGGGACAGGAGCGGTCGCGGGCGGCTTCTCGCGCTTATAGCTCAGTCACTCACACGAGCTCTGCCACCACGAGGCGGCAGCCCGACGCGGTCGAACTGACCGCTCAGCCCCGATCCAGCCGCCGGTCGCCGAGAGCCACGCCGTAGCGTTTCGCGAGTTTCACTTCCGGCGCGCTCGAGGTAGCTGAGGCGTCGACACGCGCGTCGTCTGCGTCCGTTCGGTCCAGTGAATCGATCTTGACAACAGCCTAAGCCAGAGGTACCGTTACAGGGTCTTCACATGGATGGCTGGAGGACGAGGATCGTAGGGTGCTCGTGGCCGTTTACAGGTGTGCTCTGCGCTGTTCGAAGGTCGGGGGCGGTACGAGTTTGCTCCTTCTCATAGTCCCTCTCGCTTGACTCGCCGTCGCGACGCTTGTCGTGGCGGCCTGTCAGGTGGCAACAGCAGCCGGTGAGGCGTCCTCTCGCGCGTAGTCTTTCGCGGTTGAGATGACCGAGCCGGGCCTGGAGCAGTAGAGCGATGTCACAGGACAACGTCGCAGTCGTTCGCCGGGCGTTGGAGGCCTTCAGCGACGGCGACGCAGACGCCTTTGCGGATCTGACGACGCCGGATATCGAATGGACGACCGGGCTGGGCGCGATCGAGGGCGAGGTCTTCTGCGGGCACGAGGGCGTCGCGACCTACTTCGCCAGGCTGAACGTGGCGTGGGATTCGTTCGTGTTCGTCGCAGAGGAGTACCGCGACCTCGGTGATGTCGTCGTCGTCCTCGGCCACCTCGAGGGCCGCGGGCGGAGTGGCAGTGTTCCGGTGAACTCGCCGGTCGGCGCTGTGTGGGAGCTGCGCGAGGGCCTGATCTGGCGCCTGCGCGCGTACCTCGACCAAGGCAAGGCGCTGAAGGTCGCCGAGTCGGCGTCCTAGCCGAGCGCCTACCTTCGGTTCACGCGATAGGGCGCGGCGAGCCTCAGCGCCAGCGGCGCCGCCAACACCGCGACGGCGGCCATCACGAGGAACGCTGCGAGCGGCGCGTGCACGAGCGCTTGGACGATCAGCGCAACGACCAGGCCGCCGAGGTTGCCGGCCATCCAGACGATCGCGCCTGCTGTTCCGGACGCCGGGCCCGCGAGCTTCTCGGCACTCGTGAGGATCACCGGAAGGGCCGGCAGCAGCACGGCACCCATGGCGATCATCGCCAGCCAGCGCGCCGGCATCGCGTTTGCGACGCCGAGCAGCACACAGCCGGCACAGGCGACGAGCCCGGCCGTGAACATGAAGTGGCGCTCGGCACCGCGGCGCTCGACGATCGGCGGCAGTACGGCGCAGCCGATGATGCCGGCGAGGATCATGCCGACCAGCAGCGCACCGGCGAGCCCTTCGGAGACGCCGGCCGGCTGCAGCAGCTGCTGCAGCCAGGTGGCGAGCGCGACGAACACGCCGAAGCCGACGAAGACCAGGCCCAGCATCGTGCGCATCGCGCCGATCGCCCACAGCGAGCGCGCGGCGCCGCCTTCGATCGCCACGTGCTCGCTGCTGTCGCGTCCGCCTCGGCGAAGCGCGAGTCGCAAGCCAGAGCGCGGAGAGCACGCCGATCAGCGCCTCGATCAGCAGCAGCCGTTCGATGTTGCCGTGCGCACCGATCGTCGGGCCGAGCACCAGCGCGAGCACCATCCCGACGAAGTTGCCCGCCGAGCCCAGCGCGATCCCGTTGGCGCGTTCGTGCGCCGGCAGGTACTCGCTGGCGAGCTTGCCGACGGCGCTGAGCACGACCGGCTGCGCGACCGCGACGATCGCCTGTCCCGTCAGCGCCCAGGCGAACGTCTGCCCGCCCAGGCGCGCGACGCCGCCGAGTGCGACCAGCGCGGCTCCCGCCAGCAGCGAGGGGCGAAACCAGCGGTCGAGCAGCATGCCCGCCGGGATCGCGAGGACGACGTAGAGCAGCGGAAAGATCTCCGAGAGCCAGCCGATCGCGCCGACCGACACGCCGTAGTGGTGCGCGGACTCGGTCGTGATCGCAGCGTATGTCAGCCACAGCAGCTGGCTCGCGGCGCAGACCAGGCCGTAGGCTGCGATCAACCGTCCAGGCGCTTCGTGCGCCTGTCGTCGCGCGCTTGTCGAGAGGCTCAGACGCAGCCATCGTGTGCCGTTGGCGACGAGCGACGAGAGCTCACACGCGCGGCACGCTACAGAACTGCTGCGCCAGAGGCTGCTGCTGGCTGGAACTATCATCGCGAGATGGTCATGCCGCCCGCCGATCCGCCGGCAGGGCCTGCTTCCGAGGAGCGTGCCCGCCTGCTCTCCTCGCCACTGGTCGCCCAGGCGCTCGCTCTCGGCTTGAGCGAAGCGGACGTCGTCGGTCTGGCGCAGGCCTACGCGCGGGCGGTCGCGCGGATCGTCGCAGCCGAGACGCACGTGATCGCGCGCCAGATGGCGAAGGTTCCCGCTGAGCAACGCGGCGAGTGGGCGCGGCGCCGTCTCGACGAGTTGATGCCGCTGACCGGGCCGGCGTTCGAGGCGCTTCACGCCGAGCAGCTCGAATCGGCCGTGCAAGCGCTCCCTGCAAGCGTCGACGATCGCGCGCAGATCGAGCTGGCCGTGTCGTTCGTCGATCTGTGCGGCTCGACCGACTTCATGCTGGCCGGCTCCCGTGACGAGATCCGCGCGCTCGTCGATGGCGTCTTCTTCACCTCGCGCGAGATCGCTCGCCGCTACGACGTGGTCGTGTCCAAGCACCTCGGCGACGGCGTCCTGCTGGTCGGGCCCAGCCGAGCCGAGACGATCGAGGCGGTTGGTCAGCTGGTCGAGGAGCTCGGACGCCGCACTCCGCTGCAGGCGGCTGCCGGAATCGACTTCGGCAGGGTCACGACGCGGGCCGGCGACTACTTCGGGCCGCCGGTGAACCTGGCAGCGAGACTCGCCGAGGCCGCTCGCGCCGGCGAGGTGCTGGTCGGCGCCGCAGCAGTCCCCGATCCGCCGCCGAGCGGCACGTGGGAGAGCCAGACGGTCCGCGGCGTCGCCAAGCCCCAGCGCGTGCTTCGGCTGAGCTGAGGCGAGCTCACGGCAGGCGCGACGGCCCGTCGCCTCACCGACTGGAGAGTGGCTCTTCTCATAATCATCACAAAGACAGTTGAAATTATGGTGATTCACGCTAGCGTGGTCTCGCGGACCGGCCCGAGCTGGTCTCCGCGCCACCAAACCGCAAGCATCTCCACGAAAGGAATCAGAGCCAATGTCCGAGATCCCCACCTCGAACGAGCCGCGCAGAGCAGCGCGGCGATGGCGTCGATCGAGCGCCGCGACGATCGCCGCGTTCGTCGCAGCGCTGGCTGCGACGGCGTCGCTCGCCAGCTCGGCCGTCGCCGACCCCGACCGCGCCGCCGCCCGTGACGATCCTCACGCACGGCAACGTCGGTCACGGCGACTTCTTCATCTCGCCGTTCGGCGACCCCACGACCTACGGCAACGGCCCTGAGATCCTCGACCAGAACGGCAACGTCGTCTGGTTCCAGGCCGTGCCCGCCGGCCAGGAGGCCTCCGACTTCCGCACGCAGACCTACCACGGCCAGCCGGTGCTGACCTGGTGGCAGGGCACCGGGCTTCGGCGGCCTCGCCAAAGGCACCGACTACATCTACAACAGCCAGTACAAGCAGATCGCGACCGTCAACGCGGGCAACGGGCTCAGCGCCGACGGGCACGAGTTCCTGATCACGCCGCAGAACACGGCGCTGATCCTCGCCTACACGACCGCGACGGCCGACCTCACCTCGATCGGCGGCCCGGCCGACCAGACGGTGATCGACGGCGTCGTGCAGGAGATCGACATTCCGACCGGCAAGGTCCTGTTCCAGTGGAACAGCGCCGACCACGTGCCCTACTCGCAGAGCGAGCAGCCGCTGCCGGCCTCGGCGAGCGACCCGTGGGACTGGTTCCACATCAACGCCGTGCACCTCGACACCGACGGCAACCTGCTGATCGATGCGCGCGACACGTGGACGACCTACAAGGTCGACCGCCACAGCGGCAACATCATCTGGCAGCTCGGCGGCAAGGCGAGCAGCTTCACGCTGCAGGCCGCTCCCGGCCAGTCGCTCAACAACGCAGGCGACATCTTCGCCTGGCAGCACGACCCGGAGGCGCTCGGCAACGGCGTCTACACGGTGTTCGACAACGAGTCGGCTGGAGCCGCGAACACCGGCGTCGGCTCGACGGCCGAGTTCGGCCTCAGCCGCGTCGTGCGCTTCAAGCTCAACCCGCAAGCGCACACGGCGACGCTGCTGCAGTCCTACAACCAGCCGGACGCGCTGACCGCGCCGTCGCAGGGCAATGGACAGACGACCGCCGACGGCAACCTGGTCGTCGGCTGGGGCTCGTTGCCGTACTTCTCCGAGTACGACACGGCCGGCGACCTGCTGTTCAACGCCGAGTTCCCGACCGGCGTCAACTCCTACCGCGCCTACCTGCAGCCGTGGAACCCGTCCAGCGGCGGTGGCCAGGGCGGAGGCCCAGGCGGCTGGAACGGCGGTGGCAAGGGCGGCGGAAACGGCGGTGGCCAGGGTGCCAGCTCCGGCTACGGCGGTACGCCGCGCGCACCACGGTCAGCAAGGTGGCCGCGGTGGCTCCAGCGGCCGCGGCTACGCCAGCCGGCACGCGAAATCGCGGCGCGGGCGCTGAGGCGGCTCGCGCAGGCAAACCGCTGAGTGCAGCGGCCCGGCGACGTTCACGTGTCGCCGGGCCGCTCAGCCGTGCCGGCGCCGCGCTCGACGCGGTATAAACCGCATAAAGGCAACCTAAGAAAACGGAATTAGCCGCGAGAACCCGATCCTGAGGAGTTCCAAAAGTGAGCGACGCCCTCCGACCTGAGACGATCGCGCTGCACGGCGGTCAGGAGCCCGACAGCGCGACCAAAGCGCGCGCCGTGCCGATCTACCAGACGACGTCATTCGTCTTCGACGACACGCAGCACGCCGCCGACCTGTTCGCGCTCGCGGTGCCCGGCAACATCTACACGCGGATCATGAACCCGACGTGGGACGTGCTCGAGGAGCGCCTCGCCGCGCTCGAGGGCGGCGTCGGCGCGCTCGTCACCGCCTCGGGCCAGGCGGCGGTCACCTACTCGGTGCTGAACGTCTGCCGCGCCGGCGACAACATCATCTCCGTCTCGCAGCTCTACGGCGGCACGTACAACCTGTTCGCGCACACGCTGCCGCAGTACGGCATCGAGGTCCGCTGGGCCGACGCCGACGACCCGGGCGCCGTCGCCCGCCTGGCCGACGAGAAGACGCGGCTGGTGTTCGGCGAGACGATCGGCAACCCGCGGCTGAACGTGCTCGACGTCCCGGCGTGGGCCGAGGCGGCACACGCGGCCGGCCTGCCCCTGATCCTCGACAACACCGTGCCGACGCCGGTCGGCGCGCGGATCTTCGATCAGGGCGCCGACATCGCCGTGCACTCGCTGACCAAGTTCATCGGCGGTCACGGAACGTCGATCGGCGGCGCGATCGTCGACGCCGGCTCGCTTCGACTGGGTCGCGCACGGCGAGCGCTTCCCCGGCCTGACGCAGCCCGACCCGTCCTACCACGGCGTCGTCTGGAGCGACGCGCTCGGGCCGGCCGCCTACATCGGCCGCGCGCGCACGGTGCTGCTGCGCAACACCGGCGCGGCGCTGTCGCCGTTCAACGCGTTCCTGTTCCTGCAGGGGATCGAGACGCTGCCGCTGCGGATGGAGCGCCACTACGCAGAACGGCCTGGCGGTCGCCGAGCACCTCGCACGGCACGAGGCCGTCGAGTGGGTCGTACTACCCGGGCCTGCCGTCGAGCCCCTACCACGAGGTCGCCGACCGCGTGCTGCGCGGCGGCTACGGCGCGCTCGTCACGCTTCGGCGTGCGCGGCGGCGCGGCGGCCGGCAAGACGTTCATCGAGAGCCTGAAGCTGTTCAGCCACCTCGCGAACATCGGCGACGCGAAGTCGCTGGCGATCCACAACGCCTCGACGACGCACTCGCAGCTGAACGAGGACGAGCTGGCTTCGGCCGGCGTCACGCAGGAGACCGTCCGTCTGTCGGTCGGCATCGAGAACATCGACGACATCATCGAGGACCTCGACCAGGCGCTCGCCGCCAGCGGATCGCTCGTCGCGGCATGAGCTCGGGCGGCATCGGCCGCGTCGAGACCGCAGCGGGTCGTCCTGTTCGACGAGGACGACCCGCTCGAGCTCAGCTCCGGTGCGACGCTCGCGCCGGTCGAGGTCGCCTACGAGACCTACGGCACGCTCGACGCGCGACGCGGGCAACGCCGTGTTCGTCTGCCACGCGCTGAGCGGCGACGCGCACGCCGCCGGTCACCACGGCGACCCGCAGCGCCGCGGCTGGTGGGACACGCTGATCGGTCCCGGCAAGCCGCTCGACACCGAGCGCTACTTCGTGATCTGCCCGAACCTGCTGGGCGGCTGCGCCGGCAGCACCGGGCCGGCGAGCGTCGATCCGCGCAGCGGGCGCGCCTACGGCCTGCGCTTCCCGCTGTTCACGGTTCGCGACCTGATCACCGTGCACCGCGCGCTGCTCGAGCGCCTTGGCATCTCGCGTCTGCATGCGGCGGTCGGTGGATCGCTCGGCGGCATGCAGGCGCTGCAGTGGGCGCTCGACCGCCCGCGCGAGCTCGAGCGCGCGATCCTCGTCTGTGCGAGCGCACGGCTGAGCGCGCAGAACATCGCGCTCAGCGCGATCGCCCGCTCGGCGATCACCGAGGATCCCGACTTCCAGCGCGGCGACTACCTCGACGGCGCGCGCCGGCCGAGTCGCGGCCTCGCGCTGGCGCGCAAGCTCGGCCACGTCACCTACCTCTCCGAGGAGTCGATGCGGCGCAAGTTCGACCGCGCGCGGCGCGCCGGCGCCGGCGCGCCGATGACGATGGACGATCGACTTCGAGGTCGAGCACTACCTCGAGCACCAGGGCGAGATCTTCGTCGAGCGCTTCGACGCGCTCAGCTACCTCTATCTCGACGCGAGTCGATGGACTACTTCGAGCCGTTCGCCGATCCGCGGCTCGAGCTGGCGCCGGTCGAGACGAGCTTCCTCGCGATCTCCTTCGACAGCGACTGGCGCTTCGGCAGCGAGCACTCGCGCTACATCGTCGAGCGGCTGCAGGCCGGCGGCGTCGCGGCGCGCCACGTCGAGGTCTCCTCGCCGTGGGGGCACGACTCGTTCCTGCTCGACGGCGAGCAGTATCACCGGCTCGTCGCCGAAGCGCTCGAGTGACTGGCTGGCGTCCGATCGGCCGCCACGCAGGGGCCTTGCCGAACCGAAGATCGGCAGCCTCGATGCTGCGAGGATGCAAGCGATGAAGCTTCGTGCCCGGATCGCCGTCCCGGCTCTAGCGCTGGGCCTCGCCCTTTCACCGGCGGCCTGCGGCTCGAGTGCGGCGGAGCACTCGGTCGCGGTCAGCGTGAGCACGTCAAGCGCCGCGCGCGACGCCACGACGGCGACGAGCGCCGCTCGCGCCTCCCGCGGCGTGCGGCTGCAGCGGATCGGCAACTTCGAACAGCCGCTCTACCTCACCGCCGCGCCCGGCGATCGCAGTCGAATCTACGTCGTCCAGCGCACCGGGCAGGTGATGCTGCTGCTGAACGGCCACGAGCAGGCAGCGCCGTTCCTCGACGTCAGCGCTCAGATCACGACGGGCTTCGACGAGCAGGGCCTGCTCGGTCTGGCCTTCCCGGCCGACTACGCCAAAAGCGGCCTGTTCTACGTCGACTTCACGAGTAGGCGCGGCGACATCGAGATCGTCCAGTTCCACCGCTCGGCCGGCAATCCGAACTTGGCCGATCCGGCCAGCGCCCACACGCTGCTTGACGATCGGGCATCAGACGAACGACAACCACAACGGCGGCCAGCTCGCGTTCGGGCCCGAAGGCGACCTCTACATCGGCGTCGGCGACGGTGGCAGCGAGGACGATCCGGAAGGCAACGGCCAGAACACCGACACGTTGCTCGGCAAGATCCTGCGGATCGCGCCGACCGCCGCCGGCGGCTACACGATCCCCAGCGGCAACCCGTTCGCCTCTCAGCGCGACAAGCGCGCCGAGATCTGGGCGTATGGGCTTCGCAACCCGTGGCGCTTCTCGTTCGATCGCGCGACCGGCGATCTGCTCGTCGGCGACGTCGGCCAGGACCAGCAGGAGGAGATCGACTTCGCCGCGGCCGGCAGCGGCGCCGGCGCCAACTACGGCTGGAGCATCTGGGAGGGCGACCGCCGCAACAAGCCCGGAAGCGCGCCGCACGCCGTCTTCCCGGTGCTCGTCGCCCGTCACAGCGACGGCTACTGCGCGATCATCGGCGGCTACGTCGTGCGCGACCGTACGCTGCCGAGCCTCTATGGCCGCTACCTGTTCGGCGACTACTGCCGCCCGCAGATCGAGTCGGTCGCGCTGTCAGGAGGCCGCGCCGGCGCTCCGAAGGCGACGGGCCTTCGGGTCAGCGCGACGTCCTCGTTCGGGACAGGACGCCGCAGGACATCTCTACCTGACCTCGCTCGACGGACCGGTCTACCGGATCGTGCCGTCCGGCTAGCGCAGCGCGTTGATCGCCGTCATCTGCGGCTCGCGCGCGATCACGTTCGGGTCGTTGGTGTAGTCGACCGGATGGAACTCGACGCCGGCGTTGTCGGCGATGAACTCGTACAGCCGCGCCGAGCCGAGCGCGGAGGTCGTCACGATCTTGTTGCGATGCGTGCGCTTGCGCGTGCCCGTCAGCGCGCCGCACTCGACCAGCTCGACGAAGCCGTCGCCGAGCAGCTCGGTGTGCACGCCGAGCTCGCGATGTTCCTTCAGCATCCCGAGCACGAGGTCGGGCGCCGCGCCGATGCCGGCCTGCAGCGTCGCGCCGTCCGGGATCCGCTCGGCGACGAACGCGGCGATCCGCTCGTCGCGCTCGCTCGCGACCGGCGGCGGCAGCTCGACCAGCGGCGTGTCGGCTTCGCACCAGCCGAGCACGTCGGAGACATGCAGCTGGTTGCCGCCGAACGTGCGCGGCATGCTGCGGGTTGACCTCGACGAAGAACGGCACCTCGCCGATGAACGCGGCCGTGTACTCGGCGTGCGCGCCGAGTGAGAAGTAGCCGTGGCGGTCGGGCGGCGAGACGGCGCTCAGCACCAGCCGCGGCGAGAGCGTCTGGCGCATCAGCCGCGGCACGTCGCTGAACGAGTTCGGCACGAGATCGCAGGCGCCGCGCTGGAAGGCGGCGCGGCTGTGCGGCGAGAGAAACCAGCCGACGTGGCGCAGGCCCGGGCAGCTCGCCCTCGATGTAGCGGCGCGGGCGCATCGGCATCATCTGGTGCAGGCGCACGCCGCTGCAGCCGATCGGCGGCGGCCTCGATCGCGTCGATCGTCTGCGACCGGCTCGGCGTTGGCGAGGCCGACGATCACGTCCATCTCGTTCTCGACGTGCGCGAGCACGTCCTCGGGAGCGCGCCGCTTCGCGGCGAGCGCCTCGCCGATCGCAGCGCTCGTCATCGCGCCCTGCTCCTCTGCGCTGCGCTCGCGCACGTTCGTCCGTCTGTCGATCGGCGTCTTCACGGCGGCCGCAGCATAGGCCAGAATGTCGGCGGGATGGAGGACTTCGTAGCACTCGGCAGCGAGGATCGCGCGATCCTCGACCTGGAGTGCCGCACGATCGCCGGCCACACGTGCAAGGTCGTGCGGCTCGCCGAGAGCGCCGGCTCCGAGCTCGACGTCGCGAGCCTGCGTGCGCGGGTCGCCGAGCGGATCGCGATGGCGCCTGCGCTGACTCGCCGGCTCGGTGGCACCGCGCAGGCGCCCGGCTGGGTGCCGGACCCCGACTTCGATGTCGCCCACCACGTGGTTGCGGCGGACGCCGAGCGGCCGCTCGACCACGCCGGCCTGCTCGCGCTCGTCGCGGAGCTGTTCGAGCAGCGGCTCGATCGCTCGCGCCCGTTGTGGCGGATCGACGTCGTCGCGATGGCAGGCGGCGGCAGCGCGCTGATCTGGCGGATCCACCATTCGCTGGCCGACGGAACCGCATCGGTCCGCTACGCGCGCGCGCTGCTGTGGGACGAGGATTCGGAGGTGTCGATGACGCCGGCGCAGGCGCAGGCTGCGCACGCCGCGGACGAGAAGCGCCGCCGCGCGCACCTCGCCGGCTTCCTGCATCGCGAGTACTCGCGCGGCGCGTGCCGCTCGCCGTTCGACGGCACGGTCGGCACGCGCCGCGAGATCGCATTCGCCGTCGCGCCGCTGCGCGCACTGCACGACGCCGCGCGCAAGCTCGACGGCGCGACCGTCAACGACGCCGTGCTGAGCATCGTCGCCGGCGCCGTCGGCCGCTGGGTCTCCCGCCGCCACGGCGAGCTCGGCACGATTCGCGTGCGCGTGCCGGTCAGCCTGCACCACGAGGGCGATCAGGTCGCCAACCACGACTCGTTCTTCTCGCTCGCCGTGCCGCTGAACGAGCCCGATGCGGTCGAGCGGCTGCGGATCACGCACGCCGAGACGCGCAAGCGCAAGCTCGACCAGGACGCGCAGTACCACGAGCGCTTCGTGCGCGAGCTCGCCGGCGTGCCGCCGCTCGAGCACTTCGTCACGCGGATCGAGCGAAACCCGCGGCGCTTCGCGCTGAGCGTCTCGAACGTGCCGGGGCCGCCGCGCCCGGTGAGCGTGCTCGGCACGCCGGTCGTTCACCTGCATTCGATCGCCGAGATCGGCGAACGTCATGCGCTGCGCGTCTCCGCCACGTCGCTGGCCGGCCTGCTGTGCTTCGCGCTGTGCTCAGATCCCGATCTCGTCGACGAGCTGGGCGTGATGGCCGCTGCGATCGAGGAGGAGGCGCGTGCGCTGCTGAGCGCCGCCGGCGTCGCCGATGAGCTCGGCAGTCGACTACGAGGCCGCGCGCTGAGCGAGCCGCGGCCTGCTCAGGGCACGAAGACGATCCGCTGACCCGGCGCCGTCGGCTGCTGCCAGGCCGACTCGACATCCTCGAGCGGCGTTGCCAGCGGCTCGATCGAGAAGCTGTGAGCGCTGATCTGCTCCGCGAGCGCCGGCAGCTCGGCGACGATCGCGGCCGTCGGCACCGAGCCCTGCCCGCTGCCGAGCAGTCGCAGATCGGCCGCTCGCAGGGCGGCCGAGGGCAGCGCGATGCTGAGACCGGACATCGAGCCGATCTCGATCCAGTAAAGCGGCGTGCTGCGCTCCGCGCGAGCCTTGACGATCGCTGGAATCGCGCGCTCGCTCACAGAGCCCCAGAGGTAGTCGATCACGACGTCGACGTCGGCTGCCGCCGCTGCGAGCGCCGCGGCGACCTCATCGCCATCGCCGGCCAGCGAGACCGTCTGATCTGCGCCGACGCTCGTCAGCTCGGCGAGTCGCTCGGCGTTGCGACCCGCTGCCACCACGTGCCCGGCGCCGAGCAGCTTCGCGATCTGCACGGCCATCCGCCCGGCGCTTCCGGTCGCGCCGAGCACGAGCACGCTCTGCCCCGGCTCAAAGGCGATTCGCCTGCGCAGCGCGACCCACGAGGACATGCCCGGGTTCATCGCGGCGGCAATCCTCGCCACGTCGGCGTCGTCGGCGAGCGCGACCGTGCGACGGCTGTCGATCACGGTCTGCTCGGCGATCGTCCCGAAGCCTCCGTCGAGCGCGACGAAGTAGCGCAGTCGACCCGTCCTCGGAGCGTCCGACCCCGTCGATGCCCGGGATCAGCGGTAGCGCGCCGCTGCTCGAGTAGTGGCTGCCGGCCGCACCGGAGCGCACGCGCGGGTGCAGCCCTGCGGCGAGGACGTCGACGAGCATCTCGTGCTCACCGCTCGGCTGCGGCGCGGGAAACTCCTCGTATCGGGGAGGTCTGTCGAACGATCGGACGACGGCAGCGTGCATCGGCGACTCCGAGCAAGGTCGTTGGTATTACCAACCATACTAGTTCGTGGCACGTACCAAGTCAAGCTAGGATGCGCAAATGGCAGAGCACAGCGAGGCGCCGAACCTGACTGACGCGCTGGTCGAGCTCTCGTTCCTGATCCAGGCGACGCTCGCTCGCCTGGCAGCCGAGCACGACGTATCCTTGACGCAGGTCAGGCTGCTCGGAATCCTCCGCGACCGCGAGCCGGGCATCGTCGAACTCGCCGGTGTGCTTGAATCTCGACAAGTCGAGCGTCAGCGGCCTCGTCGACCGCGCACAGCGCCGCGGGCTCGTGCGGCGCGCCTCCTCCAAGAGCGCCGACGGGCGGGCGATCCGCGTGGTGCTGACGGCGCGCGGACGCAGAATGGCCGACGAGTTCGCCGAGCGCGTAACCGCGGAGCTCGACGAGCTCGTGCGAGATCTCCCTGCTGCCCAGCGTCGGCGGCTCGCCGCGCAGGCCGCGCGGATCGTCGCCTCCTCGGGGATCGCCGCCGGTCTGCCGGCGCCGCGCGGGCTCGGCTAGCGCGAGGACGGCCAGTACAGGGCCGCGAGTTGCGGCTGACAGACCGATCGGCCGGCTCGCCGAGCCCGATACCGTCTGACGGTGCCCGCTCCGCCGCAACCGCCCGACGCGTGCTCAGCGGGCGATCGCGCGGGGCAGTCCGAGGGCGCCGCCGGCCCGCTGCAGGACGCGGCCGCACCGCCGGCCGGCGAGGAGCCGCCTGAGCTCACGCCCGTGGTCGACCCTTCCTCGGGGCATCCGCCGGAGACGGCCACGCGCCGGCGGACGGTCGCGAGAACGGGCCTTGCGGCGCTCACGCTCGGCGCGCTCGGTGTCGTCTTCGGCGACATCGGCACCAGCCCGCTGTACGCGCTGCAGACGGTCTTCAACGCCGATCACCGCGCCGTGCACACGGGCGCCGCCGACGTCTACGGAGTGATCTCACTCGTCTTCTGGTCGATCACGATGGTCGTCTCGGTCAAGTACGTGACGTTCATCATGCGTGCCGACAACGACGGCGAGGGCGGCATCATGGCGCTCACGGCGCTGGTCCAGCGCGCGCGTGTGAAGAGCGCGATGGCAAAGCTGCTGCTGGTCACGCTGGGCATCCTCGGCGCCTCGCTGTTCTACGGAGACGGTGCGATCACGCCGGCGATCTCGGTGCTCTCGGCGGTCGAAGGCGTGAAGGTCGCCGTGCCCAGCCTGCACTCGATGGTGCTGCCGATCACGGCGGTCGTGCTGACGCTGCTGTTCGCGATCCAGCGCTAC
Organism: uncultured Solirubrobacteraceae bacterium; assembly: GCA_963812575.1. Taxonomy (GTDB): domain Bacteria; phylum Actinomycetota; class Thermoleophilia; order Solirubrobacterales; family Solirubrobacteraceae; genus Palsa-744. The sequence goes on along the minus strand of CAWEVS010000011.1, from coordinate 172,175 downwards.
GGCACGAGGCTCGTGGGCAACCTCTTCGGGCCGGTGATGGCCGTGTGGTTCGGCGTGCTCGGGCTGACCGGGCTCGTCGAGGTCGCGCACCATCCGGACGTGCTGCGCGCGCTGTCGCCGACCTACGGCGCGAAATTCATGTCGGCGCACGGTCACGTCGCGTTCATCGCTCTCGGCTCGGTCGTGCTCGCCGTGACCGGCGCCGAGGCGCTGTACGCCGACATGGGGCACTTCGGCCGCTCGCCGATCCGCCGCGCGTGGTTCCTGCTCGTGTTCCCGGCGCTGACGCTGCAGTACCTCGCGCAGGGCTCGTTGATCGTGCGCTCGCCGCACTCGATCGCCAATCCGTTCTACCTGCTGATGCCGCACTGGGCGCAGATCCCGATGGTGCTGCTGGCGACCGTCGCGACGGTGATCGCCTCACAGGCCGTCATCTCCGGCGCCTTCAGCGTGACCCATCAGGCGGTGCAGCTCGGCTTCCTGCCGCGCCTGACGATCCGGCACACCTCGCGGCGCGAGATCGGCCAGATCTATGTGCCGGCGGTCAACGGCGCGCTGTTCGCGATCGTCATCGCGATCGTGATCGGCTTCGGCTCCTCGGTCGCGCTCGCCTCGGCCTACGGCGTGGCCGTGACCGGCACGTTCATCCTCAACACGATCCTGTTCCTCGCAGTCGCCAGGCTGCTGTGGCGCACGCCGCGACGCTGGATCGCGCTCGGCGCCGTGGTCTTTCTCAGCATCGAGGTGACGTTCTTCGCCGCGAACCTTACGAAGATCGTGCACGGCGGCTGGTTGCCGCTGGCGGTCGCGGCGACGGTCTTCACGATCCTGATGACGTGGCGCCGCGGCCGTGAGATCGTCAGCCGCAATCGCGCCCGCGAGGAGGGACCGCTGCACGAGTTCATCGACGGCCTGCAGGCCCGCCGCGGCCAGCTCGTGCGGGTTCCCGGCACCGCCGTCTATCTCAACTCGCACACGCAGACGACGCCGATCGCGCTGCGCGCGAACGTCGAGTACAACCACGCGCTGCACGAGCGCGTGATCATCGTCTCGCTGCAGACCGAGCGCGTGCCGCACGTCTACCACGCCGATCGACTCACCTGCGACGAGCTGGGGCACGCGGCCGACGGGATCACCGGGATGACCGTGCGGATCGGCTTCCAGGACGCGCCGAATGTGCCGGCGATGCTGAACCTCGCGATCCGCCAGAAGCTGATCGCGCCGGTCGAACTCGACAAGGTCTCCTACTTCCTCTCGCAGATCACGATCGTGCCGACCGGCGCGCCGGGGATGATGGCCTGGCGCAAGCGGCTGTTCCTGCTGCTCGCGCGCAACGCGGCCAACCCGGTGCCCTACTTCCGCCTGCCCGACGATCGCACGGTGACGATCGGCGAGCGCATCGAGCTGTAGCGGCAGGACTTCTCCGGACGAGCCTGAACAGCCTTTCTGCAAGGCTTAGCGGCGCACGCGAGAGACGGGGGCGAAACCGTGGACCGAAGGAAACTCGTACTGACGGCGATGATCTTCGCCGTCGCGATGCTGTTCATCGATCAGACGATCGTGGCGCTCGCTGTGCCGAGCCTGCAGGGCCATCTGCACCTCTCCTCAAGCGGCTCGCAGTGGGTCGTCAACGGCTATCTGCTGGCGCTCTCGGCGCTGTTCGCGCTCGGCGGAAAGATCGCCGACGTGTTCGGCCCGCGGCGGATGGTGACGATCGGCGTGATCGCGTTCGCGCTGTGCTCGGCGGCGTGCGGCGCTACGCCGACCGGCTCGATCGCCGAGACGTGGCTGATCGTCTTTCGCGTGCTGCAGGGCGCCTCGGCGGCAATCCTGTTCCCGGCGGCACTGGCGATCGTTGTCGCCAACTATCCGGTCGCCGAACGCGGCAAGGCGCTGGCGGTGTTCTTCTCGATCTCCGGTGCGCTCACCGCCGTGGGCCCGATCGCCGGCGGCTATCTGACGGAATGGACGTGGCGCTCGATCTTCTGGATCAACCTTCCGGTCGCGGCCGTCGCACTCGTGCTGATTGCGATCTCGAAACCGAGCGAGGAGCGCAGCCACGGGCGGATCGACGTTCGCGGCGCGCTGCTGATCAGCTCCGGCATGGGCATCGCCGTGCTCGGACTGCAGCAGGCGGGCGTGTGGGGCTGGAGCAGCCTCGCGACCTGGCTGTGCCTGATCGCCGGGCTTGCCCTGCTGGTCTGGTTCGCGCGCTTCGAGCTGCGCGTCTCAGAGCCGCTCGTGCCACTGAGGCTGTTCGCCGACCGCGCTTTTCTGATCGACAACGTCGTGCTGTTCCTGCTGTCGATCTGCTTCGTGCCGCTGTTCTTCTTCGCGAGCCTCTATGCGCAGATCGCGCTCGGCGAAAGCTCAGGCGAGGCCGGCCTGTACATCCTCGTCTTCTTCATCGGGTTCACGATCGGCGCGCGGCGCGGCGGCGCCCTGCTCGACAAGCGCGGCGCGCGTCCGGCGGTCGTGCCCGGCTGCCTGATCGCCGCCGTCGGCTTCTACATCTGGGCGGAATCGCTCGAAGACCTCTCCTTCGGCGAACAGTGGTGGCGCCTGGCGATCGCCGGCCTCGGCGTCGGTCTGGTGCTCGGTCCGGTCAGCACCGACGCGCTGAATCGCGCCGCGCATGCGACCTACGGCGCCGTGACCGGCCTGACGCAGACCGTGCGTAACTTCGGTGGCAGCCTCGGCCTCGCCGTGCTCGGCTCGATCCTCGTCAGCGAAACCGTCTCGCGCGTGACACGCTCGCTGACGCACGCCGGCGTGCCGAAGGCGCGCGCCGAAAGCATCGCGCACGCCGTCGCCAGCGCCTCCAGCGGCGGCTCGGGCAAGTCGGTCGCCCGCGGCGCCTCGCACGCGCTGACGCACCAGGTCCAGCTCGACTTCGCGCAGGCGATCCAGGTCGTCGTCTACGGGATGGCCGCGCGCGATGGCGCTGGCGTTCATCGTCGCGCTGCGCGCGATGCCGAGCGGGCGCGCCGGCGAGGACCTCGAGGCGGACGCCCCCGTCGAGGCGGCCGCCGGCGCCAGTCCGGCCGGCGCCTAGCATCAACGAGATCGTGCTGCGCGACCCCGACACGCTCAGAGCATGAGCTTCGACGAGTCCGAGAGGTTCCGCGAGGTCCTCTCGCACTTCCCGACCGGCGTGGTCGTCGTCACGGCGGGCGGCGAGCAGGGACCGGCGGGACTGGCGATCGGCTCCTTCGCCTCGGTCTCGCTGACGCCGCGGATGGTCGCCTTCTTCGTCGACAAAGCCTCGACCAGCTGGCCGCCGATCCACAGCGCAGGCGTCTTTGCGATCAACATCCTGGCCGACGACCAGGCCGACGTCTGTCGGGCCTTCGCGCGGTCGGGTGGCGACAAGTTCGCCGGCTTCGAGTGGCGCGCCGCCGCCGGCGGCGCGCCGATCCTCGACGGCGTCGTGGCGTGGATCGTCTGCGAGATCGAGCGCGAGCTGACGATGGGCGACCACCTGATGGTGCTGGGCCGGGTGATCGACCTGGCGGCCGAGCGCGACCAGCCGCCGCTCGTCTTCCACCGCGGCGAGTTTCCGGGTCTGCAGGCTGCCCTGATCGCTATGCCGGCTGGCGCCGAGCCGCCTCGGCGCCGGCCTCGTCGAGGCGCGGCAATGCTGCGAGCGTGCTGACGCTCGACTGCGCGCGCGGGACGAGGAAGCCGGCGATCAGGCAGACGACGAGAAAGCCGGTCGCCATCAAGAAGCTCTCGGTGAAGCCGGTCACGGCCGGGTAGCCGTGGATCGTGTGAGCGGCGATGAACGTCGCCGAGAGCTGGCCGCCGAGCGCGCCGCCGAGCGTGCGCATGACGGTGTTCATCCCGCTGGCGACGCCCGTCTGGTGGCTCGGCACGGCCTGGATGATCAGGTTGCCGAGCGCAGCGAAGGCGAGACCGATGCCGATGCCGAGCAGCGCGGCCGCGACCAGGAAGTCGATCGGGTGCGCGTGCTCGAAGGCGAGGATCGCGAACGCGACGCCCGTGAAGACCGTGCCGGCGAGCAGCGCCGCGCGCGAGCCGAAGCGCGCCGAGATCCGCCCGGCGAATATGCCGAGCGCCGTCATCCCGATCGTCGTCGGCAGCAGGTACAGGCCGGAGACGACGACCGATGCGCCGAAGCCGAAGCCGGTCGACTTCGGAAGCTGCGCGAACTGCGGGAAGACGATGAACGACGCGTACATGCCGGCGCCGAGCAGGAACGCGGACAGATTCGTCGTCCAGACGCCGCGGATCCGCATCATCGCCATGTCGACGAGCGGGTTCCTGCTGCGCGTCTCGACGAGGATCCAGATCGCCGTGACGATCAGTCCCGCGAGGATCAGGCCGAGCGTCTTGGCCGATCCCCAGCCCCACGTCGTCGTCTCGGAGACCGCGAGCAGCACGGTCGAGATGCCGATCGTCATCAGCGCCGCGGCGAGCCAGTTGACCCTGCCGGGCACGCGCACCGGCGACTCCGGGATGAAGCGCCACGTCGCGACGGCTGCCAGCACGGTCGCGACCAGCGGCAGCCAGAACAGCCAGTGGTAGTTGAGATGCTCGACGATCAGGCCCGAGGCGACGATGCCGATGCCGCCGCCGACGCCGAGGATCGCCGAGAGCAGGCCGATGCTGCCGGGCACCTTCTCGCGCGGGAACTCGTCGCGCACGATGCCGAACGCGAGCGGGAAGATGCCGCCGGCCGCGCCCTGGATGAAGCGCGCGACGATCTGCAGCGCCAGCGTGCTCGAGACCGCCGAGAGCAGCGTGCCGAAGGCGAGGATCACGAGCGTGATCAGCAGCAGGCGCTCCTTGCCGTACATGTCGCCGAGGCGCCCGAGGATCGCCGTGCCGACCGACGCAGAGAGCAGGTAGGCGGTCAGCAGCCAGGTGACGCCGGTCTCGTTGGTGTGCAGCGCATGCTGCAGCGTCGGCAGGGCCGGAATCACCGCCGAGCTGAGCATCGCGTAGGCGACGCCGCCGAGCGAGAGCACGGCGAGGATCAGCGTCGGATGGGTGCGGTCGTGGTTCGCTTCGCTGCTGGTCGAGCTCATCTGGAAAGGGGAGGCGGTGGCCTGCGGGCGCTTGCCGCAGCGGCGCGCACTACAGTAGCGGAATGAGCATTCCGGTCCTGGAGAGAAACACCGCGATCGCTTCGCGCTCGTCGTCCTGGGCAGAGCTCGATGCGCCGGGCAAGCGCGAGCGGCTGCTGCGCGCCGCCGGCGAGGTGTTCGCGCGCGACGGCCTCGATGCGCCGATGCCGGCGATCGCCGAGGCGGCCGGCGCGGGCATCGGCAGCGTCTACCGGCAGTTCCCTTCCAAGCGCGAGCTGCTCGCGGCGCTCGTCATCGAGCGCCTGGAGGACGCGCGCGAAGGGGCCGCGCGGGCGCTCGCGAGCGACGCCGGGCACTGGCGCGCGCTGACCGACCTGCTGTGGGAGCTGGCCGAGCGCCAGGCTGCCGACGACGTGCTGGGCGAGGCGATGGCGAGCGTCTCGACGCACCCCGACGTCGAGCTCGCGCTCGCGCGCACGACCGTCTCGCTCGAACGGCTGCTCGATGCGGCGCGCGCCGAAGGCCGGTTGCGCGCCGATGCGACCGCGCTCGACCTGCGGCTGCTGTTCGCCGCCACGCGCGCCGCCAGCGCACTGGAAGCAGGCGCCTGGCGGCGGATGCTCGAGCTCGGGATCGACGCGCTCGCTGTGCGCGAGGGCGCCGACATTCGCTGAGCTCGCCTCGCTCAGCTGCGGCTGAGGCAGCGGCGATCAGCCTCGCGCGTGACTTCAGGGCGCGGACGCCGGCATGTGGTTGGCGCGAATCACGCCGTCCGGGTTCCAGCGATCTCTGACCGCGCTCAGACGCGCGCAGATCTCGGGGCTGAAGATCTGATCGGCGTCGCACGGCCGATCGGCGAAGTTCATGTAGCCGCCGGCGCTGTGCCAGCGACCCATCGCGTCGGTCAGTCGATCGAGGTCGGCGTTGATCGCGTCAGCCGAGCCGGGCGCCATCGGCATGCCGACCGCGTTGACGACGAAGCCTGCGTCGAGCTTCGCCAGCGCGCCGGCGTCGGCCTCCGCACGGCCAAGCGCGCCGCCGAGCTGGCGCAGTTCGGCCATCAACAGCTGCGACGGTCCGGTGTCGGGCCAGGCGACGGCGACGAACGCGTCGATCGCCTCGTCCGGAAGTGCATCGATCAGCGCGTAGTCGCTGATGCCCGGCACCGGGCTCTCCGGATCCATGTTGATGCGAGTCAGGCCGGCAGCCGGCATCTGCGCGAATGTGTCGAGAATCGGCTCGCCGAGCTCGCGCAGCGGTGCGATCGTCCGCTCGCCGTCCTGCTGGCTGCCGATCACGGCGGCGCCGATCGTCAGCAGCGCGCGGCCGCGCAGCGGCTCGGGAACGTCGGGGATCGGCGGCGGGTTCAGGAAGCGAACCGTCGAGGTGACCTCGTCGGGGAGCGCCGCCGCCCAGTCGCGGTAGGCACGGATCGCGCCGGCGCCTAGCTCGGCTGCGAAGATCAGCGCTCCCGCGTAGACCTCGGCGACCGGTGCGAGCCCGATGTGCAGCGCCGTCACGATCGCGTAGCCGCCGCCGCCGCCGCGCAGCGCCCAGAACAGCTCGGCGTCGGCCTCGGCGTCGACCTTGCGCTGCTCGCCGTCGGCAGTCACGAGCTCGATCGCACTGACCCGATTGCAGGCGAAGCCGTAGCGACGTCCCAGCCAGCCGAGCCCGCCGCCGAGCGAGAAACCGACGGCGCCAACGCTCGGCGCCGATCCGGGTAGCGAGCTGAGACCTGCTGCCTGCGCGGCGTCGGCGACCTGTTCGGCGGTCGCGCCTGCTTCAACGCGCGCCGTTCGCGCGTCGCGATCGACCTCGACCGAGCGCATCGCCTCGGTCTTGATCAGCAACGTGTCCTCGAGCGAACCCAGCGAAGGCGCGCCGTGCCCGGTGCCCTGCACGGCCACGCGCAGCCCGTTCGCGGCGGCGAAGCGCAGCACCGCGGCGATGTCGTCGGCGCTCTGCACGTGCGCGACTGCCGTCGGGCGCTGGTCGACGACGAGGTTCCAGGCGACGCGTGCGGCGTCCCAGTCGGCGTCGTCCGGCTGAACGACGAGTCCGGAGATCGATAGTTCGCTCAGGTCGCTCATATGCGGGTTGACTTTATGGGACCCACGCGGTGTGCGACGAGCGCCGTGACACGAGCGGATGGTCCGCGGCCCATGCCGCGCGGATAACCTCGGACGCATGCGGACGGGCGAGCTCGGCTTCTGGTGGCGCGCGCTGGAGCCGACCGCGCGCGAGCCGCTGCGCGGCACGATCGAGGCCGATGTCGCGATCGTCGGCGCCGGCTACACGGGCCTGTGGACGGCGTACTACCTGATGCGCGCGCAGCCGTCGCTGCGCGTCGTGCTGCTCGAGGCCGAGCGCGCCGGCTTCGGCGCGTCGGGACGCAACGGCGGCTGGGTCAGCGGCTTCTTCTCGGGCCCGGCGCGCGTCTACGAGCGCGATCGCGGGAGCGCGCCGCTGGCGGCGCTGCAGAGCGCGATGTTCGAGACGGTCGACGAGATCGCAGCGGTGCTCGAGCGCGAGCGGATCGATGCCGACCTCGTCAAGGGCGGCCAGCTCGAAGTCGCGCTCGACGCTGCGCAGGCGCAGCGCGTGCGCGAGCACGTCGGCGCGCTGCACGCGCTCGGATTCGACGAGCGCGACCTGCGCCTGCTCGATCGCGACGAGCTCGACGCGCGCGTGCGCATCGGCGGCGCCCAGCTCGCCGCTTTCACACCGCACGTCGCGCGCGTCCAACCGGCCAAGCTCGTCGCCGGACTGGCGGCCGCGGTCGAGCGCGCCGGCGCGAGGATCTACGAGCAGACGCCGATCCGCGAGATCCGCGCGGGCGAAGCGCGCGGCGACGGCGCCGCCGTGCGCGCGCGCTGGATCGTTCGCGCGACCGAGGGCTACACCGCCTCGCTGCACGGAATGCGGCGGGTGCTGGTGCCGATGAACAGCTCGATGATCGTCACCGAGCAGCTCTCGCCGAGCCAGTGGGAGCAGATCGGCTGGCAGGGCAGCGAGCTGCTCGGCGACGCAGCGCACGTGTTCGCCTATCTGCAGCGCACCGCCGACGGTCGCATCGCGATCGGCGGGCGCGGCGTGCCCTACCGCTTCGGCTCGCGCACCGACGGCGACGGACGCACGGCGCGCGCGACGATCGAGCAGCTTCACGGCAAGCTGCTCGAGCTGTTCCCGGCGCTCGCCGCAGTGCAGATCGAGCACGCCTGGTCGGGCGTGCTCGGCGTCGCGCGCGACTGGTGCGTGTCGGTCGACGCCGAGCCCGCTACGGGACTCGCGTGGGCCGGCGGCTACGTCGGCGAGGGCGTCGCCGCGTCGAACCTCGCCGCTCGCACGCTGCGCGACCTGCTGCTCGATCTGCCGAGCCCGCTGCGCGAGCTGCCGTGGGTCGGGCGCTCACCGCGCCGCTGGGAGCCCGAGCCGCTTCGCTGGGCGGCGATTCGCGGCGTCTACGCGCTGTATCGGCGCGCCGATGCGATCGAGCGGCGCAGCGGTCGCTCTTCGTGGCTCGGCGCGCGCGTCGACTCGCTGTCCGGCCGCGGCTGAGCCGGTCGCCGCCGTCGCCGGCGCGCCTCGCTCGGCCGGGCCGGCCCTCGATCAATCGCCGACCCCGGGAATTGATAGTTTTCGCACCACTGGGAGCCGTCCGCACGGCTGCCGTGACGGTCATCCTAACTCTTGGGGGTTGCAATGAAGATCGGTCTGTCGTCTTCGCATGGTGACGTCGCTGGAGCAGCACGCCGGAACGCCTCGCAACGAGATCGCCGCAGCGCCGCGGCCCGCAGAGTGCTGATCGGGCTCGTCGGGGCGGTCGTACTGCTGGCGGTCGCGCCGCTCGCCGCGCAGGCAGCCGGTCACGGTCAAAGGCACGGTGAGCGCCGCCAAATCGGCCGACGGTCGCCGGCGTCGAAGTGAGGGCGACGAAGGTCGGTGGCGGCGGTTCCTCCACCGGGACCACCGAAGCGGCAGGCAAATACGAACTAACCGGCCTCACCGGCGGCAATTGGACGGTCAGCTTCATCCCGCCCAACCTGAAATATCAGACGCTCGAACGAAGCTTGACCTTCACCGAAGGTGCGAGCGAAACACTCAACGCCCAGCTCGTCGAAAGCGGCACGATCACCGGCACCGTGACAAGTGCCGCCACCGGCGTCGGCGTGCCGGGCGATCTGGTGCTCGTCAGCAGTTTCGAGGGCTTTGAAATCGAAGAGGCCGTCACGGACGTGAATGGCCACTACACGCTCGAAGGGCTGGCACCCGGCAGCTACGCGGTCGAGTTCGGGTCGATCGGAGAATTCATCGGCCAGTTCGACCTCGACGACCGTTACCGAAGCGGGGACGAGCGTCGTCAACGCCGCGCTTCACGTCGGCGGAAAGATCTCCGGACAGGGTCACCGACGCCTACAGCCATGCAGGCCTCGCGAAAATCGACGTTTTCGCATCCGGTCCGGGTGGCTGACGGCGGAGCGACGACGAACGCCAACGGCGAATACACGATCAACGGATTGGGAACGGGCTCCTACAAGCTGTTCTACGACTGGGAGTTCTCCGAAGCTGAAGACAAACAGTTCGAAAAGGCACCGCGCTTCATTCCCAAGTACATCGAGCAGTGGTTCAACGGACAGCTCACGGAATCGACCGCGAACACGGTCGCGGCGAGCGAAGACAGCGTGACCTCGGGGATCAACGTCTCGATGGTGCCCTCGGCGCCGTTCAACACGGCGCTGCCGGCGATCTCGGGAACGTCGACCGTTGGCAGCGTGCTTTCGTGCTCGAACGGATCGTGGACCGGAGAATCGACCAGCCTCTCGGTCGGCTGGCCGCTGACGACGCCGTTCAGCTACCAGTGGCAGCGCGACGGCGTCGCGATCACCGGAGCGACGTCGCAGAGCTACCTGCTGCAGGCGGCCGACGTCGGGCACGGCCTGACGTGTGAAGTGACTGCGAGCACCGAAGCGGGCAAGGCCGCCGCCAAGAGCGCGACGTTCACGGTCGCCAAACCGGTACCCGTGATCAAGGCGGTCGGCTCGCGCTTCAAGGTGAAGAAGAACGCGACGACGGTGACCCTGTCCTGCTCGAGCGCGGCGCCGTGCGTCGGCTCGATCAAGGCGACCGAAGTGAGGACGATCGTCAAGCACAAAGGCAAGAAGACGACTCGCAAGAAGCAGACGCTCGTACTGGCCACCGGCTCCTACTCGCTGGCCGCCGGCAAGAGCGGCGCCGTCACGCTGCGCTTGAGCGCGGCCGGCAAGAAGAAGCTCGCCAAGGCGCACCGCGCCTCGCCGAAGCTGATCGTGCTGGTGAGCGGCGGCAAGGCGGTCGAACGCAAGGTGCAGCTGCTCGCTACCAAGTAGTTCCGGCACCGGCGCCTGCCCGCAGAGCGCGGGTGGGCGCCGGCCCGCCGGTCGGTTCGCCCCGCTGACGCCCGGTCGGTTCGCCCGCCGAGCTGCGCGGTTCGCACGGCCGGCGCTGGAGAGCTCGCCCGGCCGCGCTCAGTCGCCGAGCAGCGCCGCGAGCACGCGCTCGGGCGCTTCGAGCTGCGGCCAGTGAGCGACGTCTGCCATTGCCAGCAGCGGCGCGTCCGGCAGCCGCTCGGCGATCCGCTCGGCCATGTGCGCGCCGGAGACCGGGTCGAGCATGCCCCAGATGAATGCGCGCGGCACGTCGCTGCTCTGCAGCGCATCGACCCAGCGTGCTTCGTCGGCTTCGCGGTCGGTGATGTAGCGAATCAGCAGATGCCCGATCCGCTGGCCGCCGTCGTGCTCCATCGCCTGCCACATCGCGACGCTGTCGGCGTTCGCGTCGAAGCTCTCGGCGAACGTCGGGCGCACGCCCTGCACGAACAGCTCCTCGGTCATCAGCTCGCCGACGCGCGGGCCATGCTCGGGATCGAGCAGCAGATCCTGCGTCGGCTGGCGCCGGTGCAGGTCCGGGTAGACGCCGCCGTTGAGCAGATGCACGGCGTGCAGCTCCACCTGCAGCCGCCCTTCGGCGCGGCGAGCGAGCAGCTCCTGCGTGACCGACACGGCGTAGTCGTGCGCGACGAGGATCGTCTCGTCGATCTGCTCGCGCGCCCACAGCGCCTCGACGAGGTCGGCCTGCTCGCGCAACGAGTAGCGGTGCTCGAGCGGCTTCGCCGATGCGCCGAAGCCGAGGAAGTCGGGCATCAGCAGCGCGTGTCGCTCGGCGAGCGCCGGCGCGAGCGCCTGCCCAGTCATAGGAGGAGCTCGGAAAGCCGTGCAGCAGCGTCATCGGCGCGCCGCTGCCGAGCTCGCCGGAAGAAGATCTCGCGCTCGACTCCGCCCAGCGCGATGGCCGGCGTGCTCGCCTTCGCGCCACCACTGCTCGAGCGTCATCGTCCGCGCTTTCGTGCGCGCTGCGCGGCGAGCGCCTCGCGCATCTCGCGGGTGGCCGCTGCGCCGGCGACCTCGAGCGGCTCGGTGCTGCGCATCGCGCGCGCGAGCACGAACGCGCCCTCGAGCGAGCCGATCATCGAGAAGGCAAGCGCGCGTGAGCGCTTGCGCGGAAGGCCGTACTGCACGAAGCGCGCGCTCGCGCCGTCGACCCAGCTCTCGAACACCTCAGCGCAGGCCTGGCGCATCGGCTCGTTCGTGCTCGACACCTCCAGCGCGACGGTCGCGATCGGGCAGGCGTCGGCGTAGTCGCTCTCGCGCAGCAACGTCGCTGCTGCCGCGAAGAACTCGCGCGTCGCCGCGACCGGGTCGCCGCCGGGCTTGAAGAACGCGTCGATCAGCTGCCCGTAGAGCGCTCCCGAGAAGCGGATCACCTCCTCGCCGAGCTGCTCCTTGCCGCCCGGAAAGAAGTGGTAGATCGAGCCGAACGGCGCGCTCGCCTCGGTGACGATCTGCTTGACGCCGGTGCCGACGAAACCCTGGCGGCGGAACAGCTCGGCGCTGCGCTCGACGATCCGCTCTCTGGTTGGCGCGGCCATGCCCGGCATCGTAGCCGCACTAGAGCGATCGATCGAGACCGACGGCAGGTCGTGCCGCCCCGGCGGCAACCGGCGGCGCTCGCGCCGGCGTGCTCGCCCGTGCGAGGATTCGCCCGATGCCTCGCCTACTCGCCCACCTCGTCGTCGCGTGGCTGTCGAACTGCGTCGCGCTGCTCGTCGCTGCTGCCGTGATTCCCGGCGATCGGCTACGGGCACGACGCCGGCACGCTGCTGCTCGCCGGCGCGATCCTCGGTGCCGTCAACTTCGCGATCCGCCCGTGGATCGTGCTGCTGACGCTGCCTGCGGTGATCCTCTCACTCGGCCTGGCGCTGCTGGCGATCAACGCGCTGATGCTGTGGCTGACGAGCCGGATCGTCGACCGGCCTGACCGTCGGCGGCTTCTGGTCGACCGTCGGCGGCGCGTTGATCGTCTGGATCGTCAACGCGGCGCTGCGACGCGCGCAGCGTTCGACGCGCGGCGCAGCGCGCGAGTACCGCTGGCGGCGATCGTGAGCGCGCCGTGCTGCTGCTCGTAAAGCTCACGCTCGCGCCGCTGCTGGTCGTCGGCTCCTCGCTCGCCGGGCGCCGCTGGGGCCACGAGGTGTCGGGCCTGCTCGTCGCGCTGCCGCTCGTCGCCGGACCGATCCTGCTGATCACCGATCTCGAGCGCGGCGCGCACTTCGCCTCGCGCGCCGCCGCCGCGTCGCTGCTCGGCCTCGTCGCGCTGGCCTCGTTCGTCGTCGTCTTCGCACGCGTCTCGCGCCGCCGTCCTTGGCCGCTCGCGGTCGCCGCCGGCTGGCTCGCGTTCCTCGCGGTCGCGCTGGGCTTCTCGACGGTCGCGATACCGGCCGGCGTCGGCCTGGTGCTGGCAGTCGGCGCATACGCGCTCGCGCCGCGGCTGATGCCTCCGGTCGCACGGCTCGAGCCCGGCGCGGACGCCGAGTTGCCGGCCTGGGACCTGCCGGCTCGCGCTATCGCGACGGCCGTGCTCGTGCTCGCGCTGACGGGCGCCGCCGGCGGTCTTGGACCGAGGCTGACCGGTGTGCTGACGCCGTTTCCGATCTCGAATACCGTGCTTGCGGCGTTCGTGCTCGTGCTCGAGGGGCCGGCGCACGCGAACGCGTTCCTGCGCGGCTTCCTGCGCGGCGCGTACGGTTTCGTCGCGTTCTGCTTCCTCGTCGCGGTGCTGCTGCTGCCGCTCGGCACGGCCGCCGCGTTCGCGCTGGCGCTGTGCGCGGCGTTGCTCGTTCAGCTGCTGGTTCGCCTGCTCGGTCGCTCCGCGAGCGTTGCTGCGATCGGTGCGACGACCAGTGACGGCGCACCGCCGGCGCCGGCGGCGGCCGAGCTGCTCACGGGTTCAAGCCGACGGCATCCATGATTTTTCCCCAGGTTTCGACCGCGGCCGCTTCGAATTCGACGACGTCTTCTTCGAGTCTGATCGTGCGCTTGATCATGCTGCGCTGCGAGCCCGAGATGAACGGCGCGAGCTGCTTCTGCGGCAGCTCTCCGACGCCGACGAAGACCGCGTAGAAGGCCTTGTTGAAGGGCAGCGTGGCGGACGGCAGCGCGGTGTAGCCGCTGCCCTTCCAGGCGCTCAGTTCGGCGCATATGTCGGGCACGGCCAGTCGCGACTGCGCCAGCAGTTCGCGTGCGTAGGTGTGCACGGTGCGCGTCAGCGACGGATTGCTCCAGTGCAGCTGCGCGACGCTCTGCACATAGCTGTCGATAGCGCTCGCCAGGGTCTTCAGCGCGACGAGGTGCATCGAGGCGATCAGCTCGGCGGTCAGCTTTTCGGAGGCTTCGTTCTGCGGTGAGCCGACGACGAGCCGCGGGCATTCGCTGCGCACGCGCGCCAGCAGTGCGGCCAGCGCGGCTTCGGCGGGGCGCTGCTTTGTGTGCGCGATCGAGACGAGCGCGTAGTTGGCGCGCAGGTAGGAGGCGGTGGTCGCGACATCGTTGCTCGCGGCGGAGGCCTGCGCCGGCAAGGCGATCGCGCCGAGCAGCAGCGACGGGAGCAGGAGCCTGCGCATACAGCCGAGGCTACAGCGCCGGCGCGCCGATCTGTGCGGTTCGCGGCCGCGCGCGGGCCGGACGTCGGCCGTATTTTGCAGCAACTCTTACGTTGCACCGGCGGCGATGTGGCACCCTTCCGCCTCGACGCGCGCGGGCGACCGTCCCGGCCGCGCGCGCTCGCGCTCTCAAAGATGCCTCGCAACGCTCTCATCGCCCTCGGGTTCGCCGCGCTGGTGTGGGGCGTGCTGGCGATCGTGCTCGACTCGCCCAGCCTGAAACTCGGCGGCTCCGGGTCGGGCTCGCGGGCGAGCGCCGCCTCGCCGCAGTGCCTGCCGCCGACGCTCGAGCACAGCGCTGCGCTGGCCGGCACCGACGTCGACGTCTCGCCGGCTCCCGAAACCGACAGCGCGAGCCCCGAGACGCAGATCAGCTTCCTCGGTGCTCCGGAAGGGCAGATTCGCGACGTCGCGGTCGTCGGCGAGCGCAGCGGCGGGCATGCCGGCACGCTGCACGCCTACTCGCAGGGCGACGGCGCCAGCTTCACGCCGGCGAAACCGTTCGACGCCGGCGAGAGCGTCGCCGTGCGCGCGACGATCGGCACCGGCGCGGCCGGCAGGCAGGTCTCCTACCGCTTTCGCGTCGACACGCCGTACTCGACGGCGACGACCTCCGAGTTCCCCAATCCGCAGGCGCCGCCGGCCGACTACTCAGGCCTTCTACACGTTGCCGGGAGTGCGGGCGCCGGTGCTGAGCGTGACGGTGCCCGACCACGATCCGGCGGCCGGCGACATCCTCACGACGAACGGCCCCGGGCCGGGTCAGTACGGGCCGCTGATCTACGCGCCCGACGGGCGGCTCCTCTGGTTCGATCGGCTGAGCGGCGGCGACACGGCCGAGGATCTGAACGAGCAGAGCTACGAAGGGCAACGGGTGCTGACCTGGTGGAAGGGCCGCGTGCTCTCACTCGGCTTCGGCGTCGGCGAAGACCTGGTGATGAATTCGCACTACCAGACGGTTGCGAAAGTCGACGCCGGCAATGGCCTGAAGGCCGATCTGCACGACTTCCGGCTCGCCGGCGACGACGTCGCCTACATCACGGCTTTCAATCCGATCCGCTGCGACCTCACCTCGATCGGCGGCTCGCGCGCCGGCACGATCACCGACACGGCGATCCAGGAGATCGACATGAAGAGCGGGCTCGTGCGCTGGGAATGGCACAGCCTCGACCACGTCGCCGCGGCGGAGTCCGAAGTCGAAGCGCCGACCGGCTCGGCTCCGTGGGACTACTTCCACCTGAACTCGATCGACCTGCAGCCCGGCGGCGACATCCTGATCTCGGCGCGCAGCACGTGGGCCGGCTATCTGCTGGCGCACGGCAGCGGCAAGATCCTGTGGCGGCTCGGCGGCAACAAGAGCTCGTTCAAGATGGGGCCGGGCACGAAGATGGCCTGGCAGCACGACGGGCGGATGCTGCCCGACGGGCAGCTGACGTTCTTCGACGACGGCTCGAACCCGCCGATCCACAAACAGTCGCGCGCGATCCGGATCGCGCTCGATCAGAAGACGCATGAAGCGCGGCTGGTCTCCTCCTATACGCACCCCGACCCGCCGCTGCTGTCGGCGAGCCAGGGCAACGCGCAGACGCTGCCCGACGGCGACACGCTGGTCGGCTACGGCGGCGTGCCGGCGATCAGCGAGTACGCGAAGGACGGCTCGCTGCTCCTCGACGCGCACCAGCCGCTGGAGATGTCCTTCTACCGCGCCTTCCGCTTTCCCTGGAGCGGGCAGCCGCTGACGGCGCCGTCGGTGCTCGCCAGCCTCAACAACACGGCCGAAGAGACGATCGTGCACGCCAGCTGGAACGGCGCGACCGACGTCGCCGCATGGCGCGTGCTCGCCGGACGCGGGCCCGAAGGCGCTGAAGGCGCAGACGACGATCGCCGCGAACGCGTTCGAGAGCTCGACGATCCTGCCGGTCGTGGAGTCCTACGTCGCCGTGCAGGCGCTCGATGCCGGCGGCCACGTGCTCGGCGAGCTCGCAGCCTGCCAGCGTGATCAGCTACGCAGCGTCGCTGCGCGTCTCAGGCGGCGCGGCGTGAGCGCGACGCTCGTGCGAGCCTGCGCAGGCCGGCCTAGTAGGACGGTTTCGACTTCTTCTTTTTGCTCGTCGACGTCGTGCTCGTCGGCGTCGTGCTCGAGGTCGGCGTGCTGCTCGCCGTCGAGCTCGAAGAGGAGGAGCTCGAGCCGCAGCCGGCGACTGCGAGCGTGCTCGCCAGGACCGCGGCGGCCGTTAGGATTGCGCTCAGTGGCCTTCTTCTCATCGGGCGGGCTCCAGTCTTCGCTCGGGGGCGCGAGCGCCCACCCTACCAAGGTGGATCGGCGTAGATCGCAGTCGGGCGGGCGGCGATGAGCGTCGGCGCGACGGCCGGTCCGGGCCCGGCACAGGCGGCTGCGCCGGAGGAGCGAGACAGCTCCGCGCTGCGCTGGCTGCTGGTCGTCTGCTGCGTGGCGCAGTTCATGGTCATCCTCGACCTGAGCATCGTCAACGTCGCGCTGCCGTCGATCCAGTCGGACCTCGGCTTCTCCTCGCCGGACCTGCAGTGGGTCGTCGACGCATACGCGATCTCGTTCGCCGGCTTCTTGATGTTCGGCGGGCGCGCGGCCGACCACTTCGGCCAGCGCCGCACGCTCGTCGCCGGCCTGATCCTGTTCGGGCTCGCCTCGCTCGCCGGCGGCACGGCGCCCGATCAGGTCGTGCTGATCGCGGCGCGCGCCGTGCAGGGCCTCGCCGGAGCGCTGATGGCGGCGACGTCGCTGGCGATCATCACCGGCTCGTTCCCGCCGGGCCCGAAATTGCATCGTGCGATCGGCATCTGGGCGGCGATGAACGGCCTCGGCGGCGCCGCCGGCGTGCTGCTCGGCGGGATCATCACCGAAGCGCTCACGTGGCGCTGGGTGCTGCTGATCAACCCGCCGATCGCGATCGTCGCCGCGCTGGTCGCCTATCGCGTGATCGCCGAGCGGCGCAAGGGCGACGCTCCGCCGTTCGACCTGGCCGGCGCGCTGACCTTGACGATCGGCCAGATGGTGCTCGTCTACGGCGTCGTCGAAGCGGGCCTGAAGGGCTGGGGCACGTTCGCCGCGCTCGGGCCGATCGGGCTCGGCATCGTGCTGCTCGGTGTGTTCGGCGCGATCGAGACGCGGTGGGCCTCGGCGCCGCTGATCCCGTTCAAGGAGCTGACCAAGCCGCTGCAGATCGCGAACACGATCGTGCTGCTGTTCAGCGCGGCGCTGTTTCCGATGTGGTTCGTCGGCTCGCTCTATCTGCAGCAGGTGCTCGGCCTCTCGCCGCTTCACACCGGCCTGATCTTCCTGCCGATGACGCTGACGATCATGCTGATCGCCTCGCGCGCCGGGCGGCTCGTCAGCCAGTTCGGCGTGCGCCCGGTGCTCGGCAGCGGCCTGGTCATGATGACCGGCGGCCTGTTGCTGTTCACGCGAATCAACTCGAGCGGCAGCCCGCTCGTCTACGTCGTGATTCCCGGCGTGCTGACAGCGGCCGGCATCGCGATGTCGATCGTGCCGTCGACGATCGCGGCGACGCAGGGCGCCAAGCAGGGGCAGGCCGGGCTCGCGTCGGGTCTGGTCAACACCTCGCGCCAGGTCGGCGGCGGGCTCGGGCTGGCGCTGCTGATCACGTTCGCGACGCAGCGCACGACGCACCTGATCGGCTCCGGCCAGCAGGTCGCACCGGCGCTGACGCACGGCTTCGCGCTGGCCTACCTGATTGGCGCCGGCCTCGCGGCCGTCGCCGCCGTGATCACGTTTCTCGCGGTACCGAAGCCGGATGCCGAGCTGGTGGCGAGCGGCGCGCCGTTTCGTGCTGGCGATCGGCGCCGTGCTGGTCGTCTTCGTCGCGCTCAGCGCCGCGTTCTCGGGCTCTCACGGCGCGCCGCTCGGCCGCTACTCGATGAAGGACGCCTACAGCTTCGTCAGCGCGCCGACGCTGCACCCGCCGCAGGTTCGCAGCGTCCGCAGCTCGCCGGCCGGCGAGCTCGCGCCCGGCTACATCTTCACTGCGAACTTCTTCAACCTCAACGAACCGCCGATTCGCGGGCAGAGCGGCCCGCTGATCCTCGACCGCCAGCTGCAGCCGGTCTGGTTCCAGCCGGTGCCGGAAAAGGTCGTCGCCTCGAACCTCAGCCTGCAGAGCTACGAAGGCAAGCCGGCGCTCGCCTGGTGGCAGGGCATCGTGACGAACACCGGCGCGACCGAACGCGGCGAAGACATCGTCGTCAACCAGCACTACCAAGAGGTCGCGCGGCTGAAAGCGGTCGACGGCTGGGTGCTGACGCTGCACGAGTTCACGATCGTCGGCGACGACGCGTGGGTGACGGCGAACAAGAACATCCCGATGGACCTGTCGAAGTACGGCGGCGCCTACAACGGCGCGCTGATCGACTCGGCCGTGCAGGAGTACGACCTGAAGACCGGCAAGCTCGTGCGCAACTGGGACGCGCTCGATCACATTCCGCTGAGCGAGTCGCGCGCGACGCTTCCGACGAACGGCTTCCCGTGGGACGCCTATCACGTCAACTCGATCGACGTGAAGAGCAACGGCACGTTCCTGGTCTCGATGCGCGACACCTGGGCCGCCTACCTGGTCGACAGCGAAAGCGGCCGGATCGAGTGGACGCTCGGCGGCAACCGATCGAGCTTCAAGCTCGGCCCGGAAGCCGAATTCAAGTGGCAGCACGACGTCAGGCTGCAGTCGCCGAGCACGGTGACGCTGTTCGACGACCACTGCTGCCAGCTGACCGGCGGCGGCACCTACGTGAACGCGACCGGAGCCTCGCGCGGGCTCGTGCTGCACATCGACCAGCAGGCGAAAACCGCGAGCCTGCAGCAGCAGTACGGGCGGGCCGCGGGGCTCGAATCGGACTACATGGGCGACACGCAGCCGCAGAGCAACGGCAACGTGTTCGTCGGCTGGGGATCGGAACCGTACTTCTCCGAATACAGCAGCTCGGGCAAGCTGCTGTTCGAAGGCGAATGGCCCGGTCCCGACCTCAGCTACCGCGCGACGCTCGAGCCGTGGGTCGGCGAGCCGCTGACCCGCCCGGCCGGCGCCGCGCGCACGCTCGGCGGCAAGCCGACGGTCTACGCGAGCTGGAACGGCGCCACGGCGGTGGCCTCCTGGCGCGTGCTCGGCTCGGCCTCGGGCGCCGCCACGCGACGGTCCTCGCGAGCCATTCGAAGGACGGTTTCGAGACCGCGATCAGCCTGCCGCAGGGCGCTGCGAGCTTCACGCTGCAGGCGCTCGACGCGCGCGGCCGCGTGATCGGCAGCTCGCTTCCGTTCGCGGCCGCCGGCTGACCGAGGCGACGCCCGCCGCCTTGCCGATGGATACGATCGCCGACCGATGAAGCGCAGGCAACTGACGACCGCCACTGCGTTCGCCGCGCTGGCGGCGCCGGCCGCGCTGGCCGCGCTGAGCGCGTGCGGCGGCGCGAGCGAGGCGACCTCGGCGACGCTCAGCGCCGCGCTCGCCAGGCCCGCCGCGAGCTCGGTCGCGGTCTCGCCGCAGCCGGGCACGCCCGACGCGTCGCCCTCGACGCAGATCAGCTTCCTCGGCGCGAGCGGCACGACCGTCTCAGACGTGCGCGTCGTCGGCTCGCACAGCGGCTCGCACAGCGGCGTGCTGCGCGCCTACTCGACCGGCACCGGCGAGAGCTTCCTGCCGAGCAAGCCGTTCAGCGCCGGCGAGAAGGTGACGGTCCACGCAGAGGCCGGCGGCAGCGCGGTCAGCACGAGCTTCACGATCGCCCATCAGGCGCCGGTCAGCCAGAAGCAGTTTCCGATCAACCCGGGCGACTCGGCGGCGGTCCAGCACTACTCGACGGCGCCCTCGCTGACGCCCTCGACGGTGCGCATCACGACGCCGGCGAAGCCCGGCGCCGCGGCCGGCGACCTGTTCCTCGCTCCGTATCAGGGCAAGGG
This sequence comes from uncultured Solirubrobacteraceae bacterium, assembly GCA_963812575.1. Classification (GTDB taxonomy): domain Bacteria; phylum Actinomycetota; class Thermoleophilia; order Solirubrobacterales; family Solirubrobacteraceae; genus Palsa-744. The sequence continues at coordinate 152,143 of CAWEVS010000011.1, read as the reverse complement.
CACGCCGGGGCCGATGATCGCCGAACAGAACGGCGATCTGGTCTGGTTCAAACCGGTTCCGGCGGGCGACTCGGCGACCAACCTGCAGGTCCAGCAGTACCAGGGCAAGCCGGTGCTGACGTGGTGGCAGGGGCGGATCCTCGAGGTCGGCTTCGGCCAGGGCGAGGACGAGATCTACAACACCTCCTACCAGCACGTCGCGACCGTCAGAGCCGGCAACGGCTACCACGCCGACCTGCACGAGATCCGCCTGACGCCGGAAGGAACGGCGTGGATCGACGAGTTCGATCCGATCGAGATGAACCTCTCCTCCTACGGCGGCAAGTCGGCCGGCGTGCTGACCGACTCGGTCGTCCAGGAGATCGACATCAAGACCGGCCTGGTCATGTGGGAGTGGCACGCGCTCGGGCACATTCCGATCTCCGAATCGAACAATCCGGCGCCGAAATACAGCTATCCGTGGGACTACGTGCACATCAACTCGATCAGCCCGGGCACGGGCGGCGACGTGCTGCTGTCCTCGCGCAACACGTGGACGCTGTACGACGTCAGCATCGCCGGCGGCGGCATCCGCTGGCGCCTCGGCGGCGCGCACTCGAGCTTCAAACAGGGCGCCGGCACGCACTTCTACTGGCAGCACGACGCCGAATGGCAGCCCGGCGGGCTGATCTCGATGTTCGACAACGGCTCGACGCCGCCGAAGGAGAAGCAGTCGCGCGGGCTGCTGCTGAAGCCGGACACGGCCGCGCACACGGTGACGCTGGTCGAAGCAGTTCACGAACCCGTCGAAGACGCTGCTCGCCTCGAGTCAGGGCAACACGCTCAGCCTGCCCGGCGGCGACTGGCTGATGGGCTACGGCGGGCTGCCGAACTTCACCGAGTACGACTCGGCCGGGCACGTGCTGCTCGACGGCACGCTCGGTAAGAACGTGCAGGACTTCCGCACCTACCTCGCGCCGTGGAGCGCGACCGCGCCCGGCAGCCCGGCCGTGCTGGCGAGGGCAGCCGGCGCCGGCAAGGCGAGCGTCGCGGTCAGCTGGAACGGCGCCACGAACGTCGCCTCCTGGCGCGTGCTCGCCGGCGCCTCGGCCTCCTCGCTTCAGCCGGTCGCGAACGCGCCGAAGTCCGGCTTTCAGACGACGCTGACGGTCAGCGCCGCCGGTCCGTATGTGGCCGTGCAGGCGCTCGACGGCTCGGGCACGGTGCTCGGGACGTCGGCAACGGTCAAGGAGTGAGCGGGCGGCGCGCGCGTGTGCGCGTCGCGCTGAGCCTGGCGGCGCTGGCGCTGCTCGCGGCGGTCGCGGTCGCGCTCGCGGCACACGGCTCCTCCGACGGGCGCGCGCGCGGCGAGCCGCTTTCAGGAACCGCGCGACTCGCCGAGCTGCGTGCCCTCGCGGCTGAACGTCTCGGCTGCGCTGGCCGGCTCGCGCGTGACCGTCTCGCCCGAGCCGGACTCGCGCGACGCGTCGGCTTCGACGCAGATCAGCATGCTCGGCGTCGCCGGCCGGCGAGCTCTCGCATCTGCGCGTCGTCGGCTCGAGCAGCGGCGCGCACGCCGGGCAGCTGCACGCCTACTCGCAGGGCGACGGCGCGAGCTTCGTGGCGGATCGGCCGTTCACGCAGGGCGAGCGGGTGACGGTGCACGGCGAGCTTCGCGAAGGCTCAGCAGACGATCCCGTTCGCGTGGGGCTTCACGGTCGCCGTGCAGGACCACGGCGGCGCCGCCGGCGGCAGCCCGCGGCCGGCGCCGCAGCAGGCCGCCTACCAGAGCTTTCGCTCGCGCCCGGATCTGCGCCCGCCGACGGTGACCGTGACGGCGCATTCGCCGTCGAGCACGCCGGGTGAGATCTTCATCGCGCCGTACTCCGGGCCGGGTCAGTACGGCCCGATGATCCTCGGCGAAGACGGCTCGCTGGTGTGGTTCGATCCGCTCTCGCCGGCCGGCACGCGCGCGGCCGACTTCCGCGTGCAGTCCTACGAAGGCAGGCCGGCGCTGACCTGGTGGCAGGACCCGCTGATCGCCGGCGGCTCGAGCAAGGCCGGCGAGGTGATCCTCGACAGCTCCTACCGGCGGATCGCGGTCGTGCGCGCCGGCAACGGCTATCAGCCCGACCTGCACGAATTCCAGATCACGCCGCAGGGCGTCGGCATCATCACGGTCTACGACGGCATCGACTGCGACCTCTCGAGCGTCGGCGGCGCGCGCGACGCGGCGGTCGCCGACACGCTGTTTCAGGAGATCGACCTGAAGACGGGCCTGGTGATGTACGAGTGGCACAGCCTCGACCACGTGGCGCTGGCCGACTCCTACGCCTCGCCGGCGCACGCGAGCCGCACGACGCCGTACGACTTCTTCCACATCAACGCGGTCGACATCGAGCGCGACGGCGAACTGCTCGTCGACGCGCGCAACACGTGGGCCGCCTACGACGTCGATCCGCGCTCGGGCGTCGTGCGCTGGGAGCTCGGCGGCAAGCACTCGAGCTTTCAGATGGGCGCGGGCACGCGCACGGCCTGGCAGCACGACGCGCGCGAACAGCCGGACGGCACGATCACGTTCTTCGACAACGGCGCGACGCCGGCCGTGCACAGCCAGTCGCGCGCGATCCAGGTGCGTCTCGACACGCAGGCGAAGACGGCGACGCTGGTGCGCGAACAGCCGCATCCGGGCAAGCCGCTGATCGCAGGCAGCCAGGGCAACGTTCAGGTGCTGCCCGACGGCGACTGGATGGTCGGCTGGGGCGAGGCGCCCTACCTCTCCGAATTCGCGCCGAGCGGGCAGCTGCTCCTCGACGCGCACCTGCCGGCGACCTACGAGTCCTACCGCAGCTACCGCCTGCCCTGGAGCGGGCATCCGAGCGAACCGCCGGCGCTCGCGATCGTGCGCGGCGCATCGCGCGCCGGCGCGACCGTCTACGCGAGCTGGAACGGCGCGACCGAAGTCGCCTCCTGGCGGGTGCTCGCCGGCTCCTCGCCGAGCACGCTGACGCCGGCCGGCGGCGCCGCACGCGACGGCTTCGAGACGGCGATCGCGTTGCCGTCGCTGGCGGCGGGGAGCTACGTCGAGGTGCAGGCGCTGAACGCGGCCGGCGCGGTCATCGGAGCTTCGGCCGCGAAGCGCGGCTGAGGCGTCGCCTGACGCGCGTTTCGCCCGGGCCGGCGCCGCTCGGCGCGCCCGGTTCGGAGGTCCGCGCTTCGCCGGTGCCCGCTTCGCCGAGTCCTTCGAAGACTTTTTCGGCGCGCCGTTCGTGCGCCGCGGCGGCGTTGTTCGCGGCGGCACGCGCGGCTAGGAAGTAGTCCTGCAAGCCGCTCGCTCGGGCGCCTGCCAGGTAGGCCGGCAGCGGGCGGCGCAGCTCGTTCTGGATCGCGCCTTCGAGCGTCGCCGACAGCGGGTCCTCGAGCGGGCTTTCGCCGGTGCTGTTGTGCAGCTCGAGGCGGCCGCTGTCGGCGCCGTAGTCGTAGAGCTCGCGTTCCTGCGTGGCGGGCGCGAGCTCGATGCTGTCCGGCGCCCAGTCGGAGTAGGTCGCGAACTTCGCCTCGGGCGTGCGCAGCGCGATCACGTGGCGCGGCGCGTCGGCGGCGTACGGTTCGGAGGCGAACTCGGTCACCGTCTCGTCGGTCGCGTGCAGCACGTAGGGCCGTCCGGCCGCGTTCGGATCGGCGAGGATCGCCGCCAGGTCGGCGCGTTCGGCGAGATGCTCGTAGCGCGCTTCCTCGCGCCAGTCGTTCGAGCCTGTCGCGATCGTCAGCAGCAGCGGCGCGATGTCGACGCTCGAGGTCAGCTGCGTGCGCATCGTTTCGGGCGACTGCGTCAACAGGCCGCGGTTGTCCTTGACCAGCAGCGGCACGTGGATCGCCTCCTCGTAGGCGCCGGCGCCCTTGCCGCGCAGGCCGTGCGAGCCGCCGTACTCGCCGTGGTCGGAGGTGAACAGCACGACCGTGTTCGCGGCGACGTCCGGACGGCTCTGCAGCGTCTGCAGCACCGAGCCGATGTGCACGTCGACCTCGCGTTGCAACTTGGCGTAGAGGTTCAGGAATTCACTCCACAGCGGCAGCACTTCGGGGCCTTCGAACGGCACCGTGCCGAACGAGTTGGCGGCCGTTTCCTGTAGCGCGCGCTGCAGCTTCGGCTTGTTGCGCTCGAGCAGCAGCTCCGGTGTCTCGAAGTTGCCCGGCAGCGAGCTGACGACGCTGCGCGCGCTCGCCTCGGCCAGCACGCGGTCGCTCCAGATGTACCACCAGGCGATGTCGTGCGGGTTGACGAACGAGACCGTCGTGCACCACGGCTCCTCGGTGCGCTCGTGCTTGAACCAGCTCGCGAACTGCTTTGCGATGTGCGCGTCGACGCGCCAGCCCTGGCCGGGCGCGCCGTTGGGCGAGGGGAACGTGCCGCCCTCGAAGCCGTAGCGCGCGAGCGCGCGCTGACCGCGCGCGCGCCGCCAGGTGCCGTCGCCGTGCGTCAGATGCCACTTGCCGTACCAGCGCGAGCGATAGCCGTGATCGGAGAGCATCGTGCCCCACGTCGGAAAGCCGGGATCGAGCGTGCTGCCGCCCGTGATCATGCAGCCGGTCTGGTGCGTGTAGAGGCCGGTCAGGAGCGTCGAGCGCGCCGGCGTGCAGTCGTTCGAGGCGGTGTAGTGCCCGCCGAAGGAGACCGCGCCTTCGCGCAGCCGGCGCAGGTTCGGCGGCAGCCCGGTGCCGTCTGCCGTCGGCGAGAACCAGACCGGGAAGCGCAGCTGGTCGACGAGGATCACGAGGATGTTCGGACGCTCGGCGCTGGGAGTGGCCGGCAGCGGCGAGGTCAGCGGCGCGCTCGCTTCGGCGCCGCCCTGCTGCGTCGCGTCGGCGAGCCGTGCGATGCCGAGGCCGGCGCCGCTCAGCAGGCCGCCGGCGGCGACGCCGCCCTTGAGGAACGCTCTGCGGCTGACTCTCTTATCCTGCTGCGGGCCGATGCTGTCCATGCGTGTCGTGATCGTAGGGCTGTTGACGGCGTTCCTGCTCGGCCTCGCGGCTGCGACCGCTTCCGCGTCGGCACGCGCGCCGACCTGCACGCCGGCCGCGTTGAACAGCTCGGCGATAAAGGCCGGAGCAGTCACGGTATCGCCCCTGTCCGGCAGCCGCGACGCTACGCCCGATACGCAGATCAGCTTCCTCGGCGTGCCGGCGCGCGATCTCAGCCACGTGCTCGTCAGCGGTTCGCAGAGCGGCGCGCACGCCGGCCGGATGCTCGCCTACTCGCAGGGCGACGGAGCGAGCTTCGTTCCGCAGCGGCCGTTCGCCGAAGGCGAGCGCGTCGAAGTGCGCGCCGAGGTGCGCGTCGGCGCCTCGCTGCAGCCGCTGATCGACGTCTTCGCCGTCGCCGATCAGGATCCGATCACGCGGACGCCGGAGACGATCCACGCGGGGCTGCCGACCGAAGTGCAGGGTTTCCGCTCACGACCGGAACTGCGGCCGCCGGCGCTGACCGTCACCGCCGGCCTCCTCGGCGGTCGCGCCGGGCGACGAGTTCGTCGCGCCGTACACGGGCCCCGGCCAGGCGGGGCCGATGATCGTCGACGGCGCCGGCAGCCTCGTCTGGTTCAAGCCGCTGCCGAGCGACACGTTCGCGACGAACTTCCGCGTGCAGGAATACCTCGGCAAGCCGGCGCTGACCTGGTGGCAGGGCGACATCTCGGTGCACGGCTACGGCCTCGGCGAAGACGTGATCGCAAACCAGTCATACGCCGAGATCGCGCACGTGCAGGCGGGCAACGGCGTCGCGGCCGACCTGCACGACTTCCAGCTGACCAAGCAGGGGACGGCGCTGATCACCGCGTATGAGCCGATCCTCTGCAATCTGGCCGCCGACGGCGGCTCCTCATATGACGGGCTGGTCGACGGGCTGATCCAGGAGATCGACATCAAGACCGGGCTGGTCATGTTCCAATGGACGAGCCTCGATCACGTGCCGCTGAGCGACTCCTACTCGAACCCGGCGCACGCCTCCAGCGGCGAGCCGTTCGACTTCTTTCACGTCAACTCGATCGGCGTCGATCAGGACGGCAGCCTGCTGATCTCGGCGCGCAACACGTGGACGGTCTACGACCTCGATCCGCTGAGCGGCCAGATCAACTGGCAGCTCGGCGGCAAGCACAGCAGCTTCACGATGGCGCCCGGCGCGCGCACCGCCTGGCAGCACGACCCGCGGCAGCTCGCCGACGGCGAGTTCAGCATCTTCGACAACGGCGCCTCGCCGACGATTCACTCGCAGTCGCGCGGCATCGTCGTCTCGCTCGACGCGCAGAGCCGGACGGCGAGCCTGACGACGCAGCTCGAGCATCCGCCGCCGCTGCTCGCCGACAGCCAGGGCAACATGCAGGCGCTCGAAAACGGCGACTGGTTCGTCGGCTGGGGGCAGGATCCGGACTTCTCCGAGTTCAACGCCGCCGGTGCGCTGCTGCTCGACGCGCACTTTCCGCCGCACACGCAGTCCTATCGCGACTTCCGCTTCGCCTGGACCGGCCTGCCCAGCGAACCGCCCGCGTTTGCGATCGAGCGCGCGGCGGGCGGCGCGGCGAGTGTCTATGCGAGCTGGAACGGCGCGACGCTCGTCGCCTCCTGGCGCGTGCTCTCGGGACCGAGCGCGACGCCGCCTGACAGCGGTCGCGCAGGCGCCGCACAGCGGCTTCGAGACGACGATCGCCGTGCCGGCAGGAGCGCTCGGCGCATTCGTCACCGTCCAGGCGCTGAACGCCGCCGGCCAGGTGATCGGGACCGCCAAGACGGTGAAGGCGTAGCGCGAGCGTCACCGGTCGGCCGCGCGCAGCCGACCGGCCGGGCCCGTCTGCCTAGTAGGGCGGGTCGTGCTCGACGATGCGCTCACGCACGACATCGCCGCGCGGGCGCGAGCTGACCATGTAGAGCAAGGACAGCACCAGGCCGAGCGCGCCGACGATCATCAGGATCAGCCCGACCGTCGTGATCGAGATACCCGAGACGGTCGCCGTGACGGCGTAGCGGAGGATCGCGCCGAGCGCGAGTAGGAATATGGATGTACCGAGTGGCATGACATTGAGCTGCCCGCTCGCCCGGTCATTCAAACCGCCCGGCTGATTCTCGGACGAACGGACGACGGAGACCAGGCCGTCAACGAGCTCCTCCAAGACCTTTGGCTAGTTGTCGACGGACCGGCCCGCTGGCAGCCTGTGAGAATGGGTGAATACCGGCGTAGGCGAGCGTATGCGGCGCTCGCAGGGCTCGCGGTCTGCACGACTCTGCTCGCAGGCTGTGGCAGTTCCGGCAGCACGCAGCACGCGGTACACCTCAGCTTGACCGCGCCGACCGACGGCTCCGAAGTATCGGTCCAGAGAATCGACGTCCTCGGCAACGTCGAACCGGCTACGGCCGCCGTCGTCGTCGGCGGAAGGCGCGGTGCACGTCGTCGCAGGAACGTTTCGACAGCCGATGACTCTGCGTCGAGGACTCAGCCACATCGAGATCGCCGCCAGCGCCGCCGGATATGCGCCCGAGCACCTGAGCGTCGCCGTTCGCAGCTCTCCGCGTGCGATCCCGACGCCCAAAGCCGAAGTCGTGGAGCGCGGCGCGGCCGGCAGCGAAGTTCCTAGCACGGCGAACAGCAAACGTCGATACTCGGCGCGCCTGCAGAGCGGCATGCTCCGCATCTGCGAGGCGGAGACGAGCACCGTCGGCGCCAGCTACGCCTACTGTGAATGCTACGTCGAGCACCTCGAAGCGCGCGAGCCCGAAAGCGTTCTCATCAAGTGGGAACGCGCCTTCGTGAAGGGCAATGCGACGTTGCCGAAGTGGATACGAGAAGCCGCCAGCGCCTGCAAGCCGGCGCTCGCTCGCTGAGCGTCGCGTCGAGCGCGCGTCGACGGCGAGTTCCCGTCGCACCTTCGGGCGACTTACAGCGGCGGAACCTGGTTGTTGACCTGCGTGCCGTGGTACAGGTGATCCTGATCGCGGCACGCGGCCGGGAAGAAGAACTGGACGCTGTCGCTCCGTACGCCGTTGTAGCTCGCGTACAGCGTCGCGCGCCCGACCGTTCCTACTTCGCATCGCGGGTCGTTGCTGGCCTGCACGCGGACGTGGATCTTCATGATGTTGCCCGGGTAGCCCCACATCGTCGCGTAGTGAGAGTGGTAGTCGAGGTGGTGCACGACCGTCATCGTGATCGAGCCGGAGCCTTTTTCCTGGCAGATGATGCCGGAGACGGTGTTCGCATCGAGATTGATCTCGCCGTGCCCGCGCGCGTAACTGGAGTCGCCCGGCGAGCCGGTGTGGAAACCCCACGGTGGAATGCCGTAGACGATCGGCACATTGCCGCATCCGGGCGTGAACGCGGCTGCCTGACCGGCTGTCACACCGAGCATCAGCAGCGCCGTCACGAGCAAGAGCGGGAGTGCCCACCCTCGCCTGATCACGCTCTGGGTCATCGGGGCGCGACTATAACCCGAGCCGTTCGCCGTGAAGTGAGGCGTTGGACAGAAAGACGGACACGCTTGCGGTTCGCCGAGCTCCGCTAGAGCTTGTGCGTGTCTGCGCGGCTGTGGATGACCGAGATGAGTCGCGTCTCGCCCGCACTGTCGGGCGGTCGCGGGAAGGCAGTGGTTACCAGCGCGATTTCAGCCGGTCCGGCGAGGAACGAGCGCGAATCGACGTAGAGGTACGGCTGGTTCGATTCTATCGCCGCAGGTACTCCGAGGATCGGAATAGCGACGCGGACGCCACGGCTTCCTGGCACACCCGGGAGCGGGTCGTGCAGTTGCGTGATTTTGACGCGGCCGTAGCGGACGCGCCCGCCACTCGACTTTGCGAGCTGCTTTGGAAAGAGCCGTTCGGCGCACGAGAATGCGCGCTGGCCCCAGTTCGCAGCGTAGTTCCTAGCAGCGACGATCGCGCTCGTCATGACTTCGACTGAGGATTGGATCTCCTCGTGCTCGGCGCCCGCTTCGCCGGCGAACTTGCCAGAGAGGACCTTGGACACGATCAATCTCGGGTCTACGTTCCCGGCACAACGTTCGTCTTCGCGGTCTTCCGGTGTCAAACGTGGCGCTTCGCGTTCGGGCGCGGTACTGCTCATGCCCGGAACGTCAGCCGCTCGCAGGTTGATTGCCGCCGCATAGGTCGCGACCTGTGCCTTGGCGATCGGCGTCGGGGCTGTGCTGGCCGTCGCACTCGTGCCGCAGCCCGATAGGGCGCAGCACGCGGCGGCAGCGGCGAGGCCCGCGATCGTGGCGTTGAGCGACTTCACCGAGAGAGCATCGGCATGGTCGTGCTTGTCCTGAAGGGCCGAACTTCCGGGGCGCGGCGGTCAGCGCGCTGTGCGAACTCAGGCTGGATGGGGCAGCGCCGCTACGCGCGGCCGGTAGCTGCGCCGGTCGCGCATCCGAACTTCCCGCAGGATCGGCAGGCGCGATAGCGGCGAGAGGTCGTTGTCCTCGATGCGTGTCGATCCCCACGCCGAGAACATCTCGAGCCGCTCCAGTCCAGCCACCGGAGTGAGCGACTCAATGCCACCACAGTCGCTGACGCCCAAAAACCGAAGCTCTGTCAGGTCCTCGACGGCGTCGATCGTCGTGAGGGCAGCACAGCCCTCGAGCTGCAAGTGGTGAAGTGTGGGCGCAAGTGCTTGCGCGTCCGACAGATCGTGAAGCCGACGAGCGCCAACCACGTTCAGCGCTTCGAGCGCGGGTAAGTTGGCGATGCCCGACAGCGACTCAAGATTTGGCGCGTGTTTGATCGTCAACCGCTCCAGCGCGACATGGTCACGGAAGGCGTGCAGGTCAACCTCTCCGAACTCCCATGTGATCACGCCGCGCAGATCATCCACCGAGCCGAGGGTCTCGCGAATGAACTCCCATTCGCAGGCGATCTCGCGCAGGCAGGGGAAGGCAGACAGGTCCAGCTCGGCGATCGGTGCGGCCTGGACCGAGAGGTCTTCAAGCGTGTCAGCCAGTCGTTGAAGAGGCGTGAGGTCCACGAGCTTCCGGTCCAGCACATCCAGTCGGCGGATCGGCCAGTGCTCGACGAACTGCAAGTCAGGCTCACAGAATCCGCGTGCGTAGTTGAGCCAGACACCATCGACGTCAGGACGATCGAGAGCTACCTCCGTGTCTCGTGTCCAAGGCCCAGTCACGATAAGCGTGCGACCCTCGGGCCGATCTTCGATTGCGAAGCCATTACCCGATCGCTTCGTCGAATCAGACGCCTCCAGCTCGCTCATCGGGCGCTACCACCCACGGTGGGTCGAGATGATCCGTTCGTCTACGTCAAGGGCGACGATCCGAGCGAGAGTTCGCGCGCTCGACCCAAAGCTACGGTTCGACTGTCCCATGAGTCGCGGCTTCGGATCTGACCGATCGTCCATCCGAAAGGATCGACAACGGACCGGGAGTGCATGAGCCCAGCGCAGATGTGTGCCGCATGAGATTGGGCCCGGGCATCATGCCGCGACTCGAGGCAAGCGGTCTAGCGGCGCCAGGGTCGAAACCGACCGCGAGGCCAGCCGGCATCGAGCCGGTCACGACCGGCTCGAACGCAAAGGCCCCGCAAACGACGCAACTTCGGGCTCAAAAGGCGGAAGGGGGGAGATTCGAACTCCCGAGACGGGGGTTACCCGCCTGCCGGTTTTCAAGACCGGTGCATTCAACCGCTCTGCCACCCTTCCGCGATTCAGAAAGGCTAGTCCATCGATGCGCGTCGGAGGAGGGGCCAATCGCGGCCTCGGCGCCCCGCGCGAGGACGTCGATCGGGCATCCACGCGGGCATGTACGTTCCGAGCATGAGCGACAGCGACGCTCGCGCGGAGCTATGGCAAGGTCTTCAACGAGATCGCAGTCGAGTACGACCGCAATCGCCCGACCTACCCCGATGTGCTGATCGACCAAGCGTGCGAGGCGGCAGGCATCGGCGACGGCGACCGAGTGCTCGAGATCGGCTGCGGGACCGGTCAGTTGACGCGCAGCCTGCTCGAGCGAGGCCTCCACGTGACCGCGCGTCGAGCCCGGAGACGCACTGATCCGCATCGCCGCAGAGAACCTGAAGGATGCGGGCAGTGTCGAGTTGGTCCACGCTCGGCTCGAGGACACGCGTTGCACCGCGAGAGCTACGACGCAGTGTTCTCCGCCTCTGCGATCCACTGGGTCGACCCTGATCTGGGCTGGCTGAAGATCGCCGAAGCGCTCACCGCCGACGGGACACTCGCCCTGATCCAGTACTTCGGCCTTCAGGAGCAGCGCAGCGCCGACGATCAGGAGGCCCTGCTGTCGGCGCTGCGCCGGCACGCGCCGGAGATCGCTGAGACCTGGCCCACCTATCGCGACCTCGATCGCACGATTGCGGGCGTGCAGCAGCGCCGTCGGAACATCGCCGATGCGTGGGCATGGCTCGGGAGCTACGACATCGGACGTGACTACGCAGCCGACCTCTTTGAGGACCTGCAGATCGCTACCGTGCCGACGCTGGTTGAGCACACCGCCAACGAGCTGAGCGCGTTGGCCGCGACGATGTCGTTCTGGGCGCGGCTCTCACCCGAGCAGCGTGACGCCCTCGTGAGCGAGAATCACGCCCTGTACGAGCGCTTGGGCCGGCCAATCCGCGCGAGCACCGTCGCCGTGCTCGTCACGGCACGACGTACGGCTTGCAGCGCCTCGAGGTTAGGGCCCGCACGCTAGCCGCAAATACGCGCGACGTGGGTTTGATCGTGACTAGGTACGTCAAATCACGGTCCGGGTGAGCGAGCGACAACCGGCCGTCCGGGCCGCCTGCCGTATGTGCATATCAAACACAACGTAGCCCACATGTCTGCGGCGCATCCGTGTCTTGACCGGAGCGTGAAACCAGCGTAGCGTGAGTGAAGTTCTGTATGCCCGAATGATACGGGACACACGGCTCGCCCGACTCGACCTCGGGAAGACGTACCCTCAGTCGCTTTAGGGCGAGATTTATCCGAAACCGGACCAACGCACGGTCCATCTCGGCAACCCTGAAATCGAGGATAATGACAATGGCTCACGCAACTTGCACGACTACAATGCGCTCCAGATTTGTTCCCAACCCATTTCTCGTGTCAGCTCTCGTCTTTGCTTCTCTCGCGGCGGCACCGAGCGCGCATGCAACACCGACGGGCGCGAATGGCTACCACTCTGTGCTGGCGATGGCAAAGAGCCAGAGGGAAGCAGCGAAGATTGCGGCGACAACGCCGGGTAAGTTAGATGGTGTAGTGAATCACGCCTTGGCGGGCGCACAGGCGAGCGGCATCAAACCACTGAGCACAGTGGGCTGGGAATGCACGGGCGAAGGCTGGATCCGATCCGCGTACAACGGCCTGTACGTGTCGACCGAGGTTGGTTACAGCGGAGCCGAAAAAGGGATGCTCCGCGCCAGGTCCACAAGCGTTGGGCCGTGGGAGCGCTACCAGATCTGCTGGAAAGAAGGTGGCGGAGGCCCTACCGATGCCATCTGGTCCGACGGCGCCGCAAAATTCGTCACCGCCGAAATCGGGCCCGAAGCCGTTGTCTACGGCATGCTGCGGGCGCGGGCGAACTCTGTGGGGGCGTGGGAGGAATTCAGCATTCTCGGTGGCCCGAAGATGCTCATCAATGCTGCCAATGGACTCTGGGTGTCTGCGGAGTTCGGCTGGAGCGGCAACTGGTACGGGATGCTTCGCGCTCGCGCCGCAAGCATCGGGGAATGGGAGGAATACAACAGCTCGTTCTGATCCGGTCGACGCTCGAGAGCCGGCGCGAAGCAGCCGTGAAGTGCTCGTCGACCTTCCGCGCGACTGACAATCAGGCCCTTTATGTACAGATAAAGCAAGTCCTGATGAGCCGAATCGATCTATGATCCGGGCTTCTGGGCCTCCCGCGCTATATCGACATCCGCTTCACGGCACAGACGATCGCGAGCAGGATCGTGGCGAGACTGCTCGCGCGCGTCGGACTGCGCGATGAGGTTGCGCGCTGGCGGCGAGAACGCGGGCGGGCGAGGCGAGCCGCGGCCGAGGCACGTGGTTGCGACAGCCATTCGCGACCGGCTCAGCACCGGATGGACTTGCAGCTCGAGGCGATCATCGGTCGGCAAAACGGCTTCTTCGTCGAGGCCGGCGCTCACGATGGCTTCACGCAGTCGAACACCTACTGGCTCGAAACTTTCCGAGGCTGGCGCGGCTTGCTTGTCGAGCCTGTACCCGAGCTTGCCGCTCAAGCCCGAAAAGCGCGGCCTGGCGCGACGGTCGTCGAGTGCGCTCTCGGCGACGCCGAGCACGACGGAGAGCTGCTCAATATGGAGTTCGGCGGACTGATGTCGGTTGTCGCCGGCGCCCGCGATCCAAGCTGGACGACCGTCGGTACGCTCGACGGCTGGGGAGACCGCTACACCTTCGGCGTCGTCGCACGCACGCTCTCCTCGATTCTCGATGAGATCGACGCGCCGGAGATCGATCTCCTGTCGCTGGACGTCGAGGGCTTTGAGGCTCCCGTGCTTCGAGGACTCGACCTCGCACGCCATGCGCCCCGGTACGTCCTCGTCGAGATCCACAGTCGGGCGGACGATCTGCCCCCGGTCGAGACTGTCTTGGCTGCCCGCTACTCGGTCCACGGCTGGCTTTCCGATTGGGACCTGCTCTACGTGCGCCGGGACGTTGCGCGCGGGCGTGCGACGAGCTCGCTCCCGGCCGAAGCAAGCGGTGACCGGGATGCCTCGCGAAGATCGCGGTCCACGGGATCAGCCGCTATACGCGAAAACGCGAACGACACTGTCGCGGCTGTGCGCACCCGTCGCTGACCCTCGCCAGCCTCTAGACTTCGCGTCCCGATCCCCTGGAGAGGTGGCCGAGAGGCTGAAGGCACTCGCCTGCTAAGCGAGTATGGGGGTCAAACTCCATCGCGGGTTCGAATCCCGCCCTCTCCGCTTTACCCCCGAAACACGGGGCGTTGGCGCGTTTCGAGCCGCGCGTCCGATCTCGCACTGCGCGAGTTGCGACGCGGCCGGCGCCGCAGCCGCGCTTGACGGGCGAGTTCGGGATCGGGGCCCGCGTTCGCCGCGCGCGGCCGCCGAGCGCATCGCGAGCCCACACCGAGAACCTGCGGATGACTACGTACAAGCCCGGCGCGAACAGCGTCGTGAGCCAGGCCCGTGTGGTATGAACGCTGCTGTCCAGGGGTTGGACGACGGGTAGGACAGCAGTTCGTCGGCGACGAGTTCGCCGCGACGACAAGAGATGCCTCGGGGGTAACACCTCAACACAAGACGTGGAGGGTGGACATGCTTGGTCGGCTGAATCGTTCGCTGTACCTGCCCGGTCGGGAGCGCCTCGTCGCCCTGGCGATCACGACGCTCGCGACGATGGCGGTGCTGACGCCGTCTGCGGCACAGGCGAGTGGCTGTCAGGACACGTGGAAGAACACCAAAGGCGGCAGCTGGTTCGAAGGTGCCAGCTGGAGCACCAAAGCGCCACCGACCTCGACCGAAGAAGCATGCATCACCGAAGCCGGCACCTACACGGTCACGATGACGCAAACGAGTTCGGCGGTGACCGTGAAGTCGCTGACCGTCGGCGGGTCATCCGGCACGCAGACGCTCGTCGTCAGCGGCAGCAACTCGCTCAACGCGACCCTGACGGCAGCCTCAGGCATCGCCGTCACCTCGGCAGGCGCGATTAAATTCACGAACGTAGAAAACGACGGCAACAGCGTCACGGTCGTCGCTCCGATCACGAACGCCGGAACGATCACGACCGAAACCGGCGTCGGCGGCAGCTCTCGCGTCTTTCAAGGCAACGTGACCAACACCGGCACGCTGGCGATCGACACGAACACCTCCTTCAACGGCAGCAGTGCCGAACTGACCAATGAAGGCACGCTCACCGTCGCCGAAGCCAAGACGCTGGCGCTGTCCAACAAATCGTCATTCAAGAACGGCACGGGCGGCAAAATTGCGACAACAGGCAGCGGCCAGGTTCTCGTCGAACACGAATCGTCCTTCAACGAGGCCGCCGGCACGACCAGCGGCACCCAGCCCGTAGTCATCGACGATGGTTCCCTCACCTACACCGGCACGGGCGCGAGCACGATCGTGCTGCGTGGCGCCAGCACGCTCAGCGGAAGCACGTCAACCGGCCAGTCGCTGACGGTCCAGGGTACGAACTCTGAGAACGCCACCACGACCGCTGCCGCCGGCTTCACCAACGGCGGCACGATCACGCTGACGCAGATCGAAAACGAGGGAAACAACGCACAGCTGTCGATCACTGCGGGCACGCTCACGAACACCGGCACGATCGCGACCGAAGCGGGTAGCGGATCCGGCACGCGGACGCTTCGCGGCAACTTGACGAACAAAAGCACCCTTGCGCTCGGCACGACGACCGCCTTCAACGGCACCAGTGCCGTGTTTGTCAACGAAGGCGCCGTGAACATCGCCACCGGAGCGACGCTCTCGCTCCCAGGCGGGCAGACCTTCAGCAATGAAGCCGGCGGCACGATCGCCGGGACCGGTACCGGCCGGCTTGACCAGGTCGGCGGGACGTTCAACCAGGGCGCCGGCAAAACCACCGGCACCGAACCGCTGATCCTCGAAGCCGACGCGCTCCACTACACCGGCACGGGCGCGGGCACTATCGTGCTGCGCGGCGCGAGCACGCTCAGCGGAAGCACGTCGAGCGGTCAGTCGCTGACGGTCCAGGGCACGAACTCCGCGAACGCAAGCGCTACCGCTGCTACGGGCTTCATCAACGGCGGCACGATCACGCTGACGCAGATCGAAAACGAGGGCAACAACGCACTTCTGACGATCACGTCCGGAACGCTGACGAACACCGGCACGATCACCAGCGAAGCGGGCGGCGGAAGCGGCACGCGGACGGTTCAAGGCAGCTTGACGAACAAAGGCACGCTCGCGATCGACACGACCACCGCGTTCAGCGGCAGCCGGCGCGGTACTCACCAACGAAGGCGCCGTGAACATCGCCACCGGAGTGACGCTCTCGCTCCCAAGCGGGCAGACCTTCAGCAATGAAGCAGGCGGCACGATCGCCGCCACCGGCACCGGCCGGCTCGAACAGCGCGCCGGCACGTTCAACCAGGGCGCCGGCAAAGCGACGGGGACGACCCCGGTGGTCCTCGAAGCCGATGCGCTTCACTACACCGGCACAGGCGCGAGCACGATCGTGCTGCGCGGGTCGAGCACGCTCAGCGGAAACGTATCCAAAGGGCAGTCCTTGATCGATCGAGGGTACGAACGCTGTGAACTCGACAGCGACCGCAGCGAGCGGCTTCACCAACTCCGGCACGATCACGCTGACGCAGATCGAAAACGAGGGCAACAACGCGACGTTGATCCTCGAACACGGCGGAACGCTGCTGAACAAGGGCACGATCACGGCCGAAATGGGTCCGGGCTCCGGCACACGCACGATCCAAGGCAACCTGACGAACGAAAAGACCGTCTCGCTGTTGGCAGGCGCAACCCTCAAAGTCACGGGCGCCTTCGTCCAGAGCACAAAAGGCACGCTGAAAACCGAAATCGCGAGCGCCACGAGCTTCGGCGTGCTGTCGGTCACGGGCTCGGCTTCGCTCGGTGGCACGCTGACGCTGACGCCGCTGAAAACGTTCACGGCGTCGCTGGGCCAGACCTACGCGATCCTCTCGAGCTCGGCGCGCAGCGGCACATTCGCCAAAGTCAAAGGCTCGGCGATCAAGAAAAGCCTGGCCGGCCTCTACTACAGGCCGACCTACTCCGCCACCGGCGTCACGCTCGTCGTCTCGCAGGCCGTGCTGACGCTCTCGGCAAAAGAAGGCGCTCCCGGCTCGTCGGTCACGCTCACCGGCACCACTTACCTGCCGGAAGAAACGGTCAAACTGACGTTCACCGACAAGGGCAAACACAAAACGACGCTGCCGAGCGTCAAAACCAACGCGAGCGGAGAATTCACGACCGAATTCACGATCCCGGCGGGTGCCACCGTAGGGGCCGGCGTGTTCGCGGCCAGCAGCGCCGGCACCGGCAAGGTGAGCGCCACGTTCACCGTCACCTGAGCGCCGCAGCCCGCGGTGGCGGCTCAGTGCTTCAGCACGAAGCTCAGGCGTGCCGTCACCGCGTGGCCGCCGCTCGGCGTGAAGGCGCCCGTCGCGACCAGCGCGATCCGCGTGCGCCGGCGTAGCAGCCGCCGCCCGGCGAGCGTCAGTTTCAGCGTGATCGTGCGCGTGCCGGCCCGCGCGAAGCTCTGTGCGCCGCTCGCCACGAGCGCCGGCACGGCTCGCGCCAGGTGTGCTCCCGGGCGGGACGTAGTACCAGTCGATCGCGAGCCGTCCGGCCGTCAGCGCGGTGAAGCCGCAGGTGAAGCTGCGCCGCTTGCGCAGGCTCGCGATCCGCGCCGTCGTGCCCTTGATGCCGAGCTGCTGGCGCAGGCTCGCCCGCAGCTCTGCTTCGGTCAGCGCCGAGTTCAGGAACGCACGCGGCGTCGGCGCGCGTCGTCGGCGCCGCGACGGTAAGTGCCAGCGCCGCGCTGCTCGCGCTGACGCCGAAGCCGTCGCGAACGTGCAGCACGACCTGGCTCGTGCCTGCGACGCTCGGCGTGCCCGCGATCTGGCCGTCGCTCGGGTCGATCTGCAGGCCGGCCGGCAGACCGCTCGCGCTCCACGTGTAGCCGCGGGCGCCGCCCGCGGCTAGCGCGCCGGCGCTGTAGGCCGCGCCGACCTGTCCGGCCGGAAGCGAGTTGTCGAGCACCACCAGATCGGCTACCAGCGCGAGCGTGTGCGTTGCGCTCGAGCCTGTCGCGAACGTATCGATCGTCGTGCCCGGCGACCGCTTCGAGCGCGCGCGGCTGCGGGTTCGGCGTGGAGGAGCCGCTGCCCGCGACGCTGCCGAGCTGTCCGAAGCGGTTCGAGCCGAACGCGAGCAGCTCGCCGCTCGCCGTCAGCACGAGGCTGTCGCTCGCGCCGGCGCCGATCGCGATCGGCGCCGTTTCGGCCGGGCGGTAGCGCGACGAGCGCCGGCAGCGGGCTCGCGGCTTCGCTGCCGGCGCCGGCGAGCGACGCCGAGCTGTCCGGCCGCGTTCGAGCCGAACGCGTACAGGCGCCCGCTTTCACTCAGCACGAGGCTGTGCGAGCCGCCGGCTGCGATCTCGCCGGCGCCGCCGGCGCCCGCCGGCAGCGCGACTTCGAGCGGGACCGGATTGGCGCTCGTCGTTTCCGCGTTCGCCTGCCTGCCGAGCTGCCCGTAGCGGTTCGAGCCGAACGCGTAGAGCTGCCCCGCCGAGGTCAGCACGAGGCTGTGCTGCATGCCGGCGGCGATCGCGACCGGCTGCGCCGAGGCCGGCGGCAGGCTGACCTGCGCCGGCGCAGGATTGGCGGCTTCGCTGCCGCTGCCGGCCGGCACGCCGAGCTGGCCGGCGTCGTTTGAGCCGAATGCGTAGAGCCGGCCGCTCGCGCTCAGTACGAGGCTGTGCTCGGCGCCCGCTGCGATCTGCACGACCGGCCCGCTGCCGGCCGGCAGGCTGACGAGCGCCGGTTGCGGGTTCGCCGCATCGATGCCGGCGTTCGTCGAGTTGCCGAGCTGCCCGTAGCGGTTGTCGCCGAAGGCGTAGAGGCGGCCGCTGGCGGTCAGTACGAGGCTGTGCTCGGCGCCCGCCGCGACCTGCACGACCGGCCCGCTGCCGGCCGGCAGCTGCACGAGCGTCGGCGTCGGATCGGCGCCTTCGCCGCCGTTGCCCGCCGCGTTGCCGAGCTGTCCGTACTGGTTCTCGCCGAACGCGTACAGCTGCCCGGTACTCGTCAGCGCCAGGCTGAAGCCGGCGCCGGCCGCCAGCTGAGCGATCGAGCCGCCGGCGCCGGCCAGCGCGACCGGCGTCGGTGTCGGCGTCGCGAGCTGCTGGCCGCCCTGCAGTCCGAGGTCGAGCGTGCTGCCGAGCTGGCCCCAGCCGTTGCCGCCGAACGCGAGTACTTCGCCGGCGCTGCTGGCGCCGGCCGCGGCGGTTGCGCTCGCGGCGCTCGGCGCGACCGACAGGAGAGCCACCAGCGCAAGCGCGCCGCCAGCGACCGAGCGATCATCCTCGCGCGCGCATCTGCTCCGACGGGCATCGACGAGCGAGCCTAGAGCAGTGCTCGCGCCGCCCGCGCCGCCCGGCGGCGATATCGCAGCCGGCGCTTGTGCGACCGGTACGATCTGTGCGGTCATGCGTGGATGCATCGCGGGGAGTGCTTCGCCGACTGGGAGGGCGAGCGGAGCGGCGAGGCGGCGAGCGATCGCCGTCGCGAGTTGTCGCGCTGCTCGCGCGTCCTGCTTCGCGCCCGCCGCACAGGCCGGCGCTGCCGCCGGCACGCACGGATTTCGCGTCCAGCGCGTCTGCCATGCGCCGCGGCGCGGCAGCGCAGCGTGCCTCGGCATGAAGCTCGTGCCGTCGTCGCCGACGGCCGTTGAGCTGCAGGCCAGCGCCAAGCGTCAGACGCGAGAAGCGGCCTCCGGCGCCCGGCCTGCCGTCGGCGTGAAAACGCCGTATCCCGGCTATCTGACGCCGCAGCGCCTCGACGCCGCCTACGCGCTGCCGAGTGAAACGAATGCCTCGACGCTGCAGACGATCGCGCTCGTCGATGCTTTCGACGACCCGACCGCCGAAGCCGACCTGGCGGTCTACGACCAGCAGTTCGGCCTGCCCGCCTGCACCGCCGCGAACGGCTGTTTTCGCAAGGTCGACGAGGCCGGCAACGCCTCGCCGCTGCCGCGCAAGCAGGGCGAATGGGCCGGCGAGATCTCGATCGACGTGCAGATGGCGCATGCGATCTGCCCTGGCTGCCGGATCCTCCTGGTCGAGGCCGAAAGTGAAGAATTCAGCGACCTCGGCGCGGCCGTCGACACGGCGGCGCGGCTCGGCGCGACCGAGATCAGCAACTCCTACGGCGCCACCGAGGAAGCGTCCGATGTGAGCCTGGCCGGCGCCGACTACCAGCATCCGGGCGTGCTGGTCGCCGCCGAGCTCAGGCGACTGCGGCTACTTCAACAACACCTGCCTGTCAGAACAGGAAGCCGGCGCGAACTTCCCTGCGAGCGTGCCGGAGGTGCTCGCCGTCGGCGGCACCTCGCTGCGTGAAAGCGCCGGCGTCTGGAGCAGCACCGTCTGGAACGAAGGCGGCAGCGGCTGCAGCGAAGTGTTCGAAGCCGCCGCCTGGCAGAGCGCCGCCTTGGATTTCGCGGCGACCGGCTGCGGCACTCACCGCTCGGTCGCCGACGTCGCCGCGATCGGCGATCCGAACACCGGCGTCGACGTCTACGACAGCACGCCCGAAGGACACGGCCAGCCGACCGGCTGGGGCGTCTGGGGCGGCACGTCGGTCGCCTCGCCGATCGTCGCCGCCGAGTTCGCCCTGTCCGGCGGCACCCGCGGCGTGCCGGCACCCGCGGCGACGCTCTATTCGCACCTCGGCGAAGCCGGCTGCGCTCTACGACGTCCTCACCGGGCACAACGGCAGCTGCGCCGGCACGAGCGCCTGCAAAGCGATCGCCGGCTTCGACGGGCCGACCGGCGTCGGCAGCCCACTCGGGCTCGAAGCGTTCGCGCTGCCGGGCGCGCCGGCCAACACGACGCCGCCGGCCCTGCTCGGCGCCGCCGAACAGGGCCAGACGCTCACGGTCACGCCCGGCGCCTGGAGCGGCGCCCCGAGCTCGATCGCCGAGCAGTGGGAGCGCTGCAACGCGAGCGGCACCGGCTGCGCGGCGATCGCCGGCGCGAGCGAAACGAGCTACACGCTGGGCGCCGCCGACGTCGGCGCGACGATCCGCGTGCAGGAGACCGCTTACAACGCCGACGGCCAGGGCGCACCGGCGGCCTCCGCACAGTCGTCCGTCGTCACCTCCGACGTCGCTGCGATCACCGGCTTCACGCCCGCCAGTGGCATCACGGGCAGCTCGCTGAAGATCGAAGGAAGCGGGCTCGCCGGAGTCGACGAAGTGAAGATCGGCAAGCTCAGCGCGAGCTTCACGATCGTCTCGCCGGTGCTGATCGAAGCGGTCGTGCCGAACGGCGCCAAACCCGGCAAGGTCGCGATCGCCGGCACGAGCGGCAGCGCGATCACGAAAGCGCTCTTCACGCCGACGCTGTCGCTGACCGGCTTCAGCCCCAAGCACGGCGCGCCGGGCCGGTCGGTCACGATCAAGGGCGTCGGCTTCACGCCCGGCTCGCAGGTCGCCTTCGACGGCACGCCGGCTGCGAGCGTCCAGTACGTCTCTGCGAGCAAGCTGCTCGCTGCCGTCCCGCAGGGCGCCGGCGGCGGCCCGATCACGGTGACGAACAGCGCGGCTCCGGCCGGCACGGTCAGCAGCGCCGCCGCCTTCGCGATTCCCTAGTGGGCGCTCACTCCTCGAGCAGCTCCTCGCCGGCCACGGCGAAGACGATCTGGCGCCGCGCGACGGTCAGGTAGGGGTAGCGCTCGACCGGCCCGCCGTCGAGCGGCGTGACGGTCACGTCGGTCAGCGTCAGGAAGTCGCGCTCAGATGCGTTCAGCACGTCCGAGACGCGGCTGCGATAGCCGTCGCGAGCGAGCGTCAGCAGCCCGTCGATGCGGTGGCGCTGAGTCTCGAGCTTGATTCGCTCACGGCGGTGGTCGATGCTCGCCATCAGGGCACTATCGGCGCACGACGTAGATTCGATTAACGGTCGTGCGCCGCCCGGTCGGGCCGGCCGCGACGATCTGCACGCGCGCCGTCATCGTCGAGCGCTTGCCCAGCGCCCGCTGTAGGCGTCGCAGCGCGAGCGGGCCGACGCGCAGGCGCACGTGCCCGAAGCGCGCGCGCGGCAGCGCTCGCGCGACAGCGACCAGCGCCACCGATCCCTTGCGCCCGCTCACCGACAGCGTGCCGCTGACGAGCACCTTGCATTCGCGTTCGCAGCGAACGTCCAGCGCCAGCGCGCGGCGAGCGAGCACGCCCGAGCTGCGCGGCACGGTCACGCTCAGCACCGGCGCGACGTCGAGCGGCGGCGGCCAGCTGCCTTCCGCCTGACAGCCGGTCGCGACCGGTTCGACCGGATCGAAGCGCTCGATCCGGTTGTTGTTCGTGTCGGCCACGTACACGTTGCCGGCGCAGTCGATCGCGATCGCCGTCGGCTGCGAGAAGTCGCCGAGGCCGGTCCCGCGAAAGCCCCACTTCGCGATGAAGCGGCCGCTGGCGGCGAACTCCTCGACGCGGTTGTCTTCGCTGTCGACCGCATAGACGTCGCCCGCGCCGTCGACAGCGACGCCGGAGGGCGCGTGGAAGCGCCCGTCGGCGCCGCCGCGCCCGCCGTAGATGCGGAGCACTTCGCCGTTCTGCGCGAGCTCGACGATCCGGTCGTTGCCCTTGTCGGCCACGTAGACGTCTTCGCCGAGCGCCGTCGAGCTGATCGCGATCGCCGACGGATGGTTGAAGCCGCCGAGCGCGCTGCTCGCCGCGCCGTTGCCGCCGCCCGCGCCCCAGCGCGCGAGCAGCGAGCCTTCGCCGCCGTAGACGAGCACGCGGTTGTGCCCGGCGTCCGCCACGTAGACACGCCCGGAGACGAGCGCCGTCGCGACCGCAGCGACGCCGTTCAGCCCGGCGCCGCCAAGGTCCGACGGGCCGCCGATTTCCGAGAGGTAGGTGCCGTCGCCCCACATGTGCACGATCCGTTCGTTGCCTTCGTCGGCCACGTACACCGAGCCGCGCGGATCGACGCCGATGCCGGTCGGCTTGGCAAAGCCCGCGTCGTGGCCGCCGGCCACCGTCCACTGCGTGACGAATGCCTCGGTCAGCGGCGCGAACAGCTCGATCCGACTGCCGACCGTGTCGGACACCAGCAGGCCGCCGCTCGGATCGAGTGCGAGCCCGCGCGGCGCCGTCAACGTGCCGAGCCCGCGCGCAGAGAAGCCGATCGTGCGCAGGAACCGTCCTTCGCTGCTGAACACCTCGATCCGGTCGTTCGCCGTGTCGGCGACGTAGTTGTCGCCGGCCGGATCGCTGGCGATCGCGCGCGGGAACGCGAGCTGGCCGGCTTTCGAGCCGTAGCCGCCCCAGGCGCCGGCGAAGCCGAGCGTCGGGCTCAGCTTGACGACGCGGTGGTTGAGATCGTCGGCGACGTACACGTTGCCGGCTGCGTCGAGCGAGACGCCGTAGGGGAAGCCGAACTGGCCCGCGCCACTGCCCTGCGAGCCGGCTGAGGATTCGTAGGCGCCTTCGAGCGTGAATTTCTCGATCCGATGGTTGTCGTCGTCGGCGACCAGCAGCTCCTGTTCGTTCGCCGCGACGCCGCGCGGATAGGAGAACTCGCCGGGACCGCTGCCCTTCGTGCCCCACACCAGCGGTTCGCCGCCTTCGAGGTTGAAGCGCTCGATCCGGTTGTTGCCCGAGTCGGCGACGAACACGAAGTTGCCGGTCACGGCGATGCCGCCGCCCGGCGGCTTCGTGTAGTCCTGCGAGGAGCCGAAGTTGAACTGGCCCGGTTCGGAGCCCTTGTGGCCCCACTGCGTGATGAACGCGCCTTCGGAGGTGAACTTCTCGATCCGGTTGTGGCTCGAGTCGACGACGTACACGTCACCGGCCGCGTCGACAGCGAGACCGCCGATCGGGCCGAACTGGCTGTGCCCGCCGCCGTATGAGCCCCACTCGGTCTCGAACGTGCCGGCCGCGCTGAACTTCTGCACGACGTAGCTGAGCTGGTCGGCGACGTACACGTCGCCCTGCGCGTCGACCGCGACCGCCTCGGGAAAGCGCAGCACACCCTCGGCACGCTGGCCGATGATCTGCGCCGAGGAGTACGGGCAGGGCGCCGTCGGGCCGACGCCCGCGCACGCTTCGGCGCGCGCCGTCGTCGCGAGCGCGGCGAGCGCGAGGCAGGCCAGCGCCAGGCAGCTCAGCGCGCGCGCCGGCGTCCCGTCTGCGAGTCGGCGCCTTGCCAGCGAGCTCATCACTCGGCACACAACACGCCAGCGCGTGCCGCAGAGCGGTCGCGGCCTGCCGCTCCCTGGATCTTCACACCGCCGCGCGCGCTAGACGACGCGCTCGGGCGGGCGCGCCGCGAGGCCCGCGCGCGCGGCGCGATCGAGCGGCACACCGAGCGCCTCCTGCGGGCGGTTGCGCTCGTCGCGCACGATGTACAGAGGCCGGTGCTTGACCTCGTCGTAGATCCGCCCGACGTACTCGCCGATCACGCCGAGCGCGATCAGCTGGATGCCGCCGAGCAGCAGGATCGCGATCGTGATCGAGCCGAAGCCGGGCAGATAGGAGTCGAAGATCCGCAGCACGATCACGACCGGAATCGCGACGAAGGCGACGCCCGCCGAGAGCATCCCGACGTACGTCGCCAGCTGCAGCGGCAGATGCGAGAACGAGGTGATCGCGTCGAGTGAGAAGCGGAGCATCTTGCGCAGCGTGTACTTCGTCTCGCCGGCGTGGCGCGCGTCGCGCTCGTAGGAGACGGCCGTCTGGTTGAAGCCGACCCACACGGTCATGCCGCGCAGGAAGCGCGAGCGCTCGGTCATCGCCAGCAGCGCGTCGAGCGCGCGCCGGTCGAGCAGGCGGAAGTCGCCCGAGTTCGGCTCCAGGTCGACCTGCGCGAGCTTGTCGAACAGCTTGTAGAACCACGACGCCGTCGCCAGCTTGAACGCCGTCTCGCCCTCACGCTGCTGACGCACGGCGTAGACGACGTCGGCGCCCTGGCTCCACTGCGCGATCATGTCGCGGATCAGCTCCGGCGGGTCCTGCAGGTCGGCGTCGATCATCGCGACGACATCGCCGATCGCGTGCTCCAGGCCGGCCGTCAGCGCGGCCTGATGACCGAAGTTCCTCGACAGATGGATCACGCGCACACGCGCGTCGCGCGCGGCGAGCTCGTCGAGCAGCTGCGGCGTGCCGTCGCTCGAGCCGTCGTTGACGAGCACCAGCTCGAACTCGTAGTCGGCCGCCGCCGCGCAGGCGCGCTGGACGAATGCCTCGATCAGCTGCTCCTCGTCGTAGACCGGCGCGACGATGCTGAGCAGTTTCGGAGTGCGAAGGGTGGTGTCGGGCATCTGGCCTAGCGAGATCTGGTCGTGCAACGGCGCTGAGCTCTTGGCATCTTCACAGCCGGCCCTAAGCCAATGATGAATTTATCGTTCATCCTGTCTGCAGATGCCCGCCAACGGCTCTGCAACGAAAAGACCACCCACCAGCCTACCGGGGCCGCTGGCGCGCTTGAACGCGCCCGTGCTCGTCCAGTTCGTCAAGTTCGGCCTCGTCGGCGTCTCCAACACGGTGCTCGCCTTCGGCATCTACACCGTGCTGTTGAAGGGCTTCGGCGTCTGGTATCTCGCCGCCTCGGCGATCGGCTTCGTGATCGGCGCCGTCAACGGCTTCCTGCTGAACCGCCGCTGGACGTTCGCCGGGCATGTCGGCGACTCGCTGACGCCCGTGCGCTGGGGCGTCGTGCAGGGCTGCGGGCTGGCCGCCAACGAGGGTCTCCTGTTCCTGTTCGTCGACGGTGCCGGCGTCGAGAAGCTGCTCGGCCAAGCGCTCGCGACGGTGATCGTCACGGTCATCACCTTCTTCGTCAACCGCGCCTGGACGTTTCGCATGCACCACCACCCGACGGTCGCGATCGACGTCGAGAGCTGAGCGTCGCGGCAGGCGAGCGCGACGCGGTCGGCGAGGCCCCGAAGGGGCCAATCGAGACCTCTGCTCAGCGAAAGACGGCGAGCAGCGAGAGGCCGGCAGGGATCCGCCCGCCGCGTCCGATCATCGCCGCCTCGAGCTCGAGCGGGCGCTCGAGCAACCAGTTCAGCGGCGCCGGCGGTACCCACAGGTCGAGGCTCGACTCGGTCGTCTTGCGGTTGAAGCGGTCGAGCACGCGCAGCAGGATCGCTGCCGGCAGCAGCAGCGAGTTGAAGTACGTCGTGCGCACCTGCTGCCAGCCGGCCTCCTCGCCGACGCGCTGAAGCGTTCGGCGCGTGTAGCGGCGATGGTGATGGTTGATCACGTCGTGACCGCTCCACAGCCACTGGTAGGCCGGCACCGTCACGAGCAGCGTGCCACCGGGCTTGACGACTCGGCGCAGCTCGCGCAGCGCCGCGAGATCGTCCTCGAGGTGCTCGATCACGTCGAGCGATGCCGCCAGGTCGAAGCGGCCCGCCTCGAACGGCATCTCCAGCACCGAGCCTTCGACGACCTCGCCGGCGCCTCGGCGGCGCGCGATCTCGACGCTCGTCGCCGAGAGCTCGACGCCCGTCACCGCGCCGTGGCGCGCGAAGTCGATCATGTTTCGGCCGCTGCCGCAGCCGGCGTCGAGGATCTCCGCTCGCGCCGGCAGGCGTAGCTCGTCGATCACGCGATCCAGCACGCTGCGCCGGCCGCGGTACCACCAGTGACGATCCTCTGCCTGGTGCGTCTGCAGCTCGTAATCGCGGTCCATTCGCGCTGCATCCTGTCCTAAAGAGCCGATCGATGAACGTCCAGCAGGCCCTTGAAAGAAAACTTGGCATGCCATAAGATGTCTTTCATGTCAACAAGAGAGTCAGCGCGCTCGCCGGCCGTCGAGGATTACTGCAAGGCGATCTTCACGCTGCAGGCGCGCACCGAGCAGCCGGTCGCGACGAACGCCCTGGCCGAGCGCCTCGCGATCACGCCGGGCTCGGTCAGCGCGATGCTGAAGCGGCTCGACGAGCTCGGCCTGATCGAGCACGTGCCCTACCGCGGCGTGCGCCTGACCGAGGACGGCCGCAAGGTCGCGCTCGAGGTGATCCGCCATCACCGCCTGCTCGAGCTGTTCCTCGCCGAGTCGCTCGACATGTCCTGGGATCGCGTGCACGCCGAGGCCGAGGTACTCGAGCACGTTCTCTCCGAGGACCTCGAGCGGCTGATCGCCGAGAAGCTCGGCAACCCGACGATCGATCCGCACGGCGACCCGATTCCGAGCGCCGAGCTCGAGTTGCATGAGCTCGAGACGCTGCCGCTCGACCGGCTGCAGGAGGGAGACGGCGGCCTGTTCGTACGCGTCTCCGACGCCGACCCGGAAATGCTGCGCTACCTCTCAGAGCTCGGCATCTCGCCGGGTGACCGGCTGCTCGTGCTCGAGCGCCAGCCGTTCGGCGGCCCGCTGCTGGTCGGCTTCGGCGAGGGCGAGCGCCGTTTCGAGCACGCGATCGGCGGCCGGCTCGCAGGCGCGATGCGCGTGCAGCTGCAGGACGTCGCGCGCAGGGCCGAGGACGAACGCGAGGGCGTCTCCGCGTGACGCCGCTGCGCGCCGACCCGGCACTCGAGACGGCCGGCGCCGGGACGGTCGCACCGAACGCCGGCGCCACGGGTATCGCGCCGGCCGTCGCGCACGTCGGGCCGAGCGCGCTCGAGCACCTGCTCTCGCGCGGGCGCCTGCGCGCGACGCTGACGATGCTCGGCCCGGCGTTCGTCGCGGCGATCGCCTATGTCGACCCGGGCAACTTCGCGACGAACATCCAGGGCGGCGCGAAGTTCGGCTACCTGCTGCTGTGGGTCGTGCTCGCCGCCAATCTGATGGCGATGCTGATCCAGTACCTGTCCGCGAAGGTCGGCATCGTCACCGACAGCACGTTTCCGGAGCTCTTTCGCGAGCACTACCCGCGTTCGGCGAGCCGCGTCATGTGGCTACAGGCCGAGGTCATGGCGATGTCGACCGACGTCGCCGAGTTCGTCGGCGCCGCGCTCGGGCTGAACCTGCTGTTCGGCGTGCCGCTGCTGTGGGCCGGCGTGATGACCGGCTTCATCGCCTTCGCGATCCTCGAGTTGCAGACGCACGGCTTCCGCCGCTTCGAGCTGGCGATCACGGCGCTGCTCGGCATCATCTTCCTCGGCTTCCTGTACGAGACGCTGAAGATCGGCCCGTCCGTGCACGGCTCGCTGAGCGGACTCGTGCCGCACCTCGGCGGCTCGGAGTCGCTGTACGTCGCCGTCGGCATCATCGGCGCGACGGTCATGCCGCACGCGATCTACCTGCACTCGGCGCTGACGAAGAACCGGATGCCGACGCGCGACGACGGCGAGCGCTCGCGCGTGCTGCGCTTCGAGCGCCTCGACATCATCATCGCGCTGACCTGTGCCGGGCTCGTCAACATGGCGATGCTCGCCGTCGCCGCAAAGCTGTTCCACTCGACCGGCCACACCAGCGTCGAAACTCGATCCAGACCGCCTACCACGGCTTCGGCAACCAGGTCGGTGGTCTCGCCGCGCTGGCCTTCGCGGTAGCGCTGTTCGCCTCCGGCGCGTCCTCCTCGAGCGTCGGCACCTACGCCGGCCAGGTAGTGATGAGCGGCTTCATCAACGTCAACATCTCCGTGCTGCTGCGCCGCGCCGTGACGATGGTGCCGGCGCTCGTCGTCCTCGCGATCGGCGTCAACCCGACCGACGCGCTCGTGCTGAGCCAGGTCGTGCTGTCGTTCGGCATCCCGCTCGCGCTGATCCCGCTCGTGCTGCTGACGCGCCGCCGCGACGTGATGGGCGCGCACGTCAACCGCCTGCGGACGACCCTGCTGGCCGGCTCGCTCGCCGCGCTGATCACGGCACTGAACGTCTTCTTGATCTACAAGCAGATCTTCTGATCGAGATTGCGAGCAGCGCGCGCGCTCCGCGGCGGCCGAGCGGCTCAGTGCCCGCTCGCCGCCCGAATCGCGTAGTCGACGACGCCGCCTGCACCGCGCCACAGCGCGATCGCGCGGTCGCTGGCCGGGTCGAACGAGACGCTCGCGTCGACGTTCGGCCCCGGGCCGGCAAGCTGTTCGGGAGCGCCGAAGACGGTCTTGTCCGGATAGGCGTCGAGCCCGCGCGCCGCGACGATCGCCTGCGCGCCCGAGCGCGAGCGTGCCGTCGGCCTCGCGCTGCGGTTCGCTCCACAGCGCGAGCGCCTCGCCGTCCGGTCCCGGCGCCAGATCGCTCAACAGCGCCTCGCCTGCCGGCGAGCTGACGGTGCTCGTCGCGCCGATCCCGTTCAGATCGATCGCCGCCGTGCGAACGACCCAGTGGCCCTGCTGCGCGCCGCTCCACGCCAGCATCACGCTCTCCGAGCTGAGCCTCGTCAGCAGCGGCGAGCCGGCCGGATAGCGGATGCCGGCGGGATCGGCGAAGCGCTCGAGCAGTCGCGGCGCGCCGAACCGCACGCCGCTGCCCGACGCGTCGAGGTAGACGCTCGTCGTTCCCGAGCGTTCGTCGGCCCACGCGACGATCGCGCGGTTGTCGTCGGAGATCAGCGCTGCGATGCGCGGCGCGCGTCCGACGGCGGCCAGACGCTGGGTCGGCTGCGGATGAGCGGAGGCCGGGCGGTCGACGGCCGGAACGTCGCGCGCGTAGAGCGCACCGTGCTGTGCCCACGCGACGATCGCATCGGTGCGGAAGTCGAGGCTGACCGTCGGCGATTCGACAGCGCCGCCGTAGCCGGCGAGCGTGATCGCCGGCGAGAGCGCGTGCGCGAAGTAGCGCTCGATCTGCAGCTGAAGGCCGGCGTGCCGGGCGCCGCCGGTGGTCGGCGCGGCGGCTGCCAGGTCGCCGAGATAGCCGGTTGCGAGCGTGCCGCGCTGCGTCACGCCGGCGAGCGCGCCGAGCGGCGAGAACGCTCCGCCGGCGGTCCCCTGCACGAGCGAGCCGCCGCCGCGCGAGCCGTCCGAGCCGGCGATCGCCAGTTCACCGTGCGGTGCCGGCGCGACCGCGAGCGGCGCGTTCAACATCAGGCGCTGTCCGCTCGCGGCCTGCGCGTAGTGCGGCGCCGCGGGCACGTCGCCTGCGCCGATCGCCGAGACGAGCGTGCCGGCGCCGCCCGCGCAGTCGCGGCCGGCGCTCCAGACGATCGCGCCGCTTCCCGTCGGTTGCGTCGGCTTATCGCGCGGGAACACCGTGTGCGCCGCGCCTGTCGCCGGGCAGGAGCCGAGCGCCGCCGGTTCGCTCCACGGCCCCGCGAGGGCCGCCGCCGGGCTCGCCGCGAGTGCCGCGGCGAGTGCCGCGAGGACGATCCTCTTCAACGCAGCGGCCGCGCGCGCTAGGCGAGCGCGTCGCGCAGGAAGCTGACGGTTCGCTCCCACGAGAGCTGCGCCGCCTGAGCGTCGTAGGTGCCGAGCCGGTCGACCTCGTTGAAGAACGCGTGCCCGTTGCCGTCGTAGTAGTTGAACGTGACCTCGACGCCGGCGTCGCGCATCTCGCTCTCGAGCGCCTTTGCGTCGTCGACCGGAATGAACGCGTCCTCCGTGCCGAAGTGCCCGAGCACCGGCCCTTTGACCTTCGAGAAGTCAGGCTTGCCGTGCGGCATCACGTAGTAGTAGCTGACCGTCGCCGTGATCCGCGGGCAGGTCGCCGAGGCCCACACCGACAGGCCACCGCCGAGGCAGAAGCCGAGCGAGCCGATGCCGTTCCCCTCGACGCCGGGCAGCGCCGCGAGGTACTCGGCGGCGCCGCACATCTGCGGCTCGGCCTTCTCCATCGACAGCGCCATCAGTTTCTGTTCGGCCTCGCTCGGCTGCGTCGTCGTCTCGCCGTCGAACAGATCGGGCGCGAGCGCGAAGAAGCCGTCGGCGGCAAGCCGGTCGCAGACCGAGCGGATGTGCTCTTCGACGCCCCACCACTCCTGCAGGACGATCGTCGCCGGGCCTTTCTTCGTCGCAGGCTCCGCCAAATAGCCTTTCGTCTCACCGGCGCTCGTCGAGAACTCGATCTCGGGCATCTCTCACTCCTTCGCAGTTCGGTGTCGGCACTCCGCTCGTCGGCTCGATCTGGCGCGGCGCAGCGGCCGGCGCATCCTCTCACGCGCAGCGCCGGCGCGAGGCGGCGTCGCCGCGCGAGCGAGCAGCGGAGCACGCTTCGTTTACAAAATTCTCACGGCGGGTACTTCTGAGCCCGTGAGGAGACGGGGTGTGGGGTGGCGTCTGGGGATGCCGATGGTCTTTGCCGCGGTGGTGCTGGCGCTGCCCGGCGCTGCCGCGGCGAAGGGCAAACCGGTGAGCGAACCGGCGCCGTTCGGGCACGCCTGCAAAGCGCAGGACGGCGTTCGCTTCTGCCCGACCGAAACGCTCGAACAGCGCGTGCCGTCGTTCGACGGCGTGCCGCTCGACGCCGACGTGACGCTGCCGGCGAGCGGCTCCGGCCCGTTCCCGACGATCGTCATGCTGCACGGCTGGGAGGGAGACAAGACCTCCTTCGAGGCGAGCACGCCGAGCGGCGACGGCAACGAGACGTTCGACTACAACAACGTCTACTACGCACAGCACGGCTATGCCGTGCTCAACTACTCCGCGCGCGGCTGGGGCAACTCCTGCGGCGCGATCGAATCGCGCGCCGCCGCGGGCTGCGCCGAAGGCTGGATCCGGCTCGCCGACCAGCGCTACGAGGCGCGCGACACGCAGTACCTGCTCGGCCTGCTCGCCGACGAAAAGCTCGTCAAGCCCCATGCGATCGGCGTGACCGGCATCTCCTACGGCGGCGGGCAGAGCATCGAGCTGGCCTATCTGAAGAACCGCGTGCGGCTGCCGAGCGGTGAATTCGCGCAGTGGACGAGCCCCGACGGCAAGCCGATGGAAATCAAGGCGGCGTTCCCGCGCTGGCCGTGGTCTGACCTGGTCGACGCGCTCGACCCGAACGGTCGTTTCCTCGACGGCGAAGTCGCGCCGGCCGGACAGAGCTACGAACCGTTCGGCGTCGAGATCCAGAGCTACGTCACCGGCCTGTTCGCGACCGGCGAGGCAGAGGGCTACGTCGCGCCGACCGGCCTCGACTCCGAAGCGGATCTGTCGAAGTGGTACGCCCTGACGAACGCCGGCGAGCCGTTCAATCCGGAAGACGAAGCGCTCGCGCACCAGATCTACGACTACCACCAGGGCTACGGCATCCCGCCGGCCGGCGGCAAGACCGCGCCGATGCTGCTCGAGAGCGGCTGGACCGACGACCTGTTCCCACCCGAGCAGTCGCTGCGCGCCTACAACGCGGCGCGCGCCGATCACTCCTACGTGGCGCTGATGCTCGGCGACCTCGGCCACAGCCCGGCCGCGAACAAGGAAAACACCGACCACGCGTTCAACGAAGAGGGCGCGCAGTTCTTCGCCGCGAAGCTCGAGCACTCCGGCGCGGCGCCGAAGAACGGCAGCGTCACCGCCTACACGCAGACCTGCCCGACCGCCGCACCGGCCGCCGGGCCGTTCACCGCGAGCAAGTTCTCAAAGCTCGCGCCGCACACGATCACGTTCGGCTCGGCCGCGCCGCAGAGCTTCACCTCGGCCGGCGGCAACCCGGCGATCGCTGCCGAGCTCGACCCGATCGTCAACTCCGAAGCGTGCAAGACGGTCACGACCGAAACCGAGCCGGATACGGCCAACTACACGATGACGAGCTCGGGCTTCACGATGCTGGGACTGCCGACCGTCACCGCGACCGTCAAGCAGACCGGCCTGTACGGCGAGATCGCAGCACGGCTGTGGGACGTCATGCCGAGCGGCGAACAGCGCCTCGTCAGCCGCGGCATCTACCGCCTGGCCGAAGGCCAGGAAGGCAAGATCACCTTCCAGCTGCACGGCAACGGCTACGAATTCCCGGCCGGCGACACCGTCGAGCTGCAGCTGCTCGGGCGCGACGCGCCGTACTACCGCGCCAGCAACGGCGTCTTCAGCATCGAAGCGAGCGACGTCAGCGTTTCGCTGCCGACGCTCTGAGCTCGCCGTCCGCGCGAGCCTTCGCGCTGGCCGCGGCTTTCGTGCGCGCGGCGACCTTCTCCTCGCGCGGCGCTTTTGCGCGTTTCGATCTGCTCGCCTTCGCCGGTGCGGCCCCGTTCGCGTTCGCGTTCGCCGGCGTCGCGCCGGGCGGCTCGGCGATCGCGAGCAGATCCTGCATGCCGCGCTCGATGCCGCCGGTCAGCACGTCGATGTCGCGCGCGCCGTCGTAGTCGCCGGTCACGCCGAAGTAGAGGCCGCCGTCGTAGGAGAAGATCGCGACGACGATCCGGATCGAGCCGACGACCGGCACGAACGGATAGGACTGCAGGAGGCGCCGGCCGAGCGTCTGCACCGGCTGCTGCGGGCCGGGCACGTTCGTCGTCGCCGTGTGCATGTTCAGGCGCGGCGAGAGCGTCACGAGGCGACTGCCGAGCGCCAGCAGCAGTGGCGGCGCGAAGCCCGAGAGCGAGCTCAGCACGTCGCCTGCGACGGCCTGCTTGGACTGCTTGATGCCGTCCATTTCGGCGCGGATCCGTTCGAGCCGCTGGACCGGATCGGTCAGCCCGACCGGCAGGCCGGCGAAGACCGCCGAGACGCGGTTGTTGTAGACGCCGCGCTCGCCGCGGCGGCGCACCGAGACGGGCACCATCGTGCGCACGACGCGCTCGCTGGACATCCGCTCGCCGCGTGACTCGAGCAGCTCGGCGAAGCCGTTTGCGATGACCGTCAGCACGACGTCGTTGACGGTGCCGCCGAGCGCGGCGCGCACGCGCTTGACGTCGCTGAGCCGCACCTCGGCCCAGCTCCAGCGGCGGTGCGGGCCGATCGGGCCGGTCAGCGACGAGGCGGCGACGGGGCGCAGGCTGGGCGTCGCCGCGGCGGCCGCACGCGCGATCTCGGCGAACGTGCGGAGCGTTTCGCGCGGCGTCTGCAGCGCTTGGCGGAGCGTCTCGAGCTGGCCCGCCGGGCTCGCGCGGCGGGCCGCCGTGCGAACCAGGATCTCGAGCCCCGACGGCTCGGGCGCCGGCGTCCAGCCGTCGCTCGGCAGCGTCCGCGTCGGCGGGCGCCGTCTCGTCGGAGAACATCACCGACATCAGGTCGGTCGCGGCGACGCCGTCGACCATGCAGTGGTGCACCTTCGAGAGCAGCGCCCAGCGGCCTTCGGCCAGGCCCTCGACGACCCACAGCTCCCACAGCGGCTTGTTGCGGTCGAGCGCCTGCGAGAAGACGCGCGCGGCCATCTGGCGCAGGTCGGTGTCCGAGCCGGGCGCCGGCACGGCCGTGTGACGCAGGTGATAGTCGAGGCTGAAGTGCGGATCGTCCACCCACACCGGCGGTCCGACGGCGAGCGGCACGAAGCGCACCTTCTGGCGGTAGCGCGGCACCAGTCCGAGCTTGCCGGCGACCATCGCGCGCAGCTGCTCGAACGGCGGCGGCGGCCCGGCGAAGATGCTGACACCGCCGATGTGCATCGGCGTCGTCTCATTCTCGATGTGCAGGAACGACGAGTCGATCGGACTCATCCATTCCATACCGCTACCGCCTCGCGTCGAGAGCCCGGTCAAGGGCTCGATAGACGTTCACGTTGACCGACATGCCGCAGTGGCTCGACTGCACGGCGACGGCGCGCGCGTGCGGGTCGACGCAGGCGCGCCAGTCGACGATGCCGTCGCTGCGCGAGTAGAACGCCGTCGCCGGCAGTCCGCTCGGCAGCGGCGCCGACTGCTCGGCGCGGAACTCGGCGCAGCATTCGCCGTCGGCGCAGTTGCTCGAGAACACTCCCGGCACGCCGCGATCGCCGAGCGCCGCGACCCAGCGGACCGTGCGCAGGACGCCGGTCGAGACGGCCAGCGCGTCGACGATCGGCGAGCCGAGCATCGCCAGGCCGGCGACCGCGTCGGGGTTGCGCACGGCCAGCGAGCGCGCCAGCGAGCCGCCGCGGCTCTGGCCGATCACGAAGACCGGCTCGCCGCTCTGCTCGGCCAGCTCGTCCAGACGCAGCTCGAGCCGCGCGACGAGCTCGGCCGCGCAGCCGACGTTCGTGCGGATGCCGCTCATCCGCACGCGATGCCCGCGGCGGCGCAGCCACTGGCGCATCACCGCGAGCGATCCGTCGCCGGCCATGAAGCCCGGAATCAGCAGCACCGGCGGTGCATCCTCGCGGCGGCGCACCGCCTGAAACTCCCTGCTGGCGAGCAGCTGCGCGAGCTCGGCGCCGTAGCGCAGCTCGCCCCACAGCGGCGCGACCGACGACTCTGTCGCGGCTCCGACCTCCCAGAACGTCCCCGCCTCTCCCTCCATCCCTCCCATAGAGTACGCCGCAATGGAGCTTTCCGGAAGGCACATCGTCGTGACGGGCGGTGGCGGAGGGATCGGCGGAGCGCTTTCGCGCCGCTTCGCGCAGGAGGGTGCGCGCCTGGTCGTCGTCGCCGATCGCGACCTCGCCAAGGCCGAGAGCGTCGCCGCGGAGATCGGCGCAGGCGCGCTCGCCGTCGAGTTCGACGCCTCGCGCGAGGACGGCGTGAAGGCGCTGATCGCCACCGCGCAGGACGCCGGCGGCGCGATCGACATCTTCGTCTCGAACGCCGGCGTGCCCGGCGGCGGCGGCGGGCCGGTCGAGACCTCCGACGCCGACTTGGACGAAGCGTGGCGCGTCAACGTGATGGCACACGTCTGGGCCTCGCGCGCGCTGCTTCCGGAGATGCTCGCGCGCGGCGAGGGCTACCTGATCAACACCGCCTCTGCCGCCGGGCTGCTGACGCAGGTCTCCTCGGTCGGCTACAGCGTGACCAAGCACGCCGCCGTCGCGCTCGCCGAGTGGATGGCGATCGAGTACCGCGAAGCCGGCATTCGCGTCTCGTGCATCTGCCCGCAGGGCGTGCGCACGCCGATGCTCGAACTGGCGATGGACGACGCGGCCGGCGCAGCGGCGCTCAACGCCGGCGGCCTGATCGAGCCCGACGACGTCGCCGAGTCGGTCGTCGAGGGCATCGCCGCCGAGCGGCTGCTGATCCTGCCGCACGCCGAGGTCGCCGACTTCATGGCGCTGAAGGGCTCCAATCACGAACGCTGGATCGGCGGCATGCGCAAGCTCGTTCGCAACGCGCGCGCCGCCGCTCGCGAGTAGCGAACCGCGCACGGCGCGACGCCGCTCGTCGCGCGGCGCTCGCTAGCTGGGCAGCGCGATTTGGATCAGCGGCCGGCGTGTCGGGCTGCAGGCTGCCGCCGGCCGGCTCGCTGGTCACCATCACTTCGCGGATTCCGTGCAGATCGCTCGGCACGGTCGTCTCGCCGGCGCCTTTCGAGGTGACGCTGAACAGCGCGTTCGTCGGCTCGGCGTTACCCGGCCCGCGGCTCAGCCAGACCTCGTAGATCCGTCCCAGACCGGGCTGCGGCATGCGCGCGACGATCAGCTCGCTGCGCCCGTCGTGCTGGCGTAGCGATGCGGTCGCTCCCGGCACGCTCGTCCTGCCGGGAAAGATCTTTTCGCCGCCGCCCGAGCCGCTCGACAGCACGACGACGAGTGCGATCACGACTGCTGCGGCGACGGCCGCGGCCACGCCGATCGGGCCTGAGAGACCGTGCCACCACGACCGGCGCGGCGCCTCGTCGGCGCTCTGCCCGGCTGCGTGCAGCAGCTCGGACTCGGAGCGCACCTGCGCGAGGATCCGCTCGCGCAGCGCCTCGGGCGCGCGCTCGCGTGCGACCTCCAGCGGCAGCTCGTCGACGACCGGTTGCAGCTCGGCCAGCTCGGCGCGGCACTGCGCGCACGAGTCGAGGTGCTCGCGGAAGCGCGCGACCTCGTCGTCCTCGAGCGATCCGAGCAGGTACGCGGCCGCGTCGGGCAGCTGCGGGCAGTCGAAGTCCGACTCGTGCCGATTCATCGGCTCGCCGCCTCCCACTCGGAAAGCTCCTCGCGCAGCTTGCGCAGGCCCAGACGCATGCGGCCCTTGACCGTCCCGACGGGCGCCTCCAGCATCGCGGCGATCTCGGTGTGCGTGAAGCCGCCGAAGTAGGCGAGCTCGATCACACGGCGCTGCTCGCGCGGCAGCTCGCCGAGCGCGCCGCGGATCTCTGATCGAAGTCGCGTTCTCGAGCGCCTGCTCGTCGGTGCGCTCGGGCGCCTCGAGCGTTTCGGCGAGGCCCGTCGTCGCTGACCTGCTGCGCCTCGCGCGTGCCGCGCCGGCGCAGCGTGTCGACGGCGCGGTTGTGCACGATGCCGAGCGTCCACGTGCGCACGCTGCCGCGCGCGCGGTCGTAGCGCGCGCCGCTGCGCCAGACGGATAGGAATGCCTCCTGTGCGATGTCCTCGGCCAGCGAGCGCCGGCCGCAGATCCGGTAGGCGAGTGAGAAAGCCGCGTCGGCGTGTCGCTCGAGCACGACCTCGAACGCGTCGGCGTCGTTGCCTGCGACCAGCTCCATCAGCTCCTCGTCGGCGAGCTTCCTGAGCTTGTTGCGCGAGTTGACGCTCTCGCGCCGAAGAAGGGCCATCGAATGACTCTACGCATCGGCCGGCTCGGCGGATCACTCACGCCGGTCGCTCCGCTCGTGCGCGATCGGCCGCCGCCGGCCATCGGTGATCTGGATCGTCCGCCGAGCCGTACAGAGCATTCAACGGTATCGCCAGGGGACACCTCCGGGCGCCGTGATCCTGGCAACTAAAAGGAGCAACGCAATGAGCTTATGAGATAAACCTGGACGAGGTCGACGTCGACGGCGCGGTGCGCGAAGCGGCGGCGGAGGTCTCAGGCGACACCCGCCTGGGCTTCCTCAAGAAGGCCGGCCTGGCCGGCGGCGCGATGGTCGGAGGCGGCGCGATCGTCTCGGCTCTGGCGCCGAGCGCCTTCGCGTCATCCGGAGCCGGCCGCCCGCCGGCGAAATTCGGCAAGGGCGACGTCGGCATCCTCAACTACGCGCTGACGCTCGAGTACCTCGAGGCGGCGTTCTACAACGGCGCGACCGCTGCGAACCTGCCGCTCTCCTCGCAGGCGGCAGCCTTCCTGAAGGTCGTCACCGCCGATGAGAACGCGCACGTCAAGTTCCTCAAGAAGGCGCTCGGCGGCAAAGCCGCCAAGGAACCGAAGTTCGACTTCAAAGGCACGAACACGAACGCAGAAATGTTCATGAAGACGGCCGAGGTGCTGGAGAACACCGGAGTGCACGCCTACCTCGGTCAGGTGCTCAACATCAAGACGCCGGCATACGTCGCCGCCGCCGGCTCGATCCTCACGATCGAGGCGCGGCACGCGAGCGTGATCGGCCTGCTGAACGACCCGAGCGGCGCGTCGATCGCTCCGAACGGCCCGTTCGACACGCCGCTGACGGCGGCCGCCGTGCTGAAGGCCGTCGAAGGCACGGGCTTCATCGCCTAGCACTCACCGGCAGCAGCGGATCAGACGTTCCGCCGCAGGCGGCCGTCCGTGGATTGCCACGGGCGGCCGTCTCGCAGGCCCTGTTCAAAGTGACCAAACGGAGGTATCAAGAGATGCCCAGTCCAACCAGAAGCGATCAGGCGCCTGCTGAGGCGACCGCCTCACAGCCCGCCGGAATCGTCGAGCGCCTCGTACGCGACGACGTCGACAGAAAGCGGTTCCTGAAGATGGCCGGAGCGACCGGAGCGGCGAGCTTCGGTGCGTTCGTGTTGGCCGCGTGTGGCAGCAGCTCCAGCAGTACGAAGAGCGCCGCATCGGCGACCGCCGCTACGAGCACGAGCGCGTCGAGCGCCTCGGGCGACATCGCGATCCTCAACTACGCGCTCACGCTCGAGTACCTCGAGTCG
Organism: uncultured Solirubrobacteraceae bacterium; assembly: GCA_963812575.1. Taxonomy (GTDB): domain Bacteria; phylum Actinomycetota; class Thermoleophilia; order Solirubrobacterales; family Solirubrobacteraceae; genus Palsa-744. Next base: position 113,737 of record CAWEVS010000011.1, on the reverse strand, counting down.
GAGTTCTACTCGAAGGTGATCGCCGCGAACCTGTTCACCGGCAAGGTCGGCGAACTGCTGCAGAAGTTCGGCAGCCAGGAGGACACGCACGTGACCGCGCTGAAAGCGGCGGTCTCGAAGCTCGGCGGGACGCCCGCCGAAGACCCTCACGGCAAGTTCCCGATCAACAGCGCGACGCAGGTCGCGCTGCTCGCCTACACGGTCGAGAACCTCGGCGCCGCCGCGTACCTCGGCCAGGCGGCGAAGATCCAGAGCCCGGAGGTGCTGGCCTCGGCGCTTGCGATCCACTCGGTCGAGGCGCGCCATGCGGCGACGCTCGGCACGCTCGTGAAGAAGCCGGTGACGCCGCAGGGCGCGTTCGCGGTGCCGGCTGAAATGTCCACGGTCCTGGCGGCGGTCAAGCCGTTCCTCGGCTAGTGCAATCGATCGTCACGAAAGGAACCAAGCGATGACTGACAACGAGATCATCAATCCCGAGTTGGCACAGTGCGAGGTGCACGGCATCACCCGCTCGGCGTTCATCCTGCGCGGCGCGCTGGCGGCGGGTGCCGTATACGGCACGACCGCCGTAGCGCCGTTCGTCTCACAGGCGCTGGCCGCCGAAGAAAGCGGAGACGTCGGAATCCTCAACTTCGCGCTCACGCTCGAGTACCTCGAGGCCGACTTCTACAACGTCAAGGGCAAGCAGGTCGGCCTCAGCGGCGAGGCGCGCTCCTACGCGCGCCAGTTCGGTGCCGAGGAGGAGGCGCATGTGAGCGCGTTGACGGCAGCCGTCAAGCAGCTCGGCGGCAAGCCGGTCGCGAAACCGACGTTCGCGTTCCCGGCGAGCAGCGAGAAATCGTTCCTCGCGCTCGCATCGGTGCTCGAGAACACCGGTGTCGGCGCCTACAACGGCGCGGCGCCCTCGCTGAAGAGCAAGGCCGTGCTGGCCTCGGCCGGCAGCATCGTGCAGATCGAGGCCCGCCACGCGGCGGCGATCGACCTGCTGATCGGCAAGAGCCCGACGCCGAACGAAGGCTTCGACACGCCGCTGATGAAGTCGCAGGTGCTGAGCGCCGTCAAGCCGCTGATCAAGGCGTAGCGACTCGCGATCCGCCGGCGCCGAGGTGATCCAGCTTCGGCGCCGGCGCGTACTACGCAGTAGCGACAAAGCCCATCCTCCAAGGAATGGGAACCTCAAGAACTTCGGGAGTTGATTCACACAATGGGCCTCGACAATCCAATTCACATCGCATTCCTGCTGATCCTGCTGCTGCTCGTGTTCGGCGCCAAGCGGCTGCCCGAGATGGGACGCTCGCTCGGCACCGGCATGCGCGGCTTCAAGGAGTCGCTGAGCGGCGAGCAGATGCACACGCCGCTGGCCGTCCACCAGGAGGCCGCCACCGTGGCGCCCGCTCCGGTTCCGGCGACGGCGGTCGCTGAGCCAGTTGTCGTAGCCGTCCCCGTCCGCGAGCCGAGCGCTCCGGTCGCTTAGTCCCGGTTCGACGAGCGTCAGGGAGACTGAGTCGAGATGGCCGCAGCCGCGGCGAGCATCGGGCACGAAGAGAGGATCAGCGTCGTCGAGCACCTTACGGAGCTGCGCGTCCGTCTGATCGTCTCGCTGGCGGCGCTCGCCGTCGCCTTCGGCCTGTGCATGTGGCAGAACCACGCGCTGCTGAAGATCATCAACAAGCCGCTCTCGACGCAGACGCAGAAGCAGGTCAGGAAAGGCAACGGCCCGCTCGGCGCGACCTACACCGTGCAGCAGAGCGCGCGGACGGTCGCGACGCAGCTGCAGAGCGTCGTCGGCACGCTCGAGCGCCCCGGCAGCGGCGCGACGGCCGGCGACGCGCAGCGCGCTCGCGGCCGTCAACCCGCAGCTGCACAGGGCTATCGCGCGCCTCTCGAAGGCGCCGGAGGGCGACAAGCCGGTGACGCTCGGCATCGGCGAGCCGTTCACGACGACGATCGGCGTCGCGCTGATCTTCGCGTTCATCCTCGCGCTGCCGGTGATCCTGTTCGAGCTCTACGGCTTCCTGCTGCCGGCGCTCAGCCCGGAGCGCCAGAAGATAGCCTCGTCGGTCGTCGCGGCGATCCCGCTGCTGTTCGTCGTCGGCGTCACGTTCGGCTACTTCGTCGTGCTGCCGGCGGCCGTGCGCTTCTTCCAGAACTTCAACAGCGAACAGTTCAACGTGCTCGTGCAGGCGAGCCAGTACTACCACTTCGCCGCCGTCACGCTGCTGGCGATGGGGCTCGTCTTCCAGGTGCCCGTCGCGATCCTCGTCGCGACTCGAGCCGGCGTCGTCACGCCCAAGCAGCTGCGCCACCATCGCCGCTACGCGGTGATCGCGTGCGGCGCCGTAGCAGCGTTCCTGCCGGGCGACGCGATCACGCTGATCCTCGAGACCGTGCCGCTCTACCTGCTGTTCGAGGCGAGTGTGCTGCTGGCATCGATCTTCGAGCGGCGCACGTTGCGGCGAGGCCGTGCCGAGGCCGGCGGCGGCTAGCGCGGGAGCGAGAGCACGTGCGCCTTGGCCGGGTCGATGCGCCCGTCGAGCAGATCGAGGTATGCGCTCTGCAGCGCGTCCGGTCCCTGCTCCTCGAGCACCTCCAGCCAGCCTTCGCACCACTGCAGGTACGGGCGCCACGCATCGGCGAGGCGGCTTTCGAATCCGTCACGTCCCCAGTCGCTGGTGCGCTTCGCGACGCGGTCGGGCGCGAAGAAGAACGTCGGCCGGGGGCCGGGCAGTGAGTCGGGCACGTCGCCCATGCGATCGTGGTGGGTGGCCCCGACGACGGCTGAGTGCGCGAGCGCTTGCCCTAGGCGCGTATGAACCGCCGTGCGCACCTGCGCGTCGCCGGCCATATCGACGTAGACGGCGCGATCGTCGCCCAGCGATTCGACGTCGTCGTACGTGAGCACGTCGTCGTAGACGCCGAGGCCGCGCGCGAACTCGGCGCCGCGCGGCGAGCTCAGGCCGATCACCTCGACGCCATCGCGGCGTGAGAGCAGGAAGGCCAGCGCGCTGGCGGTCTTGCTCGACGCGCTGGAGAGGATCGCGCGTGCGCGCACCGAACAGCGAGGCCTCGTCGAGGAAGTCGTCGATCAGATACGAGGTGAAGAACAGCGGCCGAAGCAGCATCTGCTCGGCCTCGGAGCCGGCCTCGTAGATCGGATCGTGATCGACGCGCGCGTAGGAGTTGTAGGCGGCCGGGAGGCTCGCGCGATGCGCGCGTCGCGTCGAGGAAGCCCTGCTCGGCGACGCGCGAGGGCGTGACCACGAGCTCGCTGGACGGCGGTAGATATCCGTATACGCGCGCTCCCGGCGCGAGCTCCGCCACGCGGCTGTCGCTGACCTCGGCAAAGCCCCATACGGGCATCCGGCCCCAGCCCTGCTCGGCCGGGAAGAAGTTCCAGTAGGACATGCCCTCGCCGAAGGTCGCGTAGGTGATGTTGTTCGAGGTCAGGCCGAAGCGCTCGACGCGCAGCAGCGCCTGGCCATCCTGCAGCTCGGGCGGATCGTCGTCGACGAAGCGGCACTCGTGCAGGTCCTCACGCGAGATCTGAAAGTCCATGCGGCGCAAGCCTATGCGCTGGTGCGCCTCAGCATGCGCGTCTGGCGCGGCAGCAGTCCGAGCGCGAGCGCCAGCCCGGCGAGCGCCGAGCCGCCGAGCAGCACGTCGACGGCGCCGAGCGCGTTCGCGAGCGGGCCGGCGAGCACATAGCCGAGCGGCAGCAGCGCGAGCGAGACCATCCAGTCGTATGAGCTGACGCGCGAGAGCTTGTCCGGCGGAATCCGCTCGGCCAGCGCCGTCAACCACCAGACGTCGAACAGCGCGATGCCGCCGCCGCCGATCAGCATCGCCGGCAGCACGAGCAGCAGCGTGAAGCCGGCGGCGTAGAGCACGGCTGCGATCGGCCACAGCAGGATCGCGAGCATCGCGGCGCGCATCGGATAGCGCGGCCGCCAGCCGATGCCGAGCAGCGAGCCGGCGATCGTGCCGATGCCGAGCACCGCCGAGACATAGCCGTAGACGCCGATATGGCCGTACTGCGCGCGCGCGACGATCGGGCCGAGCACGAACCACGGCGCCAGGCCGGTGAACAGCGCCGCGCAGAACGCCGCGAGCGTCGCCCAGACCCAGCTGCGCGAACGCACCTCGGCGAAGCCCTCGCGCACCTCCGCCCAGACGCTTACGCGCTCGCTGAGAGCGTCGTCGGCCGGCTCGGCCAGCGCGCGGCGGCGGGGGCGCACGCGTGTCAGCAGCGCGGCGCTCGACAGGAACGTCGCGGCGTCGAGTGCGAACGCCCAGCCGGCGCCCAGGCCCAGCACGAGCGCCGTCGCCAGCGCCGGGCCCGGCGAACTCGCCGATGTTGTTCGACAGCGAGCTGAGGCCGTTGGCCTGCTGGATCTCCTCCTCGGGCACCGTCTGCGGCAGCAGGCCGTTCGCCGCCGGACGGAAGAACGCCTCGGCGGTGCCGAACAGCGCCTCGATCACGATCAGCTCCCAGATGTGCACGACGCCGGCGAAGATCAACGCCGCCAGCAGGCCGTGCAGCGCGAAGCGCACGAGGTCGGTCGCGACCATCACGCGGTGGCGCGGCAGCCGGTCGGCCCAGACGCCGCCGATCAAGCAGGAACGCGACCAGCGGCAGGCTCGCCGCGGCGAACACGAGCCCGAGGTCGGTCGCGCTGCCCGTCAGTTCGATCACGAACAGCGCCAGCGCGACGATGACGATGCAGTCGCCGATCACGCTCGCGGTCTGTGCGAGCCACAGGTAGCGGAAGTCGCGATGGCGCAGCACGCGCAGCTGGGCGGCCAGGTTGCTCATGCCGCCCAGCTTGACGCAGGCGCGCGCGGTCAGACGGGAACGGCGGTGCCGCGGCGCGCGCCGAGGCGCTCCTCGGCGTAGCGGCGTCCGTGCTCGGCATCGCCGGTCGCCGACGTGGCGCCGAGAGGCGCGGTGCACCAGCGACCGGCGCTAGCCAGCGAGCAGCGACGTGATCCGCACTAGCCCTGCAGCGGCCAGGGGTTCGCGACCGTGCTCCACGGCTCCTGGCGCCAGTCGCCATACGCCTCGGCCGGATCGTCGGTCGTCGCGGCGGCCGACGCGTCGTACTTCGCCGCCGCCTCGTTGACCGGGTAGTGCGCCGCGTCCACGCGGCGCGAGCCGATCATCAGCACGGCGCACGGGCCGTCGCCGGCGCCGATGAAGACGTGCTCGACGCCGGCAGGGCAGTGGACGAAGTCCCACTGTCGCAGCGGCCGCTCCTCGCCGTCGATGATCGCGATGCACTCGCCGTGCAGCACGAGGAAGTCCTCCTGCACGGGCTCTGAGTGGTAGCGGCAGTTGGGCTTGCCGGGCTGCAGGATCTGGACGTTGACGCCGGTGTCGGGCCACGGCGCGTCGTCGGACTCGAAGTCGATGATCGTCGCTCGTCTCGGGTGGGCGCGGCTCGGCGCATCGGCCAGGTTCATCACGAACGGCTCGTCCATCGCCGCCACCCGCCGCCTAACGCTCGCCGTCCCAGTAGTCGACCTCGCCGTCCGCGCGGCGCAGCATCAGCGTGTCGCCGTCGTTGCCCGGCCAAACTCCGATCTTGTCGCTGTCGGGGTATACGGCGACGGCCGGCTCGCGAGCGCTCGAGAACATCACGATGCGCGCCGTAACCTCGCCGCGGTTGCTCGCCTTGTGCGCGCCGTCCGGGCCGGGCGCGAAGCGAACGAGGTCGCCGCGGTGCAGTTCCTGCTCGCCGCGGGCGTGCGCACGACGACGTCGCCGTCGAGCACGAGCAGCCACTCCTCGGCGTACTCGTAGTGGTACGGGCACACGCTCTGCTGCGGCGGCAGCTCGAAGGACTTGACCGCCAGGTCCTCGCCGCCGGCCGCCTTGCCGACGCGCGCCACGCCGCAGCGATAGCCCTCGGGGTCGGTCTCGTCGTACTCGAAGTCATCGCTGAGCACGTTCACGCGCCGCACGCGCAGATCATCTCACGCCCGCGCGCGACTGCGGCGGCGCGTCAGCGCTGCGGCGACCGCGCAGGACGCCGACACCGATCACCAGCAGCCCGACGGCCAGCAGCACGCGTCCGAGCAACGAGCTGACCTCGACCCAGGCGGCGCCCGCCAGCAGCCCGACGACGATGAACGCGACGGCCCAGAGCGCGCAGCCGAGCATCGTCAGCGCGATGAACGGAACCAGCGGCACGCGTCGCGCGCCGGCCGGAAGCGAGACGAACGTGCGCGCCAGCGGCATCAGCCGCGCGGTCAGCACCGCGCGCGTGCCACGGCGCTCGAGCAGGCTCTCCCAGCGGCGCACGAGCGCGCCGATCAGCGGCACTCGGCGCGAGCACGCCGCTGGCGCCGACGGCGTAGGCGATCAGCGAGCCGAGCAGGTTTCCGCCGGTCGCCGCCAGCACGGCCAGCGGCAAGCTCATCCAGCCCTGGTGCACGGCGACGCCCGAGAAGATCAGCGTGACCTCGCTGGGGATCGGTATGCAGGCGCTCTCGGGCACCATCAGCAGGAACACGCCGAGCGCGCCGAAGCTCTCGATCAGGCTGGTCATCGGCTGCGCTTTCGCGGTCGCGGATGCTCGGCGGGCGGTGGAGGTGCTGGTCGTCCTGCAGCGGGCGGAGTGCGAGGCGGGGGAGGGGCGCCCGCAGGGCGCGGGCCGGGCCTGCGGTAGCCGAGCGCCGACTGCACGCTCGAGGGGCGCCAGCGTGCGCCGCCGCGGCTGGTCGGCACACGCTGATCGTTCAGCGCGTCGGCGATCGCCTGCAGGCTGAGCCCGCGCTCGCGCATCGCGGCGATCTGCGACGCGATCTCTGGCGCGTGCTTGGCAAGGCCCGGTCGCCCGCGCGGTGGGCGCCCGGGCGGCGGCTCGCGCTGCCAGCGAGCGAGCTCGCGGAGCACGGCGAGCGTCTGGCGCCCGCCGGGCGAGCCCGTGTCGAGGCCGACATCGAGCGCTACGAGGCCGGCGTTCAGTGTGGCGAGCCATTCGATCAGCGCGAGCAGCTCGCGCGGTGCGTGCGCGGCGTCGGCGAGCCGCGCGACGATCAGCACCTCGGCCTCGCCGTCGGCGATCCGCTGCAGCGCGGCCGTGAGCCCCTGCTCGCCGTGCTCGCTGGCGAGGAGCTCGAGCCCGGCCGGCGCGAGCAACGACCGATGCTCGGGCAGCTCTTCGGGCAGGTAGGCGATCGCCGGGCGACTTCGCATACCTCATTGTACGCGAATCGTTTGCGTATGAGAAGCTACAAACGGATGACCGTGCGCCGCGACGAGGCGCCGCCGCGCTCTCCGCCGTCGAGCAACCAGCTCGGCGCATGCTCGAGTGCGGCGAGCGCGGCGTCTCGGCCGGCCGCGCGCGCCGCGTCGATCTGGTGGAACTCGAGCAAGCCGACTCCGCTGACGCGGACGCCGATCGTCAGGTCCGCGTAACGCCGAGCGCTCTCGTCGGTGCTGGCGCTCGAGAGCAGCGCGATCCGAGCCATCGTCTCCGGCAGCGACGGCGGTCGGCGGCGTCGCGCTCGCGACTGGGCCGGATCGCCCGACGGCGCTCGATCATCGGCTGTGCGCTGCTCGCCGCCCTTGATGTCGATCGCCAGCACGGGCCCCTCGCCGCTCGCGCTCATCGGCTCGACGCGGCAGGTTGTCGAGCAGTGAGCCGTCGATCAGCAGCCTGTCCTCGCGCACGATCGGCGGCGCGATCAGCGGCAGCGAGATGCTTGCTCCGACGGCCTCGACCATCGGTCCGGAGCGTTCGACCACGAGGCGGCTGCCGCGTAGGTTGGCGCTGACGCAGTAGAACGGCATCGCCAGCTCCTCGACACGGAGCTCGCCGAAGACACGCTCGAGCATCGCTTCCGCCTTGTGCCCGCGGATCAGCGCCGTGCGAGGCAAGGTGTAGTCGTTGATCGGGTTGCGCCGCACCCACTCCTCGAAGCAGCACGCGTCGATCGCGGCGCTGTCGCGCCCGCAGGCGAGCTGGCCGGCGATGAACGAGCCCATGCTGACGCCGGCCACGCGGTCGACGCGAACGCCGGCGTCGAGCAGGACGTCGAGCGCGCCGAGATGCGCGAACGCCCTGGCGCCGCCACCGGCGAGCACCGACGCCCAGCGCGCGTCCGCCCAGCCGCCGCGCCATTCGCGCGACGTCCTCGCGCCATGCGCCGCGCTCGATCGAGTAGATCGACTCCGGTTCGAGCCGGGCGAGCCACAGTCGCGAGCGGCGCGGAGCCCGGCGTGACCCCGAGCACGGCCAGGCCGGCGCCGCGAGCAGCCGCGGCCGCGCGCAAGTCGCAGCTACGCCGACCTCCTCATCTGGCGCTTGCGCGGCATCGATCACCGCGACGACGCGGTCGGCGTGGGCCAGGCAGAACTCGTTCCATGCGCAGCGCCTCGCGCGTGCGCGCGCAGACCATGATCACGTGGTCGTGCTCGAGCTCACAGCGTTCGACGAGCGGCGCGAAGCGCGCAAGCGCCTGTTCGACGTCCTCATCGGCATCGGGCTCGGGCGCGAGCAGCACTGCGACGCTCGCGGACTCACACATCGCGCGACTGAGCTCGTCGACGAGCGCCATCAGCTCGACGCCGTCGCCGAGCGCCGCCAGCGCGATCGTCGCCGGTCGCGCGCGTCGTTCGACGGGAATCGAGCGGCTCGACTGCAGCTGCGCGCTGAGCACGCGCGTCAGGCTCATCGCGAGCTCCGGTTCGCTGCGCAGCAGCGATTCGAACTCGGCTCGCTCGATCTTCAGCAGCACGCTGTCGCGCAGCGCGCGCACGGATGCGCTGCGAGGTGAGTCGTTGAGGACGGCCAGCTCGCCGATCACGGCGCCGCGCGTCAGCGTGTTGATCCGCTGCTCGCCCAGCTCGTCGGCGAGCACCTCGAGGTGGCCGACGCGCACCACATAGACGCCATCGCCCGGATCGCCTTCACGGAACAGCCACTCGCCACGCCCGACCTTGACGCTCTTGGCAAGCCTCGCGACGTCCTCGCGCAGTCGCTCGGAGAGGCCGGCGAAGACCGGTGCGTTGCCGAGGAACTCGGCCGTCGTCTGCGGTGCCAGCTCGGCGCGCTCGCCCTCGAGCCCGACGAGGCTCGGAAGCTCGTCTGCGCCGGCCGCGGCAGGCTGCCGGCGCGCCGCGCTGGGCCGCGAGCCGCCCTGCTCTCGCGGCTCGGCCTCGACGGTCCTCTCCAGCACGAGCGCGGCGCAGCCGATCGAGCCGGCCAGGAAGCAGCCCGCGGCGAACAGCCAGCCGTGCTGGAAGGGCGCGAGCACCGATCGTGGCGAGCGCGCGCCGACGATCGCGATCAGCACGGCGACGCCGAGTGCCGCGCCGAGTTGCCGGGCGACCGAGTTGAGCGAGGTGGCGATCGCGAAGCGCGGCCCGGGCACCGAGCCGACGGCGGCGCCGCTGAGCGTCGGGAAGGTCAGGCCCGGCGCCGACGCCGAGGATCGCCATCCCCGGCAGCCAGCCGCCGAGGAAGTCGGGCCTCGCGCCGAGCGAGCGCGCGAAGAAGATCACGCCGCACGCCCAGATCAGCGCGCCGGGCACGAGGACACGACGATGGCCGAACCGTTCGACCAGGCGGCTGCCGGGCTCGGCGATGGCGATCGCGACGATCGGCCCGGGAGTCATCGCCAGGCCGGCCTGCAGGATCGAGTAGCGCCAGGCCGTCGTCAAGAACAACACGTTGCAGAGCGTGTAGGCGTAGAAGCCGCCGGCCATCACGAGCGTCAGTGCCGTTGGAGAGCGCGAACGTGGGGATGCGCAGAAGCGCGAGGTCGACGACCGGCACGCGGTGGCGGCTCGAGCGCAGCACGAAGTAGGCGCCGAACAGCAAGCGCGGCGACGAAGGCGACGATCACGCGCGCGCTCGCCCAGCCCCATTCCTGGCCCTTCACGACGCCGAGGACGAGCGCGCCGATCGCCAGCGCGAGCACGAGGCCGCCGAGCAGGTCGGGCACGCGCCGGCGACCCGGTGCGCGGCTCTCGACGACGAGCCGCCGTGTCAGTGCGAACGCGACGATCCCGATCGGGATGTTGACCAGAAACACGAGCCGCCAGCTCGAGGCCGTGATCAGCAGACCGCCGAGCGGCGGGCCGATGCCTGCCGCGAGCGCTGCGACGGCGGCCCACAACGCGACTGCGTGCATGCGCCGGTCCGAGTCGTGCGCGTCGAGCACGATCGCCAGCGAGCTCGGCACGAGCGCCGCCGAGCCGATCGCCTGAACGACGCGCGCGGCGACGAGCACGCCGAGCGTCGGCGCCGCGGCGCACAGCGTCGAGCCGAGCGTGAAGAGCAGCAACGCGAGCGAGAAGACGCGACGGCGGCCGAGCAGGTCCGCGAGCTGGCCGCCGCCGACGAGAAACGCGGCGAAGACGATGTTGTAGGCGTTCAGGACCCAGGAGACGCTCGACAGCGGCGAGCCGGAGAAGTGCGCCGCGATATTCGGCACGGCGATGTTGACGATCGTCGCGTCGACGAACGCCATGAAGCTCCCGAGCACAGCGACGGCGAGCACCGTGCCCGAGCCCGAGACGCGTCGAGGCGCGCCGGAGCTGGTCGCGAACCGGACGGCATCGGCCTGTTCATGTGCTCCCCCTCGCGGTGTTCGCCTGCCTGCTTCAAACCGCGCCGGCAAGCGCCGGCGAGGAAATCCTACGCGCTGGGAGCCGCGCGGCGCCGCCGACGGGCGGCACACATCGCGTGCCTGGCTCGTCAGCCGCAGCCGGTGATGCCGCCGTCGAGCGGGATCACCGCGCCGGTCACGTAGGAGCCGGCGCGCGAGGCGAGGAACAGCGTCAGCCCGGCGACGTCGTCGGGGCGCCCGATCCGGCCGAGTGGCACGCCGGCCTCGATCGCGCTGCGACGCTCGGCGTCGTCGAGCGCCCACGCCATCATCTTGCTCTCGAACGGTCCCGGCGCGATCGCGTTGACCGTGATCTGCTCGCCGGCGAGTCGCTTGGCGAGATGGCGCGTGAGCATGTGCACGGCGGCCTTGCTGGCGCTGTAGCTGTAGTTCTCGACGGACGGCACGCGCAGGCCGTCGATCGAGCCGATGTTGATCACGCGCGCCGGATCCTCGGCGCCGGCGCTCGCGCGCAGTGCGCCGAGCAGCGCGACGGTCAGGTTGAAGACGCCCTCGACGTTCGTGTGCAGGACCTTCTCCCAGCCGGCCGGCGGGAACTCCTCGAGCGGCGCGCCCCAGACGGCGCCGGCGTTGTTGACGAGGATGTCGAGCGACGGAAACGCCTGCTGCACGGCGCCTGCCAGCTCGATCGCGCCGGCGGGCGTCGAGATGTCGCCGGGAATCGCGGTGCACTCGCCGAGCGTCGCCAGCTCGGCAGCGGCCGCCTGCACGTCGTCGGCCTTGCGCGAGGAGACGATCACGCGCGCGCCGCGCCTGCACGAGACCGCGCGCGATCATCAGGCCGATGCCGCGCGAGCCGCCGGTCACGAGCGCGGTCTTGCCGGAGACGTCGAACAGGTCGCTCATCCGGGGCGAGCGTAGTGGAACGCCTGCGCGATCGTCTCGCTCATGTCCGGCGCAATCGTACGTGCGAGACTGGCGCGCGTGCAGCCGAGCCGGCCGAGCGTCGCCGTGGTGGGACACATCGAGTGGGTGCAGTACGCGCACGTCGCGCACGTGCCGCGCGCCGGCGAGGTGGTGCACGCGCTCGACCCGTTCGAAGAGCCGGCAGGCGGCGGCGCGGTCGTCGCGGTACAGCTCGCGCGTCTGGCCGGCGAGTCGCTGCTGATCACGGCGCTCGGCGATGACGAAGTGGCCCGCCGCTCGCTCGCGCGCCTGCGCGCGCTCGGCGTGCGCGTGGCGAGCGCGACGCTCGCGCAGCCGACGCGGCGGGCGGTCACGCTGGTCGACGATCAGCGCGAGCGGACGATCACGACGTTCGGCGAGCGACTGCAGCCGAGCGGGTCGGACTCGGCGCTTCCGTGGGCGGAGCTGGCCGCCGCCGATGCCGTGTACTTCACGGCCGGCGATCTCGAGGCGCTTCGCGCCGCGCGCGCGGCGCGCGTGCTCGTCGCCAACCCGCGCGCGCGTGAGGCGCTGGGCCACGGCGTCGGCGCTCGACGCGCTCGTGATGAGCGCCAGCGACGAGGTCGAGCGCGAGGACGCCGCCGGCATCGAGGCGGAAGCCGAGCTGCTCGTGCTGACCGAAGGCGCGCGCGGCGGCTCCTATCGCACGCGTTCGGGCGAGTCCGGGCGCTGGGCGGCCGTGCCGCCGCCGGGCGAGCCGGTCGACTCCTACGGCTGCGGCGACTCGTTCGCAGCCGGCCTGACCTACGGGCTCGGCGCCGGCATGAGCGTGCCGGACGCGCTGGCGCTGGGCGCGCGCTGCGGCGCGGTCTGCCTGACCGGTCGCGGACCGTATGAACGACAGCTGACCAGCGCCGCCGCCTGAGCGAGCGCGCGCCGGCGCGCGGCGCGCTACAGCGACGGCAGCTTCTGTGCCAGCGAGAGCACCGGCGCGAACAGGTCGCCGCGCTCGGCGATCCGCTCGAGCACGGCGCCGGCCTCGAAGTGCAGCGCGCCGGCGTCGCGACGATCGAGCGCGGCGCGCACCTCGTCCCATTCCAGCGGTGTCGAGACCGTCGGGCGCTCGATCGCGCGCAGCGAGTAGGCGCAGACGGTCGTCTTGTTCTGGTCGTTCTGGCTCCAGTCGATCAGCACCTTGCCCTCGCGCTGCGTCCTGGTCTGGCGCGAGACGATCGAGTCCGGCTCGCTCTGCTCGAGCAGCTCGGCGACGGCTTTCGCGAACGGCTTGGTCTGCGCGAAGGTGACCTCGCGGTGGTTCAGCGGCAGGTACAGCTGCAGCCCCTTTTTTCCCGACGTCTTGACGAAGCTCTGCAGGCCGAGCTGCTCGAACATGCCCTGCAGCGTCAGCGCGACGCGGCAGCACTCGATCACGGTCGCCGGCAGCCCCGGATCGAGATCGAAGACGAGCGCGGTCGGACGCTCGGGCGCATCGGCGCGCGCCAGCGGCACGTGCAGTTCGAGCGCCGCGAGGTTGGCCAGCCAGACGACCGTCGCGTGGTCGTCGGCCAGCAGGTAGTCGATCGGCTTCTTCTCGCTCGGAAGCGTGACCGTTCGCACCCACTCGGGACGGTGCGCCGGCGCCTGCTTCTGAAAGAACGCCTTGCCCTCGACGCCGTCGGGCCAGCGCTTGACCGTCAGCGCGCGCGCCTGCAGGTGCGCGATCAGCGTCTCGGCGACGGCTGCGTAGTACTCGATCACGTCGCGCTTTGCGAAGCCGGCCTGCGGATACAGCGTCTTGTCGAGGTTCGAGAGCTTCAGCTCGTGCCCTTCGACGATCGTGCTCGCCTGCTTGGCGTCGAGCTCGCCGAGCACGAGCCGCCCGAGCCGTTCGCCGTCCTCGGGCGTTGCTCGCGGCCTTCGCGCGTGCGGTGCGTTTCTTGGCAGCGCGCGCCGGCGTGAAGTCCTCGCGCACGACCTCGCGCGCGTCCTTGTCCTCGCGCAGGCCCTTGTAGGAGGGGTGGCGCAGGCTGCCGGCGGCCGTCCACTCGCTGAACTCGACCTCGGCGACCAGCTGCGGCGCGACGAACAGCGCGCCGCGCGGCGGGCGCTCGCCGGCTTCGAACGGCGAGTGCTCGCGCTGCAGCGGCGCGAGCAGCTTGCCGAGCTTGTCGAGCTCGGCGTCGGAGAAGCCGGTGCCGACGCGCCCGGCGTAGCGGAACTTGCCGTCGGGGTCATAGACGCCGACGAGCAGCGCGCCGATCCGCTCGCGCCGGCGCCCCTCGCCGGGCAGCCAGCCGCCGATCACGAGCTCCTGGCGGCCGAAGTTCTTGATCTTCAGCCAGCTGCCGTTGCGTGCGCCGGGCGCGTAGGGCGAGTCCAGCCGCTTGGCGACGACGCCCTCGAGCTTCTGCGCGGCGGTCGCCGCGAGCACGTCCTCGGCCTTGCCGGTCAGATGGTCCGGCGTCTGCCAGCTCGCGCCGTTGAGCTCGAGTGCGCTCAGTCGCTCGCGCCGCTCGCTGTAGGGCAGCGCGATCAGCGAGTGCCCGTCGAGCCACAGCAGGTCGAAGATCATGTAGGTGACCGGCGCGTCTTTGGCGAGCCGCTTGGCCTGTGCGCTCGAGCCGATGTGCATCCGTCGCTGCAGGGCCGCGAAGCTCGGCAGCCCGCGCTCGTCGAAGGAGACGATCTCGCCGTCGAGGATCGCTTCGTGTGAGCCGAGCGCACGGTTCAGGCGCGCGAGCTCCGGATACTGCGCGGTGATCGCTTTCAGGTTGCGGCTCTCCAGGCGCAGCTCGCCCGGAGTCGAGTAGGCGATCGCGCGCACGCCGTCCCACTTGATCTCATAAGCCCAGGCGTGCTCGTCGGTCGGCAGCGGGCCGGTGCGCGCGAGCATCGGCTTGACGTGCTCGGGCATCGGCTCACGCGTCGCGTCGGCCGGCGGGTCCATGCGGTGGATCATCCACTGCTTCGGGCGTCCGTCGCGCGCGTCCTCGTCCCGATCGGAGGAGATCGGAAACAGTGCGTAGCGCGCGTCGATCCGCTCGCCGTGCAGCGCGACCTCGATCTTGCGCGGTTCCCACTTGAGCACGTCGTAGGTGCCGTGATCCCAGATCTTCATCGTGCCGGCGCCGTACTGCCCCTTCGGAATCTCTCCGTGGAAGTCGATGTACTCGAGCGGATGGTCCTCGGTCCAGACGGCCAGGCGGTTGTCCTTCGGCTCGAGCGGCAGACCCTTCGGCACCGCCCACGAGGCGAGCACGCCGTCGCGCTCGAGCCGCAGGTCCCAGTGCAGGCGCGTCGCCGAGTGCTCCTGGATCACGAAGCGCAGCGCCTTCGTGCTGCTCGCGCGGGGCCTCGCCGGCTTGGCCGCGCCGCGCTTGGCGCCGCTGCGCTTGGCCGCGCGCTTCTCGCTCTTGCCGCCCGTCTCGCGCGCGCCGCTCGGCTCGCTGGTCGCGGCGAAGTCGCGTTTGGCGCGGTACTGCTTCAGCCGCGCAGTGTCGGCGGACTCGCCGCCACTCTTGCTGCTCGCGCGCCTGCTGGGCACCTACCGCTTGGCGGTAGTGCGTTTGCTCGCCGCCGCTTTCTTCGCCGGCGCTTTCTTCGCGCCCGGCGCTTTCGCGGCGGCTTTCTTCGCGGCAGCTTTCTTGGCCGCCGGTTTGCGTTTGGCGGCGGGCGCGGCGGCGCTCTCGCCGGTGCGCTCGCGCACCGCCTCGAGGCTCGCCTTCAGCGCGCTCATCAGATCGGGCGCCGGCGCCTGCTCCTCCTCGGCTTCCGGCTGCACTGCGATCTCCTTGCCCTCGGCCTTGCGCTCGATCAGCGCGAGCACCTCGGCGCGATAGGTGTCGTGGTACTTCTCCGGCTCGAAGTCGCCGGCCAGCGATCCGATCAGCTGCTTGGCGATGTCGACCTCGCGCTTGGTCGTCTTCACCTCGCTCGGGTCCGGCAGCTCGTCGAGGCGGTCGGGCGAGAGCACTTCGTCGGCGAACAGCATCGTCGCCATCTCGAGCACGTCGTCCATCGCGCGGATCGCGACGAGCTGCTCCTTCGAGCGGATCACGACGCGCGCGATCGCGACCTTCTCGGTCTCGGCCATCGCCTCGAGCAGCAGCCTGTAGGGCTTCGCGCCGCCGGGACCGGGAGCGAGATAGTAGGGGTGGTCGTAGTAGATCGGGTCGATCTGCGAGAGCTCGACGAAGTCCTCGATCTCGATCGTCTTGGTCTTCTTCGGCTGCAACGTGTCGAGCTCGGCCGGCTCGACGACGACGTAGCGGTCGGGCGCGAGCTCGTAGCCCTTGACGATGTCCTCGTAGGCGACCTCGTCGCCGCTCTGCGGATCGACTCGCTTCTGCGCGATCCGCACGCCGCTCTTGCCGGAGAGCTGATGAAAGCGCACGGTCTTACGGTTGACGGCGCTGTACAGCTTCACGGGCACCGTGACCAGCCCGAAGCTGATCGCGCCTGTCCAGATCGAACGGGGCATCGACTACTTACTACCACGTAGCCGCAAAAGCACCCTCTTTTGCAAGATCGCGCGCGCAGATCGCCGAGCGCTAGGCCGCGCTCGGCTGATGGGTAGCCGGTTGCGGTGAGGCGCAGAAGGCGCACCTGTGCGCCTGGCGCGGGATCTCAGAGAGGCATTCGCTGCAGGGACGCGTCTCGGATTCGACGTCGACGCCGGTGCGGCGGCGGTTCATCAGCGCGTTGACCGGCTTGACGACGAAGAAGAAGACGGCGGTCGCGATCGACAGGAAGGCGATCAGGTAGTTGATGAAGTCGCCGTAGTGGAAGGTGCTGCTGTTGATCGTGAAGACGAGCGAGGAGAAGTCGTGTTTGCCGACGATCACGCCGATGATCGGCGTCAGCAGGTCGCGTACGAGCGCTGTGACGAGCGCACCGAAGGCCGCGCCGACGACGATGCCGACGGCCAGGTCGACGACGTTGCCGCGCAGCAGGAACGCCTTGAATTCCTTCGCCATCACGTGCCTCCTTTGCTGGGGTGAGCGGACTGGTCGAAGCTTGCAGCCGGGCAAGGCAGCCGCGCCAGGCGCGTGCGGTAGATGTGCATGTCGGCGTGATTCCAGTCGGAGTGCGTCTGGTGCTGGAAGGAGGGCACGCGCTCGCGGTGGTAGGGCGAGGAGAGGCTCTCGTTGTGGCCGATCACGTTCTCGAGCGTGATCGCGTAGCGGCAGCGCAGCCATCGCGTGAGCTGCAGTGATGCGTCGATCTGCGCCGGGCGCGTGAGGATTTCGCGGTCGGAGAAGCCGACGTTCTCGATGCCGATCGCCGTCCAGTTCAGCCCGACCGTGTGCCGGCAGCGCAGCGACAGCGGCACGAGCTGATCGATCCGCCCGCTCGGCTCGACCAGGAAATGCGCGCACGTGTTCGGCAGTTCGTGGAACTCGTTGTCGGGAACGTCGGGCGCGAACGTGTTGTAGGCCTCGCCGGCGCTCGCCGTCTCGGTGTAGTGCTCGACGATCACTTTCGGATCGCTCAGCACGTAGGTGTCTTCGCCGTAGTGGCGCAGCGAGTAGGCCGCCATCTGCTGCTTGCGCGCGGCGCCGTAGGGGATCGGCCACTGGTGGATCGGCGGGCGCAGCGCGGCGATCTGCTCGGCCAGCGGCTTCGGCGCGGCCTGCGGCGCGGCGAGCGCTGCGACGGTGAAGGCGAATGCGCCGAGCGCGCAGAGTGCGGCCAGTGGCGCGAGCGCTCGTCTCACAGTCCGATCCTAAGGCTCGCAGGCGCTGTCTCGCCGAGTCGCCGGCGCGATCGCTCGAGTCGCGGCGGCGGCGTATTGTGGGCCGCGATGCGCGGGGTTCGACGGAGAGGCGTTCAGGCGTGGCGCGCCAGGCTACGAGCAGGCGCGGCGCGCGACGGTCTGGAACGCGCGCACGCCGGAGCGCTTTCCCGACGTCGTCGTCGTCGCGCAGAGCGAGCAGGACGTGGTCCGCGCGGTCCGCTGGGCGGGCGATGAGGAGCTGCAGATCGGCGTGCGCTCAGGCGGTCACAGCTGGGCGGGAAACCACGTGCGAGACGGCGGCATGCTGCTCGACGTCTCGCGGCTGACGGATGTCGAGATCGACAGCGAGACGATGAGCGCGAAGCTGCAGCCCGGCGCTCGCGGCAACGAGCTGCTGGCGGCGCTGGCCGAGCGCGAGCTGTTCTTTCCGGCCGGCCACTGCGAGGGCGTCGCGCTCGGCGGCTACCTGCTGCAGGGCGGCTACGGCTGGAACGGTCGCGTGCACGGCCCGGCCTGCATGAGCGTCGAGGCGATCGACCTCGTGACGGCCGATGGGGGCTCCTGCACGCCTCGGCGCAGGAGAACAGCGACCTGCTGTGGGCGGCACGCGGCAGCGGGCCGGGCTTCTTCGGCGTCGTCACGCGGTTTCACGTTCGCCTGCAGCCGCGCCCGGCGGTCGTAGCGAACGGGATCCTGCTGTTCTCGATCGACGAGCTCGACGAGGTGTTCCGCTGGGCGCAGGAGCTCGGTCCGCGCGTGCCGCGCAACATGGAGCTGATGCTGATCGTGCATCGCACCGAGGACGGCGAGCTGGAGATCGCCGTGACCGGCCCGGTGCTTGCCGACAGCGAGCAGCAGGCACGCGCGGCGCTGGCGCTGCTCGAGACCTGTCCGGCGATCGGCCGCGCGAAGCTCGCGCAGCCGTACATCCCGGTGACGCTGGCAGACCTCTACGCCGGCGTGCACGCGGCCTATCCCGACGAGCATCGCTACGTCGCCGACAACATGTGGACGCACGCGCCGATCGACGAGCTGCTGCCGGGCCTGCGACGGATCGCCGAGACGATGCCGCAGGCGCCGTCGCACATGCTGTGGATGAACTGGGGACCGGGCAGCGAGCCGCCGCCGCAGCGCACCGAGATGGCCTACAGCGTCGAGGACGACACCTACATCGCGCTGTACGGCGTCTGGCAGGACCCGGCGCTCGACGCCGCGAACGTCGCCTGGGCGACCGAGCGGATGCGCGAGATGGACTCGCTGGCGAGCGGCATCCAGCTGGCCGACGAGAACCTCGGCCTGCGCCCGGCGCGCTTCCTCAGCGAGGCGCACGCCAGCCGCGTCGAAGACCTCCGCGAGATCCACGATCCGGCCCGCCGCTTTCACTCCTGGATGGGCCTGCCGGAGAGCAGCGGGTGAGCGGCCGCCGGCGCTCGAGGAGTACCTCGAGCGAGCGATGACGCCGCCGGCCGACGAGCTGCGCGCGGCGCTCGAACACGGGCCGATCGACGCTGAGGGAGCGCTCGCGCGCGAGCAGGCGCAGCGCCTGCTCGATCCGCGCGCGCTGGAGCTCGAAAGCGGCTGGTGCACGCTCGCCGACGGCGTCGGCTACGTCGCCGTGCGCACGGAGATGCCCGGCGTGACGCGGCGCGATGGTCGACTGGTGGTTCGACTGGCACCCGCGCGAGTCGCTGCGCTACCGCGTGTGGCACCCGCGCGCGCATCGGGCGAACTCGCTCGATCCGCCGAAGCGGCCGCGCGCGAAGCGCCACTGGGGCGCCGTGCACCATCCGGTCGAGGACGTCGGCCTCGGCGTCGTGCGCGCGCGGATCGCGTTCATCAGCCCCAGTGAGATGGGCTTCGCCGACGATGCGCTCGAGGACGCGAACATCGCGAGCATCGTCTGCGGCTACGTCGCCGACGAGCGCACGCGCATGCGCCATACGCCGATGTTCCACGTGTTCGTGCGCGAGCGGCCGGACGAACCCGGCGTCGTGCTGCGCAGCCGCTTCTGGCTCGGCGGCGCGATCCGCCCGCTCGGCCCGCTCGGCGCGCCCGGCGAGCTGCTGCTGAACAACCGGCTCGCGCGCCGCGCGGCGCTGCCCGCCGCACTGCCGCGTGCGCTCGCGCTGCACTGTGCCGAGGAGTACGCGAACCTGGCGACGCTGCTACCGGAGCTGTATGCGCGCTTCGGCCCGGACGCGGCCTGAGAGAACCGTTACCTTCCAGCCTGTGCAGCGGCAGTCGACAGTCCGGCCCGCACTCGCGCAACTCGCGCTGGCGATGATCGGCGCGCTGGTCGCGTCGCTGGCGCTCGCGACGGCCGGCACGGCGGCGAACGAAGCGGCCGTGCAGATCGTCTACCGCGCCTATCAGCCTGCCGAGCTCACGGTGCTCGCCGGGCAGACCGTCACGTGGCACAACTCGAGCCTGATGGAGCACACGGTCACGGCGCTGGACGGTGCGTTCAACTCAGGTGCGCTGGCGGGCGGCACGAGCTTCTCCTACACGTTCGCGACGCCCGGCACGTTCGACTACAAATGCACGATTCACCCGACGATGAAGGGCACGGTCGTCGTGCTGGCGCCGGGAGCCGCGCCGCCGGTGCAGAGCGTGCGTCTGACTCTCTCCAAACGGCGCGGTCCGCACGGCGGCTTGACGATCGTGCACGTGCAGGCGAACACGCCGGGCGCGGTGGCTCTGCTGCAGTCGCGAAGCTCGTCGCACTCGCCGTGGAAGAGTCGCCGGCACGCTCTGCTCAGCGCGCGCGGCACGGTCACCTTCGCGCTGATCGGAGCGCGCGGCAGTTTGCGCGCCGTCGTGCGGCCCGTAGGAGGCGGTGCACAGGTGATCAGCAAGGCAGTCGTGGTCCGCGCCGACTGACCGCGGCGCTGCGCCGGTCGCTCGCCGGCTGCCGCGTCAGCTTGCGGCGCGTGAGCGTGCGA
Source organism: uncultured Solirubrobacteraceae bacterium (assembly GCA_963812575.1). GTDB lineage: Bacteria > Actinomycetota > Thermoleophilia > Solirubrobacterales > Solirubrobacteraceae > Palsa-744. Next base: position 93,574 of record CAWEVS010000011.1, on the reverse strand, counting down.
GCGGCGGCGCGATGCCGAGCGCGCGGCAGAACACGAGCAGCGCCTGCACCGACGGCGGCGGCGCGGAGGAGCCGTAGGCGCTCGAGCCGATCGCCAGGCCGCCGTCGCGCACGACGGCGGCCTTCGCCTGCGCGGCCGTCGGTTCGCGCACGACCTGCACCGTCGCCATCATGCCGTGGTCCTCGTGGAAGGTGACGTGGCAGTGGAAGACGAACTTGCCGGTGAAGTCGGTCGGATGCATCAGCACGACGGTGCTCGAGTTGGGCGGCAATCCGACGTTGTCCTCGTCGAGCACATAGGGCACTGGCTTGCCGGCGAGGCTGACGACCTGGAAGTCGTTCGTGTGGATGTGGAAGGTGTGCCATTCGGAGGTCGTGTTGACGAGCGTCCACTGCTCGACCGAGCCGAGCTTCATCGTCACGTCGATCCGGTTCGGATCGAACTTCATGCCGTTCAGCAGGAAGCTCTCGCTGCCTGACGGTTCGACCATTTCACTGAAGACGATCGTGCGCTTTCGGTCGATCGTCTTCGCTCGCAGGTCGACGGGGCTGCTGAGCGCCGTGCGCGGATCGAACTTCATCGCTGCGGCGCGCCCGGAGGAGCGCAGCGTGAGCAGCGTTTCGTTTGGCACCGGACCGCCGTTGGCGGCCTTCTGGCCGCCGGGAAACTGTGCGAAGGGGATCGCCTTCAGCTGATACGCACCCGCCCGACCGCCGCGCACGAGCACGTCGCGGCGCGAGCCCGGCGGGATCTGCAGCGTGCTGAGGGCGAGCGCGTGCGCGAGCGTGTGACCGTCGTCGGCGAGGAGCTCGAAGCGCTGACCGTGGCCGAGGCGCAGCACGAGGAAGCGATCGGCGTCGGCGTTGAAGATCCGCCAGCGCTGCAGTTCGCCGGGACGGATCTTCGCGGTCGGGTCTTTGACGCCGTTGACGTACAGCTTCGCGCCGGCTTCGGTCGAGTCCAGCACGGGCACGACCTTGCCGTGACGGACCTCGGTGTTCTCGATCACGATCCAGCGCTGGGCGATGTGCCGTAGCGCGGGCAGCCGGTCGAGGCCGCCCTCCTCGACGATCGCGCCGGCCAGGCCGCCGAAGATCTGCTGCTCGACGTCGGGATGCAGATGCGGGTGATACCAGTAGGAGCCCGCCGGCATATCGCGCGGGATGTCGTATTCGTAGGTGAAGCTGTGGTGCGGATCGACGCGCACGAAGATGTTGTCGTGGTTGGCTTCCGGCGAGACGTGAAAGCCGTGAGTGTGCAGGTTGGTCGCTTCGCTGAGGTCGTTGACGAGGTGCACCGTCAGCTTGTCGCCGGCGCAGATCACGAGCGTCGGGCCGGGGTAGCTGCCGTCGTAGTTGAGCGCCGTCACCAGCCGGTGGTCGATTCGCACCTTGCCGAGCGACGCGCGCAGCGTCGTGTCGAGCACGCCGCCGGAGCTGTAGCGAGTCGGCGGCTCGGGAAAGCCGTCGTGCAGCACGGGCGGCACGCCGCGATGGCAGCTCGAGGCGCGCGCGCCTCGCGAGGAGTCCGCGTGCGTGGCTCCGGCGAGCTGCAGGCCGCCGAGCGAGAGGACCGCGACGAGCGCGAGCAGGGCCGCACCGCGCACACCTCCCGGCAGGCTGCGAGCACGCTTCATCGACGAATCTTAATTGGCGCATCAGTCGACCGCGTGCGCGGCGGCGGCCGATCGGAGAGACTGTCTGAATGGCGGCAGATGCTCTGCAGGATCGACCGGTCGAGCTGTTGCAGCAGCTGCTGCGCTTCGACACGACCAATCCGCCGGGCGGCGAGCGCGAGTGCATCGCCTGGATCGCCGGCCTGCTCGAGGCGCTCGGTTGCGAGGTGCGGATCCTTGCGCAGCAACCAGAGCGCCCGAACCTGATCGCGCGCGTGCGCGGTCGCGGGCAGAGCCCGCCGCTGCTGCTGCAGGGACACGTCGACGTCGTCGCCGCCGGTGGCCAGTGGACGCACCCGCCGTTCGCCGGCGAGCTGGCCGACGGCTACGTCTGGGGACGCGGCGCGCTGGACATGAAGGGCGGCGTCGCGATGATGCTCGCCGCGTTCATGCGGCTGCTGGCGGGCGAGGCGCGGCCGCCGGGCGACGTGATCCTCTGCGTGATGTCCGACGAGGAGGCCGGCAGCGAGCTCGGTGCGGCGTTCCTCGTGCGCGAGCATCCGGAGCTGTTCGACGGCGTCAGCTACTCGATCGGCGAGTTCGGCGGCTTCACGCTCGACGTCGCCGGGCGCCGCTTCTATCCGATCATGGTCGCCGAGAAGCAGGTCTGCTGGACGCGCGCGACGCTGCACGGCGCCGCCGGTCACGGCTCGATGCCGGTGCGCGACGGCGCGATGGGCAAGCTCGGCAGACTGCTCTCGGCGCTCGACCGCAAGCGCCTGCCGGTCCACGTCACGCCGGTCGTGCGCTCGATGGTCGAGTCGATCGCCGCCGAGCTGCCGCGGCCGCTGGCCGTGCCGCTGAAGGGCCTGCTGCAGCCGGCGTTGACCGACCGCGTGCTCGGCGCGCTCGGCGAGCGCGGGCGGATCTTCGATCCGCTGCTGCACAACACCGTCAGCGCGACGATCGTCGGCGGTGGTGCGAAGGTCAACGTGATTCCCGACACGGTCGAGCTGACGCTCGACGGTCGCCTGCTTCCCGGCTTCACGCCCGAGCAGCTGTTCGCCGAGCTGCGCGCGCTGAGCGGCGTCGAGATGGAGCTCGAGCTGGTGCAGCACGATCTCGTCACGGCCGAGCCCGACCTGGCGATGTTCGACCTGCTCGGCGGCACGCTGCGCGAGCTCGACAGCCAGGCGAAAGCCGTGCCGATGCTGCTGCCGGGCGTCACCGACGGGCGCTTCTTCTCGCGGCTGGGCATCCAGACCTACGGCTTCCTGCCGATGCAGCTGCCACCGGAGCTGCCGTTCATGCGGCTGATTCACGCCGCCGACGAGCGCCTGCCGGCGGCCAGCGTCGAGTTCGGCACGAACGCGATCGAGCGGGTGCTCGAACGGTTCTAGGAAGAGCTGTGACGGTTCGCCGTCGGCGCGCGTAGTTGGGGTAGTGAGCAGGCGCGTGCAGCACGACCGATCGAGATCCGGTAGGCGCAGAGCAGCTCGAGCGCGAGGAGTTCGAGCGGCTGTTTCGCGAGTGCGCGGCAGACGTGCACGGCTACGCGATCTCGTTGCTGCGCGACGCGGCCGCCGCCGAGGATGTGACGGCGATCGCCTTCGAGCGCGTCTATCGCTCGCGCGGCCGACTCGACCGCCGCCGCGGCACGCCGCGCGCCTGGCTGTTCGCGATCGCGCGCAACGCTGCGCTCGACGAGCTGCGCCGGCGCAAGCGCCAGCCGCTCGACTCGCGCCGAGGCGATTCCGACGGCCCGGACGCGGCCGGCCTCGAGGCGATCGAGCGCGTCGAGCGCGGCGCTGCGCTGCAACGGGCGCTGCTGGCGCTCGCGCCGCGCGAGCGCGAGATCGTGCTCTTGAAGTTCCACGGCGCGCTGAGCAACGCCGAGCTCGCGCGCGTGCTCGGCATCAGCGAGTCGAACGCCGGCACGCGGCTGCATCGCGCGCTGCTGAAGCTGCGCGAGCAGTGCAGCGCGCTCGGCGTCGAGGAGGTCGCATGAGGATCATTCCCTTCCCACAGCCGCCCGGCGCGCCGGGCGAGCCGACGCTCGCCGAGATCGAGGCGGCGCTGCACGGCGACGCCGTCGGGCCGAGCGCCGAGTACTGGCGCGACGTGCGCGCCGACGTGCGCGCGCTCGCGCCGCCGTTGCCGCCGGAGCTCGAAGCGCGACTGCGCGAGCGGATCGAGGAGCGCGTGGTCGCTCGCCAGGCTGCTCCACGCGGGCGCCGCGCCGCGCTCGCCAAGCTGGACGGCGGCCTGCGTGCGCACCGCGTCGCCGCGCTGGCCGGCACGCTGCTCGTCGTCGCGCTGCTCGCGCTCGTCGTGCTCGCGCCGTGGCGCTCGGGCTCGTCTGGGTTGGACGCGGTTGAAGCGGCGCATCCGGGCGGCGTCGTCGTTGAGGAAGCCTCCGGCAGCTCGAGCGCAGCTCGCGCGACCAAGCGCGAAGCGCAGCTAGGCTCCGCCGGGCCGTCGGTCACCGGCAGCGCGAGCAGCTCGGCCGCCGCCGCGACCGTTCATACGACGCCGACGCAGGTCGCGCCCGGCGAAGCAGCGTCATCGGCGCCCGCGCGCGTGCAACAGCGCGCGGCCTCGCTGACGCTCGCTACGAAGCCTGCCGAAGTGCAGTCGCTGTCCGACCGCATCGGCCAGCTGGCCGTACGCGAAGGCGGCTTCGTACAGAGCTCGCAGGTGCATCTCGAAAGCGGCACGGCCGGCGAAGCGAACCTGCGCCTGAGCCTGCCGAGCGCACATCTTTCCGCGGCGCTCGCGTCGCTCGCGCGGCTCGCGCCGACGCGCGCCGAGAGCCAGTCTCTGCAGGACATCTCAGACGAATACGACGCCGCGAAGCGCAAGCTGAGCGACGCCGTGGCCGAACGCCAGGCGCTGCTGCGCGCGCTCTCGCGCGCGAGCACGCAGGGCGAAATCGAAAGCCTGCACGCCAGGTTGTCGCTCGCGAGCGGCGCGATCACCAGCGATCGCGACGCGTTCGCGTCGATCTCCAGGCGCGGCAGCAACGCGAACGTCGAAGTGAGTGTGATCGGCGACGCGCACTCCTCGAGCGGCGGGCTCAGCGTCAGCCGCGGCCTGCACGATGCGGGCGACGTGCTGCGCGTATCGCTCGCCGTGCTGCTGATCGCGCTCGCCGTGCTCGTACCGCTGGCGATCCTCGCGGCACTGGCCGGCCTCGGCTGGCGAGCGAGCCGGCGCCGCCTGCGCGAGCGCGCGCTGTCCTGAGCGGCGCCGGCGCGAGCCGAGCGGGCGGCCGCGGGTGTGAGGCTCGCGCGCGCCGAGCCGCCCGCTGCCCATCCGCGGAGCGATCAGAATAAAAACTGGCTGCGCAGCCAGTATGATCTCGCGAGCACCCCCGCATCGGCGAACTTGGAGGTCTTCCGTGGCAACCGTTGGTCGCGACATCGAGAGCGTGGAACTGACCGAGCGCGAGCTCTGGCTTGACGGTCCGCCGCAGGAGGCGTTCAAGCAGATGCGCAGCAAGTGCCCGATCCATTGGACCGAGAGCTTCGAAGACCTGCCTGAGGAGGCCGGCTTCTGGTCGGTCACGACGGCCGAGGACGTGCACACGGTCAGCCGCGACTGGGAGACGTACTCATCCGAACTCGGCGGCGTCGTGATCGCTGCCGCCGGATTCCCGATCGAGCTCGCGCGCGCGATGTTCATCGGCATGGACCCGCCGAAGCACGACCGGCTGAAGGCGCTGTTCCAGCGCGGCTTCACGCCGAAGCGCATCGCCGACCACGAGGAGGCGATTCGCGCGATCACCGTCAGCGTGCTCGAGCGCCTGCAGGGGCGCGAGACGTGCGACCTCGTCGCCGATGTCGCGCAGCCGGTCGTCTCGCGCGTGATCGGCAGCTTCATGGGCATCTCCGAAGAGGAAGACCTGATCTGGGCGCGGCTGATGAACTCGACGCTCGGCGCCGCCGATCCGGACCTCAACCCAGGCGGCTTCGACGGTGCCGTCAACAAGGACATTCCCGAGATCTTCGAGCGCTGCCAGAAGCTGATCGCCGAGCGCCAGGAGAACCCGACCGACGATCTGACGAGCGTGCTCGTGCACGCCGAAGTCGACGGCGAGAAGCTCGAGGAACACGAGATCGTGATGGGCTTCTTCCTGCTGATGGCCGCCGGCAACGACTCGACGAAGGCGACCTACTGCAGCGGCATGCGCGCGCTGATGGAAGACGACGCGCAGCGCCAGCTCGTGCTCGACGACCCGTCGCTGATTCCGAACGCAGTCGAGGAGTCGCTGCGCATGTTTCCGGCCTTCGCGCACTTCCGCCGCACGGCGACGCGCGACGCCGAGCTGAACGGTAAGAAGATCCGCAAGGGCGACAAGGTCGTCATGTGGTACGCGTCGTCCAATCGCGACGAGACGCGCTTTCAGGAGCCCGACCGCTTCGAGCTGCGACGCACCGAAGAGCACCAGGCGTTCGGCGCCGGCGGGCGCCACTTCTGCCTCGGCACGGCGCTCGCGCGCTTGGAGCTGCGCATCCTGATCGAGGAGACGCTCAAGCGCTATCCGCAGATCGCGCTGGCCGACGGCCCGACATACGTCGAATCGCTTTTCCTCAACCAGCTGAAGACGCTGCCCGTGCGGCTCGTTCCGTAGCTAGGCTCAGCTCATCCCGAGCAAGCGAGCAAACGGAGAGCGACGTGTCTGAGATGAGCGACTTCAACAGCAAAGTGATCGACGAGTTCCGCGCCAACGAAGGCCGCGTCGGCGGCATGTTCGAGGGCGCGCCCGTGCTGCTGCTGACCTCGACCGGAGCGAAGAGCGGCGAGCAGCGCACGACGCCGGTCGTCTACCAGCAGGACGGCGCGCGCATGGTCATCTTCGCCTCGAAGGCCGGCGCGCCGGAGAACCCGGCCTGGTTCCACAACCTGCGCGCCAATCCAGCGGCGACCGTCGAGGTCGGCCCGGACACACTCGACGTCGAGGCCATCATCGTCGAGGGCGACGAGCGCGACCGGCTGTTTCGCAAACAGGCCGAGCTGATGCCGCAGTTCGCCGACTACGAGCAGAAAACGACACGCCAGATTCCGGTCGTCGCGCTACAGCCGCGAGGCTGAGCGACGCCCGTCTAGCCGTGGCCGAGTACCGGGTGCGGCGCGTAGGGCTCCTCCAGCCGCGCGATCTCTTCTTCGTCGAGCACGACCTGCTCGGCGGCGAGCGCGTCCTGTAGGTGCTCGAGCTTGGTCGCGCCGACGATCGGCGCGGTCACGCCCGGCTTGGCCAGCAGCCAGGCGAGTGCGACCTGCGCCGGCGGGATGCCGCGCTCGGCTGCAACCTCGGAGACGCGCTCGACGACGTCGAAGTCGGTCGGCTGGCTGTAGAGGTAGTCGGTGAACGGGTCTGAGTCCGAGCGCGTCGTCTTGCGCTCGCCTGCTCGCGTGCGGTTGCCCGCCAGCACGCCGCGTGCGAGCGGGCTCCACGGGATCACGCCGACGCCCTGATCGATGCACAGCGGGATCATCTCGCGCTCCTCCTCGCGGTAGATCAGGTTGTAGTGCGGCTGCATCGAGACGAACTTCGTCCAGCCGTTTCGCTCGGCGACGTACTGCGCCTTGGCGAACTGCCATGCGAACATGCTGCTCGCGCCGATGTAGCGAGCCTTGCCGGCGCGAACGATCTCGTGCAGCGCCTCCATCGTCTCCTCGATCGGCGTGCGCGGGTCCCAGCGGTGGATCTGGTAGAGGTCGACGTAGTCGAGCTGCAGACGCTCGCAGCGATGCGTCGATCGCGCTGAGCACGTGCTTGCGCGAGAGCCCGCCGCCGTTCTCGCCGGGCGTCATCGGCATGAAGACCTTCGTCGCGATGACGAGCTCCTCGCGCGTCGAAAGCTTCGAGAGGATCCGCCCGGTCGCGACCTCGCTGGCGCCGCTCGAGTAGGTGTCGGCGGTGTCGAAGAACGTCACGCCGCCCTCTACGGCGGCGCGCACGATCGGCTCTGCCGCAGTCCTCGTCGAGCGCCCATGCACGCTCGGAGTCGTTGCCGTAGCTCATCATGCCCGAGGCAGATGCGCGAGACGCGCAAGCCGGTCGCACCGAGATTGACGTACTCCATTTTTTCGATTACTCCCTTACGGTCGTGATGTCTGCAGAGCGTCGACAGCTGCGTCCGGCGCATCAGGCGCCGAGGCGCCTGCGCTGGTGCGACGCGCGAGGCCGAACGGGTTGCCCTCCGAGTCCTTGCAGATCGCCCACTGCTCGCCTGGATGGACGACGCTGCCACCGAGCGAAGCGACCTGTGCGAGCGCGCCGTCGATCTCGTCGACCTCGAAGTACGGCAACGAGAACGAGTCTCCGGGGCCGCGTCCGCGCGCGTGCACGCCGACGGCCGGAGCCGTGCGCGCGTCGCCGGCGCTCTGCCAGCCCTCGCCCTGCGAAGCCTCGCGCGGAGCGAGCGCGACGCCGAGCAGTCCGCTCCAGAAGCCGCGCGCCCGCTCGGCGTCGTCGGCCGGGAACTCGATCAGCGCGAGCTTCGATGCCATGCCACCACGTTAGCTCGGCGACCGCCGCGCCGCCCGGCGCATCGCCGAGCGCCGATCTGTTAGATCAAGCGAGTCGATGATCCGTCCAGCTCCAGCCGACTGCGCGGCGGCGGCCGGCGCGGGCCGGCGCCGGCGCGGCGTCGTGCTCGCGCTGCTGCCGGTGACGCTCTGCGCACTGCTCGCGTGCGCCGCGCCGCGCGCGCTCGGCGCCGTCAGCCGATCGACGGTCGCCGCGACGTCGAAGACGAGGCCGAAGCCGAAGCCCAAGCCGGCGCAAGCGGGCCCGCTCGTGACGGTCGCCGCCAACTCGGCGCAGCCCGGTGCGCCCGTTCCCGGCGAATTCCTCGGCCTCTCCTTCGAGATGTCGAGCCTCGCGCAGATCGCGCGCTACTCCGATCGCGGCGACTTCGTGACGATGCTGCGCTCGCTCGGGCCTGGCCTGCTGCGCTTCGGCGGCGTCTCGGCCGACACGCGCATCGCCTGGACCGACACGACGACGCCGCGGCCGTCGTGGGCCTCGGGCGTGATCGACGTCGACGACCTTCAGGAGCTCGCCGCGCTTGCGCGCGCGAGCGGATGGCACATCGTTCTGACGATCGGCATCGTGCACTTCGAACCGCGCGCCGCCGCGCACGAGGCTGCAGCGGCGAAGGCGGCGCTCGGCGAATCGCTCGCCGGCATCGAGCTGGGCAACGAGCCGAACGCCTATGCGCTGCACGCGATGCGCTCCGAACCGTGGACCTTCGCGCAGTACGCCGAAGAAGTCGCGAGCTACCGCGCCGCGATCGAAGCCGCGGCGCCCGGCATTCCACTGCTCGGCCCCGATGTGTCCGGCTCGGCGGCGTTCGAAACGCTGGGGCCCCGGCGAGGCGGTCGACGAGCGTCCGGCCGTGCTGACCGGCCACCACTATCCGCTCGGCTGCGCGCAGACCAACCCGGTGCCGTCGGTCACGAGCCTGCTGAGCGAACCGATCCGCCTGAAGGAGATCGCCTCGATCCGCCGCTATGTGCAGATCGCGCAGGCGGCCGACCTGCCGTTTCGCCTGGACGAGACGAACACGGTCTCCTGCGGCGGCGTCGCCGACATCAGCGACACGTTCGCCTCGGCGCTGTGGGCGGCGAACTTCCTGCCGCAGGTGATGGCCGCCGGCGCCGTCGGCGTCAACCTGCACGGCAACCCGTCGCGCTGCGACGGCTACTCGCCGGTCTGCGCGCCGGGAGCGGAGGCGCTCTCGACCGGCGAACTCGTCGCGCAGCCTGAGTGGTACGCGCTGCTGATGCTGAAGGGCCTGGTCGGCGACCGCCCGCTGCCGACCAGCCTCGCGCGCACGCCGCGCTCGATCAACGTGCATGCGGCCGGATTCCTCGCGCCCGACGGTCGCCTCGACTTCGTGCTGGTCGACGACGAAGCCGCCGGCACGCGCGCGGCGACGGTGCGGCTGAAGGTCGGCACGAGCTACACCGGCGCGAGCACGCTGGCGCTGACCGGGCAGTCGCTCGGCGCGCTCTCCGGCACGCAGCTGGGCGGGCGCGAAGTCGCCGCCGACGGCTCCTGGAGCCCCGGCCGACTGCCCTGGACGACGAGCCGCGACGGCTACGTCACGGTGCGCATCGCCGCGGCGAGCGCAGCGCTGCTCAGCGTCTCGCCCGGATGAGCTCGGCGAGGAGGCTCCCGGCGCGCCCCCAAGCGCCGGTGCCTCCTCGCAGCTCGGTCGGGACCCGCCCCATCGCGCGAGGTTGCCGGCGCCCTCCCAGCGACGGCTACCTCCTCGCGGCTCTGTCCGGGCCCGCCCCATCAGCTATGTGCCAGCGCCAGCGGAAACGGCCGAACCGGCTCCGGCGCGCGCGACGGCCTGCTCGTCGGGTCGGCAGCAGGTATGCGACTCCGGCCTGTTCGAAGGCGCTACGTACCTCGCGCGAGCCTGAGATCAGCGTGAAGTCGTAACCGCGCCGCTTGCACAGGCCGCAGCGGAACGCGATCACCGCCGCGCCGATCGCGTCGATCTCCTCGAGCGCGCGCAGATCGAGCGTGATGCCCGTCACTCCGGCCGCGCACAGCCGCTCGATCTCGATCTCGAGCGCATGCGCCGAGCGATACGTCAGCTCGCCGCTGAGCACGAGCGTGTGCGTCCACGTCGTGACGCTGGCCAGCGCGACCGGCCGCTCCTTGCCCGGCGGCCCACCGTCCTCGCGTCCGTCGAATCCGTCTTCGGCGATCGGCGTCGGCCGCCGATTGAAACGGCTCTCGCGATCACCTGCTCCATTTGGGTACGCCGTCAGATGGCGTTTCATCAGAAAAAGCTCCTTCCGGGAAGCCTCGAGTTGATTCCGCAGCGCCCGGACCCCCGGTCCGGGCGAGTGAGCGACCGGAAGGAGCTAGCCGGGTCGCTCAGGAATCAGCGCGACGCACGAGGCGCGCCAGAGGCGGAAGGACAGCCGCAGCCGTCGCATCGCGCGCGGCGCTCCCAGCAGGAGCAGGCCGGCGAGCGAGAGGAAGCCAGAGAGCGCCATGCCGGAGCCGCCTGCGGCGGCGCCGCCGGCGGCGCCGGCCGGCGGTTGGCTCGACGACGGGCTGGCGGGCGGTGCCGAGACGGTCGACGGGCTGTGGTTGTCGCTGCCTCCGCCCGGAGGCGTCGATGGCGGGACGCCGCCGATCGTGCCCGAGACGGCCGAAGCGAGCACCCGCTGGGCGCCGAGCAGTCCCGAGCAGCTGCCCGACAGCCGGCTGTCGAACGAGCCCATCGGACAGCCCGTGCCGTCGCTTTCGCCGGGCGACGCGCCGAAAACGGAGTTGTGCGAGCTGCCCTTGCCGGAGCTCGGCGGCGGCAGGCGCGGGTCGTCGCGCGTTCCTGCGAGCGCGCTGGCGAGCGGCTGCGCGGCGCCTTCGCCCGCGCCGCTGAGGATCGGCGACTGTGGCGTGCTCGGCGTCGTCGCGGCGGGCTGACCGGCGGCGCTCGCGCCGGCGTGTCCGGCGGCGGTCTCTTCTTCGAGCGATATCGCCTGGGTTTCTTCGCCGGCGAGCTTGGCCGGATCTTCCTTCGGATGAGAGGCCGGACGACGATTCGTCCTGGCCGCCGTGTCCGAAGTCGTTTCGGTCGGCGTCATCGTCGATTCGGCGGTGACCGTTTCGTCAGGCGTCGTACCCGCTTGCGTTTCGGCAGGCGGCGTCGTTTCGGCAGGCGGCGTCGTTTCGGCCGGAGGCGTCGTTTCGGCCGGCGGCGTCGTTTCGGCGGGAGGCGTCGTTTCGCCGGTCGTTTCGCCAGGCGTGCCCGTTTCGTGCCCTGTGTCTGCGTTTCGCCGCCGCCAGCCCGGACCCGGCTTCCGGGCCGGTCCCTTCGGCCTGCGCGCCGGTCGCGAGCGTCAGCGCGCAGAGAAGCGCGAGCAGCAGGCCAACGCCATACGCCAGCAGGCGCAGGCGAGCGCGTGGCGCCGAACGAAACCTGCTTTGTGTTTGCCCCCCCGAACATTTCAGCTCGCCTTGCGATAGGCCTCGATCGGAGGTTTCCCGGCCGCGCTCTGCCGGCGCTTGCCCTGCTTGGCGGTCGCCCACTCGGCCAGCGCGATTGCCTGCAGCCGGTCGCTTCGCGCCGCGAGACGGCACATGGCGAGGCCGATGATCGTCGCCAGAAGGACTGCTGCTGCGAGAGCTATGTAGAGCACGTTGACATAAGCCTAAGCAATCCGCCGCAGAAGTGCTACAGCCTACGCGTCTCAATCTGCTCGTCTACGCGTACGCATTGGCCAATTTGCGCTCATTGCGGACAAGGATCGGCCGTCGGAGTGCGTGATACGGTCGCGATGCCGTGTACGCACGCAGCAGATTGCTCTGTTCCTGAGCGAGTCGGATCGAGCGATGTCGCGAGAGAACGTCGAACTCTGCCGTAAGGCGATCGACGCGGCGAACGTCGGGTCGGATCAGCGGCCGTCCGGCGTTCTACATCGATCACGCCGTCCTGATTGCCGCCGCGATGGACGGGAAGTCGAGACTGTCGAGCTCAGCGACGGCGTCAGCGGGACGGCGGTCAACGAGATCTGCGCGGCGGAACTTCGACGACTACGTCTTGAAGGCGCATGAGTTCTCGCGAGCTGCCTGGCGAGCGGGTCCTGACGCGACTGGACATAACCGGCCGGATCAAGGGCTCCTCGGTGGCGATCAACCAGCCGATGACTTCGTCCGCGATCTCCGATTCGCGATGGGCTGATCGGCACGACTCGCTTCTTCGTCGGCTGGGGCGCGATCGACAGAGTGAGCGGTCCGAGCCGACGCGGGCTCGGCTTCTCAGTGCGCGGCAGCTCGCACCGCCGTACGTTCGCGGCTTTCACATGGCAGAAGGCGCCCGTCTTTACGTGTTTCGCCGGGCGCGGCGGGCCGGCTAGATGCCGCTGACTTCGACGGGCTGCGTCACGTACTTCGTCGTCTTGCCGTCTCCGAGCGCGCCGTTGGCGCCGCCGCCCCAGCACTCGGCGTGTCCTGTCGAGAGCAGCGCGCACGTGTGCCTGGGGCCCGCTGCCACCGAGACGGCGTCGGCGATGCTCTGCACCGTGACCGGCACATCGGAGGAATCGCGGTCGCCGATGCCGAGCGCTCCGTATCCGTTCGCTCCCCAGCAGTCGATGTGACCGCTCGACAGCAGCGCGCAGGTGTGTTCGGAGTGCGTGCCCAGTTCGGTCGCTTCGGATATCCCTTGCGCTTCGGTCGGAGCGGTCGTGTTCAGAGGTGGTGCCGTCTCCCAGTTGCCCTTCTTTGTTGGCGCCCCAGCACTCGACGTGCCCTGTGCTCAGAAGCGCGCAGGTGTAGGGATCGTCGGCCGCCTCTCCGCCCGCGGATACGGCGGCGGCGTCGGTGATTCCCTGCACTTCGACCGGGCTGTCGTAGGCGAACGAAGACGACGAGCCGGTGCCGAGTTGCCCCTTGGTGTTCTGCCCCCAGCAAAGGATCCGGCCCGTCGACAGCCTCGCGCAGGTGTGGTCCCAGCCCGCGGTGAGCTCCGTTGCGTCCGTGACGCCTACGGCTTCGACCGGCGTGTCCGATGACGCTTCGCTGCCGTCTCCGAGGCGTCCTTCGCCCATGCCCCAGCACTCCACGTTGCCGGTCGCCAGCAGCGCACACGTGCTGTCCCAGCCCGCCGAGACCTCGGTCGCATCCGTGATGCCATGGACTTCGACCGGGTAGTCCGAGGACGTTTCGCTGCCGTCGCCAAGCTGCCCGTTTCCGTTCAGCCCCCAGCATTCGATGTGACCGGTGCTCAGCAGTGCGCAGGTGTGGCCATGGCCGGCGGACACCTGCGTGGCGTCGTCGATGGCCTGGACTTCGACCGGCACATCTGTGGAGGTCTGGTTGCCGCTGCCCAGTTGCCCGTTCCCATTCAGGCCCCAGCACGCGACATGGCCGGTCGCGAGCACCGCGCAGGTGAATTCCGAGCCGGCGGCGAGACCTCGTCCGGCGCCTGGACTCTCGCTTTTGTCGAGCAGCACGACCGTCGTCTTCGCCTTGGCCGAGCCGCCCGCTCCCGTCGCAGTGACGGTGAGCGTGTACCTGACGGACTTCCTGCCCGAGTTGACGGGCATTTCGATCGCCTGGCTGACGCTGCCGGATTCGCAGGGGACCGTGACCGGCAGCCCCTGCACCGGTTTGGTGGCGCTCAGCGTGCACTGCACCGCACCCGTGACCGTCGCCGACACCGTCGTCGTGCCTGCGGACGCAACGGCGGCAGGCGAAGCGGCGAGTCCGGAGATCACAGGCTTTGCGCTCTTGGCGGCGGACGCGCCCGCGAATCCGAGCAGAACCGCGCTTGCCGCAATCAACGCGATTGACGCATGCAATAGACGCCTGCTCGTTGAACCTGGCTCCCACACCGTCCCAACCCCCTTCTCGGATCCTCTCCTCCGTGGGGTCCCGCGGACCCAGCAACGATACATCGCCTTGGCTCGGTCAACTCGTGCGTTCAGGGCCGCGACGCCCCGCTTGGCCCTCTCCGCCAGGTCGCCAAGCCGAGGTCGGCAAGGGCGCGCTGCCGGTCCCAATAGATGACGAGCCTTGTCACGCGCTTGCTCCTCAACTCGAAGAAGTTGGCGACCGAACGCTCCTGCATCTCAAAGCCGCTGAGGCGGCCCCGCCCGCTGTTTCTGACGAGCGCGAGTATTCGGGTCGCGTCAACGACGATCAGGTCTTCCGGCTCGGCCCGAAAGTCCTTCCATCCTGCGAGCCATCGGCCATATCCGTCCGACATCGCCTGCCGGCCCCTCCAGTGCCCCGGTTCGGGGCCATCTGCAAATCCGAACTCGATCTCGGGGTCAGCCCAGTCGGCACGGCTGAAGTCACCGAGTGCCCAGTCCGCGTAGATCGAGCGCACAAGCTCCAGGTTGTCCGACATCGCCTCTGCTCACGCCTCGGGGGACTGTTCGGTCATTGCTGCGCTCGAGTATCGCGCAGCGCTCGATACGTCGGACCCGCCCTGGCGCTGGCCGCTACCCGGACCCGGATGTTCCACGAGCGATCCTGACGCGGCTCCGGGCGTGTGCCGGGTGAGCCGATTACGCTTTTTGTCCGTTTGTGACGAAACGCTCATGCTTGAGCGCTTAGTCGTCGATGCGCCACCAGCGAGAGCGATCGCTCTCGCTGCCCACAGTCCGCTCCAGCAAGGCGGTAAGCCAAAGGAGCGGTACCGATGATCAAACGTGCAGCCAGAACCTCTGGAAGCCGAACGCGGCGATTTTGGCCGACTCCGTCAATTTTTCTCTCGGGCGCGGCGCTGTTCATCGTGCTCGGCGGGTCCGCCGTCGCCGCGACCGGCCTTATTCATGCCAACAACATTGCCCCAGGCGCGGTAACGAGCAGGGCGATCAGGAAGGGCGCGGTCGAACCCAAGGATCTCAGCGCCGGCACACGAGCGTTGATCAGCCGGCCGGGGTCTCGCCGGCGCCAACGGCGGCAGTGGCTCGGCCGGATCGGTAGGCATCGCCGGTCCCAGTGGGACCAACGGACCCAACGGCGCAAATGGCGCTGAAGGACCCAAGGGCACCAACGGCGCGAACGGGCCAAACGGTGCCAACGGGATCGATGGGACCAATGGGACGGCTGGAGTCAACGGCACGAACGGCATCAATGGGACCAACGGCACCAACGGCACGATCAAACCGCTGTCCGCCAAGCAGGGCGTGACCTCCCTTCCCACCGGCGTGGCGTCCACCACCGTCGTCGAACTGGCGGTTCCGGCAGGCAACTACGTCGTATTGGCTACGACCGAGCTTTCCCAGACGGGCGCCGGCGACAGCGTCGAATGCCTGCTCAAGTCGGGCGCCACCACGCTGGACCAAGCCGCGATGAAAACGCTTCCCGCGCTGGCCGCGATCCCGGCCTCCCTGCAAGCGGTGACGACTACCACTGGCTCCTCTACGCAGTTGAGCGTTCAGTGCGCCGTGGCGGTCGCAAACGGCTCGGCTAACTACAACAGCCTGATCGCGATCCCGACCGCCTAGGATCGCGCGGCCCGGATCGCTTCCGCGGGCAGTGCAGCGAATGCAAGGCGGCGACGTGCCGTCGCCGAACCCGGTCAGATCGCCGATCAGCCGCTGGCGAGGACCCGCGCCAGACAGGTCGCGCAGCTGCTCGCCCTCCTCGGGGCTGAGCGAAGCGAGCAGCTCAGCCTCCGCCGCATCGCTGGCGGCAGTCGCCTGACGCAGGATGTTCTGGCCGGCTGGCGTCAGCTCGACCACGTTGCGACGGCGATCTTCGGCGTCAGGGCGGCGAGCGATGATGCCCTTCGCCTCGAGCGCGTCGATGATCGCGACCATCGTCGTGCGGTCGACGCCCAGGCGCTGAGCGACCTGCTGCTGGGAGGCCGGCTCGAACCTGTCGATCACCAGCAGCACGCCGAGATCGCGTCCCTGGATGTCGAAGGGCGCCAGCGCCTCGGCATGCAACTCAGACATCTGCCTCTCCGCGTGCTTGAACAGATATGCCAGCCGCCGGCTCGTCGTGAGGTCTGGATTCGCCGCTCGTCCGCATCGGCCTAACCCTATCGTTACACTGACCGTCAGCGATCACTGATGATCTGCCTGCCATAGACGACTAGGAGGTAAACGATGATCTTGATCACCGGAGGACTCGGCCACATCGGTAGCGCCACCGTGCAGGCGCTGCTCGACGCCGGCGAGGAGTGCGTTGTCGTTCAGCGCCGTAGCCCCGAGATCGCGGACGGACGTTTCAGCGCACCGGTGCGCGCCGTGCAGGCCGACGTCAAGAACCTAGATGCGCTGCGGGCGATCGGCGATGACTACGCGATCACCGGAATCGTCCACTTGGCTGGCTCGATGCCGTGGCCGCCCAACCCGGACGAGCCTCCCGTGACGGCCGCGCGTGAGGCACTCGGTGGGCTCTTCAACATCATCGAGGTCGCGCGCGAGTGGGGCGTCAAGCGCGTCAGCCTTGCCAGCACGATCGGTGTCTACGCCGGTCTTTCCAACACGGGCGCCCTGCGCGAGGACCTGCCGGTGCCGATGACCGCCCCGCATGTGATCCCGACCTTCAAGAAGATCAGCGAGCTGCTGGGTCACCACCTCGCCGGGGCCACCGGCCTAGAGATCATTCACCTGCGCATCAGTGGCGCGTGGGGACCGCTCGGGCACCTCCCGAACTTCGCCTTTCCCGCGCCGCAGTTCGTTCACGCCGCGGCCATGGGCACGCCGGTCGACCTCTCCGGCGTAGCCGGGCGGCTCAAGGCCGATGACGGCCTGGACCTCTGCTACGTCTACGACCTCGGCCGGGCGGCCGCGCTGCTGCAGACGGCCGACACGCTGACGCACGCGACCTACAACGTCGCCGCAGGCAGGATGACCACCAACGCCGAGGTGATCGCCGCGATCAAGTCCGTCGTGCCCGACTTCGAACTCGAGCTCGAGCCCGGTTCCAGCGTGCCGTCGGCCTACCTCAGACATCACCCGGCCAGTATCCCGCAGGACGCCGTGGCTACGGCGAATCGCGTGGATCGGCGCGGTTGCGGTCGATCTGTTCGCGTTCTCCCCGGAAGCGGTTGCGGTAGAGATCGGCGACTTCTACCTCGCCTAGGGCGGACTAGATTGGCGATTCGGCTAATGGGCGCGGCGGGTTTCGAACCTGCGACCTCTCGCGTGTGAAGCGAGCGCTCTCCCACTGAGCTACGCGCCCTCGCGAGCGAGTTTATTGGTCTGCCGGCCGAGCTTGATCGCGGCTCGCGAATCCGTGCGGGCACCGTGGTACCTAGAGTGCCGCCATGCCCGCCAGCGCGCCGGAGACGCCGCTCGGCCTCGTCGTCGCGACGGTCCTGCTCGCACTCGGCCTGCTCGGCTGCGCGAACGACCGGCGGCGGCGCGGCCGGCTCGTTCTCGCCGCGCACGCCGAACACGCTGACGGTCGCGACGGCGCAGGTGCCCGACCCGGGCTTCTGGACGGGCACGTTCGCGCACCCGACCGGCGGTTTCGAGTACGCGCTGGCGAAGCGGCTGGCGGCGCGCTTCGGCCTGGAGCGCGTCAAGGTCGTCGAGGTGCCGTTTCGCGAACTCGTGCACGGCCATCTCGGCGGCGCCGACCTGGCGCTGTCGGACATCACGATCACCGAAGCACGCGAGCAGTATCTGGACTTCTCGACGCCCTACCTGAAGGCGCCGCCCGCGATCGTCGTGCGGCCGGGCACGCAGGTCGCCGACGTCGACGCCGCGCGCCACCTGCGCTGGGCGGTGCAGAACGAAACGACGCTGAAGGAAGCGCTGGAAAAGCAGATCGAACCGACGACGAAGACGCTCGTGTTCGAGCATCAGAGCGAGAAGCTGGCGGCGCTGAGCGACGGGCGCGTCGACGCGGTGCTGCTCGATCTGCCGGTCGCGCTCGCCTATGCGCGGGAATCGCCGCGCAAGTACGACGTCGTCGCGCAACTGCCAAGCGAAGCGGAGCTCGGCGCGGCGCTGCCGTCGGGCTCTGCGAACACCGAAGCAGTCGACTCGGCGCTGCGCGCGCTGCAGTCCGAAGGCGAAATCGACCGCCTCGCGCACTACTGGCTGAGAGCCGATTACGAAGAAGGCGGCGCCGAAGGTATACCGGTGCTGAGGACCGAGGAATGATGCTCGCGCTGATCGATATCTCCAAGCCCGAGGGCGCGCCGTGGGAGTTCCTCGTCGTCTTCGCCGTGCTGCTGATCGGCCCGGTGCTGTTCCGCCGCGCGGGCATCTCGGGAATCATCGGCCTGCTGGTCGGCGGCTACGTGATCGGCCCGCACGGGCTGTCGCTGATCGGCGCCGGCAACAACACGCTGCCCGACCTCGGCCAGCTCGGGCTGCTCTACCTGATGTTCGTCGCGGGCGTCGAGATCGACCTCAACCTGCTGAGCCGCTACCGCCGCACGGCCGTCTCGTTCGGCGTGCTGACGTTCATCCTGCCGTTCGCGCTCGGCGCGCTCGTCGGCATCGCGCTCGGATGGGAAGCGCTCGCCGCGATCCTGCTCGGCTCGCTGCTGGCCTCGCACACGCTGATCACCTATCCGTCGGTCAAAGACGCCGGACTGGCCTCAGATCCTGCCGCCGCGACTGCGGTCGGCTCGACCGTGCTGACCGACACGCTCGCGCTGGTCGTGCTGGCGGTCGTCGCCGGCTCGGTCGGCGGGCACCGCACGACCGTCGACATCGCGGCGCAGATCGTCGTCGGCATGGCCGCGCTGAGCGGCTTCAGCCTGCTCGTGCTGCCGCGCCTGGCCGGCTGGGCGTTTCGCTGGTTCGGCACGGAGCGCTCGGTCCGCTACGTCGTGGCGATCACCGCCTTCCTGTCGGCCGCGACGATCGCCGAGCTGTTCGGCATCGAGGGCATCGTCGGCGCGTTCTTCGCCGGGCTCGGCATGAACCGGCTAGTGCCGAACGAGGGCGAGCTGATGGACCGCATCGAGTTCTTCGGCGGCGCCGTGTTCATCCCCGTGTTCCTCGTGTCCGTCGGCCTGATCCTGAATCCCGGCGTGATGGTCAAAGGCGAAACGCTCGGCCTCGCCGGCCTGTTCATCGTCGCCTGCCTCGGCGGCAAGGCGCTGGCCGCGGCGATCTCCGCGCGCCTGTTCAAGTTCTCGCGCGCGCAGGCCGGCCTGCTGTTCTCGCTCAGCGCCGCGCAGGCGGCGGCGACGCTCGCGGCAACCGTGATCGGCTTCCAGCTCGGCCTGTTCAGCACGGCTGTCGTCAACGCCGTGCTCGTGCTGATCCTCGTCAGCGTGCTCGCCTCGACGTTCGTCGGCACGCGCGCGGCCGAGCACGTCGCGCTGCCCGACGGGCCCACGACCGCTCGGAATGCGCGTCGTCGTCGGCGTCGGCGAGCCGGAGCTGGCGCTCGGCGCGCTGACGATCGCGCGGCGGATCGCGCGGATCGACGGCGGCGTCGTGCATCCGCTGCTCGTCGTGCCCGAATCGGCGCCGTTCTCGCCGAGGCCGGCGCTGGCCAGGCTCGGCGACGTCGTCGCGGCTGCCGGCGTCGACGGGCAGATCCTGACGATCGTCGACCGCTCGGTGCTGCACGGTGCGCTGCGCGTCGGGCGCGCGCAGGAAGCGACGCTGGTGCTGGTCGCCGAGCCGATCTCGGCGCGGGCCGATGGCGAGCCGGCGTCGGCGAGCGAAGCAGCAGGCGCACGCGAGGACGATCGCTCGGCGGTGCCGCCGGTCGCCGTCGTGCGCGGCAACGCGACGCGGATCGGAGCCGTGCGGATGCGCCTGGACGAGGAGGAGGTCGCGCAGCCGTCGCTCGCCGGCGAGCTCGCCCGGCGCGTCGGCAGCGGCGCGCCGGAGCGGCTCGAGGACGAGCATGCCGACTGGGAGCAGCTGCTCGCGCCCGGCGATGTCACGTTCGTCTCCAGCGAGCTCGGCGAGACGCTGGCGAAGCTGCCCAATGCGGCCGACGGGCTCGTCGTGAGCACCGTCGCCGACTGGCTGATCCGCGAAGAGACGGCCGGCGACGGCGGCGAGCTGCCCGACGAGGAGCGCGCGGTCTAGAGCTTCACCATCACCTTGCCGGTGTTGCCGCCGGTGAACAGCAGGTTGAGTGCGTCGGGCGCGTTCTCGAGCCCATCGACGACGTGCTCGCTGGACTTGATCTTGCCTTCGCGCAGCCAGCCTGCGACTGCCGCCTGGCCCTCGGGCAGGCGGTCGAAGTAGTCGAGGATCAAGAAGCCCTCCATCCGCCCGCGCTTGATGATCAGGTTCGCGTAGTTGGCCGGCCCCTTGGCGGCGCCGCGGTCGTTGTAGCCGGAGATCGCACCGCAGAGCACGATCCGTCCGCGCAGCGCCAGGCGGGCGAGGCAGGCGTCGAGGATCTCGCCGCCGACGTTGTCGAAGTAGAGGTCGATGCCGTCCGGTGCGGCCTCGCGCAGCCGCGCGGATACATCGTCGGACTTGTAGTCGATCATCTCGTCGAAGCCGAGCTCATCGACCGCATACGCGCACTTCTTCGGGCCGCCGGCGATGCCGATGACCTTCTTCGCGCCCTTGATCTTCGCGATCTGGCCGGCCGCCGAGCCGGTCGCGCCGGCCGCGCCGCTGACGACGACGACATCGCCCTCCTGCACGCGCCCGACGTCGGTCATGCCGAAGTACGCGGTCATGCCGGTGATCCCGAGCAGGCTCAGCGCGAGCGTCGGCGGGACCCCGTCGGGGAGCGTCTGGAAGCCGTCGGCGCCGACGACGTAGTCCTGCCAGCCGGTCATTCCGAACAGCAGCTGACCCGGCTCGAAGCGCTCGCTGTTGCTCGACACGACCTCGGCGACGCCGCCGGCGCGTACGACTTCGTCGATCTGGATCGGCGGCAGGTAGCCCGGCGCGTCGTCCATCCACGTGCGAATCGTCGGATCGATCGAGACGTAGCGCACGCGCGCCAGCATCTCGCCCTCGCCGGGCTCGGGCACGTCGACCTCCTCCAGGCGCACCGTGCTCTCGTCGACCATGCCGCTCGGGCGTTCGGCCAGGACCATCCGTCGGTTGCGATCTGCCATCTCGTTCCTCCCTCTCGTGGTCCGGCTGATCTTACGAGCCCAGCCGCGCGGCGACGTGCGGGTGCAGGCGGTCGCTCGCTTCGGAGTAGCTGCGCGCGAGTGCGCCGAGCTGCGCCGGCGTCAGCGATGGGCCGAAGGCCTGCGCGCCGCCGAGCTTCTCGTAGCCGGCCGTCAGCTTCTTGCCGATCTGCGCGAGCGTGAAATGCGCGTCGTAGATGCTCTCGATGTAGAGCGCGGCGTTCTCACGCGCGAAGCGCGCCGCGGCAGGCGTGCCCGATTCGATCTCGCTCAGCTGGCCGTCGAGCAGCCGCCAGCCGCGCATGCTGAGCAGCACGTAGCTGCGATACAGCCCGCCGAGCAGCGCCGCCGGCCCGGTCAAAGAGCGCGCAGCGGCTTCGCCGAACAGGCGCGGGATCGGCAGGCGCGCGGCGGCGGCGACGGCTGCAGCCGCTGCCGGCGAGCGCGACACTCGGCTGACGTCGCTCGGCAGCCCTGCGGCGATCAGCGGCCAGGCGGCCTTCGTCGCCGCGACCTCGCGCGCGACCGGAGCCTGCACGTTCTGCAGCGCACGAGCGGCGGCCAGCAGGTCTTCGCGCTCGAGCTTCTGCGCGGAGGGCGTCGCTGCGCGGGTGGTCGAACCGGCGCAGCCGGCCACCGAAAGCGCGAGCGCGACCAGCGCGAGCAGGCAGAGCCCGCGCCGGGCGCGTCCGGATGCGATCAGGTGCCGAGCAGATCGACGACGAAGACGAGCGGTGCGTTCGCCGGGATCGTCGGCGGCGAGCCGCTCTTGCCGTAGGCCAGTTCGGAGGGAATCACGAGCTCGCGCCGGCCGCCTACTTTCATGCCTGCGACGCCTTCGTCCCAACCCTTGATCACCTGACCCTGCCCGAGCTTGAACTGGAACGGTTCTTTGCGTTTCCACGACGCGTCGAACTCCTTGCCGCCTTTGTACAGCACGCCGACGTAGTTGACCGTGACGGTGTCGCCGGCTTTCGCTTCCTTGCCGCTACCGACGATCAGGTCTTTCTTTTCGAGCTTCGTCGGCGCCGGGCCGCTCGGCGGTATCACCTTCGGTTCGGTCGCCAGCGGGCCGGACGTCGGCGTCG
Organism: uncultured Solirubrobacteraceae bacterium; assembly: GCA_963812575.1. Classification (GTDB taxonomy): domain Bacteria; phylum Actinomycetota; class Thermoleophilia; order Solirubrobacterales; family Solirubrobacteraceae; genus Palsa-744. The sequence continues at coordinate 71,348 of CAWEVS010000011.1, read as the reverse complement.
TCGCGACGGGCGTTTCACCGGCCTTGATCAGTGTTTCGTCGGATTTGTTCTCGTTACCGACACCGATCGTGCCGCTGCTGGAGCTGCTGCCACCGCAGCCTGCGAGCAGCGCGAGCGCAAGGAGCGCCGCGAGTGCGAGGAGCAGGCGCGCGCGAGCGCCTGTGCATCGTGGAAGAAGGCTGCTTGAGTTGTTCACGGTCGCGCAGCCTAACGGAGTGGCCGCGCGCGTGTGCAGGCAGTCGGCCGGGCGCTACGATCAGCGGCGGACCGTGCTAGGCGGGGAGGTAGCGGTGCCCTGAATCCGCAATCCGCTCTAGCGGAGCCGAATTCCCTCTCGAGGGGTTCCGCTCCGGTCGCTCCGCCGCTCGGAGCGTCGATGGTTCGGGTCCCGTGCGGTGTCGGCTCGTGAACCAGGTCAGGTCCGGAAGGAAGCAGCCTTAAGCGATCACCGGCAGGCGCAGCGGGAGCTCCCGAACCGGAGCTGCGGGCGGCGATCGGCGATCGGCAGGCGGCGTCACGACGGAGGGTGCACGGTCCACTACGAGCAGCGCTGGAACAGCCGCCAAGAGCGGTCGGAGTCGATCTGCACGAAGCCGGCCGGCACGTGCACGGCGACGTGCGGGTCGTGCGGGTCCAGCACATAGTCGCGTTCGACTTCGACGCTGGCCGGATCGAGGTACTGCCCGCGCGTGATCGAGCCGCTCTCGGCGCTGATGATCCGCGCCGGGCTCGCCTGCAGATACAGCGCGAGCAGCGGCACGGGCGCATGGTTGGGCACGCCGATCGGTCCGCAGCGGAGGTTGACCGAGCCCGCATCGACGAGCGCCACGAGGTCGCCTTCGATGCTGTGCTGTCGTCCCAGTTTGTCCAGTTCGCGATGCGCCGATTTGACCTGCGAGGGCATGAACGCGACGAGCGCCAGCAGCACGAGCGTGCCGCCGGCGATCCACCAGCGCCGGCGCGAGTCGCCGGCGGGCAGCTGCGTCCAGCCGAACACGCCGGCACCGCAGAACATGCAGAGGATCGCCGCCGTGAGGAACGCATAGCGGCTGTTGATCGGCAGTCCGGCCGTGGCGACGATCACGAAGACGAGCACCGCGAGCACGCCGGCGATCGCGCCGGCGAGCGGCCCGGCGACGGAGCCACCACAGCGAGAGCACGCCGCCGAACGCCGCTCCGACGAGTACCGGTGGACGGAGGATTTCACCGAGCCGCCGCGGCACGTACTCGGGCACGTTGGCGATGCCCGTCACGCGATCGAGCGTCTGCGCGGTATGGCGCGTGTTCGTCAGCGACCACAGCGCGTCGCCGGTGATCGCGAGATCGCTGATCACCCAGATCAGCGGCGCCGAGGCCGCGAGCAGCGTCAACGCTGCCAGCTGGCGGCTCGAGCGCGTGTGCGAGCGGCGCGCGTCGAGCATCAGATACAGCCAGTACAGGCCGGTGAACGCCCACGCCTCGGGACGAAGCAGTCCGGCGAGTGCGAGCAGCGCGAGCACCGGCGCGCCGGCAGGCGGACGCTGCTCGGCGCGGCGGCGCGCCTCGAGCAGCACGGCGCCGAGCACGAGCAGCAGGTACGGCACATCGACATACGCGCGCACGCCGTAGGACAGGATCGGCACGCGCGTCAGCAGCACGAGCGCCGCCAGCGCACCGGCGGCGCGACCGAACCACAGCGCCGTCAGCCGGTAGAGGACCCAGCCACAGGCGGCCAGCGCGAGGAACGCCAGCGCCACGGTGACGCCCTCGATCGCATGCGCCGAGAGCGGCGAGAGCACGACGCCGAGCGCCTCGACGAGCGGATGCGGTGTCGGCGCGATCGCGACTTCGTAGGCCGGAGTCTGCCCGCGCGAGAGCTGTCCGCCCCAGGCCAGCGCGTAGAGCGTGTCGTAGTTGGCGAAGCCGACGCCGCAGATCAGCCACAGCACGACCGCGCCGACGGCGACCGCCGCCAGTGCGCCGGCGCGCTCGGCCAGGCGCATGCTCGGAGCTCTCACGAGCGCGCACGCTACCCGCTTGCGCGGGCGCCTGAGCAGGCTCGCGAGCGCTCCTGCGGGCGTGGGTAGACTCAGCCGAAAGGTGTCCGCACTCCAGTCCTCCAACGAGCAGCAGCGGTCGCTCTATCGCAGGCACCGGCCACGTACGTTCGCGGACGTCGTCGGGCAGGAGCCCGTCGTGCGCACGCTGCGCAACGCCGTCGAGCGCGGCAAGGTCCACCACGCCTACCTGTTCGTCGGCTCGCGCGGTACCGGCAAGACCTCGATGGCGAAGATCCTCGCGGCCTGCCTGAACTGCGAGCACGGCCCGACGATCGAGCCGTGCGGTGAGTGCGAGTCCTGCCTGGCGATCGCCGCCGCGAGCTCGCTCGACGTGATCGAGATGGACGCGGCGTCGAACAACTCCGTCGACGACATCCGCGAGTTGCGCGAGAGCGTCGCCTACGCGCCGGTCAGCGGCCGTCGCAAGGTCTACATCCTCGACGAGGCGCACATGCTCTCGACGGCCGCCTGGAACGCGTTCCTGAAGACGCTCGAGGAGCCGCCGCCGAACACCGTCTTCGTGCTCGCGACGACCGAGGCGCAGAAGGTGCCGGCGACCGTCGTCGACCGCTGCCACCGCTTCGACTTCCACCGGCCGACCGTCGAGCAGATCGCCGGCGTCGTGCGCCGCACGGCCGAGGCCGAGCAGATCGAGATCCCGGCCGAGGCGATCTCGGCAGTCGCGCGCTCGGCGACCGGCAGCTTCCGCGACGCGCTCGGCACGCTCGAGCAGCTCGTCACCTACTCCGGCAGCGAGATCGCGCTGGCCGACGTGCTCGCGGTGCTCGGCGTGACCGACGCGCGACTGCTCGAGCAGAGCGTCGACGCGGTCGCCGAGGGCGACGCACGGCAGGCGCTTCGAATTGTCGCGACGTGCGCCGAGCAGGGCCGCGACGCGGCCTCGTTCGCCGGCGACCTCGAGGTCCGCGCGCGCGAGCTGCTCGTCGTGCAGACGCTCGGCGAGGTGCCCGAGGAGCTGTCGCTGACGCCTGAGGCCGACGCGGCGCTGCAGGCGCAGGCCGAGCGCGTGCCGGCGGCCGTCGTCGTGCGCCTGCTCGAGGCGCTCGGCGAGGCGCTCGAGGCCGTGCGTGCCGGCGCCGACGCGCGCACGCGTCTGGAGCTTTCGCTCGTCAAGGCGGCCAAGCCCGAGACCGACAGCTCGCTGCGCGCGCTGCTCGAGCGGATCGAGCGGCTCGAGCGCGGCGGCTCTGTCGGATCGGCCGCGCCGGACGCGATCGCCGCCGAGCGCGAGCTCGCGCCGAGCGAGCCGCGCGGTCCGATCGCCTCCGCCGCAGCCGCGCCCGGCGCGAGGCGCGAGCCGGCCGGATCGCAGCCGGCGGAGTCGGCAGCCGACCGCGGCGACGCCGGCCGCGCCAGCGCCACAGGCGCAGCCCGCGCCGGCGGCCGCGCAACCGCCGCAGGCGGCCGCCGAGGTGTCGGTCGCCTCGATCGCGACGATCCCGCCGCGCTCGCAGGACGGCTCTGCGACGGCACAGGCGATCGCCGAGGACCTCGCGCCGCTGCTCGCCTGGTGGCCGACGGTCGTCAAGCTCGTACGTGGCGAGAACGCGCTCCTCGGCGCCTGCATCGAGGAGGCGCAGCCGGTCGACGTCAAGGGCGAAGACCTCGTCGTCGCGTTCTCTGCGGCGATGCCGTTTCACAAGAAGAAAGCCGAGACGCCCGACAATCGCGCCGCCGTGACGGCGGCGCTGCAGGACGTGACCGGACGGCGCTGGCGCGTCTCCTACGAGCTGCACGACGGCATCGGCGCCGACGGCGACGAGGGCGACGGGCCGCTCAGCGAGGAGGAGTGGGTGAAACGCTTCATCGAGGAGTTCGACGCCGAGGAGCTGCCCGGCGACGAGGCTCACAGCAGCGAGCAGAAAGGCGCCTGACGATGCCCAAGCAACCGCGCATGCCGAACATGCAGCAGATGATGCAGCAGGTCCAGAAGATGCAGCAGGAGATGGAGGCTGCGCAGGAGCAGCTGAAGAGCGAGATCGTCGAGGCGTCCTCAGGCGGCGGCATGGTCACCGTGAAGGTGTCCGGCGACCTCGAGCTCAAGTCGATCGTGATCGACCCGGATGCGGTCGACCCCGAGGACGTCGAGATCCTCTCCGACATGGTCCTCGCGGCCGTCAACGAGGCACTGCGGATGGCGCAGGAGCTCGCCGCGAAGAAGCTCGGCGGCGCCTCCGGTGGACTCGACATGGGCAACCTCGGCGGGCTCGGGCTGCCGGGCCTGTAGGAGCGCCGTGAGCACCTCCTACGCACCGCCCGTGCAGCGGCTGGTCGGCGAGCTCTCGAAGCTGCCCGGCATCGGCAACCGCACGGCCCAGCGCCTGGCGTTCCACATCCTGCGGGCCTCCGACGAGGACGCGACGGCGCTGGCCGAGTCGATTCGCGAGGTCAAGGAACGGATCGGCCTGTGCGAGATCTGCTTCAACCTGACCGACGAGCCGCGCTGCCGGATCTGCCAGGACGCGCGCCGCGACCACGGCGTGATCTGCGTCGTCGAGGAACCGGGCGACGTGATCCCGATGGAGCGCACGCACGAGTACCAGGGCGTCTACCACGTGCTCGGTGGCGCGCTCTCGCCGATCGAAGGCGTCGATCCAGAGGACCTGAAGATCGCCGAGCTGCTCGCGCGCGTCACCGGCGAGGCCGCCGCCGCCGCCGCGGCACGCGACTCCGGCGACGGCAGCGGCGCGCCCGGCCACGGTGAGGCCGGCTCGGTGCGCGAGGTCGTGCTCGCGACCAACCCGACGACGACCGGCGAGGCGACGGCGCTGCACATCGCCGAGGAGCTCCGCCGCCGCGCGCCGGAGCTGAGCGTCACGCGGCTGGCCAGCGGGCTGCCGGTCGGCTCGGACCTCGAGTACGCCGACGAGGTGACGCTCGGGAAGGCGCTCGCCGGGCGCCGCTCGCTCTGAGCGGCGCCACAGCGCGCAATATCCTGCGGGAGATGTCCGACATCGTCGTAATGAAGTTCGGCGGCACGTCTGTCGCCGACGCCGAGCGGATCAAGCGCGCCGCGCGGCGGATCGTCGAGAAGCGCGAGTCCGGACACCGTGTCGTCGCGGTGCTGTCGGCCCGCGGCAAGACGACCGATGAGCTGATCGCGATGGCCGAAGAGGTCTCCGAGGTGCCCGACCCGCGCGAGATGGACATGCTGCTCTCGACCGGCGAGCGGATCTCCTGCGCGCTCTGCGCGATGGCGATCAACGACCTCGGTCACCGCGCGATCTCGCTTACCGGCTCGCAGGCCGGGATCGTCACCGACGAGTCGCACACGAAGGCGCGCATCATCGACGTGCGCGCCGAGCGGATCAAGGCGGCGCTGGCCGACGACAACGTCGTGCTGGTCGCCGGATTCCAGGGCGTCTCGGGCACGGCGCGCAACGTCACGACGCTCGGCCGAGGCGGCTCGGACACGACGGCAGTCGCCGTCGCCGCGGCGCTCGACGCCGAAGTCTGCGAGATCTACACCGACGTCTCCGGCGTCTACACGGCCGACCCGCGGATCGTGCCCGAGGCGCGCAAGCTCGCGACGGTCTCCTTCGAGGAGATGCTCGAGATGGCGGCATCAGGTGCCGGCGTGCTGCAGCTGCGCTCGGTCGAGTACGCACGCAACCACGGCGTGCGGATCCACTGCCGCTCGTCATTCGACGAGGCGCCCGGTACCGTTGTCGTCGCGGAAGGAGAAACGATGGAGCAGCCACTGATCACTGCCGTGACGCACTCGACCTCGGAAGCGCGCGTGACGATGCTCGGCGTGCCCGACCAGGTCGGCGCTGCTGCGCGGATCTTCGGCGCGCTCGCCGAGGCGAACATCAACGTCGACATGATCGTGCAGACCGAACCGGCTTCGGAGGGCGGTCGCGCCGAGATCGCCTTCACCGTGCCGCGAGAGGATCTGCGCACCGCGCGCGCCGCGCTCGAGCCGCTCGCCGGAGAGGCGTTCGTCGAGCTGAACGCGCACGAGCAGATGGGCAAGGTCTCGATCGTCGGCGCCGGCATGCGCTCGCATCCGGGCGTCGCCGCGAAGGTCTTCAGCGTGCTCGCGCAGGAGGGCGTGAACATCGAGATGATCTCGACCTCGCCGATCAAGATCTCGTGCGTGATCGACCGCGATCGTGTCGAGCGCGCCGTGCAGGTGCTGCACAGCGCATTCGAGCTCTCCGGGCCCGGAACTGTCGGCGAGGAGCACCCGTTCGAGGCGCGTCCGGCGCTGTAGAGCCGCTAATCGCCGCAGAGCCGCCCAGCGCTCCGCATCGTCGCCGCCTCGCAAGAAACGCTCGCTTATTGCGCAAACGCTGCGCAGACGTGTAAGAATTTGCGCGTCAACTAGTCAAGGAAAGACGAACGATGCGCACAGCAAGACGACCGCGACGATACGTACGCAGCCAGTGGATCAAGCTGCTCTCGCCTGCCTTCGCCTACGATTTCAAGCGTAACGCCTACGTGCTGCGCGGCATCGGAGAGCATGTTGGGCCGGTTCTGCGCGAAGAGCGACGGACACGGCGCGAACTGCCGCCGGACCGGATCGAGCTGCGCCGGCGAACCGGCGCGGCCACCTGAGCCCCAGCCGCCCGACAAGCGCGAGCGGTCGAGGTCACGGCGCCGGCCAGCTTGACGGCTGAGTACCGCCGCCAAAACCAAAAGTCCATATATTTGACTTGTGCCGGGTGCGGTGCGAGGATGGCGGCGTGGCGACCGACGCGCAAGCGATTCCTCGAGCAGCCGAGCCGCGCGCCGGCTCGGACGAGCCGCGGCCGTTCGAGGAGGATCGCTCTGAACTGGCCGGGCTGATCGCTGCCGGCGTGATGACGTTCCTGCTGAGCGGCGACCTGCTGCTCGCGACTCGCGCCACGCGGCTGCTGCTGCGCGATGGCGCGCCGGCGGTAGAGGACGCCGCCTGCCGATCGCGCCCGCGGCGAATCTGGCGACAGCGCTGAAGCTCGACTCGCCGCGAGGGCGGTCGCCGGTCAGCCGTCCAGCGAGCGCTGCAGCGCCTCGAGCACGCTGCACGACGCGCAACCCGCTGAGCCCGTCCGAGCGCGGCGTCGTGCCCTCGCGCACGCACGTCGACGAAGTGCTCGCACTCCAGGCGCAGCGGCTCGGCGTTGGCGATCTGCGGCGAGAAGCTCTCGCCCGAGCGCGTGATGTACTCGCCCCAGGAGTGCGCGTCCTCGTCGAAGCCCTTGTCGTAGACGGTCAGCTTGCCCTCGACGAGCATGTCGTCGAACGTCGCCATTCGCCGGGCGCCGACGACCGTCATGCGCCGCTCCTTGTGCGGGTCGAGCCAGGACAGGTGCAGGTGCGCGACGACGCCGGACGGGAAGCGCAGGTAGCAGAAGACGACGTCCTCGACGCCCTCGCGCACGTAGGACGCTCCTTGGGCAAGGCACTCCTCGGGCTCTTCGCCGATCAGGTGCAGCACGACCGACACGTCGTGCGCGCCGAGGCTCCAGAGCGCGTTCTCGTCGACGCGCAGCTTGCCGAGGTTCAGCCGGTTGCCGTAGATGTAGTAGAGCGAGCCGAGCTCGCCGTCGTCGACCAGCCGCTTCAGCCTCGTGACGGCCGGGTGGTACTCGAGCAGGTGGCCGACCATCAACAGCCGGCCGGCCTGCGCCGCTGCGTCGACCGCCGCCTGCGCGTCGCGCGTGTTCGTCGCCAGCGGCTTCTCGACGAAGCAGTGCTTGCCGGCCTGCGCGACCGCGATCGCCAGCTCGGCGTGGGTCGTCACCGGCGTCGCCAGCGCGACTGCGTCGAGCTCCTCGTCCTCGAGCAGCTCGCGCAGCTCGCCGGTCGTGCGCGCGCCGGGAAACGACGCCGCCAGCCGTGCGCGCGCGTCGGCGTCTGCGTCGCACAGCCAGCGCAGCTCGCAGCCTGCCGTTGCCGCGAAGTTGCGCGCGAGGTTCGGCCCCCAGTAGCCGAGACCGACGACGCCGACGCGCACCGGCCGCTGCCCGACGCCGCTCATCGGCCGGCGCTCGTGCTCGCCGGCTGCGAAACAGGCCGGATCAGCGTCGCCGGCGCTCACAGCTCGCCGATCGCCTGCACGCAGCGCTCGGCCGCGTGGCCGTCGCCGTAGAGCTGGGGATGCTCGCGCGGGCGTGGCGCCGCGAGCGCCGCCAGCGCGCGCTCGGCGTCGAGGTCGACGAGCGTGTTCCAGCCGGATGCGACGGTCTCGATCCACTCGGTGTTGGCACGCAGCGTGACGCATGGCACCTCGGCAAGGTACGCCTCCTTCTGGACGCCGCCCGAGTCGGTCAGGACGGCGCGCGCCTGGCTCAGCAGTGCGCTGAACTCGACGTAGCCGAGCGGCTCGAGCACTCGCAGGCCGTCGATCGCCTGAAGCTGCTCGAGCAGGCCGGCGTCGCTGAGGCGCGCTCGCGTGCGCGGATGCAGCGGCAGCACGACCGGCGCCGGCAGCGCGGCGATCAGCGAGAACAGCGCATTCAGGCGCGGCACGTCGTCGACGTTGCCGGCACGATGCGCCGTCACGAGCACGTACTCGCCACGCGCCAGGCCGAACCTCGCCGGCGTCGCCTCGTCGCTGCGCGCGGCGCTCTGGCGGCGCAGCGCGACGTCGACCATCACGTCGCCGACGACCGTCACGCGCCCGGCGACCGACTCGGTCCGAAGGTTCGCAGCGGCGGCATCGGAGGCGCACAGCAGCAGATCGCTCATGTGATCGGTCAGCACCCGGTTGAGCTCCTCCGGCATCGTGCGGTCGAACGAGCGCATGCCGGCCTCGACGTGGATCACCGGGATCCGCGCCTGCGCCGCGGCGAGCGCGCCGGCCAGCGTCGAGTTGGTGTCGCCGTAGACGAGCGTCGCGTCGGGCGCGAGCTCGTGCAGCACCGGCCCGAGCGCCGCGAGCATTCTCGCCGTCTGCTGCGTGTTCGTGCCGCCGCCGATCTCCAGCTCGCGATCGGGCGCAGCCAGGCCGAGCTCGGCGAAGAAGATCCGCGAGAGCTCCTCGTCGTAGTGCTGGCCGGTGTGCACGAGCAGCTCCTCGTGTGCCTCACGCAGCGGCCCTGAGACGGCCGCAGCCTTGATGAACTGGGGGCGGTTGCCGACGACGGTGAGGATCCGCACGCCGAGCCTAAGCGCCGGCCGCGGCTACCAACCGGCTGAGCCGGCGCTGGCGCCGACGACCGAAGTCGACCAGTCGATCACCGACGTCGGCCTGACGACGTGTCGGTTCATGCCGAGGTCCTTCGGCTCGAGGCCGAGCGCCAGGCCGACGAGCTGCGGCAGGTGCAGGATCGGCAGGTCCAGCGAGCGCCCGACGACTTTCTCGGCGAGTGGCTGCTGCAGGTCGAGGTTCAGATGGCACAGCGGGCACGGCGTCACGAGGCAGTCGGCCTCGGCGTCGACGGCGTCGCCGATGTGCCGGCCGGCCTGCTTCAGCGAGGCCTCCTTGTTCATCGTGATGATCGGAAAGCCGCAGCACTTGCGCATGCCGGCGTAGTCGATCACGGTGCCGCCGAGCGCCTCGATCACCTGGTGCAGGTAGTGGTCGCGCGGGTGCTCGGCGTCGATCCCGAGGCGGTCGCGCGGGCGCACGATGTAGCAGCCGTAGAACGGGCCGACCTTCAGGTTCGAGAGCGGCCGCTTGACGCGCGAGCGCAGCTCGTCCAGGCCGAGCTCCTCGACCAGCAGCCAGAGGAAGTTCTTGTTGGTCAGGCCCTTCTCGTAGGTGAGGCCCTCGCCGGCGAGCGTCTCGTTGACGTGCGCGCGGTACTCCGAGTTGGCGTCGAGCCGTTCCTGGCACTCGCTCTGCGCGCCCTGGCAGGTCGAGCAGATGTTCATCATCAGCTCGGCGCCGTCGACCTGCTGCGCAAGCGCGAACGTGCGCGCGTTCAGCGTGTCGGCCAGCTCCTGGTTGTGCTCGGCGATCACGCCGGCGCCGGTGCAGCAGGCGCGATCGAGCTCGACCAGCTCGATGTCGAGCAGCGGCGCGACCTGCGCCATCGAGCCGTGCAGCTCGGGAGTGAAGCCGCGGCTGACGCAGCCGGGCCAGTATGCGACCTTCATCAGCTCGTTCCTCCCTCGGCGCCGTGCGCTCCGCCCTCGGCATCGCCCGGCTCGGCGCCGCTCGCCTCCGGCTGTTTGCCGCCCGGCTCCTCGGTGACGCCGACCGCGACCGCGTCGCTCGGGTCGCTGACGGGCGCTTCGTCCTCGCCGGCGATGTAGAGGTTCAGCTCGTAGCGCTCCGGGCGGCTCTCGATCTTGTCGTAGATCGACTGCACGCTCTTCAGGTCGTCCTTCGGGATCCTGTGCGGTTTGAGTGCGCCCATCGGCGTGACCTTGCCGCGGAGCAGCGCCTTGAGGATCGCCGGCAGCGAACTGAGCAGCTCCTTGCCGGCCGGCGGCGCGAATTTGCCGAACCACGAGTTGCCGCCGTAGGAGCGCGGCAGCAGCTCTGCCTCCCAGAGAAGGCCGTTGTCCTTGATCAGAGTCGTGAAGGCCGCCTCGTGACGCTCTCCGTTGTTCTGGTCGACGATGTGATGATCGTCGATCGCGATCCGGCGCAGCCGCATGATCTGGCCCATCGGATTGACGTCCTTCGGACAGGCCTCGACGCACTTGAAGCAGTGCGTGCAGTCGAAGATCCCCTCGGGATCCTGCGCGAGGTCGTTGAGCCGCTCGAACTGCTGGTCATCGCGCGGATCGCCGACGAATCGGTAGGACTTGGCGAGCGCGGCCGGACCGATGAAGCCGGGATCGACCTCCATCGCCAGGCAGTCGGACACGCACGCGCCGCACTGGATGCAGGCCATCGTCTGCGTGACGTCGATCATGCTCTCGCGCGGCACGATGTACTCGCGCTCGGGCACCGGCTGCTTCGCGATCAGCCACGGCGTGACGCGGCGGATCTTCGTCCAGTGGACCGCGTCCATGTCGACGATCAGATCCTTGATCACGGGCATGTTGCCCATCGGCTCGATCTCGATCACGCCGTCCTTGGAGCCGCTCAGCGCGGCGTCGAGGTGCGTGTGGCAGGCGAGTGCCGGTTCGCCGTTGACGCGTACGCCGCAGGAGCCGCAGATCGCCTGGCGGCAGGAGCAGCGGATCCCGATCGAGCCGTCGAAGCGGTCTTTGGCCTGGAGGATCGCCTCGAGCACCGAGCGGTGCGGCTCGAGCTCGATCGTGTGCTCGTCCCAGTACGGCGCCTCGCCCGACTCCGGGTCATAGCGGCGCATGCGCAGCTTGAACTGCTCGGGCGGCTTGTGCGTCTCGGCCATCAGTACTTCCTCTCCTCAGGCTCCCACTGGGTGATCGTCACTGGCGAGTAGCTGACCTCTGGCCCGTTCTCGGTGAGCGTGATGTCGATGTGCTTCAGCCACTCCGCGTCGTTGCGCTCGGGGAAGTCGGTGCGGAACTGCGCGCCGCGCGACTCCTTGCGCTCGAGCGCGCCGATCACGGTCGCCTCCGCGCAGTCGAGCATGTAGCCGAGCTCGAGCGCTCCGAGCACGTCCTGGTTGAAGACCGTGCCGTGGTCGTCGATCCACGCCTTGCTCGACTCCTCTTTCAGCCGCGCGAGCGTCTCGCGAGCGCTCTGCAAGCCCTGCTCGTCGCGGAACACGGCGGCGTACTGGTTCATCATCTCGCCGAGCTCGTCCTTGATCTCCGAGACGCGTCGCCCGTCGCGAGGGCGCGCCATGATCGCGTCGAGCTCGGCCGAGTCGCGGCGCAGCTGCGCGTTGCCATCGACCTCCGGCATCGCCATCGACGCCGCTCGCGCCGCCGCGTGTTCGCCCGAGCGGCGCCCGAAGATCAGCGTGTCGAGCAGCGAGTTGGCGCCGAGCCGGTTGCCGCCGTGGACCGAGACGCAGGCGACCTCGCCGGCCGCGTAGAGGCCTTCGATCGGCGTCTGTCCATCGACGTCGGTCTTGACGCCGCCCATGATGTAGTGCTGGCCGGGGCGGATCGTGATCGGCTCGCGCGTGATGTCGACGCCGGCGAAGTCCTTGCCGAGGTTGACGATCTCTCTGAGCGCCTCGAGCGTTCGCTTGCGCGGCACGACCGTCACGTCGAGGTAGATGCCGCGGCCGCCGGGACCGACGCCGCGGCCCTCGTTGATCTCGATCTGCTCTGCGCGCGAGACGACGTCGCGCGAGGCCAGCTCCATCTTGTTCGGCGCCGATTTCTCCATGAACCGTTCGCCGTTGGCGTTCAGCAGATGCGCGCCCTCGCCGCGCGCGCCCTCGGTGATCAGGATGCCGGTCTCGACCAGGCAGGTCGGGTGGTACTGGACCATCTCCATGTCCATCAGCGGCGCGCCGGCGCGATAGGCCATCGCGATGCCGTCGCCCGTCACGATCAGGCCGTTGGTCGTCGGCTTGTACACCTGACCGGCGCCACCGCACGCGAGGATCACGTTCTTCGCCTTGAAGACCTCCATTTTGCCGCTGCGGACGTCGCGTGCGATCACCCCGCAGCAACGCCCGAGCTCGTCCTGAAGCAGCGATGTCGTGAACCACTCCTCGTAGCGCTCGACCGTCTCGTGGTGCTTCATCAGCTGCTCGTAGAGCACGTGCAGCATCGCCTGGCCGGTGATATCGGCGACGTATGCCGTCCGCTTCATCGAAGCGCCGCCGAAGGCGCGCAGGTCCATCTCGCCCTTGCCGTTGCGGTGGAAGGTCACGCCGATGTGCTCGAGGTGCATGACCTCGGCCGGCGCCTCCGAGCACATCACTTCGATCGCGTCCTGGTCGCCGAGGAAGTCCGAGCCCTTGACCGTGTCGTAGGCGTGCGAATGCCAGTCGTCGTCGACGCTGATCGCTGCGTTGATCCCGCCGGCCGCGGCGACCGAGTGCGAGCGGACCGGATGGACCTTGCTCATGATCGCCACGCTGGCGCCATCCTGCGCCGCCGCGAGCGCAGCGCGCTGGCCCGCAAGACCGGCTCCGATGATCAATACGTCGTGTGCTGGCATGGCTCTTTGAGGTCGACTTCGTGGGGAAGGGGGGGTTGCTGCGCCGAGGACTCTATAACGCGCGGCCGCCGCAGCCCGCTCCCGCTCAGGTCGCCACGCGCAGCGCCCGGCGCACCTCGGCCAGCGTCACGACGCCGCGCAGCACTCCGTCCTCATCGACCGCGACCATCGCTCCGAGGCGGCCGAGACCCTCCGAGCCGAGCAGCGATTCGAGCGGTTCGGCCTCGTCGATGCGCACCTGTACGTCCTCCTCCAGCACGTCGCTGACCGGCAGCGCAGGACGCCCGGCGGAGATCTCCGCGTCGACGCGAGCCGCCGCGACGACGCCGATGAAATGCTGCGCCGGATCGACCACGGCGAACCACGGCCAGCGGTAGCGCAGGAAGAAGTGCTCGTGCGCATCGAGCAGCGTCGCGCTCGCCGGGATCGTCACCGGCTCGCGGTCCATGATGTCGGCGACCGTGATGTTCTGGATGCGTCGCCCGATCGCACCCTGTACGACCGCCGCGCCGGCGGCCTGGTAGAGGAAGTAGGCGAGCAGCAGGCCGGTCAGCCCGAGCGACTCTTCGCCGGCGCTGAGCCGCCACAGGCCGAACGCTCCCAGCAGCACCGCGAATCCCTGTCCGGCGCGCCCGGTCGAATGCGTTGCGCGGTTGCGATCGCCGGTCCGCCACCAGACGATCGCGTGCGCGATCCGGCCGCCGTCGAGCGGAAAGGCCGGCACCAGGTTGAAGACGAGCACGAGCATGTTGATCGTCATCACCCAGCTGACCCAGACGAGCGCCGGCGTCGCGTGCACTTCGCCGGAGCCGAAGGCCGCGTCGAAGAAGTGGCTGGTGCCGGCGGCCAGCGCGCCGACGAGGAAGCAGATGAGGATCACCGCGAACGTCACGAGCGGTCCGGCGGCGGCGACGCGCAGCTCGACGCCCGGACTCTGCACCTCGCTGATCCGCGTGATGCCGCCCAGTGCCCACAGGTCGATGCCCGCGACGTGCAGCCCGTTGCGCCGCGCGACGAGCGCGTGGCCCAGCTCGTGCAGCACGAGCGAGGCGAAGAACGACAGGACCGAAGCGACCGCGACGAGATAGGCCGTTGTGCGCGAGCCGCCGAGCTCGTCGTGGAAGACCGGCGTGACGATGAAGATGAACAGGAAGAGAACTACGAACCAGCTGATGCCGACGCCGATCCTGATGCCGAAGATGCGAGCGAGCTGGAAGTTCGCGCGTGGCGCCATGTTGAGCATGGTAGGTGGCGCGCTACGCGCCCCTGGCACCTCGCTCAGCGATCGACGTCGGCGAGGCTGCGCTCGATGATCGCGCCGAAGTCGACGCCGGGAGGCAGCGTGCCGTACTCCAGCCCGCCCTCGGGCGACAGGCGCGAGGCGCAGAACGCATCGGCGACGGCCGGTGCGCCGTGGCGCACGAGCAGCGAGCCCTGCAGGCACAGCGCCATCGATTCGACGACCCGGCGAGCGCGCGTCTCGAGCGTCGCCGGATCAGCGAACTGGCCTTCGAGCTCGCCGATCCGCGCGTCGAGCCGCCGATCGGCGCCGCTGGCCTCGCGCACCTCTGCGAGGAAGACCTCCAGCGCGCGCGGCGCGCGCGTCAGCGCGCGCAGCACGTCGAGGCTCATCACGTTGCCCGAGCCCTCCCAGATCGAGGCCAGCGGCGCCTCGCGATACAGCCGCGGCATGCCGGACTCCTCGACGTAGCCGTTGCCGCCGAGCGACTCGAGCGACTCGAACGCGTGATTCGGCGCGCGCTTGCAGGTCCAGTACTTGCCGACTGCCGTCGCCAGTCGCTTGAACAGCTGTGCGTCGGTCTCGTCGGCGCCGCTCTCAGCGTCGGCATGCGCCTCGTCGTAGGCACGCGCCAGGCGCATCGCCAGCGCCGTCGTCGCCTCGGACTCGACGCACAGGTCGGCAAGCACATTGCGCATCAACGGCTGCTCGACGAGCGTCTTGCCGAACGCCTCGCGATGCACCGCGTGGTGCGTCGCCGCGACGACGCCGGAGCGCATCCCGGCGGCCGAGCCGATCACGCAGTCCAGTCGCGTGTGGCCGACCATCTCGATGATCGTCGGCACGCCGCGGCCCGGCTCGCCGACCATCCGTGCCCAGGCGCCGTGGAACTCGACCTCGGACGAGGCGTTCGAGTGGTTGCCGAGCTTGTCCTTCAGCCGCTGGATGTGAAACGCGTTGCGACTGCCGTCCGGCAGGATCCGCGGCATCAAGAAGCAGGAGATGCCCTCGTCGGTCCGCGCGAGCACGAGGAACACATCCGACATCGGCGCCGAGCAGAACCACTTGTGCCCGACGATCTCGTACTCGGCGCCCGCACCGCCTCCGTTCAGCGCCAGCGCGACGGTCGTGTTCGCGCGCACGTCGGAGCCGCCCTGCTTCTCGGTCATCGCCATGCCCGAGATCGCGCTGCCCTTCGCACTGGCCTCGACCAGCCGGCCGTCATAGCTGCGCGAGGTCAACAGCGGCTCCCACTCGGCCGCCAGCTCCGGTTGCGCGCGCAGTGCCGGGATCGCCGCGAATGTCATCGTGATCGGGCACGCGTAACCGGCCTCGGCCTGCATCGCCGTCATGTAAAGCGCGGCGCGCGCGGTGTGCGCGAACGGCTCGGAGCTCGTCCACGGCAGCGAGTGCAACTCGTGCTCGACGCCGAGCGCCATCAGTTTGTGCCACGCCGGGTGGAACTCGACCTCGTCGATCCGGTTGCCGAAGCGGTCGTGTGTGCGCAGGATCGGCTTGTTCTCGTTGGCGAGGCGTCCCCACTGCTGCTGCGGCTCACCGCCGATCAGCTTGCCGAGTGCCGAGGCGCGCTCGCGCACCCAGCCAGCGCCCTCGCGCTCGGTCGCCTCGACGAGCGGCGTGTTGCTCTCGAACACGTCGACGCCTTCCAGCGGCGGCGCCTGGTTGAAGACCGTGTGCGTCTTGTACGGCGAGTCGCCGATCGCGGGTACCGGGAGCGCGCTGGCCATGTGGACAGTCTAGAGCGCGAGACCTCGCACGTGGCATTCGCCATTTGTGCGATCGAGGCTGCGAGAATCGCCCTCGTCGTCCATCGTGGCTAGTCTCAGACCATGCGCACGGGGGTGAGCAGGGAGGTGGTTCGGCAGGCGCTGGTCGCGGTTCGCCGGCGCCCGTCGATTCGCCGGCTTGCGCTCGCCGCTTCCGGCACCGTGATCGCCGCAGGCGCCGCGACGAGCCTCGCCGGTGCTGCCGTGTCGCTCGCGCCCTCACCCAGCCAGCCGCCGACGATCGCCTATGTGACCGAGACGGCGAAGACGCCGCCCGTCGTCTGGACGATCCGCGGCGACGGCTCGCAGCAGACGCGCCTCGGGCCCGGGACATCGCCGATCGTCTCGCCGAGCGGCGCGCAGGTCGCGGTCGGGCTGTTCGGCACGAGCCCAGACGAAACCGGTCCGGCGATCGCGATCTACTCGACCGGTGGTGGCGCACCGCTCACATACCTGAACCTGAAGACCGAAAACGCGACGCCGCTTGCGTTCTCGCCGGATGGGCGCTATCTCGCGATCGATGTGCAGTCGACGGCGATCCACAACGGCGCGCGGCTCTCCGGCATCGCGATCGTCGATCTGCAAATGAACACGCTCAGCGTGATCGCGCACGGACAGCCCTACGGGGCGAGCTTCGCGCCGAACGGCAGCGACGAACTCGTCTACGCGCTCGCGCCCTCGCAGACGCTCAGCGCGCCGGTCAACGTCTTCCGCAGCAAGCCTGACGGAAGCGGCAGGGTCGCGCTGACGCACGACGGGCGCAGCCTGTTCCCCGTATGGGGCCCCGGTGCGATCGCCTACGACCGCGAGCGGCTGCGGCGAAACGACGCGCCCGTTTATCAGATCTGGCTGCGCTCGCCGACCGCAGCGACCACGCGCCGGCTGACGAGCATGCACGTTCGCACGCTGGTCTCCGGGCTCGTGCCGCTCGCGTTCTCGGCAGACGGCAGCAGGCTGCTTGCGCAGTTCGAGGGGCAGGACACGAGTGAAGCGTGGACCGTGCGCGTGCCGAGCGGGCGCGCGCGGCGGCTGACCGTACGCGGGCGCTCCGTGCAGGCTGCCGGCCTGTCGAGCGACGGCGCCACGGTGCTGGTCGACGAAGGCGGCTTCCTCGGCCCCGCCTCTGAAGGGCGCACCGCGACGGTGCCGTTCGCCGGCGGGCGCTCGACCGTGCTCGTCGCGCACGGCTCGCAGGCCAGCTGGAACGGCTGAGCAGCTGCCGCGAAGCGGCTGGGCGCGGTCGATAGCATCGGCGGCCCGCCCGCAACCCTGCAAGGACTCGAAGACATGGCCAAGATCAAGGTGAAGAATCCGCTCGTCGACCTCGACGGCGACGAGATGACGCGGATCATCTGGTCGTTCATCAAGGACCAACTGATCCTCCCGTACCTCGACGTCGAGTTGATGTACTTCGACCTCGGCATCGAGAGTCGCGACGCGAGCGAAGACCGGATCACGGTCGAAGCGGCCGAAGCGATCAAGCGCTACGGCGTCGGCGTCAAGTGCGCGACGATCACGCCCGACGAGGCGCGCGTCGAGGAGTTCGGCCTGAAGCAGATGTACCGCTCGCCGAACGGAACGATCCGCAACATCCTCGGCGGCGTGATCTTCCGTGAGCCGATCGTGATCGCCAACGTTCCGCGGCTGGTGCCGGGATGGACCAAGCCGATCGTGATCGGCCGCCACGCGTTCGGCGACCAGTACCGCGCCACCGACATGGTCGTGCCCGGCGAGGGCTCGCTGACGCTGACGTTCACGCCGAAGGACGGCAGCGAGCCGATCGAGCTCGATGTCTACGAGTTCCCCGGCGCCGGCATCGCAATGGCGATGTACAACCTCGACGACTCGATTCGCGACTTCGCGCGTGCCTCGATGCGTTATGGCCTGGACCGCCGCTACCCGGTCTACCTCTCGACCAAGAACACGATCCTCAAACGCTATGACGGACGCTTCAAAGACATCTTCCAGGAGGTGTTCGAAGCTGAGTTCGAAGCGGACTTCGAGGCTGCCGGCATCACCTACGAACATCGCCTGATCGACGACATGGTCGCCTCCGCGCTGAAGTGGGAAGGAGGCTATGTGTGGGCCTGCAAGAACTACGACGGCGATGTGCAGTCCGACACCGTCGCGCAGGGCTTCGGCTCGCTCGGATTGATGACGAGCGTGCTGATGAGCGCCGACGGCAAGACCGTCGAGGCCGAGGCCGCGCACGGAACCGTCACGCGCCACTATCGCCAGCACCAGCAGGGCAAGCCGACCTCGACGAACCCGATCGCATCGATCTTCGCATGGACGCGAGGCCTCGAGGCGCGCGGTCGCCTCGACGAGACACCCGAGGTCAGCGAGTTCGCACGGACGCTCGAGCGCGTCTGCGTCGAGACGGTCGAAAGCGGCAAGATGACCAAGGACCTCGCACTGCTCGTCGGCCCCGAGCAGCAGTGGCAGACGACCGAGCAGTTCCTCGCCTCGATCGACGAGAACCTGAAAGCTGCGATGGCATGAATGCGCGCACCGCGCGACGCGTCAGATCATCTGAATACCCACCCCCAACGAACCGCACCCAGGAGATGAATTCGTGAGCAATCCCGTTCGTGTGACCGTCACCGGCGCCGCCGGCCAGATCGGCTACAGCCTCGTCTTCCGCATCGCCAGCGGCCAGCTGCTCGGCCCCGACCAGCCGGTCGACCTGCGCCTGCTCGAGATCCCGCCCGCGATGGGCGCGCTCGAGGGAGTCGCGATGGAGCTGATCGACTGCGCCTTCCCGCTGCTCGCCGGTCTCGACCTGCACGACGACGCCGCTGCCGCCTTCGACGGCGTCAACATCGGCCTGCTCGTCGGCTCGCGGCCGCGAACGAAGGGAATGGAGCGTGCCGAGCTGCTCTCCGAGAACGGCAAGATCTTCACTGTTCAAGGCAAGGCGCTGAACGACAACGCCGCCGATGACCTGAAAGTGCTGGTCGTCGGCAACCCGGCGAACACGAACTGTCTGATCGCGATGAACAACGCGCCCGACATCCCCAGCGATCGCTTCACGGCGATGCTGCGCCTCGACCACAATCGCGCGATCGCTCAGCTCGCCGCGAAGGCCGAAGTCTCCGTCACGGACGTGAGCAAGATGGGCGTGTGGGGGAACCACTCGCCGACGATGTATCCCGACCTGTTCCACGCCGAGGTCGGCGGCAAGCAGGCTGCCGCAGTAGTCGACGACCAGGCGTGGCTGGAAGACGAGTTCCTGCCGAACGTCGGCAAACGGGGCGCCGCGATCATCGAGGCGCGCGGCGCATCGAGTGCCGCCTCGGCCGCCAGCGCGGCGATCGATCATGTCAGCGATTGGGTCAAAGGCACCAACGGCGACTGGGTCTCGATGGGTGTCGCCTCCGACGGCTCCTACGGCGTGCCGGAGGGCCTGATCAGCGGCTTCCCCTGCACTTGCACCGGCGGTCAGTACGCGATCGTCGAGGGCCTCGAGCTCGACGAGTTCTCACGCTCGAAGATCGACCTGACGATCGCCGAGCTGAGCGACGAGCGTGAGACCGTAAAACAGCAGGGCATGATCTAGACAGTTCTTGATCGCCCGGGCGGCGCAACGCGCGTCAGCCGGGGTTCGGCAATGAAAAAGGGCGCGGCTCCATCGGGAGCGGCGCCCTTTTCACATCTCATCCCTCGCGCGTTTCGGGTGACTCACGCACGAAGGGCGACGGATCGCGTTCGCTGGCAAGGACGCAGGGTGCGTGGCGTGCTTCGCACGCGAGCACCCGAGGACGTGGCCAGCGGGCGCGAGACTAGCCCTTCGGGTGCCAGCCGCGGCCTTTCTTGGTTACTTTGCCTTCCTGCTCGAGCCCAGGCAGCACGCGGTACAGGTAGTTCTGCTTGATTCCCATCTTCGCGGCGAGCTCCGGAATCGTGATGCCGGGCTGACCCTGTACGAAGGAGAGCGCCTCAGCGGCACGCGTGCCGCTGCCTTTGCGGCGTCCGGCGCGGCGGCGGCCGGCTTTTTTGGCGGTCGCTTTGGCGGGCGCTGCAGCTTTCGGCGCGGCCGCTTTTTTGCGCCCGGCAGAGCCGCGCGGGCGGCCCGGTCCACGACGGCGCGAAACGGCGGTGCTCGCTGCGGTTGCGATGTCTCCGCCGACGCTCTGCAGCGCTGCCGCAGCGGCCTCGAGGCGGTTGTGCTCGTCGACCAATGGCTTCAGCTCTTTCAGCCGCTGGGCGATCTCTTGGCGCTTCTCATCAAGGAAGTCGGTCACGGGGTTACGTCCTCTTCATTGGAAAATTCGCACATGAAAGCGCGAGGTCTGTGATTGCGTGTTTTACCTTACTAGCAGACGCGAACAGTGCGACGTGCCGCTTGCAAGTGCGCTGACGCTAGCGCTCGAGGTACTCACGCAGCCGCTCGAGCGACCGATTCGCCTCTCGTTCGGGCATGCCTCCGACGAGCGCGCGACTGGCCAGCGCGCCGACCGGTCCCAGCGGTGGACGAAACTCGTTGTGATAGTCAAAGGAGGTCCCGCCGTCCTCGCTGCGGAGCACGTACTCGGTGCGCGCACGCGAGCGCGCCGGTCCGCGCCCCTCCCAGACGGCGTGCGCGCCGGGCTCGCATTCGACCAGCTTCCAGTGCACTTCCAGCGTCACACCGCGCAGGCTGATCTGCTGATCCATCTGATAGCCGACGCGCGGAGCACCCGTGTCGGCACTGACGAGCCGGCGGTGAATCGTCACCCAATCCTGCAGGCGTGCCGGATCCATCACGGTCTTCCACACCTCCTCGCGCGGTGCAGCGATCCTGGTAGTCGCACTCACCTGACTCATCGAGATCCTCAGCGGGCCGCCAGCGGCTCTGAGCGTTCCCAATCGCTCAGCGCGTGTTCGACCGCTGCATCGAAGGAGTGCAGCTCGACGCCGAGCAGCTCTGCGGCGTGATCGTCGGCCGGCAGCAGGTCGCTGCCGAGGCTTTCCATCAACGGCACGACGAGGTCCGGATCCTCACCGGCGATCGCCGCGGCAAAGCGTGCCGTCAGGCCGGTCGCGCTGACGCCGAAGCCGAGCGCCGGCCGACTGACGAGCATCAGCTCGGCGATCCGTTCGATCATCGCTCCGTAGGAGAGCACGTCAGGCCCGCCGACGTCGAGCGAGCGCCCGCCGATCGGCGCGAGCGCGCAGGCGACGAGCATCTCCGTCACGTCACGCTCGTCGATCGGCTGGGTGCGAAATCGCCGCCACGCCGGCAGCGCCAGCACGCGCATCCGCTCGACCAGGTGAACGAGCAGCCGAAACGAGCGCGAGCGCGCGCCGATCACGATCGACGCACGCAGCGCGACCGAATCGGGAACCTGCGCCAGCAGGATCTGCTCGACTTCGTAGCGGCTGTTCAGATGGCGCGATCCTGCGGAGCTGCCGCGCAGGCCGCCGAGGTAGACGACGCGCCGAACGCCGGCAGCGCGCGCCGCCGCCGCGAAGTTCTCGGCGGCGCGGCGGTCGCGCTGCTCGAACGCCTCGTGCGTCGCCGCGCCGTGCTCCATCGAGTGAATCAGGTAGTAGGCGACCTCGATCCGCTCGAGCGCAGCGGCGAGACCCTCGCCGCTCAGCGCGTCGCCGCGCACGAGCGGCGCCGGCGAGCGTACGCGCGAGGGCTCGCGCGAGAGACCGCGCACGTCGTGGCCGTCTGACAGCAGGCGCGGAACGAGCAGCGACCCGACGAAGCCACCGGCACCTGTCACGAGGATCCGCATGCGCGCATGATGACGCGAGCTCGCAAAACGCCGCAAAGTCCGGCTTGCGCTGGGCGATTGTCACATCCAAGTGACTCGATCTCGGGTGTTTGGGAGTATCCATCGGTTTTGTCTGCGATTTGCGAGGTGCCCACCGGTCGAGCGTGCTCGTTCGCTGCTTTGATGCCTGCTCCGTTCAACGCGATGGTCTTGGAGGCAGTCGGTGGCAAGCAGAGCGCAGAGCAAGCGATCGAGCAAGCAGGTCAGCTGCGAGGAATGCTTCTTTCGCTGCAACCTGCTCTGCGCGCTCGATCTGCCCGAGCCCTGCGCGACGTTCCGCCCCAACGAGGCCCAGCTGCGCCCGCCGCAGCAGCTGCGTTTCGTGTTTCGTCAGGAGCGGCGCTCGCGCGCCGCTTGGGCGTTTCCCTCTGCGCAGGAACAGGCCGCGCTTCACGCCTAGCCGCGAGCCCGGCGCGCCGGCTGCGCGCGGCCGACCGCGCGAGCGGCTCAGCGAGCGCGACGCCGCCGCCGCCCGCCGACGTTGCGCGGTGCGTTCGGCGTGGCGCGCGATCCACTCTGCGCCGGGCGTGTCGGTGATGCCGTGCAGCAGGATCGAGCAGAACACGACGAGCGCGGTCAGGTCGAAGATCCGCGCGCCGGCTGCCACCGGCCGGTCGAGCACGATCAGCGCGAAGGTCATCGAGGCGACCCCCTTCGGCCCGAACCAGCCCATGAACAGGCGTGTCGGCGTGTCGGTGCGCGTGCCGATCAACGACAGCCACACCGCCAGCGGCCGCGCGATCAGGAAGATCACGACGACGAGCGCGAGCGAGGCCCAGCCCTCGCGTGTGAACGCGTGCACCGTCAGCAGCGAGCCGAACACGAAGAAGATGCCGAGCTTGACGATTTCGACGATCTCTTCGGCGTTGCGCTCGAAGTGCGCGCGCGCGTCCGGCCGGCGGATGCCGAGCACGATCGCCGCGACGAACACGGCGATGAAGCCGTTGCCTTTCGGCGAGAGCACGGTCACGCCGTAGGTCGCGAAAGCGGCACCGAGCGCGAACAGCGATCGCTGGTGAGAGGGGATCGACAGCGCCGGCGGCGAGCCGCTTTCGCGTGGCATCAGCAGCGACGCGAGCCAGCCGCAGGCCAGCCCGAAGGCGAGCCCGAGACCGATGTCCTGCAGCACGAAGCGCCACCAGACGAAGCCGTGCGAGGTGACTTCGAGCGCCGTCGCGAAGGCCAGCACGGCGGGCAGCGCGAGCCCGTCGTTGAGCCCCGACTCGAGGTTCAGCGAGTGGCGCACGAGCCGCGGCACGCGCGGGTTGGTGACGATGCTCGAGGTCAGCACCGGATCGGTCGGCGCGAGCAGCGCGCCGAGCAGGAACGACTCGGTCCAGGTCAGGCCGATCAACCAGCGCGTCGCCGCCGCGACGACGATCGTCGTCAGCGGCATCGCCAGCACGAGCTTGCGCAGCGGCAGGTGCCAGGCGCGCTGGAGCATCTCGCCCTCGACCTCGAGGCCGTCGCGGAACAGGATCACGATCAACGCGGCGAACGCGAGATCCTCGACGAAGCCCGAGCGCGCACGGAAGTCGATCCAGTCGAGCCCACCGTTGCCGAGCAGAAAGCCGGCGAGCACGAACAGCGCAGCGAGCGAGAGCATCGAGCGCCGCGCGAGGCCGGAGGCGAGCGCGCCGATCATCAGAAGCGCGCCCAGCACGGTCATCGTCGCCTGGAAGCTCGGCACGCGGCCTAGCCTCGCACGTCGCCCGCAGCGCGCGCCGGCAGCCGGCCGGACGATCGCCGCGCCGGCCGGCGGCGAGCGTGATCGGCACGCGCCAGAGGGGTATATTTGCCGAGCACGACCCAGCAAAGCTCCGGCAGAGACGAGGTTCGGCGATGGCAGCGAAAGACAAGATCAACAAGGCCGGCGGCAAGGCCGGCGAAGCCGCTCGCGCGGCACAGCGCAGCCAGTACCTGCAGCGTCTGCTTGCGGACGAGGAGCTGCGCGGCTCTCTGGTGACGGCCTACGGCGCTGCGCGCAGCGCCTATGGACGGATGACGAACGGCAAGCCTGCGACGCAGGCGCTGTTCGAGGACAAGAAGCTCCAGCGCGAGCTGAAGGAGGCGGCCGACGCGCTTCGCGAAGCGTCGAGCTCGCTGCGCGAGCCGCCCAAGCGCCAGCGGCGCAAAGGCGGAGCAGGGCGCTCACTGCTGCTGCTCGCATTCGCCGGCGTGCTGGCGATCGCGCTCAGCGAGGGGCTGCGCTCGAAGGTCCTCGACCTGCTGTTTGGCTCCGAGGAAGAGTTCGACTACAGCTCGACGACCGCTCCGGCAGAGCCTGCGCCGGCCGGCGCAACAGCCTCCTAGCTGAGCGACTGCCGCAAGGATGAGCGCAGTCGTGGACGCAGCGACCCTCGAGGGCGACGCGGCGGAGAAGCGCTCCGCCGCCCCTCGCTCGCTGTCGGGCGACAAGGCGCAGCGGATCGTCGAGGCGATGCGTCGCAGCGTCGCCCAGCGCGGAACAGCCGGCTCGACCTTCGACCACGTCTCGCGCGAAGCCGGCGTCTCGCGCGGCCTGCTGCACTACTACTTCGGCACGAAGGAGCAGCTGCTCGTCGAGGCCGTGCGCCGTGACTGCGAGCTGCGCATGGAGCTGCTCGAGCGCCAGCTGGCGGGCGCGCAGTCGGCCGACGGCTACATCGCGCTGATGGCGCAGAACCTTCAGGAAACGGTCCACGACGATCCCGAGTTCGTGACGCTCGTCTTCGAGCTGTTCACGCAGTCGCGCCGCAACGAGGACATCGCGGCCGAGTACGGGCGGCTGATGCACGGCATGCGCGAGCAGGTCGCCGCGATGCTCGCCGCTGCGCAGCGCGAGGGAATCCTCCACCTGCACGCCGCGCCCGAGGCGGTCGCCGAGGTGCTGTTCGCGCTGGCCGATGGACTCGCGCTGCGCATGCTCGCCGAGCCCAAGCGCGACTTCGGCGAGACGGTGCAAGCCGGCATCGTCGCCGTGCGCGCGTTGATGACCGACTAAGTTCAAGCGATGCCGATCTACGAGTACCGACGCCCCGACGGGACGACGTTCGAGATCCAGCAGTCCTTCAGCGAAGACCCGCTGAAGGTCGACCCCGAAACGGGCGTGCCGGTCGAGCGCGTGCTGCACGCACCTGCAGTGCACTTCAAGGGCAAAGGCTTCTACAACACCGACTACGGCACGCGCAATCGCCAGCGCGAGACGGCCGCCAACGCCGAGAGCTCCTCGAAGGACTCATCGAAGGACTCCTCCTCCAGTGACGGCGCCTCCAAGGGCGGCGACTCCTCGAGCTCGTCCTCCGGCTCCGAGCGGCAAGGGCAAGGGCGAGGGCGCCGGCAAAGGCGACTCCGCCAAAGCCAAGCCGGCCGCCGCGGCGAAGAGCGACTGAGCGCCCACGCCGCGTGACGCAGATCGCCGCTGCAGCGCACGCGCGGCCCGCGAGTTCGTTCAGCCGCTGAGGAAGCGCGCCGCCGCCGCGCGGCGCGCGGCGGCCGAGACGGTCAGGCCTTCGCCGCCTTCGGGCAGCGTCATCTCGCCGGTCGGGCGCAGCACCTGTGTCGGCGGCGTGCCGGAGACGGCCAGCGCGGCGAACAGGCCGAGCAGCGTCGGGCCGCTCATGTCGGAGATGATCGCCGGCGGCGCGTTCCAGGCGATCAGCGGCAGGCGCAGGAAGCTCGACGGCGAGAGCAGCTGTGACTTCATGTCGGTGAACAGCGCCTGCTGGTGTTCCTCGCGTTGCAGGTCGGTCTCGTTCGGCGCGCAGAGGTTCTCGCGCGTGCGTGCCAGCGCGAGCGCTTCGCGGCCGTCGAGATGATGCGTGCCCTTCGACAGGCGCAGCGTGAAGCCGCCGTCGCGAAAGCCTCCGTCGAGGCGCGAGACGATGCAGCCGCCCGTGTAGCTGACGCCGCCCATCGCGTCGACCAGCGCCGGGAAGTCTTCGAAGTTGACTTCGACGACGTGGTTGATCGGCACGCCCAGCCAGCGCTTGATCACCGAGACCGACTCGGCCGGTCCGCCGAACTCGTGCGCGGCGTTGATCTTCTGCAGCCCGTGGCCGGGGATTTCGACGATCGTGTCGCGCGGGATCGAGAGGCGCGCCGAGTGACCGCCGCCGGTGCGGATCAGCATGATCGAGTCCGAGCGCCCGGGCCCCGTCGTTTCGGCGCCCGGTTCCTTGGAGTTCTTCTGGCGCCGATCGGAGCCGAGCACGAGGATGTTGTTGGCCGAGGTCAAGCGGGTAGCCGGCCGGGTCGAGCACGGCGGCGACGTTCGACGGCAGCGGCGTGCGCTCGAAGTGCGAGCTGATCAGGAACAGCACGAGCGACAGCACGATCCAGCCGAGCACGAGCGCGATCAGGCCGAGCACGACGCGTTTGGCCGTCGGCGGCCGTCGCCACCAGCTGCGCCGCTGCGCCGGCGCCGGGCGGCGGCGTGGCACCCGAGTCGCCGCCGCGCCCGCTGAGCAGGCGCGGACGGGCGCGGTAGCGCTTGTAGGCCGGCTGCTGCTCGCCGTCGCCGGGCGCCGCAGGCGCTGCCGGCGCCGGCGCGCGCTCCTCGCGCGGCGCGGCGGGACGCGGCAGCCGCCGGCGCGAAGGGCCGCCTGGTTCCTGTTCGTGCTCGGTAGGCATCGCGCGGACCCTATATTTGCGGCATGACTGGCGCGGAGGGTGCCGCCGGACGGCTCGTCGTGTGCCCGACGCCGATCGGCAACCTGCAGGACATCACGTTGCGCGCGCTGCAGACGCTCGGCGAGGCCGACGCGATCGCCTGCGAGGACACGCGTCACACGCGCGTGCTGCTCGAGCGCCACGGCCTGCGCGCGCCGCTGATCAGCCTGCACGAGCACAACGAACGCGAGCGCGCCGGCGAGCTGCTCGAGCGGATCGCCGCCGGCGAGACGATCGTGCTCGTCTCCGATGCCGGCATGCCGCTGATCTCCGATCCGGGCTTCGCGCTCGTGCGCGCGTGCCTCGCCGCCGGCCTCGCGCTCGAGGTGCTGCCGGGGCCGAGCGCCGTGACGACGGCGCTGGTCGCCTCCGGGCTGCCGGCCGAGCGCTGGTCGTTCGTCGGCTTCCTGCCACGCTCGCGCGGCGGGCGCTCCTCCGGCGAGCTGCGCGAGCTGCTGGCAGGCGCCGAGCAGACGCTCGTCGCGTTCGAGTCTCCGCGGCGGCTCGCCGGCACGCTGCAGACGCTCGCCGAGCTCGACGGCGAGCGCCGCGCGGCCGTCTGCCGCGAGCTGAGCAAGCTGCACGAAGAAGTTCGGCGCGGCAGCGCGCGCGAGCTCGCCGAGCACTACGCGAGCGTCGCGTGCGCGGCGAGATCGTGCTCGTCGTCGGCGCCGCGCCGCTCGGCGCGGCCGTGCGCGAGCAGGCGCAGGCGGCGCTCGCCGAGCTCGTCGCCTGCGGCGCCCGTGCGCGACCGGCTGCCGGCGCCGTCGCGAAGCTGACCGGCGTCGCCGCCAACGAGCTCTACCGGGCGTTGATGAGCGAGCGCGCGAGCACCGGCCAGTAGCCTGGGCGCGGCATGTCCTTCTACATCACGACTCCGATCTACTACGTCAACGCGGCGCCGCATCTGGGCCACGCCTACACGACGATCGCCGCCGACGTGATGGCGCGCCATCACCGCCAGCGCGGCGAGGCGACGTTCTTCCTGACCGGCACCGACGAGCACGGCGAGCCGGTCGCCGACGCAGCGCATGCGCTGGGCATCTCGCCGCAGGAGCTGGCCGATCGCAACGCCGAGCGCTTCAAGGCGCTCGCGCCGCAGCTCGAGGCGAGCAACGACTTCTTCATCCGCACGACCGATCCGCAGCACATGGCGGCGGTGCAGGAGGTGCTCGCGCGCGTTCGCGAGAACGGCTTCGTCTACCAGGGCACCTACGAAGGCTGGTACTGCCCGCGCTGCGCCGACTTCAAGGCGGAGAACGAAATCGACGAGGATCTGCGCTGCCCGATCCACCACATCGAGCTGACGCGCGAGCAGGAGGACAGCTACTTCTTCAAGCTGTCGGCCTTCCAGGAGCGCCTCGAGCGGCTGTTCGTCGAGCGCGAGGACTTCGTCGCGCCGCGCTCGCGCTACAACGAGGCGCTCTCGTTCATCCGCTCCGGCCTGCGCGACGTGCCGCTGACGCGTCACAAGCTGACCTGGGGCGTGCCCGTGCCGTGGGATGAAGAGCACGTCTTCTACGTGTGGTTCGACGCGCTGCTCAACTACTACACGGCGCTCGGCTACGCCCCGGCGCCGCCGACGCTCGACGCGGAGCAGTCGAGCAATCTGACGAAGACGTTCTGGCCGCCCACCTACCACCTGATCGGCAAGGACATCCTGCGGTTTCACGCCGTCTACTGGCCGGCGCTGCTGATGGCCGCAGAGCTCGAGTTGCCCGAGCACGTCTTCGTCCACGGATTCCTGCTGATGGACGGCGAGAAGATGAGCAAGTCGCTCGGCAACGTGCTCGACCCGTTCGCCGTGATCGAGCGCTTCGGCGCCGATGCGCTGCGCTTCTACCTGATGCGCGACGTGCCGCTCGGCCAGGACGGCTCGGTCTCGACGGCCGCCTTCGAACAGCGCTACGAGACCGAGCTGGCAAACGATCTCGGCAACCTCGCGAGCCGCACGATCGCGATGATCTCGCGCTACCGCGACGGCACGCTGGTCGCGGGCGAGGTCGATCCGGCCGTGCGCGAGGACTTCCTCGGGCTCTCCGAGCGCGTCTCGGAGTGCCTCGATCGCGCCGAGCTGACGATCGCGCTGGAGGAGATCTGGCAGCGCGTGCGGCGGCTGAACCGCTACGTCGAGGAGCAGGCGCCGTGGCAGCTGGCAAAGGACGAGGCGCGCGCCGGCGATCTCGATCGCGTGCTGCGCACGCTCGCCGAAGGGATTCGCACGGTGACCGTGCTGCTGTGGCCGTATCTGCCGGCCAGCGCCGAGCGGCTGCTCGACGCGCTCGGCGCGCCCGGCCTGTCGCTCGCACGCGCGGCACTCGGCAGCGGCGACATCGAGCACGTCAACCCGCTCGAGCCGCTGTTCCCGAAGGATCGCCGAGAGGCCGCGCCGAAGGCGATCGACAGCACGGCGATCGACGACGGCGCGAGCGCGTGATCGACTCGCACACGCACCTCGAGCTGTGCGAGCCGCCCGACGCCGAGCTCGTCGAGGCCGCCGCCGAGGTCGGCGTCACGCGGATGCTGACGGTCGGCATCGACGGCGCCTCCTGCCGCGCGGCGCTGGCCGCCGCCGAGGCGTTTCCGCAGGTCTACGCGGCGGTCGGCCGCCATCCGAACGCGGCCAAGGGCTTCGACGACGCCGATCTGGCCGAACTGCGCGCGCTGGCCGCGCACGAGCGCTGTCTGGCGATCGGCGAGAGCGGGCTGGACTTCTATCGCGACGGCGCGCCGCGCGCCGACCAGCAGCGAGCGTTCGCCGCGCAGATCGCGCTGGCGCGCGAGACCGCCAAGCCGCTCGTGATCCACTCGCGCGCGGCCGACTCCGAGACGCTCGCGCAGCTCGCCGCCGAAGCCGACGGCGTCAGCGTCGTGATGCACTGCTTCTCGATGCCCGACCGCCTGGACGAGTGCCTGCAGCGCGGCTATGCGATCTCGTTCGCCGGCAACGTCACGTACAAGAGCGCGAGCGAGCTCGCCGCGGCTGCCGCAGCAGTGCCCGAGGAGCGGCTGCTGCTCGAGACCGACGCGCCCTACCTCTCACCTCAGGCCGTGCGCAAGCATCGCAATCAGCCGGCCTTCGTCGTGCACACGCTGGCGTTCGTCGCCGAGCTTCGCGGCACCACGCCGGCCGAGCTCGGCGCCGCGGTCGAGCGCAACGCCGCGCGCGTGTTCGGCTGGTGAGCGCCGGGCGGCTCGCGGTGTCGCAGGAGCCAGTGCAGCCGAGCCTGCGTCGGATGCGGCGCTTCGGCGTGCGACCGAACCGCGAGCTCGGGCAGAACTTCCTGATCGACTCGAACATCCTCGGCGTGATCGAGCGGGCCGCCGAGCTCCAGCCCCGGGACGTCGTGCTCGAGGTCGGCGGCGGACTCGGCGTGCTCTCCGAGCACCTCGCCGCGCGCGTGCGCTACGTGCACGTCGTCGAGCTCGATGAGCACCTGCGCGAGGCGCTCGAGGACGCCGTCGAGCGCGCACGCGAACGTCGCGCGTGCACTGGGGCGATGCGATGCGAATCGACCTGCGCGCGCTCTCGCCGGCGCCGGACAAGCTCGTCGCGAACCTGCCCTACGGCATCGCTGCCGGCGCGATCCTGCGCGCGCTGGAGGAGATCGACGGCCTGCAGCTGTGCGTCGCGATGGTCCAGCGCGAGGTCGGCGAGCGGCTCGCGGCGGCGCCGGGAAGCGGCGAGTACGGCGCGCCGTCGGTGATCGCGCAGCTGTCCTGCGAGGTGAGCGTCGTGCGCGCGATCGCGCGCACCGTCTTTCATCCGGTGCCGAACGTCGACTCGGTGCTCGTCAGCCTGCGCCGCCGCGAGCGCTCGCCGACGCCTGAGCTTCGCGCGCTTGTCGCAGGCTCGTTCGCGCATCGCCGCAAGACGCTGGTCGGCTCGCTCGCGCTGTCCGGCGGCGCGCCCGGACGATCGCGCGAGCAGGTGCGCGGCGCGCTGCTCGAGCTCGGCATACGCGAGGACGTGCGCGCCGAGCGCCTTTCGCCGGAGCAGTTCCGCGCGCTCGCCGAGATACTCGCCCGATGAGCGGCTACCTCGCGCTGGCGCCGGCGAAGGTCAACCTCGGCCTGTTCGTCGGCGCGCGCCGCGAGCGTGACGGGCGCCACGAGCTGGCGAGCGTGATGCAGTCGATCTCGCTGGCCGACGAGCTGCGGCTCGAGCCGGCCGACGGCGACGGCGAGGGGGCGGCCGGCGAGCAGGACGGCGCGCGCGTCGGGCGCGATGTGCTCGTCTGCGCCGAGCCGGCCGGGCCGCCCGAGGAGAACCTCGCCGCGCGAGCGCTGGCGCGCTTTTCGCGAGGCGACCGGCTGGAACGCACCGGCGCAACGCCTGACGGTGAGCAAGCGGATCCCCGTCGCAGCCGGCCTCGGCGGCGGCTCGGCCGACGCAGCCGCGGCGCTGCGCCTGGCGCAGCGCGCCTCCGGACTCGGCGACGAGCAGCTGCTGCTCGAGCTGGCAGCGAGTCTCGGCGCCGACGTGCCGGCGCAGGTCACGCCGGGACGCTGGCTGGCGACCGGCGCCGGCGAGCTGCTGCGCGCGCTGCCCGACCCGCTGCCGGCGCTCGAGCTGCTCGTGCTGCCCTCCGAGGAGCAGCTCTCGACGGCAGAGGTCTATGCGATGTACGACCGCCTCGGCTCCGAGCGAGACGAGCACGAGCTCGAGCAGCTCGCCGAGCAGCTGCGCGTCGCGACGGCGCTCGGCGCACCGCTGCCCGGAGCACGTGAGCTGCTGCACAACGACCTGCAGGCCGCAGCGCTGTCGCTGCGCCCGCGCATCGCACGAACGCTCACAGCCGCCGAGGAGGCCGGCGGTGAGGCGCTGTTGAGCGGCTCCGGGCCGACCGTGCTGGCGCTGTTCGCACACGCCAACGCGAGTGGACGGCGGGCGCGCGCGCAGGCGGCGCTGGCCGCACTCGAGCCGGCGCCGATCGCTGCCAGATCGGTCGCTGCCGACTTCGGCCGAGCCGTCGAGCTGAGCTGAGCGCGAAGGCGGCGAGCGGCGCAGGGCCGCGGCGGGGCGAGGGTCGGGGCGCGGGCCGGTCCGCGAGCGACGGGACGGTGCGTCACAATCACGCCACAAGGCGCCCATGAGCAGAACTACGATCAACGAGCTAGTCGCAGTTTGCGCCGGCACCTTCGGCTTCGCGCTGTACGCCGGTCTGATTCTCGTGCCCGCATGGACGGCCTACACGCGTCTGTGGCAGCGACTCGCGGCGACCGTCCTGTCGCTCTACGTGCTGGCCGTGCTCGTCGGCATCGGAATAGGCGCGGCGCTCGCCGTCGTCTATTTCTGGGGCTAGCCGTGCCCGATTACGCTGCACTCGACGCGATCACCGAGGCCGTCGAGTCGGGCGCCGGGCTGCCGGAGGTCGTGCGCGCGGCCGCGAAGGCGCTCGACGCGAGCCTCGCCGTCAGCGATGCGTGGGGCGCGACGCTGGCCGTCGCAGCGCGCTCGCCGGCCGAGGAGCGCGCGCTGCTCTCGCAGGGCGACGGCGTCGTCAGCATCCCACTGCGCGTCGCCGATGCGACCGTCGGAGCGCTGCACATGCGCGCGAAAACGGAGCCGAGCGCCTCGATGCAGCGGCTGCTCGCGACGATGATCGCGTCCGAGGTCGAGCGCGTGCGCGCGCCCGAACGCGCCTCCGAGACCGTTGCCGGCGACTTCCTGCGCGCGGTCCTCGCACGCGAGCTGACCGATCGCGAGGAGCTCGTGGCGCGCGCGAAGGAGCTCTCGCTCGAGCTGCAGGACGGCGCCAGCATGATCGTCGCGCGCGCACATCCGCAGTCGCCTACCGACGAGGGCTGGCGCGGACGCGTACGCGCGGTCGCCGAGCGCGGCGCGCGTGCCAGCTCGAGTCGCGCGATCGCGGCGCTGTCCGAGCGCGACGGCCTGGTCGGCGCCGAGGTGCTCGTGCTGGTGCCCGGCGGCGACGAGGCGCTCGCTGCGCGCGCCGCCGACGGAATCCTGCGCGAGATGGAGGCCGGCCTGTCGGGCTACACCTTCGCGCTGGGCCGCAGCAGGATCACGCAGGACGCCTCCGAGCTGCCTCGCGCGGCCAGCGAGGCGCTGCTGGCCGCGAACGTGGCGCAGGGATCGGCCGGCGGCACCGCGCTCGCGTTCGAGCAGACCGGCGCCTACCGCCTGCTGCTCAGCGCGATGAGCGAGAATCCGAACGAGCTGCAGCGCTTCTACGCGGAGACGGTCGAGCCGCTCGTCGCCTACGACGAGCAGTACGAGACCGATCTCGTGCGCACGCTCGAGGCGTTCCTCGAGGCCGACGGCAACGTGGCCGGCACTGCGCAACGCCTGTTCACGCACCGGCACACGATCTACTACCGCCTGGAGCGCGTGCGCGAGCTCTCCGGGCACGACGTCAGCTCGAGCGACGGGCGCGAGAAGCTCAGTCTCGGGCTGAAGTCGATGCGCGTGCTCGGCATCTCCTCGGCCGGCGGCCCGGCCTCGGAGGCCGGCGCCGAAGGCGGGCGCGTGCCACGGCGCTCCGGCCGCGCGCCCTAGTAGGCGGCGCTCGCTAACGCTCGCGCGCGCCGAACTCGACCGCGTAGGTCGCGCCGAGCCACTGCGAGCGCACGTCGCTGGGAACCGTCGGAGCGACGCCGACACCGACGTCGCGGTAGGCGGCCGTGAGAATGATCTGGCGGTGCGGCGGCGAGAGCATCCAGGCCTTGACGATGCCTGCCGGAGTCGCGTTCGGGCCGGTGCCCCAACCGATGTTCTGAGCCGTCAGCAGACGCACGCGCGAGGTCGGCACCGAGTAGCGCGAGGCCTTGATCCGGGCCAGCGGCGAGGCGCCGCTGATGCTGTCGTCGCCGAAGTAGTCGCCGCGCACCATGTCGCCGGCCTGCCCCGTCGCGATCGCCGCGAGCGACCCATTCGAGTGCAACGGTCGCAGCTGATGTTCGGCGCGCAGCGCGTTCATCAGGCACAGCGTCGCGCGATCGACGAGCGTCGCGTTGTGCCCGTTCGGACGGACGTTGGCGCCCGGGCAGCCGTCTGCAGCGGCACTCGCGGAGGCGAGTGAGCCGAGACCGAGCAGAGTGGGCAGGAGCGCAGCGATGCAGGCGCGCAGCAGCCTGCCAGCCACGGTGCCCGCCCGACCTCTTGCTCTTCTGTCTCCCCGTGGCAAGTGCAAGGATCGTTGCAGACGCACTGGATTGGCGTCGTTACTAACCGGTTGAGCGAGCTTCTAATCGCTTTTCTCGCGTGCCGCCGGCGCCGTCGCGTGCCGCACGCCAACATCTATCCTTCAGCCGACCCGGATTGGGGGGTCGTCCAATGGCAGGACATCAGGTTTTGGTCCTGAGAATCGGGGTTCGAATCCCTGCCCCCCAGCTTTTCGCTCCGCAGACGGCGCGCCGGCGCTCGATTCATCGCGAGCACGGGCCCGAATCGAGCTAGCATCCGCCGAGTGAGCCCGGCGCCGACGGTTGTGATCCTCGCCGCCGGCCAGGGCACGCGGATGCGCTCGAGCACGCCGAAGATGCTGCATGACCTTTGCGGCGTGCCGATGGTGCTGTGGCCGGTGCGAGCGGCGCTGACGGCAGGTGCAACGCGCGTGATCGTCGTCGACTCGCCGGCACGCGAGCTCGAGGAGGTGCTGCCCGAGGGCGTCGAGCTCGCGGTGCAGCCGGTCGCGAACGGAACCGGCGGCGCCCTGCAGGCAGCGGTCGAGCAACTCGATGCGACCGGCCGCGAGCCGCTCGAGGGGCCGCTGCTCGTGCTCAGCGGCGACGTGCCGCTGCTCGGTGCCGGAGCGATCGCATCGCTGACCGACGTGCACACGCGCTGCGGCGCGGCGGCGACGATCCTGACGAGCGTGCTCGCCGACCCGAGTGGCTACGGCCGCGTCGTACGCGACGCCGACGGCTCGGTCGCGCGCGTCGTCGAGACCAAGGCGGAGGGCGACGCGAGCGCCGAGGAGCTTCGCATCGACGAGGTCAACGCCGGCGTCTACGCGTTCGATCTGCGCGCGCTGCGCGATGCGCTTCCGCGTCTCAGCGCCGAGAACGCTCAGCGTGAGCTGTACCTGCCGCAGGTGCTCGACCTCCTGCGAGCGGACGGGCTGAGCGTCTCGGCGCACCAGACGAAGGACGACGGCGCGCTGCTCGGCGTCAACGACGGCGCTGCGCTCGCGCACACTCGCAAGCTCGCGCAGCGCGAGATCCACCGTCGCCATCTGCTCGCCGGCGTCGAAATCATCGACCCGGAAGCGACCGTGATCGACGTCGACGTCGAGATCGGCTGCGACACGCTGATCGAGCCGTTCACGACGATCCACGGCGCGACGCGCATCGGACGCGGCTGCACGATCCGCTGCTCCTACCTGATCGACTGCGTGCTCGAGGACGGCGTCAGCGTCGGGCCGTTCGCCTACCTGCGGCCAAAGACGCGGCTGCGCGAGGGCGCCAAGGCGGGCACGTTCGTCGAGATCAAGAACTCCGACATCGGCGCGGCCAGCAAAGTGCCGCACCTCTCCTACATCGGCGATGCCGACGTCGGCGAGCGCACCAACCTCGGCGCCGGCACGATCACGGCCAACTACGACGGGCACAGCAAGCACCGCACGACGATCGGCAGCGGCGTGCACGGCGGTGTCGACACGTCGTTCGTCGCGCCGGTGAGCGTCGGCGACGACGCCTACACGGCAGCCGGCTCGGTGATCACCGACGACGTGCCCGACGGTGCGCTCGGTGTCGCTCGCTCCGAGCAGCGCAACGTCGAGAAGTACGCCGAGCGACGCCAGGCCCGTTTACACTCCAAGGAGAAATGAGCAGCGTGGTCGACACGAGCGCGTCCTCGCGAGCGAGCCTTCCGTTCGATTACAACAAGCGCCTGATGCTGTTCAGCGGGCGTGCGAACCCGCAGTTGGCGATCGACATCGCCGACAAGCTCGAAGTCGACCTCGGCCCGGTCACGCTGAAGACGTTCTCCAACGGCGAGGTCTACTGCCGCTACGAGGAGTCGATCCGCGGCGCCGACGTGTTCATCGTGCAGTCGACCTGCGGCAACCCGTACACCGGCATCACGGCAAACGACGCACTGATGGAGCTGCTGCTGATGATCGACGCCGCCGTCGGCGCCTCGGCGCATCGCGTGATCGCCGTGACGCCGTGGTTCGGCTACTCGCGCCAGGACAAGAAGTCCTCGCCTCGCGAGCCGATCTCGGCCCGCCTGGTAGCGCGCATGCTCGAGGCGGCCGGCGCCGACCGCGTGCTGACGATGGACCTGCACGCCGGTCAGATCCAGGGCTTCTTTCAGAAGCCGGTCGACCACATGACGGCGCTGTTCATCCTCACGCAGTACTTCGCCGACCTCGGCCTGTCCGACCTCGTCGTCGTCGCGCCGGACGCCGGCCGCGTCAAGCTCAACAAGAAGTTCGCCTCGAAGATCGGCGCCGAGCTTGCGATCCTCGACAAGGAGCGCCCGGCTCAGCAGGTCGCCGAGATCGGCTACGTGATCGGTGATGTCAAGGGCAAGACGGCGATCATCGTCGACGACATGATCGACACTGCAGGCACGCTCGCGGCGGCCGCCAAGACGGTGCTCGAAGAGGGCGCGACGCGCGTCTATGCAGCGGCAACGCACGCGATCTTCTCCGGCGACGCGTTCGAGAATCTCGCCGCCTCGGGCATCGAGGAGATCGTCGTCACAGACACGATCCCGCTGCCGGCCGACCGCCCGAGCAACGTTCGCGTGCTGCCGTGCGCCGAGCTGCTGACCGACTCGATCCGGCGGATCTTCGTCGATGACTCCGTCAGCGAAGTGTTCGGCGGCGAGAACCAGCTGTTCTGAGAGAGCCGCCGGCGGCGCTGCCGCCGAATAGCGCCGAGTAGCCTGTCCTCGCGATGGCTGGGCCAGCTGCGAGCACTCCTGCTCCTACTCGCGGCCCGCGCGCGTGGTGGCGCGGCCTGTCGCGCAGGACGCGGATCGTGCTGATCGCAGTGACGCTGCTCGTGTTCCTCGCGATCAGCGGTCTGCTCGCGCGCTACTTCAGCGCTGAAAACGCCGAACGTGCGGACTACCTCGCGCTCGTCGAAGCCGAGCATCGCGGCGAATCCGACGCGGTTCTCCGTCGCCTGGACGGTTGCCGTGCCGATCCGAAGTGCGTCGCACAGGTGCAGGCGATCGTCACAGACGCGCGTGTGCGCCAGCAGGGCAGAGTGAAGCTGCTGCAGGTCGAATCGAAGACAGCCGGAGCGCTGTTCGGTGCGCACGGCAAGACACGTCTGGCATGGACCGTGCTCGGCGGCAAACCGGTCGTCCAATGCATCGAGGTGCAGCGCACCGGCAATCCGCTGACGGGCATCGACGTGAAGCTGCTGACGACCAGCGCGCCGATCTCGAACGAAGGCAAATGTCACCCGCCGACGGAAGAAGAACTGCTCGAAGAAGAAGCGACCGAAGCCGAACTCGGGCACTGATCGCCGGCCGGTCGGGCGGCGCTCACGAGCGTCAGCGATCGAGCGCTCGTTGCTACAGTCCACTGGCCGCGCTGCGCCGAGTCTGCGCATGCGGTCCTCTCGACATGGCCGACACGAACACAAAGCTCGACGTACGCACCCGCGAGGGCGAAGGCTCACGCGCGGCACGACGCCTGCGCCGGACCGGCCGCGTGCCGGGCGTGATCTACGGCGGCGGCGGCGATCCTGTCGGCTTCGACGTCGATGCTCGCGAGCTGCGCCACGCGCTCGCTGCGTCGGGCGCCGTGCTCGATCTGAGCGTCGACGGCGGCAAAGCGACGCCGGTCGTGCTGAAGGAGGCGCAGCGCGATCCGGTGCGCGGCCAGACGGTGCACGTCGATCTGCTGCGCGTCCGTCTCGACCAGGCGATTCACGCCGTCGTGCCGCTGGAACTGGAGGGCGTCGACGACGCGCCGGGCGTCAAGGAAGGCGGGATCCTCGAGCAGATCGTGCGCGAGCTGAACGTCGAAGCGCTGCCGACGGCGATTCCCGAGGCGATCGTGTACGCCGTCGGCGAGATGCAGATCGGCGAGACGATTCACCTGGAGCAGCTGGAGATGCCGGAGGGCGTGACGCTGCTCGACGAGCTCGAGGAGGGCGTCGTCGCGACGCTGTCACCGCCGCGACTGCAGGCCGAGGCGGACGAGATCGAAGCCGAGACCGAGCTCGTCGGCGAGGACGCCGAGGGCGGCGAGGGCGCAGCCGAGGGCGACGGCGGGGACTCTTCCGACGGGGAGTAGACCCTGGCGAGGCGCTCCCTGAGCGGCGCGATGCGGCGCCCTCGGTCGCTCGCGTGCGGAGCACGCAACGCTCCCTGCGTCCTTGCCTCGCTTGCCCAGCGAACGCCTCGTTGCTTGTAACGAGGTCACATGGCTACCCAGGCAGACATTGACTGGCTGATCGTCGGGCTCGGCAATCCGGGCGCCGAGTACTCGCGCACGCGCCACAACGTCGGCTTTGCGGTCGTCGAGGAGCTGGCGCGGCGCTGGCAGCTCGGCAAGCCGAAGGACCGCTTTCGCGGGCGGATCGCAGAGGGGCTCCTCGGCGGTGCTGCTGTGACGGGCGAGCTCGGGCAGGCGCCGAGCCGTGTCGCGCTGCTCTGCCCGCAGACGTTCATGAACGACGTCGGTCGCTCGGTCGGGCCGGCGCGCGGCGTCTACAAGCTGCCGCTCGAGCGCGTGCTGGTCGTGCACGACGAGATCGACCTGCCGTTCGGCGAGGTGCGCACGCGCGTCGGCGGCGGGCTGGCCGGCCACAACGGGTTGAAGTCGCTGAAGCGCGAGCTCGGCAGTGGCGAGTTCACGCGTGTACGAGTCGGTGTCGGGCGGCCCGACAGCACCGATCCCGAGATCGTCTCGGCATATGTGCTCGGGCGCTTTCGCGAGGATCAGGCCGAGGTGCAGGAGCTGATCGAGCGCGCCGCCGACGCGGTCGAGGCGATCGTGCTCGATGCGCGCCGGCCACCGGGATGAGCGCCTGCGCTGCGGCTCTATTGTGGGAGCGCCACCCGTAATGCCGCTCCGCCCGCTGCTCGCACACATCGAAGAGGACCCCGCCGCGATTGCGCTCGCGCGTGATGGCGGCAACGCATTCGTCTCCTCGTCGCTGCGTCCGTACGTGATCGCCGCGCTGGCTGAGCTCGACGGAGCGCGCGAGCGCGCACAGCTGATCGTCGTCGGAGACGACCGCGCGGCTCGCGACCTGGCAGCCGACCTGCGCTCCTGGCTGGCGCCGCGACGAGTTCGCTACTACCCCTCGCGCGGCGTCACATACGAGTCGCATCTGGTGCCGCCGGCGCATCTCGTCGGGCTGCGCCTGGCTGCGCTCGACGCGCTGCTCGGCGCCGAGCGCGACCAGGACGCCGAGCAGGGCGCGCCGGTTGTCGTCGTCAGCGCCGTCGCGCTGTCGGAGAAGGTGCCCGACCCGGCGCTGCGGCCACGCTCGTTCAGCTTGCGCGTCGGCGAGCTGCTCGATCTCGAGGAGTGCGCGATCGAGCTCGTCGGCGCCGGCTACGAACGCGTCGATCAGGTCGAGGAGCGTGGGCAGTTCGCGATGCGCGGCGGTCTGCTCGACGTTTTTCCGGCAACCGAGGATCGGGCCGTGCGGGTCGACATGTTCGACATCGAGATCGAGTCGCTGCGCTGGTTCTCGACGTTCACGCAGCGCTCGCTCGGCGAGGTGCAGGAGGTCGAGATCGCGCCGGCAGCCGAGCTGGCCGAAGAGCATCGGGCGCTCGCTGCCGTCGCCGGCGCCGAGCTGGCAGGCGCGAGGCGGCCAGGGCGCCGAGGAGGACGGACGGCGGCGGCCGGCCGGACATCGCCGAGCTGTTGCCGGTCGAGCGCTTCGGTGCGCTGCTCGATCTGCTCGACGAGCGCGCGTCTGTGATGGTCGCTGC
Source organism: uncultured Solirubrobacteraceae bacterium (assembly GCA_963812575.1). Taxonomy (GTDB): domain Bacteria; phylum Actinomycetota; class Thermoleophilia; order Solirubrobacterales; family Solirubrobacteraceae; genus Palsa-744. The sequence continues at coordinate 32,033 of CAWEVS010000011.1, read as the reverse complement.
CGAGGAGGAGCTCGCGCCGGCGCTGTCAGACCACTGGAGCGATGTCTGCGCGGCATTCGGCGACGAGGACGCGCATCACCTGTACGTCAGCCCCGAGGCGGTCGAGTCCGACGTGCGTGCGCGCGCTCGCATCTGGCTCTCGGCGATCTCCAGCGGTCAGCCGATCGAGCTGCGCGCGCAGTCGCCTGACACGGCGGCGCGCTCGCTGGCCGACGCCGAGCCGGAGCTCGAGAAGCTCGTGCGCTCGGGCTATCGCACGGTCGTGGCGTTTCCGCGCCGCGGCGAGGGCGAGCGCGCGGCCTACAACCTGGGCAGGCTGAAAGCGAGCTGGCTCGGCGAGGGCGTCGACGCCGGGCTCTCGCCGAGCGAGCCGTCGCTGCGCTTCGTCGCGGCGTCACTGCGCGACGGCTTCATCGCGCCTTCGCTGAAGCTCGCCGTGCTGCCCGAGCACCGGCTGCTGCGCCGACGCCGCGCAGAGCGCGGCGGCGAGCGCTCCGGGACCGGCGGGCGCAGCGGCGCTCGCCGCGGCGCGCTGCGTTCGTTCGCCGAGCTTCGCGCGGGCGACATCGTCGTGCACGAAGACCACGGCGTCGCGCGTTTCGCCGGCTTCGAGACGCGCACGGTCGCCGATGTGACGCGCGACTACCTGTATCTCGAATACCAGGGCGACGATCGCGTGTTCGTGCCGGTCGACCAGCTCGCGAAGATCTCGCGCTACGTCGGTGCCGGCGCCGAGCATCCGCCGCTCTCGAAACTCGGCGGAACGCGCTGGGAGACGATGAAGGCGCGTGCGCGGCGCGCGGCGCAGGAGCTCTCCGGCGAGCTGCTCGGGCTCTACGCCGAGCGGCGGCGGCGGACCGGCTATGCGTTCGGCGAGGACTCCGACTGGCAGCGGGAGTTCGAGGAGGCGTTCACGTTCACCGAGACGCCCGACCAGCGCGACGCGATCGAGCTGGTCAAGGCCGACATGGAAGCGCCGCGGCCGATGGACCGGCTGATCTGCGGCGACGTCGGTTACGGCAAGACCGAGGTCGCGCTGCGCGCGGCCTTCAAGGCAGCCGGCGCGGGCAAGCAGGTGTTGATGCTGGTGCCGACGACGATCCTCGCGCAACAGCACTACGGCACGTTCTCCGAGCGCCTCGCCGACTATCCGTTCACGATCGAGCACGTCTCGCGCTTTCGCAGCGCGGCAGAGCAGAAAGAGGCGATCAAGGGCTTTGCCGAAGGCCGCACCGACATCCTGATCGGCACGCACCGCGTGCTCTCGCGCGACGTCCGCGCGAAGGACCTCGGCCTCTTGATCGTCGACGAGGAGCAGCGCTTCGGCGTCAAGCAGAAGGAGCTGTTGCGCCAGCTGAAGCTGCGCGTCGACGTGATCTCGATGTCGGCGACGCCGATCCCGCGAACGCTGCAGATGTCGCTCGCCGGCCTGCGCGACATCTCCGTGATCGAGACGCCGCCGGAGGGGCGTCGTCCGGTCAAGACGTACGTCGGCGAGTACGAGGAGGAGCTGGTCAAGCGCGCGATCGTGCGCGAGCACGAGCGCGGCGGGCAGGCGTTCTTCCTGCACAACCGCGTCGACTCGATCGAGGAGACGGCCGAGCGCCTGCGCGCGCTGTGCCCCGGCGTGCGCTTCGCCGTCGCGCACGGGCAGATGGGCGAGGGCGAGTTGGAGACAGTGATGCTCGACTATCTGCGCGGCGGCGCCGACGTGCTCGTCTGCACTTCGATCATCGAGTCGGGCATCGACATTCCGCAGGCGAACACGCTGATCGTCGAGCACGCCGACACGTTCGGCCTGGCGCAGCTCTACCAAATCCGTGGTCGCGTCGGGCGCAGCCGCGAGCGCGCTTACGCATACCTGCTGTACGACTCGGCGGCGGCGCTCAGCGAGGAGGCCGCGCAGCGGCTCTCGGCGCTGTCGGACTACACCGAGCTCGGCGCCGGCTTCAAGATCGCGATGCGCGACCTGGAGATTCGTGGCGCCGGCAACCTGCTCGGGGACGAGCAGTCGGGCCACGTCGCGGCGCTCGGCTTCGAGCTCTACATGCAGATGCTCGACGAAGCGGTCAGCGCCGCCGAGCGTGCCGCCGAGAGCTCGCAGAACGGCGAGCCCGCCGAGGAACCGCCCGAGCCGGTGCGCCTCGACGTCAACGTCGACGCTTATGTGCCGGCCGACTACATCGCCTACGAGCAGGCGAAGATCGACGTGCACCGCCGGATCGCCGGTGCGCTGGAGGTCGCCGACGTCGAGCAGCTGCGCGAGGAGCTCGAGGACCGCTTCGGGCCGGTGCCCGAGCCGCTCGAGAATCTGCTTGCGCTGCAGCGCGCGCGGATCAAGTTCGGTGAGGCCGGCGCGCGAACCGTCAGCTTTCACGGCGATCGTCTCGCCGTCGTGCCGATCCAGCTCGACTCGCGTCGTGCCAAACGGCTGCGCGAGGAGCTGCCCGAGGCGCTGTATGAGTCGGGGCGCTCGCAGATGTCGATGCGCGTGTCGCGTGAGGGAAGCGAGCGCTTCCCGTCGGTCGTGCGCGCGGCCGACGCGCTCTTGGCGGTGATTCGCGAGGCCGCCTGAGCGAGTGCCGGGCCAGGCGGCTTAAGGAAATGATTAGGCACTCGTTATGCACGGCTTGGGGGCTTTTCGCTAGAGTGCCCGCGTCGTGCCCAGACCACTACGTACCTTCGCGGCGCTTGGCGCCGTTTTGTTTGCCCTCATCGGGATCGCCGCCTGCGGCGGGATTCCAGGTGACGCCGTAGTTTCGGTCGATGGGAAGTCGATCACGAAGGACACGTTCAATCACTGGATGGGTGTGGCGGCGGCGTCGAGCGCAACGACGTCCGGCGTCAAGCCGGCCGTGCCGGAACCGCCCAAGTACACGGCGTGCATCGCCAGCGCGAAAGCTGCGGCCAGCACGACGAAAGGTCAGAAGGCGCCGACCGAAGCCGCGCTGAAGACGCAGTGCGAACAGCAGTACAAGTCTCTGCAGCAGGAGGTGCTCGGCTTCTTGATCTCCTCCGAATGGGTGCTCGGCGAAGCGAGCTCGCTCGGCGTGAAGATCTCCGACAAGGAAGTCAAGAAGAACTTCGAAAAAATCAAGGATCAGCAGTTCCCGAAGGCGGCTGAATTCGAAAAATTCCTGAAGTCCTCGGGCCAGTCCGTCTCTGACCTGCTGCTGCGCGTGAAGCTCAACCTGCTGTCGGCGAAAATCCAGCAGAAGGTCGTCAAAGAGAAATCGAAGGTCAGCCAGGCGGAAGTCGCGAAGTACTTCAAAGAAAACCCGAAACGCTTCGAAGTCGCCGAAAAACGCAACCTGCTGATCATCCTCACGAAAACGGAAGATCAGGCGAAGAAAGCCAAGCAGGAAGTCGAATCGGGCAAGAGCTTCGAAAGCGTCGCCAAGCGCGTCTCGATCGATCCGACGAGCAAGTCAAACGGCGGCAAGCTGACCGGCGTGGTCAAAGGCCAGGAGGAGCAGGCGCTCGACGCGGCGATCTTCTCGGCCAAGAAGAACGTTCTCTCAGGCCCGATCAAGACGCCGTTCGGCTACTACATCTTCGAGGTCACTTCGGTCACGCCGGGCAGCCAGCAGACGCTCAAGCAGGCCGAATCGTCGATCAAATCGCAGCTCCAGGCGACGCACCAGCAGAAAGCACTGAGCACGTTCGTCAAGGAATTCAAAAAGAAGTGGATGGCGAAAACGGAATGCCGCTCGGGCTACAAGATCGCCGACTGCAAGGGCTACAAAGCGCCGAAGACCAAATCGACGCTGTCGACGACGCCTGCTGCGACTACGCCCGCGACGACGTCGACCGCGACGACGTCGACCAAATAGCGATCGCCGGGCCGGCGATCGCCGAGATGGGCAGGCGTGTGAGATGAGCCAGATCGAGCGCGTTCACGCGCGCCAGATCCTCGACAGCCGCGGCAATCCGACGGTAGAGGTCGAGGTCGGGCTGCGCTCGGGAGCGCACGGGCACGCAGCGGTGCCCTCAGGCGCATCGACGGGTGAGTTCGAGGCGACCGAGCTGCGCGACGGCGGAGCGGCATGGGGGGGCAAGGGCGTGACGCGCGCGGTCGCGAACGTCGACGGCGAGATCGCGCAGTCGATTCGTGGTCTCGACGCGGCCGATCAGCAGGGTCTCGACCAGGCGCTGATCGCGCTCGACGGGACGCCGAACAAGTCGCGCCTGGGCGCCAATGCGATCCTCGGCGTCTCGCTCGCGGCGGCGCACGCGCAGGCGGCCGAGGAGGGACTCGCCCTGTGGCGCTATCTCGGCGGCGAGCGCGCGCACGTGCTGCCGGTGCCGATGATGAACGTGCTCAACGGCGGCGCGCACGCCGACAACAAAGTCGACTTCCAGGAGTTCATGATCGTGCCGTGCGGCGCCGCCAGCTTCTCGGAGTGCCTGCGGATGGGCGCCGAGGTGTTTCACGCGCTGAAGCGCACGCTGCACGAGCGCGGCCTCAGCACGGCGGTCGGCGACGAGGGCGGCTTCGCGCCGGACCTGGCGTCCAACGAGGAGGCTCTGACGATGCTGATGGCCGGCATCGAGGCCGCCGGCTATCGGCCCGGCGAGGACGTCGCGATCGCGCTGGATCCGGCGGCCAGCGAGCTCTACAGCGACGGCCTCTACGTGCTCGAGCACGAGGGCCGCTCGCTGAGCGCCGACGGAGCTCGCCGACTACTGGGCCGATCTGGCGGCGCGCTATCCGATCGTCTCGATCGAGGACGGCATGGACGAGGAGGACTGGAGCGGCTGGAAGCTCTTGACCGAGCGGATCGGCGGCGGCGTGCAGCTGGTCGGCGACGACCTGTTCGTGACGAACACCGAGCGGCTGGCGCGCGGGATCGAGCTCGGCGTGGCCAACTCGATCCTGCTGAAGGTCAACCAGATCGGCACGCTGTCGGAGACGCTCGACGCGATCGCGATGGCGCGCGAGGCCGGCTACAGCGCGGTGATGAGCCACCGCTCGGGCGAGACCGAGGACGTCACGATCGCCGACCTGGCCGTGGCGACGGGCTGCGGTCAGATCAAGACCGGCGCACCGTCGCGCTCAGATCGCGTCGCCAAGTACAACCAGCTGCTGCGGATCGAGGAGCAGCTGGGCGCCGACGCAGAGTTCCCGGGACGCGCGATCTTCGGCTGATCGCGCAGGAGCTCGCGCGATCGGCGCGAATGCCCTGTGGATGGCCGCGACAACCGCAGATCGCACGCGCTGCTGCACGCTCGAGCAGCCGTCCTCGCTCGCGCGCCGGGCGTGGAACGCCGCGCGCCGGCGCGCGCTCCTCGCGTGCGCTGGGACAGGCTCGGGCGGATGGCGATGCTGTTCGTGCTGACGGCGCTGCTCTACCTGTATCTGAGCGCCGGCCTGCACATGTTCTCGACGTGGGGGCAGTCGCGCCACGACAAGGCTGCCGTTGCGACGCTCGAACGCGAACATCGCGTGCTGGCGCGCCAGCACGAAGCGCTCGGGCGCCAGAACACCGTCGAAACCGAGGCGCGCCAGCTCGGCATGAAGAAGGCGAACGAGCGCGCCTACGTGATCAACGGCCTGCCATCGAACTGAGCGCACTGCTCGCCGTCAGGTGACACGCCGCTGCTAGCCTCGGCGCCGTGTCGTTCGAGAACGCCAACTACCAGTGGCAGCAGGGCGAGCGGCGCATGCGAGCGGCGCCGCCTGAGCAGCTGCGCCTGCTCGAGCGGGTGGCCGATGCGATCGTCGCCGAGCTGCGCCGCCGGCTCGGCGGGCGCTTCTCCTCGGAGGAGCTGGTCGAGCTCTACGAACGCGGCACCGTCGTGGTACCTGCCGATCGCGATGCGCGTCGCGCCGCAGGATCCGTCGGCGTGGGACGCGGCGCGTCGTGCTCGACGCCGCGTTCAGCCGCTACCTGCGCGAGGCTGCCGACTACGCAGGCGGCCGGCGCGAGATCGCCCTAGACGACCGCTGACCGGCGCCTCGCGGCGTCCTCGGTCGCGAGCGCGCTCGACGCGGCCGCGGGCTCGAGCGCCCGCGGCGCGCGCTCCCTGCGTCCTTGCGACGGCATCGGCCGTCTAGGAGCTTGTCGCTGACCGGCGCCTCGCGGCGTGGCGGTGAGGCTAGTCGTCGGTGCCGGAGCGGCGGATGATGATGCAGTCTTCTTCGACTGCGACCTCGACCGGCCGATGCCCGGCCCAGTGCTCGGCGTAGATCGGGTTGTCCTGGATCGCCGGGTCGAGCCACAGTCCGTAGCCCTCCTCGCCGTGATCGAAGGTGCCCTCGAGCGGCTCGGTCGCGGCGCCTGAGGAGCGCGATCCGAGCACGCGGCGCCCGCGACCGCCACGCCTGCGGCGCGTTCGCGCAGGCGGCGTCGAGTCCTCGTCCTCGTCCTCGTCCTCGCCGGCCTCGCCCTCCTGTTCGGCCTTCTCCTTCGCCTCGGCCTTCGCCCGCTCGGCCTCGACTTCGGCGGCCTCGAGCTCGGCTGCGATCAGCGCGTCGTCCTCGGCGCGCAGGTCGATCTCGTCGGGATACTCGGCGGCGCCGGCACCGCCCTCGCCGGCGTCCTCCTCGACGAGCTCGTTCTGGCGCTTGAACTGTTCGATGTCGCGCACGCTGACCTCGAGCTGGTGGGCGACCCAGGCGTCGGTCCGGCCCTGGCGCACCCAGGCGCGGATCTGGTTGAGGTTGGGGCGCAGAGACTTACGAGGCATCGACGGTCCGGGAGACTAGCGCAATGTGCCGGCTTGCAGGGCGGTTGCCGGATGCGTCGTTCCGGGTTCGCTTTCCCCCGGCGCTGCGGACTATGCTTTCGCGCACCGGCGGGCGGGGGTTGCGTCGGCTAGCGGCCAACAGGAAGGTGCACTCATGCTGGTTCTGACGCGCAAGTCCAACCAGAGCATCATGATCGGCGACGACGTCGAGGTCTCGGTGCTCTCGGTGATGGGCGAGAAGGTGCGGATCGGCATCCAGGCACCGCAGGAGATACCGGTCTTCCGCAAGGAGATCTACCTCGAGATCCATCGTGAGGACGGCGCGGCAGAGGCAGGCGCCGAGGTCGAGCCGACGGCGCAGGCGCAGGTCAACGAGGCGCTCGGCGAGCTCGGCGAGAGCAGCTGAGAGCGCCGCGGCGCAGCCAGCGCGCGCGGCCGCTGCGCTGCTAGCCGAGCAGCAGGTAGAGCGTGCGGAACATGACGACCGTGACGATGACGGCCGTCAGGATCAGCGTCAGCACGAGCAGCGCGAATCGAACGGAGCCGCGCTTGTGGCGGCGCTCGACCTCGCGCTTCAGCGTGCGCTGCTCGGCGGTGCGCCGCAGCGAGTCGCGGCGATGGCGGTCGAGCGAGATCTCTTTGACGAACGCCTGCTCCCAGTCGGCGAGGCTTTGGCGCATTTTCATGGCGACGGCGCCTCGCCGCCTGGCGGCGTCCTCGGTCGCCGCGCGCTAGAGCACGCACCGACCTGCTTGTGCCCCGCACGGTACGTCCTTGCCGGGCACGACGATCCATCCGTCAGTGGCAGTCACTACCGGAACCACCTGCGTCAGGAGGCGACGGGCGTCTTGCCCTCGGCGCGCTCGTAGACCTGGATGAAGCGCAGGTAGTTTCCGGCGATCCTGCGCGCGCCCTCAGATCGTTCGATCTTGCCGTCAACGTAAGCCTTCAGCGGGTCCCACCAGATCGAGCGGCCGATCGCGAAGCCGACGAAGCCGTCGACCGGAGCGGCCGCCCTGAGCCACTGATCGACCTTGTCGTCGTTGGCGCCGCGCCCGAGCACGACGCAGACGACGCCGTCGCGTCCGCCGGTGCGAGCCTGCGCGACGAGCATCTCGCAGTCGGAGCGCTCGTCGACGCCCTCGATCTTCCAGATGTCGACCTCGATGCCGAAGTCCTGGATCTCGGCGATCGCACGGCGCATCAGCTCGGGACGCAGCTCGGCGTCGTAGCGGTCGCTGTCGCCGCCGACCGTATCGAGTTGCGCCTGCTCGGCCGGCACGAGCAACTCGAACAGGAACTTGCGGTCGTTCTGCTTGAGCCAGTCGCTGAGTCGCTTCAGCTTCGTCAGCTGCACGCGGTTTTCCTCGGCGTGGCCGTCGGGGTTGTAGCGGACGAGCACCTTCGTGAAGTCCGGGTCGAACTTGAGGATGTGCTCGCCGAAGTCATCGCCGTACTGGAAGTCGAACATGTTCTGACCGGATCGCTCGGCGGGCATCGCCAGCTTCAGCCCGCGTGCGTGCGCCTCCTCGGGGATCGTCGAGCCGAACTGCTCGTCGACCAGCACGCCCTCGGCCGAGGCGTCGGCGCCCGAGCCGGCGGCCTGCAGCATGCCCTCGAAGATCAGGTGCTTGGCGTCGGCGATGATCGCCGTCTGCTCCGCGTCGGGTTCTCCCTGGATGCCGAAGAACTTCGTCTGGAACGAGCCGCGGTGGTCGAAAGCGAGGATGTAGAGCTTGTGTTCGTAGCCGAGTGTCATGGCTCTGAGTATCGCAAAGGCGCGCCGGCTGAGCGCGTCAGGCCGCGGGCCCGGCTCTTGACGGCCGTAGAATGGATCGACGATGGCTCCCGGTGCCGATCTGTTCGTAGTTTGCAAGCACTGCGGATCGGAGGTCAGCCCGTACATCACCGAGTGTCCGTACTGCGGGCACCGCCTGCGCCGGCGCGCGCCGAAGCTGCCGCGCGAGGGCGAGCCGAGCCGCGAGCGTCGCGGTCTGCTGCGCGGGCTGAGCTCGCGCGCGGGCGGCCGGGCAGCCGGCGCCGCAGCGCGCTGCAGGCCGCCGCAGGGCGCCGTCGGCGCTGGCCGCGACGATCGCCGCGCGGCCTTACGCGACGATCGCGCTCGTGCTCGTCAGCTGCGTCGTCTGGGTGCTGATTCGCGCCGACTACGTATCGATCGGGAAGTTGCTCGTGATCGGCCCGCTGCACGGCGACTCGTGGAAGCTGCTGAGCACTCAGTTCTCCTACGTCAACGGCTGGTATGCGTTCTTCACGCTGCTGGTCATCGCGATCTTCGGCTGGCTGCTCGAGCGCCGCTACGGACCGATCGTCGTGATCGCGCTGTTCCTCCTCGCGGGCGTCGCCGGTGCGCTGGTCGCGCTGGCGGTCTATCCGCTGCCGGTGGTCGTCGGCGGCAACGCCGGCGCGCTGGCGCTGCTGGCGGCGTGGGCCGCGCCGGACGTGCGCGCGAGGCGCGCAGGCGACTACTACGAGGGCGACCTGCTCGGCGCCGGAGCGTGCGCGGCGCTGATCCTCGCGATCCCGTTCGCGCAGCCCGAGGCGAGCTGGCTGGCGGGCGTGACCGGCGCGGTAGTCGGAGTGCTCGTCGGGCTCGGGCTCTCGCAGCTCGGCGAGCGCGAGGCGTGAGACCGGGCGTCGATGAGATGATCAGGCTCCGATGACGATGACCAACGCAGTGGTGCTGATCGAGGCCGAGCGCGACGCGCTGTCGACGCTCGGCGGTGCGCTGGCCGACATCGACGGCGTCGCCGAGGCGTACTCGGTGACGGGCGAGTGGGACTTCGTCGCGATCGTGCGCGTACCCGATCACGAGCAGCTCGCCGACGTCGTCACGACCGAGATCGGCGGCCTCTCCGGCGTGCTGCGGACGCAGACGATGGTCGCGTTCGCCGCGTTCTCTCGGCACGACCTCGAAGCGCTCTTCTCGATCGGCGAGTAGTTGCGCGCTCGCGTGGCGTCCGTGCCGATCAAGCCGGCCTACGGTCCGACGCTCGGACGGCTGCTCTCGCCGTGGTGGCGCGCCGCCTCGCGTCCCGTGCGCGCTCTTACGCTCACGCTCGTGGTCGCCGTCGTCGTCCTGGCGGTCGGCGTCTTCCTGACGCTCGAGAACGCGCACTACTCGCACGGCGGCCGGGTGCCGTTCCACTTCAGCTACCGCGGTCTCTACCGCGTGGCGCCGGAAGCCGGCGGCTACGTCCGGCTCGAGCGACACGACGCTGCCGGTGCGGCTCGAGGATTCGTTCGCCGTCGGGCCGCTGACGCTGCCGCCGTACTCAGGCGCGCTGACCGGCGAGCTGCCGGTATACGCGGTCGGCTACATCCGCACGCTGCGCGCGCACTACCGCGCATTCGTGTTGCGCGGCGAGGGCAAGACGCGCGTGAACACGGTGCCGGCCTATCAGGTGATCTACACGGCGCTCGTCGACGGCCGCACCATGTGGGGGCGCAACGTGCTGCTGCTGCCCGAACGAACGGGCGCGCGCGAAGGCGTGACGATCGCGATGCTGACGACGCCGACGGCCAACGCGCAGGTCACCTCGCCGCTCGAAGTCGCCTCCGAAGGCGTCCTGCTGCGGCCGCTGAAGACGATGACGCTCGGCTGAGCGGGACGACGCCCGGCGTGATGCGCGAGCTGCGACGGCGTGCCGCGGTGCGGCGGGCTCAGCGAGGCTTGACGCTGACGCCCCAGCGGCGGCCGAGCAGGTGCGCGACGCCTCTGTGCGTCGGAGCGACGCGTCGCGCTGGTCGACGCGGTCGTCGCCTGAGGCGGTTCGGCCTGCACCTGCGGCACTGCGCCAGCCGTCGCGCCGGCGGCTTCGCCGGCGCTGGCCGGCGGCGGCGTTTCGGGCGTCGCTGCCGGAGTCGTTACGGTCGTCACTGCGGTCGTCGTCGATGTGACCGTCGGCGCCGGAGCGGGCGGAACGGGAGTCGTGGAGGTGCTCGGCGGCTGCGCGACCGGCGCCGGCGCAGGATCGCCGGTCGTGACGGCGGTGACCGGCGCGGTCGCGCTCGGCGGCTGCGCGTCGGCGGTCGCCGAGCTCGGCAGCTGGGTCGACTCGGTCGTCACCTGTACGACCTGCGGTTCGGGCGCCGGCGTGGCGGCGGGCTGGGCGGGCGTCGCGACGACCAGCGTGATCGGCGGCGGAGAGGCCGGCTGCTTGCTCGTGCGCGGCGGCCGGCGCCTTGCGCCGATGAGCGCGATCGGCGATGTTCGCGCGGCGAGTGGACTGGCGGACGACCGCGCTGGGCTGTTCGCGCTCGGCGACGACGCGCGGCGCGACGGCGACGGGTGCTGCGACGGCGGCCGTCGCGGCCGTGTGCGTGTGGTGGCGGCGGTGGTGCGCCGACTGGTCGGCGGCGACCGCGCCGGCGCTGACGATCGCTGCTGCGGCGAGACCGGCGACTGCCTTCGTCGCGAGCGCGCCGGCGCCCAGCGTGAAGATGCCGCCGCCGGCTCCGGCGCTGCCGGCCGCTGCGGCGCCGGCTCCGACGGTCGCGCCGGCGCCCGCGCCGACGTGCGCGCTGCCGGCGATGCCGAGCCGAGCTTGGCGAGGAGCAGCTTCTTGAACATCAGCAGCGCGCCGACCGGCAGCATCGCGGCGAGCGCCGTGTTGTTCTCCTTGAGCTGGCGCTTGAACGAGCGGCAGCGGTCGCAGCCGCGAACGTGGCGGCGCGCCGGCGCGCTCAGCTTGACCAGGCCCTCGGCGACTTCGCCGAGCTCGAGGCGGACCTCGGCGCAGCTCAGCTTGCGTGCCTCGGCGGCCTCGGCGAGCGAGATGCGCGCGCGCACGAGCAGCGACTTGACCGAGGGCACGGTCGTCTCCATCGCCTGCGCGATCTGCTCGTAGGAGAGCGCGTCGATCTCGCGCAACAGCAGCGCCGTGCGCTGTGTCTCGGGAAGCTCGTGCACGTCGGCGAGCAGCTCGCGGAAGCTCTCGCGGCGGATCGCGTGGTCGCCGGTCGACATGCCGTGGTCGGCGAAGTGCACGTCCATCGAGTCGACGCCGACGGCCGAGGCGCGTCGCAGGTGGTTGAGCGAGCGGTTGCGCGCGATCCGGTAGAGCCAGGGCCGCACGTTGATCTCGCGCTCGTCGGCGAGCACGGCGTTGAAGGCCGCCGCGAAGACCTCCTGCAGGACGTCCTCGGCATCCTCGCGCGAGCCGAGCATGTGGCGGCAGAAGGACAGCAGTCGCGACTGGTATCGCGAGCAGAGCGCCTCGAACGCGGCGTGCTGCCCGCGGCGCGTCAGCGCGATCAGGCGCTCATCGGACTGCAGGCGCAGCAGGGGAGTAGGCCCGCGCATCGCCGGCGTGGCGGCATTCTTGTGTGTTAGCGCAGACGCCTCCATACGGAGCCATTACCTCATCCGGATCTAAATACACGCTAACAACGGCGTAGTTGCGGTCCTGCGAGCGTTCGTGCGCGAGCGCCACAGACGCGGCTTTCGCCGCATAGACTCAGGGAATACGCGCCCGGGTGGCGGAACGGTAGACGCGCTCGATTTAAAATCGATGGCCTTGACGGCGAATGTGGGTTCGACTCCCACCCCGGGCATCTGCGCAGAGCGGCGAACGGATAGAGTCGCTCGCCGTGGCGAGCGAGGAGACCGTCCAGGAGATCACGACCTTCCACGGCGGCCGGCTGGTCGCACGGCGACTGAAGGCGAACGGCGTCAGCAAGCTGTTCACGCTGTCCGGCGGACACCTGTTCTCGATCTATGACGGCTGCCGCGAGGAGGGCATCGAGATCATCGACGTGCGCCACGAGTCGACGGCCGCGTTCGCGGCCGAGGGCTGGGCCAAGGTCACGCGCGAAGCGGGCGTGTGCGCGTTGACTGCCGGACCGGGCGTGACCAACGGGATGAGCGCGATGGCCTCGGCGCAGGCGAACCACTCGCCGATCGTCGTGCTCGGCGGCCGCGCGCCGGCGCTCCGCTGGGGGCAGGGCTCGCTGCAGGAGATCGACCACGTGCCGTTCGTGCGCCCGCTGACGAAGCTCGCGGCGACCGCCGGAGCGACCGAGGAGATCCCGGCGCTGGTCGACCTCGCCTTTCAGGCCGCGACGACGCCGCACGGCGGCGCCGCGTTCGTCGACTTCCCGCTCGACTACGTCTTCCAGGAGGCGCCCGAACTGCCGCCGAACGCGCCGGAGGCGAGCGCGCGCGCGAGCCTCGGCGTCCGCGATCGAGCGCGCCGGCGCGTTGCTCGCCGAGGCCGAGCGGCCGGTGATCATGGCCGGCACCGACCTGTACTGGGGCCGCGGCGAGGAGTCGCTGCTGGCACTGGCCGAAGCGCTGCGGATCCCGGTGTTCCTCAACGGGCTCGCGCGCGGATGCGTGCCGGCGGACCACGAGCTGTTCTTCTCTCGCGCGCGCTCACAGGGTTTGAAGGGCGCTGACGTCGCGCTCGTGATCGGCGTGCCGATGGACTTCCGCCTGGCGTTCGGCGCGGCCTTCGCCGAGGACGCCGAGATCGTCGTGCTGGACTCGGCCGAACCGGAGCGCGCGCATCCGCGTCCGGTCGCGGCGGAGTGCTATGGCGATCTCGCGCAGTCGCTCGAGGATCTGCGTGTCGCGACCGGCGGGCAGCCGCTGGACAGCGAGAGCTGGATCGCGCAACTGCGCGAGGTCGAGGACGAGCGTCGCGAGGCCGAGCGAGCCGAGCGTGAGGACCCGCGTGCGCCGCTACACCCGATGCGGCTGTACGCCGAGCTCGGCGCGATGCTCGATCGCGACGCGATCGTGATCGGCGACGGCGGCGACTTCGTCTCCTACGCCGGGCGCGTGATCGACAGCTACCAGCCCGGCTGCTGGCTCGACCCCGGCCCGTTCGGCTGCCTCGGCACCGGTCCCGGCTACGCGCTGGCGGCGAAGCTCGCACATCCCGAGCGCCAGGTCGTGCTGATGCTCGGCGACGGCGCGTTCGGCTTCTCGGGAATGGAGTTCGACACGCTCGCGCGCCACGGCGTGAACATCGTCGCGGTGATGGGCAACAACGGCATCTGGGCGCTCGAGAAGCATCCGATGGAGTACCTCTACGGCTACTCCGTCGCGGCCGACCTGCGCCCGGAAACGCGCTACGACGAGGTCGTCGAGGCGCTCGGTGGCTACGGCGAGCTGGTCCGTACTCCGGATGAGCTGCGCCCTGCGGTCGAGCGCGCGTTCTCGGCCGGCAAGCCGGCGCTCGTCAACGTGCTGACCGACCCGAGCGTCGTCTACCCGCGCAAATCGAACCTCGCGTAGCGCCGCTCGAGGCTCAGGAGACGCCGGCCAGGCGCAGCGCGGCGCCGTACAGGATGTCGTGCTCGGAGACCTCGACCTCGTCGAGGTCGAACGCGCGCAGCGCCTCGCCGAGCACGATCATTCCGGCGACGATCGTCGGCGCGCGGTCCGGATGCAGGCCGACGACTTCGCGACGCTGGGCTTCGTCCATGTCGGCGAGCCGGGCGAGCAGCATTTCGATCGTTCCGAGCGAGAGCATGTAGCCCTCGACGCGCGACGCGTCGTAGGGGTCGAGCTCTTGGTCGATCGCCGCCGCCGAGGTGGCGGTGCCGGCGACGGCGATGCCGTGCTCGACAGCCTCGCGCTTGTCCGCCGGCAGGCCCTCGGCAAACGTCTGCCGCACGTCGGCCGCGAGCTCCTGCAGCTGCTCGGGCTCGGGCGGATCGCTGCTGATGTGCCGCTCGCTCATGCGCACGACGCCGGCCTGCAGCGAGACGTGGAAGCCGGCCGTGCGGCCGCGTCCGACGACGAACTCGGTCGAGCCACCGCCGACGTCGATAACGACCGTCGGCTCCTCCGCGGCGGCTCCGCGGCCGTCCGCCTCGCGTGAGGACATCGCGCCGAGGAACGTCAGCTGCGCCTCTTCCTCGCCGCGCAGCACGCGCGCGTCCAAGCCGTAGTCCTGGCGCAGGCGCGCGGCGAACTGTTCGCCGTTCCCGGCATCGCGCACGGCGGAGGTGAGCACGGCGATGTTCGCCTCGCAGCCGTACTCGTCCATCTCCATGCGATAGCGGTCGAGCGTCGCCAGCACGCGCGCGATCGCTCCCTCCGCCAGCGACCCGCTCGCGTCGACGCCCTCGCCCAGGCGCGTGACCTGCGAGCGTCGCACGAGCTCCTGCAGCGAGCCGTGCTCGGCGTCGACCTCGGCGATCAGCAGGCGCGTCGAGTTCGTTCCGATGTCGATCACCGCGACGCGCACGCGGCGGATGCTAGATGAGGCGTCAACGAACCGAGGATCTTTGCTACAACAGATGGAGCGACGCGGGGTGGAGCAGTCTGGTAGCTCGTCGGGCTCATAACCCGAAGGTCGCGGGTTCGAATCCCGCCCCCGCTATGCCAGAGACCCGCGACCGCTCCCCGGAGCGGTCGCGGTCGTTCTCGCTCAAATCGGGCAGCAGCTCGGGCGTGACCGTCGCGGAGAGTTGGAGTGTTTGAACGGTTGGAGTGTTTGAACGGCCTCCTCGCATCGCCGCTCAGTCTGACGGTTGGAGATTCAGCGCGAAGGCGATTGCGTCAAGGGCGGGCTCATGCGCGGCCTCGGAGACGGCGACGGTCAACCGCCGACGATCCGGCTCCCAGGTCAAGGCGAAGAAAGGGCAGCACTCCCGCTCGACCGCGATCGTCTCGGCGACTAGCTCGGCGTCCACGTCATTGCCGAGGTCTGCGACGAGTCGGCGGGGCGTTCGCTCGATCAGGCGAGCGTTGCGGCCTGCCTCTCGGTAGCGCTCAAGCTGCAAGCGCAGCTCGGTGTCGTTAAGCGCGCAACTCGGAGCCATCGGTAGGTCCACAGCATCCAGCATACAAATCAACGGCCGTTAGGATGAGGTTATGGCCGATGATCGCTGCGACCTTCTCTGTCTCGATCTTCCCCGCGCGGAGAAGCTGCGCCGAGCCCGTCTAAGCCAGCAAGCCGCCGAGCGCTCTGCGGCCGGGGCAAAGGGGTTGGCCGATCCGACGCGACTGACGCTTGCGGTCGCGCTGCGCGATGGCGGCGAGCTGTGCGTCTGCGATCTGAGTTGGATCGCCGAGCGCGCGGAGAACCTTGTCTCGCATCACGTTCGAGCGCTGCGCGCGGCCGGGCTCGTGCGCTCGCGCCGCGACGGCAAGATGGTGATGTACGACCTGACCGACCGGGGCCGGGCCTTGGTCGATGTGGTGCTCGCGGATCAGGTGACGGTGTGAGCGCCAAGCCAGGCGAGCTACCGATTCTGCAAGTCGATCGAGCGAGGGCCGCGAGTCGCCCGCAAGCGCAGCTCGTCCGCCGCGCGAGGCTTCTCGCGTTGATTGGGCTGGGCTGGCACGGCGTCGAGGCGGGAATCGCCATCGCGGCGGGGGTCATCGCCGGCTCCGTCGCGCTCGTCGGGTTTGGCGCCGACTCGTTGATCGAGCTAGCGGCGGGTCTTGTCGTGTTGTGGCGCTTGGCGGGCACTCGCGCGATCAGCGAGCGCCGGGCGCAGCAGATGATCGCCGTGTCCTTCTATCTGCTCAGCACCTACGTAGCTGTGGAGGCGGTCCGCTCGCTAGCTGCCGGGGATCGTCCCGCTGTCAGTTGGCTCGGGATCGGCCTGTCCGTCTTGACGCTGGCAACGATGCCTCCGCTCGCCAACGCGAAGGGGCGGGTCGCCGGGCAGCTTGGGTCATCCGCGACCAAGAGCGAGAGCCGACAGACGATGCTCTGCGCCTACCTGTCCGCCGGGCTGCTCATCGGACTCGGCATGAACGCGCTGCTCGGTTGGTGGTGGGCCGACCCGATAGCCGCGCTCGGGATCGTGGCTGTTGCGCTCAAGGAGGGACGCGATGCCTGGCGTGGCGAGGCGTGCTGCACCGTGCCAATCGCCAGTGCCGATCGTGAGGGATGCGCGGGCGGGTGCTGCTAAGCCGCTCGTGCGGGCGACCAAATCTCCTCGATCCGACAGGCGATTCACCGTAGATTCGGGCTTGTTTCGGTCGCGGGTCAGTGTTTCAATCCCGCCCCCGCTATGCGACTGGCCCGCGACCGTCCTTTCGGTGCGGTCGTTTTCTTGGGGCATATGTTCGACGTGATCGTGCCGCGGATCCGACCAGCGCATCGAGGCTCGGTTCGAGCCTTTCGGCTGAGCTACGCCGACCGGCTATATAGGGACATAAGAGCGCTGACTAAGCCGTGGAAGCACCACGTCGGCCGTCTTCGGTCTAGTAGCCCGCTTCGCGGAGCGTTGCAACAGCCGTCATCAGGGTTCGTGGGGCGTCGCCTAGCGCCCGAAAGCCGAATCGCTCGAGAAAGACGAGGCGTTCTCATCTACCGCATGGACAACGACCGCGCGAACAGCGACCTGAGCCACGCGCACGAGCGCGCATTAAGTAGGGATGCGCCGATTCCGCGGCCCTGCCCGCCGGCATCGACAGCCAGACGGGCGAGGATCGCGACCGGGATCGGAAAGTGCTGCGAGAGGCCTTTGCTGGTCTCGGGCGTCGCTTCGCGATGATCGAGCTGGCCGGCGAGGAGGGTGTAGTAGCCGTACACGCGCTGGTCGGTGGTCGCGGCCACGAAGGTTCGTGCTGCGTCTCGACGCTGATTCTGGCCGGCGTAACGCACCAGCCACCGGTCGAGTAGATCGTTGCTGCAGCTAAAGCCGGTGACGTCGTGGTGGCCGCGTCGTAGCGTTCGGTGCCGGCAAAGTCAGCGGTCACGCCCGCTCGCGCAGTTTGCGCAAGCGCGCGACTGTGTCTTGATCAACGGCTTCCAGTGCGTCCAGGAAGCGCGCCGCCTCGTCCTCGCTGAGCACAATCTCTTGTTGGTCGGCAAGGACCTCTTGTGCGCGAACGCTAGCCGCGCGGCGAAAGAAGTCGCTCAGTGTCTCGCCCAGCGCTGTCGCTGCGGCACTGTCGAGTTGCCGCTCATCGTCTGTCAAACGAAGCTCAAGTCGTTGGGTACGCACGGCCTAGCACGTCCGGACATCGTACGGCTTGGTCAAGAACCGCGGATTGTGCGGCCATCACCAAGCGCGCCGAAGGTCATGGTGCGTCCGCGTTTACCAAGCACGGCGCGTCAGCCGGCCTCGTGAGCGACGCCCCGCGGACACCTCCACGCTGATGGAAGCCCTGGGCCGCGAGATCACCCGGCCATGTCTCGGCAAACGCAGGATGGCAAGCGCGACTCGCCGCATCGGCTTAGCTTCCGAGTAGCTCCTCCAAGAAGAACCGCGTCTTCGCCGGCGGCCCCTTCGTGGGATAGAGCTGTTCGAGCACAACCAGTGCCTCCTCGGCGCTGTGAATGTTGCACTCGCGCAGCAGGATCTCGATGTCCTCGTCGTCCTCGCCAAATCGCATTGCCATCAGCTTCATCGCGAGCAGGTAACGGGGCGACGCCGTGGTTACCTCGATGCCCTCGATGGCGGGGACAGGGCGAGGAGCATTGTCGGGAGCCGGCATGAAGCCCTTGACGGCGTCATTCAGCCAGTCCTCGGGCAGCCCGAGCTCTTCGCCCACCTTGGCCGCGGCGGCGTAGACCGTCTGCTTGGGCTCGAAGACAGCGTCAATGTCCTTCGTGACGCGCCTGGTCGAGTATGCAAGCGCCATCGCCGCGCCGCCGACTATGAACATATGCGCCCGCACCCCCTCGCTGGTCAGCTCCTCGCCGAGCGCCTGGAGAGCGTGCAGGATCCGTGTCTTTGTGAATTCACGTTCAGGCACGGTCGAACACCTCCCGGGCCATGAACACGCCATGTCGGGCGAGCAGCGCCGGGGTATTGGCGAGGGTGTACGCATCGAACGCCGGGCGACTCGCGACGAACCACCAAGGCTCCACGAAGCGTCCGGAGCCGTTCACCCATGCCGGCGGAGCGATCCCGGCCTCGGCGGCGAAGAACTCGGCGATCCCAGCGAGCGCAGCGTCGAATCTTGAGTCGCCAGTCGGCGACGGCTCCGTCGCGATCAGCGCGATTCGCCCGGGTCGCGAGGATCCGCGGAAATCGTCGGCAAACCCGAACAGCAACCGCACCGCGTCGCTCTCCCGGTCGCTGGACAGGTCTTCGGAGATCGTGGCGGAGAGCTCGGCGAGCGACGCGGCACCCCGCCGCACGCGCGGGCGCGCGGACACCTCGACGTCGTGATCGCACCCGTCGAGCAGCCGCG
This sequence comes from uncultured Solirubrobacteraceae bacterium, assembly GCA_963812575.1. GTDB lineage: Bacteria > Actinomycetota > Thermoleophilia > Solirubrobacterales > Solirubrobacteraceae > Palsa-744. The sequence goes on along the minus strand of CAWEVS010000011.1, from coordinate 13,210 downwards.
ACAGCGTCGCGAGATTCGGTCTCTTGGCGCCCGACTCATATGCGGCGACGGCAGGCTGCGTCGTCCCCGCTCGCGCTGCGAGCTCGCGCTGCGTGATGCCGGCGGCGTGTCGCGCCGTGCGGATCAGGGTCGTGGCTTCCACGGAGGGATTATACACGTTTAGATATGGCAACTCCCCGGTCGCTCACGTGTCCGCCGGCATCACTCAGAGGTTGACGGCAACCGACAGCGGAATGCGGCTCGCGTTGCGGGCAAGCCAGGCGTCGAACGACTGCAGTCCCGGATACAGCCGGCGGGTAAGCGCGGCGGCGCGCGGGCTGCCCCAGACGTATTCGAACTCAGCGCCGAACTGGAACATGTTTCGCGATGTCTCTGCCCCGGGAAAGCCCAGCGCACGGTACGCGGCGGGGCTGATCGGATCGTAGACGACGCCGACGGCGAGTGCGCGGGTGAGCGCAGCGGCCATCTCCGTGCCGGTCAGATTCTCGCCGGCGATCGAGACCGTCCTCCCGAGGTACTCCGCTCCTGCCGTGAACAGGCATAGGCACATGCGCCGATGTCCTCGGCAGCGATCCCTGGGAGCCTGCTGTCACCGATCGGCAGGCCGAGCGCGAGCGACCCGTCGGCACCCCGCTGGGGTCCCATCCCAAGTGTGATCATGTTGTCCCAGTAGAACGAGGTCCGCAGGAAAGTCGTCGGTACGCCGAGTCGACGGAACTCGTCGTCGGCGGCGCCCTTGGCGTCCAGATGCGGCACCTTGTAACGGCCGGCGAGCGTAGGCATCCGCCCGTCCTCGAGCGGCACCCAATTGCGAGTGTCCTCCAGGGTCGACCAGATCACGTGTGGTACCCGCGGCGGCGCAGCTGCAGCGGCCAGGCCTGCGCCTGGCGGGTCTCACGGTCGGGGTCCATGTGCTCCCAGAAGTTCGTGACGCAGAAGGCGCCATGCGCACCCGCGAACGCCTCCTTCAAGGTCGTCGGCTCATCAAGGTCAGCCCCCACGACCTCGGCGCCGAGCGCGTGGAGGTCCTGCGCGGCCGACGACGAAGGGTCGCGGGTGATGGCACGCACGTCAAATCGCTCGGCGGGATCGGCGGCGATCGCGCGCACGAGCCCGCCGCCCTGCTGACCCGTCGCTCCGACGACGGCGATGATCGGCTTGATGGTCGAGTTCTGCATAGCTGCTCCTTGTCGGTGGTTTCGATCGGCCAGGATGGCTCGCCTGGACCGTAGGACGGCGCCGACGGCGTGTCTCGTAGGAATCCGGTAGCTCGACGCGAGCAGATCGCTATTCACCGTCCGTGCGAGGTCTGTTCACCCACGTCAACCCGCTAAATTCGTCTTTAGAACATTCGTTCCGGGGAAGAAAAGCAGGCCCATCGAGGTCCTCTCGTATGTCATGACCGCCGGGTCCCAACCGTTTTTGGCCGTCGCCCCACTCATCAGTGAGGGAGCCGCCATCGTGATCGCCACTCGCGACGCGGACCTGCGTCCGCAGCTGGCACGGGGCTGGGGAGCGGCGCTACTGGCCGACGACGGCTCACTGCGCCTGTGCATCGACGCGCCCTCGGGTTCGGCCGTGCGCGCCGCGCTCACCGACGGTCGAGAGATCGCGGTTACCTTCGCGCGGCCCTCGACGTATCGCAGCGTTCAAGTCAAGGGGGTCGTAACGAACGTTGGCGAGCCGGCCGCCGAGCATCTCGCCGCTGTAGACGTCCACGTCGCCGCCTTCACCACAGACAGCGGGCTGCTCGGAGTTTCCCCGCGCCTGATCCCTCGCATGCTCGACTGCGACAGCCTGGTCTCGGTGACCCTCACGGTCGACGAGGTCTACGACCAGACGCCGGGGGCGGCGGCCGGAGATCGCCTGTGAGCTTGCAGGAGGTACCGCTCGAGTCGCTTCACGCCTGCTTTCAGGGCGTGTTTCCCTCGCCGGTCGCCACGTGCGGTCCCGACGGTATGCCGAACATCACCTACATGTCCCTGGTGCACTACGTCGACCGCGACAGGGTCGCGCTCTCACGCCAGTTCTTCCGAAAGACGGCGGCCAACCTCGACGAGAACCCGGCGGCGCAGGTGCTCGCCGTGCATCCCGACACGATGGCCCAGTACCTGCTCGACCTCGAATACCTTCGCACGGAGACAGCCGGAACGCTGTTTGACGCCGTCAGCGGCCAGCTCGAGGGCAGCGCCGCTCACACCGGCGTCCCCGAAGCGGCGCGTCTGCGCGGCGTCGACTTGTTCCGGGTTTTGAGTTGCCGTCCGCTCCGAGCGGAGGATGCTCGCGCGCCCGCCCGGCCCGGCCGCGACCTCATGCACTCACTCGATAAGTTCGTCGGGCGGGTCGCCGCGGCGGTAGACCGCGATGACGCTATCGGCGAGATCCTCACGGGCCTCGCCGATCTGTTCGGGATCACCCATTCAGCCGTGTTCGTGGTCGAAGGGGAATCCCTGCGCACGATCTCGCACAAGTCGACTACGCGTCCGGTCGAGGTCGATCTGAACGGCGATGCGGGCATCATCGGCGTCGCGGCGCGCAGGCGCCACGTTGTCTGTGTGGCCAGTGTCGCGCGCACCGGGGTGATGGGCTCGGCTATCGATCGTGGTCGGGACTCCGCTGAACACGCACGTCCGGTTCCTCTGCTCGACGGCGTGCAGAGCATGGCGGCCGTGCCGCTGGAACTCGCTGACGAGCTGGTCGGGATCCTCTATATGGAGAGCGAGCAGCCTGGGTTCTTCGGAGCGAATATGGAGCGCCTTCTGCGGATTCTTGGGAGCACACTGAGCGTTGGGCTGGCGGCAGTCGAGGCTTCGGGCGCCCCCGCGCAGACCAGAGACGGCCGTTCCCCGATCGACGTCACCTACTACCAAGCCGACGACAGCGTGTTCGTCAACGAGGAGTACGTCACGAAGGGAGCACCGGGCCGGATCCTCTGGAAGCTACTGCGCGAGCACGACGCCGACGGACGTGTGCACTTCACCAACCGGGAGCTGCGTCTGGACGAGCGCCTCGAGCTGCCGCCAGGCAACGACAACCTGGATTCGCGGCTGATCGCGCTGCGACGCCGGCTGGCGGGAGGCTCGTGGGGCATCGGCCTCGAGCGCATCGGCCGCGGTCGCCTTGCGCTGCACCTCGAGCGGCCGTTGGCGCTCGCCGAGGTCAGCACGGACGGCCCGATGCGGCGTGAGCCGACACTGCCCGGAAGCGCCGCTAGCGAAATCGGCTGATCCCGCTACGGAGTTCCTACGAGAGCCGCCGCTCCGGGGGGCCTACGGTCGGGCGACCACCGACCGAAAGGAGCCCCAATGGCCTCTTCTATTACCCGATCGCCGGGCCTCGCGCCGGGCGTCAATGGCGTCGTCCTTCCCGGGGATGACACCTGGGACCAGGCGCGCAGCGCGTACAACCTGGCCGTCGACCAGACGCCCCACGCCGTCGCGCGTCCATCGACCATCGACGAGCTGGCGGAGGTCGTGCGCGCCGCCGCGGCCGAAGGCCTGCGCGTCGCGCCGCAGCGCACCGGCCACAATGCGAACCCGCTGGGATCGCTCGAGCGATCGGTGCTCATCCGCACCGATCGGCTCCGCGGGGTCGCGATCGACGGCGCCGGGCGCCGTGTCACCGTCGGCGCGGGCGACCTCTGGGAGGACGTCGTGCCCGCCGCAGCCCAGCTCGGTCTCGTCGGGCTTCACGGCACTGCCCGCGACGTCGGCATCGTCGGCTACACGCTAGGCGGCGGCCTGAGCTGGTACTGGCCGCAAGCATGGGCTCGCGTGCAACCGCGTCGTCGCCATGCGTGTCGTAACGGCCGACGGATTGATCCGCCGGGTCGACTCAGACCACGAGCCAGACCTGTTCTGGGCGGTGCGCGGCGGTGGCGGCTCCTTCGGTGTCGTCGCGGAGATGGAGTTCGAGCTCCTGCCTGTCGGCGAACTCGCGGCTGGCGCCCTCGTCTTCCCGGCGGCGAGGCAGGGCGAGGTCTTTCGCGCCTGGCGGCGTTGGGCCGAGGATCTGCCGGAGGAGATGACGTCGATTGCACGCGTCATCAGCCTGGTGAACGCGGACGGCACGGACGACGGCCGGATCGTGCGGATCGAGTTCGTCTGGCTTGGGCCGGAAGAGAGCGGCCGCAAGATGCTGGCACCCCTGAGCGACCTGGATCCGCTGATCGACACGTTTGCACCGGCAACCCCGGAAGACGTCGCCGCACTGCACATGGACCCGCCCGACCCGTTCCCGTACGCCGGCGAGGGACAGCTCCTCTCGGGTCTGGACGACAAGGCCATCGACGGCATCGTGACCGTGCTCGGGCGCGATATCGGTAGTCCCGGCTACATATATGAGCTCCGTACGCTCGGTGGGGCGATCGGCCGCGTCCACTCCGGCGGCGGCGCGCTCAACTCGCTGAAGGCGGCCTACATGAGCTTCGCCGCGGCGGTCATGCCCGACGGCGACGTGGAGCGGCTGGTGCGGGCGCGGCTCGAGCGGCTGCGCGCGGTGCTTGAGTCCTTTGACGTTGGTTCGTTGACCACGTTCTCCGAGGCGCCCAGCGAGCCGGAGCGACTGTTCGCCCCGTTGACTCTCGATCGGCTGCGGCGGATCCACAGCGCCGTGGACCCGTCGGGAACAATCCACCCGAACCATCCGCTCGCGTGAGCTAGGGCGAGCCGGCCGGTCAGCGAACGGACGTGCGGCTCGCCGCCCCGAGGCTTGCCGCACGTCCCGCTTGGGAATCATCTACGGAACTCAGCACCCGCTCAAGGGCCGTAGCCCTCCCTTAGAGCACCTCTCTAAGAGGCCATGGGCTCCCCGAGCACGCACGACTCCCTCGACCCTATGGACTCGAGCCACTGTTCTTGGGCGATTAACGGTCGCGGTTTTGGTACCTATCTCGCCCCCGCTACCTCTGGAGATTGCCCCGACCGCCATCTGGCGGTCGGTGTGCGTTAAGGGTGGCGCAAGCGCGTCGGCGTGATTGGGCGACGGCCTTTCGCGGGGTCGCCGGCGCTGGCAGTCGTTCCTGCAGCGGCGCGACTAGGATCGTTCTATGACTAACAAGACATGGTTCATCACCGGCGCGTCGCGCGGCTTCGGTCGCGAGTGGACGAAGGCGGCGCTGGAGCGCGGCGATCAGGTGGCCGCGACGGCGCGAGACCTGCGCACGCTCGACGACCTCAGACGGAGCACGGCGATGCGCTTCTGCCGCTGGCTCTCGACGTCACCGACCGTGAGGCGGCGTTCGGCGCGGTCAAACGGGCCCACGAGCATTTGGCCGGCTGGACATCGTGGTCAACAACGCGGGCTACGGCCACTTCGGGATGGTGGAGGAGATCTCAGAGCAGGAGGCCCGGGCCCAGATCGAGACCAACCTGTTCGGCGCTCTGTGGGTGACGCAAGCCGCGCTTCCGTTCCTGCGTGAGCAAGGCAGCGGCCACATCGTCCAGGTGTCCTCGATCGGCGGGATCTCGGCTTTCCCGAATGTCGGCATCTATCACGCGTCGAAGTGGGGTCTGGAGGGGATCAGTCAGGCGCTGGCCCAGGAGGTCAAGGAGTTCGGGATCCATGTGACGCTGGTCGAGCCCGGCGGCTTTTCGACCGATTGGAGCGGTCCGTCATCCAAGCGCTCGGAGCCCAACCCGGCCTACGACGGACTCCGAGAGCGCCAGCAGCAGTGGCGCGCAAGCAACGCGCCGGGTGACCCGGCCGCCTCGGCCGCGGCGATCATGCGCGTCGTCGACGCCGACCCCCCGCCGCTCCGCGTGTTCTTCGGTACCGCGCCGCTCGGGATCGCCGAGACCGACTACGAAGGCCGTCTGGCGACCTGGCGGGAGTGGCAGCCGGTGGCCGAGCTGCGCAGGGAGACAGCCGGAAACTGCCACTGGGTCTAGAGCCCAACCTCATCGATTCGACAAGCAATTCCGCTCAGACTCGGACAATCAGCGCTCGCGGTAGGTCTCCAATCCGCCCCCGCTGCTGACGGGAAGGTCCGCGAACGCGGGCCTTCTGTTCGCAGCAAAACGCCGCCACCGCCCGGTGCGAGCAGTTCAGCCGCCGGTGTTCTCACGAGCTTGAAACCGTTCGTGTGTTGCTCGTGCACGTAGCCGCCTGCGCCACCGTCGGGTTCTCGTTGACGATCGCGGGCTGCGGTAGTGGGCGCCGGACGGCCAGCAGTTCACCCACCCCTGCCGCTTCGCCGCCGCCCGGCTGTCACTCCATACCGACGAGGAAATTCGCCTACAAGAACGGCCGGCGCGTCCGCCTGATCAGGGTCGACTGCAGCACCGAGTTCGACACGCCATGACCGACCGCCGCGCGACGGTGTCAGGCCCCGGCCGCGCGGGCAACTAGGCCGTCCAGAAACGTGTCGACGGCGAACCTGAACCGTTCGTCGGCGGCGCCGGCGACGAGCTCGGAGGCGTGGGCGACGACGAGCGGGAAGCGCTCGGCCGGTAGTGCGGTAAAGGCGTCGCGGATCCGGGCGACCGCATCGTCGCGGTCGGCGTCGCTGGTGCGGCCGGCGGCGCGGCGGACGTCGGTCTCGGCCGCCGTTGCGGTCACGATCAGCATCAGGATGTCGCAGGCCCATGCGGCGTCCTGGGCGGCGATCCCGCCGGCGAAGAGGATGCCGAGCAGATTCTCGACCCCGGCAAGGGTGTTCTCGGTGAGCGGCGGTTCGCCCGAGCAGCGCCGCGGCAAGTCCGGGATGAGCCTCGAGCGCCTCACGTATCCCGCGCATAAGATCGTGGACCTGTTCGCGCCAGCGCTGCGGCTCGGGCGTGACGAGCGGCACCGTGCCGGCGACGCTGTCCATCATCGCGCGCAGAAGCTCATCGCGGTTGGCGAAATAGACGTATAGCGAGGCGGCGCCGGTGTCGAGCTTGGCCGCGACCCGGCGCATGGTCACCGCCTCCAACCCCTCGGCCTGGGTGATCGCCAGCGCAGCGTCGACGATCGCGCTCTCGCTCAATGGAGCCTTGGCCGGACGGTCGCGGGTTGAGCGCGGGCGGGCGGGCGCGTTCACATCAGGAATCCTACTTGACACGAACGCCATTCGTGACGTACAGTGTTCGTAACGAACGCTGTTCGCGACACTCGGAGACAGATCCGATGCCCGAAACCCTCACCGCACCACCCGCCACCGCCACCCCCCAACCCTTCGCGCGCAACCCGCTGCGATGGCTGGTGTTCGCTGTCGTCCTTGCGGCGAACGTGATGGATCTGATGGACGCGACGGTCGTCAACGTCGCCGGCCCGTCGATCCGCCGGCACTCGGCGGAAGCGCCACCACCCTGCTCTGGCTGAGCGCGGGCTACACGCTCGCGTTCGCGGTGTTCCTGATCACCGGCGCACGGCTCGGGGATATGTTCGGCCGCCGCCGGCTGTTCCTGATCGGGTCCGCCGGCTTCACCCTGATGTCAGCCGCGTGTGCGGCCGCCCCCTCACCCTCAGTGCTGATCGGCTTCCGGGTGCTGCAGGGCGCGTCCGGGGCGCTGATGATCCCCCAGGGATTCGGGATGCTCAAGGAATGCTTTGCCGAGGACGAGATGAGCAAGGTGTTCGGCGCCTTCGGGCCGATGATGGGGCTATCCATGCTCGCAGCGCCGATCCTCGCGGGCGCGCTGGTCGAGGCGAACCTGTGGGGGATCGGATGGCGGCTCGTGTTCCTTATCAATGTCCCGATCGGCATCGCCACATTCGCCGGAGCCGTGCGCGTTCTGCCGCGGACCGTCGCCCACCCTGGAATCCGGCTCGACACCGGCGGGATGATCCTCGTTGGACTAGCGGTGACCGCGATCATCTACCCGCTGATCCAGGGCCGCGCGGCCGGCTGGCCAGCCTGGACATTCATCACGCTCGGAGGCGGAGCGGCACTGCTCGGCGCGTTCGTGATTTGGGAGCGCCGCCGTCGACGGTGATCCGCTGATCGAGCCAGGGCTCCTGACTAACCGGACCTACACAAGCGGCATCCTCGTGGCGCTCGCCTTCTTCGGCGCCTTCGGCGGACTGCTGCTGTGCGTGTCACTGTTTGGCCAACTCGGCGAAGGATTCTCCCCGATCCACGCGGGCCTGACCCTGCTGGCGATGGTCGTCGGACTGATCATCGGCATGGGTGGAGGGATGGCTCTCGTCGAACGTCTAGGCCGACATCTGCTGCACCTCGGCGTCGCGCTCGTCGGCGCGGGGGCCGTCCTTCTGGCCCTGACCGTGACAGGGGCGCAAACGGCCTCGACGCTGGACCTCGCTCCCGGACTGTTCCTGATCGGTGCCGGCGCTGGGCTGTCGATGGGTCAGCTATTCGACTTTATCCTCGCCGGCGTCGGGATGGACGAGGTCGGATCCGCCTCCGGTGTGCTCGAGGCAGTGCAGCAACTCTCGAGCGCCGTCGGCGTTGCCGCCCTGGGAACGATCTTCTTCACGGCCTTCACCCACCATCCGCCGACACATGCACTCGCGATCACCGCCTGGGCGTGCCTGGTCCCGGTCGCCGCGGCATTCGCGCTCATCTTCCGCCTCCCGATGCACGCCCGCGAACAGGCCGCATGATGGTCGGCGATATGGCGCAGGCAGCCGCGGCCCGATCGGAGAAGATGGTGCGCATGGTCGACGCGCGGACGTACCTCCTCACCGGTTCTGCCTCGGGTATCGGCAAGGCGACGCGCGACGCGCTGGAGGGGGCCGGATCGAGGGTGATCGGCGTCGATCTCGCCGGTGCCGAGATCGAGGCGGATCTCGGCGCTCCCGAGGGTCGCGAGGCGGCGGTCGGGCAGGCACTCGCTCTCGCCGGCCCCGGGCCTCGATGCCGTGATCGCCTGCGCCGGGATCGCTGGCGTCGACCCCGCCGTGATCAGCGTCAACTACTTCGGCGTCGTAGAGCTGATCGCAGGCGTGCACGCGTCGCCCGAGAAGGGCCGAGACCCGCGGTGTGTCGTGATCGGCTCGATCGCGGCGCTTCATCCCCATCAACCTGAGGTGGTTTCCGCATGTCTTGCCGGGGACGAGGATCGCAGCACTCGAGCTCGCCGGCCAGCGTCCCGCCGAAGCCTATGCTGCCTCCAAGGCGGCGCTTTGCCGATGGGTTCGGCGTGAAGCGGCAGGCGCGAGCTGGGCGGGGTCGCGGATACCGCTCAACGCGGTCTGTCCAGGAGCCGTCGCGACCCCGATGACCGCCGGTCTGCGCCGCAGCGAGCGTGGGCTCGCGTCGATTGCCGAGAGCGTGCCGATGCCGATGGGCGGATGGATGGAGCCCGACGACATCGTCCCCAATCGTCTGCTGGCTTGCCTCGGCCGAGAACGGTGCCGTCACGGGGCAGATCGTGTTCGCCGACAACGGCGCGGATGTCGCGTTGCGGGGAGAGACGGGCTGGTAGCGCCTGAGTGCGGCGAGCCGCTCAGACGCCGCCCGAAGCTCAGCTGCTCAAGGCGTCGCCGATCGCAAAGCCCCGCATCACCGACGCGCTGATCGTCGCGCCGGCGCCTGGATAAGTGTCGCCGTAGATGTTCGACGTGACGTTGCCGGTCGCATACAGACCCGCGATCGGCTCGTTTCCCTCCCCGAGCACACGACCCTCGTTGTCGGTCATCAGGCCGCCGGCGGTGCCGAGTGCGCCCAGTGGCGGGTACCGGCACCGCATAGAACGGCGGCTCATCGATCGGCGCGAGGCAGGGGTTCGGCTGCTGCGTTGATCTCCGAGGTGCCGGTCCTGCGCGCTCTCGCCGCGATGAAACAGGGGATCGCTCCCCAACGGCGGCGTGCTCGTTGAACGTCGCGAGCGTGGCCTCGAGCCCGTCGGGGTCGACTTGACAGAGCTCCGCCAGCCCACGAACGGTCGAGGCGCTCGTCACCCAGTCGGGCGCAGTGTCGCCCGGCGGGTGCCCGATGAGTGGATAGCGCCGTCGATGGCGAGCGTCGAAGACTACCTCGATGCGGGCTGGTTTCGCATCCCGCCGCGCTCGACGTCCTGGTCGTTGAACGCCTTGCTCAGGTCGTGGTAGTTGATGGCCTCGTTGACGAAGCGCTCGCCACGTGGGTTGACCGCGATCGCACCGGGGAGCGTAGAGCTCGACGTTGCCGACGCGTCCCGACGGCCGGTCCTCGTAGATGTGTAACCGGGTCCTGGATCACGGGGACGCCCCAGCACCTGCGACATCCTCTCGACCTGCGCGCCGACGCGGAGCGCCATCTTCAGGCCGTCGCCCTCGTTGATCCGTTGCGATGTGGGCGTGACCGGCGAAGGCAGGAACGCGCGCTGCAGCTCCTCACTCCACTCGAAGCCGCCGGAGGCAAGCACCACGCCGCGTAGAGCCGTCACATGCCGCGGCCCGTCGGGCGTCTCCACCTCGAGGCCCGTGATGCGTCCGTCGCTCTCGCTGAGGCGCCGCGCGCGAACGTTGCATTCGAGCCGGACGCCACGATCCTGCGCCGAGAGGATCAGTCGTCCTATCAGCGCTCCGCCGAGCGTCCTCACGCCTTCGGCGGCGCGGTTCGCGAGCCCCCCGTGTCGGATGCGCCGCCCTGCCAGAGGTCACGCTCGATGATCGTCATCGGCGGGAAGTACGTGGGTGGGCGCAAGCGCTCCTCGAGCCCCTCGTGACTGCGCACGTCGAGTGGCTCGTTGTCCAGGCAGCGGCCGGCCTTCGCCCCGGGCAGGGCGGAGTGATAGTCGGGCCGGGCGACCGGTGCCAGCTTGACCTGCGTCTCCTCGGTGAGGTAGCGGATCACCCGCGGGGCCACCTCGACGAACCACTGGACCCGATCCTCCGGCATCGTTCCGCGGCTCGCGCCACGCAGATACTGCGCTCCCTCCTCTGCCGAGTCCTCGACGGCGAGCTCCGCCATCAGATGGTGATTGGGAGCCCACAGCACGCCGCCGGAGACGGCCGTGGTTCCGCCGAGCATCGACGAGCGTCCAGCACCAGCACGTCGAGGCCCAGATCGGCGGCCCGGCAGGCGGCAACAGGGCGCCGCCACCGGATCCCACGATCGCGATGTCGCATCTGATGTCCTCGTCGTTCATGTCTCGTTGCTCCCTTCGGGAGGTCGGTCTGGGCACGGTCGTCGACTGTGAGCGCTCACAGCGGAAAGCCTTGAGGCGCCGGAGAGCTCGGCGTCACGCGTAGGAGAGCTCGCCGTGAACGGGGTCCTCGCGCGCCAGGCGGTAACCCATGTAGCGGTCGACGATCAGCCATTGGTTCGCGCGGAACTCGAGCCGGTCGAAGTAGCAGCCGGAGACGAGTAGGTCCGAGGCGCCTTTCGCCGGGTCCTCGCCGTGATGAAACGCCAGCACATGGGTCTGAGCCCGAGCGCGCCCGGGTTCGTCGATGCTCACGCCAGAGGTCGTCATGTGGTGTGCGGTGCAGACGTACTTCTCGAGCACACCGCGCGCGTAGCCGATGAACCCGTCTACGTCTCCCTCGTAGCGCGCGCGGTGCTCCAAGGCGCCCTCGGCGTAGCAGGAGCGAACACGCTCCCAGTCGCGTGCGTCGAGTGCGACGAAGTACCGGCTGAGTACCTCGGTGACCGCCTGTTCGGCGAGCGAGCGCCGAACCGAGGACCAATGGCCAGGAGAGCTCCGGCGCGGCTGCGCATTGCGGCTCTCCGGCCCTCGCCTCCACCAGTCACGCTCCCTCTACGCCGCGATCAAATGACTTGCGTGCAAGCAAATCGACGGGGAAGCCTAGCAAACTAGGTCGCTGCCCGTCCGCCGGCATCCATCGCTGCAGCCCAGCCGAATATCGCGCTGCGCATGTTGGCCACGCCACTCTGATAGCCGGCACCCGCCTCGACGATCGCAACCGAATTACCGGCCGCGTAGAGGCCCTCGACCGGACGGCGCGAACCGTCGAGCACGCGGGCGTTCGTGTCGGTGACCAAGCCGAGCGTTGGCAATCCCGTTCCGACGAGGCCCGGGCGATACGCGTAGAACGGCGGAGTCACGATCGCGCCCAGGTTCTGATTTGGCGCGCTGTTCGGGTCGCCGTACCACACCCGAGACCACGGTCGCTGGCCTCGTGAGAAATCGAGATCCTCACCGCTCGCGCAGAACTCGTTGAACCGGGCGACCTCATCCTCCAGGCCGTCGGGATCGATGCCGGCGCTGCGTGCGAGCCCGCTGAGCGTCTCCGCTTCGAGAATGCCCAGACCCGGAGGGAAGTCCCCACCGGGAGGAACTGAGCCGAACGTATAGCGGTCGCGGTACTGCTGATCGAATCACCGAGCAGGGCCAGTTGACGAACTTCTGCTGGAACCCGTCGATGACCTTCACCGCATGCCCGACACTTGGGTAGAGGACTCGTCGCAGAACCGCCTTCCGCGACCGTTCACGAGTATCGCGTGGGGAAAGGCGAGCGAGGTGAAGATTCGCCACATCGCCTGTCCTGGTCGGTCTCGCCGATCACGGGGTAGCCCAGCCGGACCGGCTTTGGAACCTGGGTGAACGCTGCACCGACGGCGGATCGAGGCGAAGATCATCGCCCGCGACCGCCGGCGGAGCCGCCGAGCGGATCTCGAGCTGTCCCCTTGAAAGCACGCATCATCGGCGTTCCAGTCGTATCCGCCCATCGCGATCAGGACACCGCGGCGCGCCATCACCGTGGCGCTCCGCCCGCGCTCGTGCGCAGGCCAACGCCGCTCACGCGGCCGTCGATGCTGATCAGCTCGCACCGGCTCTGCACTGGTCGTGGTCGGCACACCCGCGTCGAGTAGCCCCTTCATGAAGTACGCCGCCAGTCCGGTCCCGGACGCCAGCATGTCCGCACGCTGGCGCTCCTGCATCAACGATGGATCCCAGCGGTGCGCATTTGACGCGCCCCCGAAGCGCAGCATGTCCGCGCTCGTCAGGCGGTAGGGAACATGCGGGGACACGCGCAGCAGCTCACGATGCTCGCCCAGGTCTTCGCCGCGGAACGGCTCGACCTCGACGTAGCGGCCTTCCTCCAGAGCGTCGGGGAAGCTCGGGTAGTAGTAGTCGGGCAAGCCCTCGACCAGCTGCCAGCGCACGTCGATCAACTGCGCGAAGTAGTCGAGGACCCGCGCGCCGAGCCGCGCGTATGCCTCGGCCATCGCCTCGTCGCAGAACCCCATTCCGAGACGCTTGAGGTATCCGAGGACCGCGCTCGGTGAGTCCTCGATTCCGGCCGCGGCTTGCAGACTCGTCCCGCCGGCCCATAGCTGCCCGTTGGAGTACAGCGGCGACGCCGCCGAGCAGCGCCG
>CAWEVS010000010.1:0-84386 GCA_963812575.1 uncultured Solirubrobacteraceae bacterium | reverse complement strand
GCGCGGCGCGCGTCGGCGAGCGCGCGCGGCGCGGTGCAGCGCAGCACGACGGTCGTGCCTAGCGCGCTCCAGCTCGCGCAAGCCGGCCGTGGCGCCGGAGAGTCAGCCTCGCGAGCGACGGCGAGCATCACGATCCACCCGAGACGACGGGCGCCGAGCTTTCTTCGGGCGCTGTCGGCGCGGTGACTTCCGGTTCGTGGCTCGGCTGCGGTGCGCCATTCGCTCGCCGACGAGGACGGTTCCTGCGCTTCCGGCGCCGCTTCGTTGGTCGCTTCGGCTGACGGTTCGGGCGCCGGCTGTTCGGAGGGTTCGCTGGAGGGTTCGCTCGCTTCGGTGCTTTCGCCGGCGGCGTCAGCGATTTCGCCTTCGAGTCATGGTGGGCGGAGTGGTGTGCCGTGTGGTGGGCGCGGGCCTTGGCGGCAGCTGCATGGCGCGCCGTCGAGCTTGCGCTCGCCTTTCCGGAAACGCCTGTGCCGCCACCTCGGTGAGCACGGCGGTCAGTGCGACGCTGCCTGCGATCAACCAGCGGTTCGCGCGGCTGAGCGTCTGCAGCGAGCTGTCGCGTCGGTGGGCGTGGTGTCGGAGCATCGATCAGTGGTGGAAGTGGTGTGCGGAGAGCCAAGGCGCGAACTGCGGGATCACGACGATCGCCAGCACGACGCCGAACGTCAGCGCGCCGAGCAGCGAGAGCGTGCGGCCGGAGCGCCCGGGCAGCTCGCCGCCGAGCTGACGCGCGTTCGTGCGAGCCGGCCGGCCGTAGTCGGAGCGCAGCGAGTGCGCGACCTCGGGCAGGTGCGCGAGCACGTGGATCGCCATCAATGCGAGCCACACGAAGAAGCTGTCCTTGTGGATCGGCAGCAACGTCGCGCGCGAGCTCGGGCCGACGAACAGCAGGACCACGCCGGTGACGAAGACGATCAGCGTCGAGAGCACGACCAGCGGCGCGAGCAGGCGGAGTGCCAGCGCCGGCGGCCCCTTGCGCCGGTAGCTCTGATCGCCGGTGTAGTAGCGGGCGAAGCGGTAGCCGGTGCTCGCGAGCTTCAATGCGAGCGGGCCGACCAGCAGCATGCCGACGAACATGTGGACCGACAGCAGCTGGCCGATCCGGATGATCGTCACGCCGATCACGGCAAGCAGAACGATCAGCACAGCGCCGGTCACCGACGTGAGTCGTTCGTTGCCGCCCGTGCCGCCGCCGAGCAGCCGGTGACGCGCGGCCAGCGATAAGGGTGGACCGGCGTACCCGCCGTTCGACTGCCATCGATCGAGTCTGCATGGAGCCGGTAAGCGGCGATTAACCTTCGAGTGAGAATCGCTTCATGAGAATCCTCTCCGCAAAACCCCTGCTTTACGGGGACTTTGTGCTGGCGACCTATCCTTGGAGCGATGGCGGGGACGACGCGTGATGAGCGCGAGGAGGGTGGCACGTCGGAACGCTCGGCGATCGCGCCGAACGGGCCGCGCGTGCTGCTGATCGAGGATGAGCCTGGCATCGTCGACTTCGTCCCGCGTGGGTTGGAGGGCGCCGGGTTTGTCGTGCAGGCGGCGCTGGACGGGCTCGACGGTGAGCGTCTCGGTCTCGGCGGCGGCTTCGACGCGGTCGTGCTTGATCTGATGCTGCCGGGCCGGCCGGGACTGGAGGTGCTCGAGGCGCTCCGCCGCGCGAGGCCGACGATGCCAGTGATCGTGCTGACCGCGCGCGGCGAGCTCGAGGACAGGATCGCCGGTCTCGAGGCCGGCGCGGTCGACTATCTCGTGAAGCCGTTCTCGCTCGCCGAGCTCGTCGCACGCGTGCGCGCGCATCTGCGCGTGATCACGCAGGCGTCGGCAAGCACGCTTGAGGTCGAGGGGATCGAGGTCGACCTGCTTACGCGCCGCGTGATCCGCGGCGGGCGCGTGATCTCGCTCTCGGCGACGGAGTTCGAGTTGCTCGTCCACCTGATGCGCCACCGCGGCCAGGTGCTCGCTCGCGAACAGATCCTCAGCGCCGTGTGGGGCTACGAGCACGATCCGACGACGAATGTCGTGGACGTTTACGTCGGCTACCTGCGGCGCAAGCTCGGCGTGGCCGGCGGTTCGGTACCGATCCACACAGTGCGATCCGTCGGCTATCGCCTCGGCGGCGCTGGCTGAACGATGCAGTGGCTGCGCCGACGCCTGGGACGCACCGGCCTGCGCTGGCGCCTCGCGGGATGGGTTGCGCTCGTGACGCTGCTGTGCACCGGCATCGCCTTCATCGCGGTCTATCGCGGCACCGGCACGCAGCTGCGCAAACAGATTGACGGCGAGATCTCGGGCTATGCGAGCGGACTCGTGCACGGGCTCTCGCAGGCACATGCCGACACGCCCGAGCACGCGCACGAGGAGGCGGCCGAGTACGTCGGCGATCAGTCCTTCGCGGCGAGCTCGATTGTCCTGTTCGTGATGATCCCGGGCGCGCGCACGGTGACGAACCGTCCTGAGCTGTTTGCCGGCAGCGACGTGCCCGACAACGGCGAGACCGTTGCCGAGCAGGCGCATGAGAACGATCTCTCGCGGCGGCTCCTGAGTGTGCCGACCGGCTACTCGACCTTGCCGCTACCCGATGTCGGCGACATGCGGTTGCTCAAGCGTGTCATGCATCTAGCCGGAGGGCTGCCAGTAACGGTCGGAGTTGGCGAGCCACTGTCGAGTGTGCGACACGCGCAGACGAGCGTGGCTCGCGCGTTCGTCCTCGCAGGAGCGCTCGCTCTTGCCGGAGCCCTGCTCGCGGCCTTCCTAATAGGGACGCGCGTTTCGCGTCCGCTTCGACGGATGGCCGACGTGGCCGCACGGGTTGACGCCGGCGAGCTTCACCCTCGAATAGAGGATCCGGGAGGGCAGTCGCGCGAGGTACGAGTGCTGACCGATTCCTTTAACTACATGCTCGATCGCCTGACCGAGGCGTTTGCAGCGCAGCGAGCGTTCGTCGCGGACGCCTCGCATGAGCTGCGGACACCGCTCACCGTGATCCGCGGTCAGCTCGAGGTCCTGGCGGCAGAGCCGGAACCGTCGATAGCGGAGATTCGTCGGGTCGAGGCGCTTGTGCGGGGAGAGGTCGCTCGAATGTCACGCCTAGTCGATGATCTTCTCCTCCTGGCGAAGAGTGAAGAGACGCAGTTCCTTCATCTGGAGTCGCTTGAGCTCTCAAGCTTCCTGCCCGAGTTGTGGGACGGCATCAGCGTCATCGCAGATCGCCGGTTCGAGCTCGGAGCGATCCCACTGGGAACGTTGAGTGCTGATCCAGACCGCTTGGCGCAGGCCCTCCGCAACCTGATAGAGAATGCGATTGCGCATACCGCTCCGGGCGATGGCCTGGTCCGTTTGCTTGTGGCGTCCCTTCCGGGTGGACGTATCCGCTTTACCGTCGATGACAACGGTCCCGGCGTCGACATCACGCAGCGCGAGCGTGTCTTTGGACGCTTCTACCGAACCGATCAGGCTCGTGATCGCCTCACGGGCGGTGCCGGACTTGGTCTGGCGATCGTACGCGCGATCGCTGCGGCGCACGGGGGGACGGTCGTCCTGACGGAGTCACCGGAGGGTGGTGCGAGACTCGAGATCGAGATGGCGGGCTTCCACCCGTCAGGTCCGTTGGGGCGGAACCGGCTACACGGTGCAGTTCCGGCGGCCCGGTAGCCGCTCCCGGGGGGCGTATTCCCGGGCGGTGAGATGCTCCGACGACGCCCAGGACCGCATCGGCCGGTGCCGCTACTTGGCGGCAGATAGAGAATGAGTGCTCTCTCATCCGATATTTAGAGCGGGCTTACGGCGTCCCATACCCTGCCGATCGTGAGCACGGAAACTGTGAGACCGGATGGGATAGGCGGCGTTGACTGGCGGCGCGCGGAGTTTGTACTGACGCTGCTCGGGGTTCTCGGGTTCCTCGCGCTGCCGATTCGGATCACCACTATCTACAGCGGCTTGCCCGCGCATCCGCTGTTCGTGCATGTGCCGGTAATCCTGATCCCGGTCACGATAATCGCCGCCGTCGTACTCGTGCTCAAGCGCGAGTGGCTCTCGCGCTACGGGATCGCTCTGGCCGTCGTGTCGATCGTCGCGATGAGCTCGATCTTCCTCACGATGCAGGCCGGCGCTGCGCTGCGCGGCGAGCTGGCGCTCCAGGGTCACGCCGCCGAACTGATCTCTGAACACTCGCACGCCGCGCACATCCTCGCGATCGTGTACGTCGTCTTCACGGCTACTGTGATCGTGACGTTCGCGGCGCAGCGAATCTCCGGAGGGATGCCGACGGGCCTCACGATCGTGGACGAGTTGCTGTCCCCGCGCTGGATCGTCACCGGGCTGGGGGTCGTGCTCGTCCTGCTGTCGCTCGCGGCCGGCTACATGTGCTTCAGAACCGGCGATCTGGGCGCGAAAGCGGTCTGGGAGGGACGTGTACAGGCCGCCAATGCCGCCAGGCCTGGCGAACCAGGCGCGCGGCCATCGCCCTAGCTCAGGCTCGAGTCACAACTGAATTCGCTGAATGCGCGGCCGGAGATCTCCGGCGGCCCGATCGGCTGACCTGCAGCGGGCAGCCGGGCGCTGACCGAGAAGCTACAAGCCCTCGCGCGTTGGCGCGGCGGCGCCTTGATCGTAAACGCGTTGCCGAGGCGGCCGCGTGCGTAGGCAGCCGTCCCCTCAGGGCCAACGAACTGGCGTAGTGTGCGTGACGAGATAAATAACAGGGCAGCCATGGGAGAGCAGACCGCGAGCCGGCCGATCGGTCGCTTGATCCGCCGTGCGGGCTTCGCTGACGAGCAGGAATTCATTTTGCGCGTCGTGCAGCCGGCGCTTGTCGGATTGATCGACGGCACGGTTTCCTCATTGGCCCCGATCTTCGCCGCGGCGCTCGCCGCGAACTCGCACACGGCGCTGTTGGTGGGCTTCTCGACCGCGCTCGGCGCGGGGGTGAGCATGGGCTGGTCCGAGGCGCTGTCAGACACCGGCGAACAGACAGGCCGCGGCTCCGCGATCGTGCGCGGTTCGATCACGGGCGGTACGACGGCGCTGGGCGGCTTGTTTCACACGCTTCCGTTCCTGATCTCTGATGTGCATCGCGCGCTGGCTGTCGCCGGCGTCGTCGTGGCTATCGAGCTTTTTGTGATTGCCTGGGTGCGCAACCGCTTCCTGGACGTTTCCATGCGCTCCTCGCTCCTGGTCGTCACGGTGGGAGGTGCGATCGTCCTGGCGATCGGTGTGGCGATCGGATCCTCGTGAATATTGACCACGGTTCGAGTCCCTGTCCCGGAGTACGTTGCGTCCAGCGTTCAACGGGGCGCTTGGCCTCGAGCTCGGGGCAGGATTTGGGCCAGTGCTGCCCTCGAGTGCGGTTTCGAGACAAAGCCCGCGGAGAGCCGCTGGCGATCTGCGCTGCGTCTGCTCGAAGCGACATCGCCTACTGCACCAGCCCCACGGCTTCGAGGGCTTCGTGCCGGGTCGGGTAGGTCGTCGCGGCTATCACCTGCCGAGCGCGGAATCGAAACAGGTACACGAACTCTGCGCCCGCGCTCGCCCCACTCGAAGCGCCCTGAACGACAATTCGGACCCGTACCAAGACAGCGTCCCCCGCGTCGACGTACTCCAGTGCCTCGAGGCGAACTGCACCGAACACTTCACGGGCACCCTCCGTCCAGGAGATCATCGCCTCCCTGCCTCGCGTCGGCGCGAAGTCCGGCAGTGTGCGCCTGAAGTCAAGCTCTGCGTTGGGGTGATAGTTCTCAACCATCTGTCCCAGGGCCGACCGCCGACTCTCTTCGTCGCCGCCTCCCATGGCGACGTTCCAGAGCTCGAAGCCTCGGCGGGTCATCTCCACGTTCTCCCGCGACATGGCCTACTCCGCCAAGCCGAGATCTGCGAGCGCGTCCGCGCGGTCGAAGTAGATGACCAGCCGGGAGACCTTGCCGTCGCGAATCTCAAAGAGGTCGGCTCCTTTCGCCTCCATCTGCCCAATCTCCATCCCACTTGTCTTACCGCGACCGCTGTAGCTGTGGAATTTCAGGATCCGCCCGTCCTCGAGTTCGCGGAACTCCTCGGCCACGGTGCAGTAGTCGTCGTAAGCGCCAAGCACTTCACCGAAGCCTTCAATCAGTCCGCCGAGGCCCGTCCACTTCCCCGCCAAAGGACCGTCTCCGACCACGAACTCGATCTCGGGGTCGACCCAATCGATTGAACTCCAGTCTCCTCGCGCGAAAGGCTCGCAGATCGAGCGCACGAGATCGAGGTTCTCCGACATCGCCGGCCAGTATCCCGCAGGAACCGCGGCTCAGCCGTCGGGCCGGTTGCGGTCCGTCTGCCGTCGCGCGGGTGAGCAGGAGAGCTGCAATGTCATCGTCGGCCGTCATCGTTTCTCCAGCAGGCCGAGGTCGCGCAGGCTCTCGGCGGTCTCGACGATCGTGGTTTCGGCCGGGCGTGGTTGCCAGCCGAGCTCCTGCTTGGCGCGGTCGTTGTGGATCGTCAGCGGCGACGGGTCCTCGCCGGGCGCCTCGTCGGTTGTGACGTGCTCGCCTGCAGGGCCGAGGTGGTCGCGGAGGATCTGTGCCAGCCCCAGCCAGGTGATCGTCGGGCCGTCCGCCAACAGCAGGTAGCGCTTCCCGGCGGCGGCAGGAGTGGCCATCGCCGTGATGTGCGCGTCGGCGACATCGCGCACGTCGACGACGCCGAAGCGCTGGCGTGGCAGCGCCGGCATCGTGCCCTCGATGATCGCCTTGAAGTAGGTCAGCGTCGAGCGCAGTGCCAACACCAGCGACGGGCCGGCGATGAATGTCGGGTTCATCACCACCAGCTGGGTGTCGCCTCCTTCGGACTCGATGAAATCCCAGGCGGCACGCTCGGCGATCGCCTTGGAGCGCGGGTAGGGGGGCAATCCTGGCGTGTCGGGGTCGGTCCAGTCCTCCTCGGTGTAGTCGCGGACTGCCTTGGGCGAGTAGCCGACCGCCGCGAACGAGGAGGTCAGCACCACCCTGCGCGCGCCGGCGTCCCGCGCTGCCTTCAGCACACGCACCGTGCCCTCGCGGGCGGGGACGATCAGCTCGTCCGGGTCCTTGGGCTGGGCAGGACGGGATCGGCGAGGCGACGTGGTGGACCTCCTCCACACCCTCGAGCGCGGCCGGCCAGCCGTCGTCGGAGCTCAGATCTGCTGCCACCAGCTCGATGCCGGTGTCGTCCACACCACCGCGGCGCACGGCCGCACGCACAGCTTCCTCGGCATCCAGGGAACGCACCGTCGCGCGCACCTCACGCCCATCACGCAGCAACGCCGCGATCAACTGCGTGCCCAGATATCCGGACCCGCCTGTTACCAACACCTTGGAGCTCATCCGAGCACCACCTCCTCCAGTCGTGGGAGCACTTTCTGCACCTGCGAGTTCGCCTCAGCTTCCGCGTCCGCATCCTCACGGCTGCGGGCGTCCCAGAGCGCCGCCTTCGCCCGTAGGTAGTCGAGGTGCATGCGCAGCGTCTCGATCTCGGCCTCGACCCGCTCGGCGTGCCGCAGCAGCAGATCGCGCTGCTCACCCGCCTTGGCGTGCCCAAGCTCGCGGTTGGCCTGGTAGGTGCGCATCTCCTCGATCCCGACGCCCATCGCGCGCAGGCACGCGAGCACCTGCAACGTATCGAGGTCCTCCTCGCGATAGCGGCGGTGCCTGCTGCTCGGGTCGCGGGCGACCGGACCGATCAGCCCGACCTCCTCGTAGTAGCGCAGCGTCGGCCCGCTCAGCCCGCTGCGCCGGGAAACATTTGGATCGTGAGAGTCGTCATGAGGCCACCTTGACATACCTCAAGCGCTTGAAGTCAAGGGCAGGGATGAAGTCCCGGCGAGGGTTCGGAGATGCGGCCACGGGACGCGCGACGCCTCAGGTGCTCCTGCGTCGGGGGCCGAGCTACTGCTGCTCGGCGTCGGAGCGCTTGAACAGCAGGTTCACGCGGTCGGCGGGGTCTTCGCCCGCCTCGGGCGGGTCGAACCGGCTTCGCGTCACGGCGCGGATCGTGCCGTCCTCGGGATACTCGACCAGCTCGGGCATCACCTTGTTGGAGACCATCAGGTAACGCACCGGC
Source organism: uncultured Solirubrobacteraceae bacterium (assembly GCA_963812575.1). Taxonomy (GTDB): domain Bacteria; phylum Actinomycetota; class Thermoleophilia; order Solirubrobacterales; family Solirubrobacteraceae; genus Palsa-744. The sequence goes on along the minus strand of CAWEVS010000010.1, from coordinate 76,313 downwards.
TCGTCGGTTCGATTTGCCAGCGTGTGGCCGCCCCGGCGACCGCGGGGGAAGGCGACGACGTCGCCGGGCGCGAGCTCGGAGTCGCCGTCGAGCGTCCGCAGCGTCGGCCGGCCGGAGATCACGATCGCCAGCTCCTCCATTCCGTGGTGGATGTGCAGCGGGACGCCCTCGTGGCGCGGAGCCAGCTCGTACAGCGTTCCGCCGAGCAACTCGCCGCCTGCTGCCTTCACGACCTGCTCGGCGCGCAGGCCGGAGCGCTCCCTGCTGAACCTCTCGGCGAAGACATTCGGCCGCGTGCCGCTCACGGCAGCGATCATAAGGCGCTGTGACGGGAGGAGTGGCTCATCCGGGCGCGGGTTTGCCGCTGGCCGGTTTTGCAGCAACGGCGGCTTTGCGACGACGGCCTCTTCCTGCGCGTCAGCGCCGAGCCGCTCGAGCCGTTCGCCCATTTTGCGGATGTGCTCGTCGGTGATCTTGCCGTCGCTCGGGACGTGCGGGTGATGGATGTGGCAGAGGCGGTAGTGCCCGTAGCGGAAGCGTCCGCGCCGAAGGCAGCCGTCGTGGTGGCAGATCAGCATCGAGACGACGCCGCCGATGCCGATCAGGCTGATCACGCCGACAACCAGCCCCAGCCATTCGGCGTGTGAGGTCGTGAACGGCAGCGTGGCGATCGGTGGCACGAATCGATTATCTCGACAGCAGAGGCGGCGGCGCGCAGTTCGGCGAGGCGCGGCGCCGGCGGTGCGCCCTCATTCCGGCACGCGGCCGCCCTCGAACCGCCGCGCGGCGGCCGCTCGGATCGCTGAGATCTGGCTCTGCGACTAGGATCGAGGCATGACCTGGACTCGCGCTGCGATGGCGGGTCAGAGCAGGTCGAGGTCGCCGCGCGACATCGCCCATGACGCGGCTCGCAGATCCTCGTCGGGTCCGCCGAGCGGGCTGGGCCGGTAGGTGATGGTCGCGCTGCCTCGCGGGATGAAGCCGTGCGCAAGCGCGTCGGCGCGCGAGGCGAAGTTGCAGCTGAGGACGCTCGCGCCGGCCACGCTTTCGACCTGTCGAAGCAGCCGCGCCGCTCCGCGCCGGCCGCCCTCTCTGACGAGCAGCTCGGCGATCTCGCAGTGCGGTCCGGCTCTCCCTTCGTGAACCTCGAAGATCGCGATGCCCGCGTCGTCGTGCACGGCGCGGTACTTCTCGAACGTTCCGTAGCGCCAGTTCAGGTAGGCGGCGCTCTTCGGCGTGGAGAGGCGCGATCGCGACATGACGGCGCGCTCCAGCCAGGAGACGTCCGCCGCGCTCTGAAGAGCGGCGCTGACGAGCTCGTCTTCGATTCGCGCCGCGCCGCGCCGCGCGAGCCGCCCGGACGCGGGCCGTGCTCGGACGAACCTGGTGACGGTGACGGGGAGCTTGCCGCGACGCAATGTCGCCTCGAGGCTCAGCTGGTTCGGGTTGTTCCAGGTGAGCCTGGTTTCGCTCGGGAGCTGCCCGAACGAGGCGCGCGACAGGGCGCCGAAGACGCCGCTGTGGCGGCTGCTGGCTTTGACGACGATGTCGGCCTCGCGCACGGCGTCGACGGTCGCGCCGTCGAGCAGGAACTGCCAAGGCAGAAGCGCCAGGAAGCCGACGATCGTTCCGTTGGCGTCGGCGACCAGCATCTTCGCGCTGCCGAACGGGCATCTCGTGCATCTTCCAGCGAAAGAAGTCGCGCGGCACGAGCTGATCCTGCGGCGACCAGCCGCCAAAGCCCTCGTCGAGCAGTGCCAGAACGCCGTCCTCGTCGCTCCGCTGGAAGCTCCGGAGCTCAAAGCTCTCACGCTCGGACGCCATCGCGCCGGAGGATAGTGCGGGTTTCTGCCTCCCAGGCAGGCGCCGGACGCTTTTCAGCGCCGCCGAGAGCGGCTCAGGCGGCGGCCTGCGCAGCCCAGTCGCGATACAGCTCGAAGTAGCGCCCTTCGGCCTCGATCAGCTCGTCGTGCGTGCCCTGCTCGGCGATCCGGCCGTGCTCGAGCACGACGATCCGGCCGGCTTGGCGGATCGTCGAGAGGCGGTGGGCGATGACGATCGAGGTTCGCCCGGCGAGCAGCCGGCGCAGGCCCTGCTCGATGCGCGCCTCGGAGTGCAGGTCGACGTTGGAGGTCGCCTCGTCGAGCACGAGGATGCGCGGATCGGCGATCAGCGCGCGAGCGAAGGCGATCAGCTGGCGCTGGCCGGCCGACAGCTGCGTTCCGCGCTCGCCGATTTCGGTGTCGTAGCCGTTCGGCAGCTCGGCGATGAACTCCTCGGCGCCGACGGCGGCGGCGGCGGCGCGGATCTGATCGGCGTCGGCGTCGGGGCGGCCGAAGGCGATGTTCTCGGCGACGCTGCCCGAGAACAGGAAGGCCTCCTGCGGCACGATTCCCATCTGCGAGCGCAGCGAGCGGCTCGTGACCGCGCGCAGGTCGTGGCCGTCGACGAGCACGGCGCCTGCCGTCGGGTCGTAGAAGCGGGCGATCAGCTTGGCCATCGTCGACTTGCCGGCGCCGGTCGCGCCGACCAGTGCGACGGTCTGCCCGGGCGGGATCTGCAGGCTGACGTGGTCGAGCGCCAGCACCTGCTCCTCGGTGTCATCGCCACGGCGCTTCTTGTAGGCGAAGGAGACGTCGTCGAAGTCGACCTCGCCGGCGATCCGGCCGAGCTCGATCGCGTCGGGGCGGTCCTGCAGGTCGGGGCGCTCGTCGAGCAGCTGGAAGATCTTCTCGAGCGCGGCCATGCCGGACTGGTAGGTGGCGTAGAGCTGGGAGAGCTGCTGGATCGGTTCGAACAGGTTCGACAGCGCCGCGACGAAGGCGACGATCGTGCCGATCGAGATGCTGCCGTCGATCGCCTGGTAGCCGCCGTACAGGACGATCAGCCCGACGGCGACGCCGGAGAGCATTTCGACCGACGGGAAGTAGGCGGCGTTGAGCTTGACGGTCGTCATGTTCGCGTCGACGTTCTCGGCGTTGAGCTCTGAGAACTGCGCCTCGTGAACGGGCTCCTGAGCGAAGCTGCGCACGACGCGGATGCCGGACAGCGTCTCCTGCAGGTAGGCGGTGATCGCGCCGATCGTCTCGCGCGTGCGGCGGAAGGCGCCGGCGGAGACGATCCGGAACCACAGCGAGCCGGCGAGCACGAGCGGCAGGATGCAGAAGGTGATCAGCGCGAGCTTGACGTCGAGGTAGAGCAGGATGCCGACGGTGCCGATCAGCGTCAGGCCCGACTGGAACAGCGTCACGACCGAGTCGGTGACGAGCGAGTCGAGCGCCTCGACGTCGTTGGTCATGCGCGAGATCAAGACGCCGGCGGGGCGGCTCTCGTAGAAGCCGATCGGCAGCGTCTGCAGGTGGCGGAAGATGCGGATGCGCAGGTCGGCGAGCGCGCGCTGGCCGACCCAGCCGACGAGGTAGGTCTGCGCGTAGGTCATGCCCCAGACGATCAGCGCCGAGACGAAGAAGGCGATGACGACGAGCACCAGTTTGTTGAAGTCGTGGCGTTCGATGCCGTCGTCGATCGCCGCGCGCGCGAGCAGCGGCGGGGCGAGCGAGGCGGCGGTGCCGAGCACGAGCGCGACGACGGTCAGCGCTGCGCGCAGGCGGTAGGGCCGCAGCAGCCCGAGCAGCCCGCGCAGGTTGCGCCCGCGCGTGCCTTTGCTGGCGCGCTCGCCGTCCCACTGCGGGCCGCCGCCGCGCCCACCTCCGGGCCCTCTGCCGACTGCCGGGCTCACAGCCCGCTGACCTCGCGCTCGAGCGGCTTGCGCGTCATGAAGACCTGGTCGGGCAGACCCTTCTCGACGATCTCGCGATACAGCTCGGAGACTCCGAGCAGGTGCTCGTGGTCGCCGTGCGCGACGATCCGCCCGCGGTCGAGCACGACGATCTCATCGGCCAGCGAGATCGTCGAGAGGCGGTGCGCGATGACGAACGTCGTGCGCCCGGCCATCGCCTCGTCGAGCGCCAGCTTGATGCTCTGCTCGGTCGAGGCGTCGACGGCCGAGGTCGCGTCGTCGAGGATCAGCACGCGCGGGTCGGCGAGCAGCGCGCGAGCGATCGCCAGGCGCTGGCGCTGGCCGCCGGACAGCGACAGCCCGCGCTCGCCGACGCGCGTGTCGAAGCCTTGCGGCAGGCGCGCGACGAAGTCGTAGGCCTGCGCGCGGCGAGCGGCCGCTTCGACCTCCTCGCGGCTGGCGCCGGGGCGGCCGTAGGCGATGTTCTCGGCGACGCTCGCCGAGAACAGGAAGGGGTCGTCGCTGACGACGGCGACGGCGTGGCGCAGCGAGCTGCAGATCGACGTCGCGCACGTTGGCGCCGTCGAGCAGGACCGCGCCGGCGCTCGCGTCGTACAGCCGCGAGATCAGCGAGACGAGGCTCGTCTTGCCCGAGCCGGTGGCGCCGACGAGCGCGACGTTCGTGCCGGCCGGCACGTCGAGGCTGACGTCGCTGAGGACCGGGCGCGCGGCGCGCGCGGCGAGCCGGTTGCCGTCGCTGTCGTTGTCGAGTGAGAGCTCGCGCGGGCCGGCGTGCACGGCGCCGAAGTCGTCGCCTTCGTCGTAGCGCAGCGTGACGTCGCGGAACTCGACGTGGCCGTTGCCGGGCGGCAGCGGCGGCGCGTCCGGCGGCGCGACGATGCGCGGCTCGCGGTCGAGCACCTGGAAGATGCGCGCGCCGGAGGCGGTCGCGCGCTGGGCCAGGCCGAGCGTGACGCCGAGCGAGCGCATCGGGCCGATCAGCATGTTCAGGTAGAGGTAGAACTGCGTGAACTGACCGATCGTCAGGTGCGCGTGGATCACGCGGTTGCCGCCGATCAGCAGCACTGCGGCGAGGCCGAGCTGCGGCAGGAAGCCGATCGCCGGGTTGAACTTCGCCTCCAGGCGCGTCGCGACCATCGACTGGTCGAACACGCGCGAGACGCTGTGGCGGAAGCGCTGCAGCTGCTGCGGCTCGCGCGCGAAGGACTTGACGACGCGAACGCCGGAGATGTTCTCCTCGGCGTCGGCGGTCAGCTCGCCGATCCGCTGCTGGACCTCCTGGATCGCCGGGCGCGCGGTGCGCCCGTAGCGCTGTGAGATGAACACGACGAACGGCGTCGGCGCCATCGCGATCAGGCCGAGCTCGGGGTTGATCAGGATCATCGCGACGCCGGCCAGCAGCAGCGTCAGGATCGACTGCAGGATGAAGACGAGCCCGTAGCCGAGGAAGAAGCGCACGGCCTGCAGGTCGACGGTCGCACGCGACATCAGCTGGCCGGTCTGCTGGTGGTCGAAGAAGCCGAGCTCGAGGCGCTGCAGGTGCCCGTAGATCAGCTCGCGCAGGTCGAATTCGATCGCCAGCGAGATCCGCCCGGCGATCATCCGCCGCGCGTAGGTCAGAAGCCAGCGCGCGAGCACGATCGCGACGATCACGAGCGCGAGCACGAACAGCGTGTGGCGGTCGTGCGCGCGCAGCGCGAGCTCGTGCTGGCGCGCGTGCGTGTCGCCGTGCTTGATCGCTTCGACGGCCGAGCCGGTGAAGTGCGGGATCAGCACGGTCACGACCATCGCGAGGCTGGCGAGCGCCCACGAGGCGATCAGGCCTCGCTTGTAGGGGCGCAGAAATCCGAGCAGTCGGTTGAATGTGTTCATAGTTGCTTAGTCAACGATTATCGCAGGCGCGATGCGCGGCGAGACGGACGCGGCGCGCGCCGCCGGCGCCTAAGCTGTGCCGCATGTCCGACGACGCCCAGCCGGGAGCAGCGCAGGGGCGCGCAGGCGGGACTGTGCGATACGTGCGAGCACCAGCAGGAGGTGCGCAATACGCGCGGCTCCGTCTTCTCGCTGTGCAAGCTCTCGCGAGTCGATCCAGCTTATCCGCGCTATCCGCGCGTTCCGGTGCTGAGCTGCGCTGGCTACGAGCGGCGCGTCGACTGATTTTTCGATTGCCGGCGAAGCCGGCCGGATGTGTCGCGCTGTGGCAAGCGGGCGCGTCGTGTGAGGGCAGCGGTCGCGGCCTACGCTGCGACGACCGGCGCCGGCTCGCCGCTTTCGCCGCCGCTCGGCGTCGCTGCCGGTTCGGAGGCGACGAAGTCGCGGCTGCGGACGAGCGCGAGCGCGAGCACGCAGCCGACGAGCGCGACGATCGGCGGCGATCTCGAGGATGCTCGTGAAGGCGCCGGTGAAGCCGACGCGATAGGCGTGCGCGAGCGCGGCGCGCGCGTTGCCCGGCAGCTTGCTGGCGATCTGCTGCACTTCGCCGGAGACGAGCGCCGTCTTCAGCTTGTCGGGGCCGCTGCGCAGCACTTCGCGTCCGGGCGCGGTAGCCGCCAGCGCGGCGTGTGTCTTCTGCGGGATCTCGTGCTGGAAGATCGCGCCGAGCCCGGCGATGCCGGTTGCGATGCCGACCTGGCGGAAGGTGTTGTTGATGCCCGAGGCCATGCCGCTGCGCGAGTGGTGCACGACGCCGACGGCGGTCGATGCGAGCGGCGGGTTGATCAGGCCGATGCCGACGCCGCCGAGCAGGAAGCCGGGCACGAGCACGGTCCAGCCGGAGCTGGCGTCGACGGCGGTCATCGTGAACAGGCCGATGCTGACGAGCAACAGGCCGCCGCCGAGCAGCAGCCGCACGGGCACGCGCACGGACAGGCGCCCGGAGATCGGTGCGACGAAGAACGAGACGAGCGTGATCGGCAGGAAGCGCACGCCGGCGGCGAGCGGGCCGTAGCCGAGCACGTCCTGGATGTAGAGCGTGAGGTAGAGGAACATCGCGAACATCGAGGCGGAGATGCTGAAGGCGACGATGCTCGCGCCGGCGAAGGCGGGCTTCTGGAACAGCGTGAGGTCGAGCATCGGGCGCTGCTGGCGGCGCTCGACGATCACGAACAGGACGATCAGCACGAGCGAGGCGATCGAGGAAGCCGACGATCCGCGTCGAGCCCCAGCCCTTTTCGTTGCCCTCGATCAGCGCGAAGACGAGCAGGAACAGCGAGCCGGAGAACGTCACGAGCCCCTGCCAGTCGACGCCGTGCGCGTTCGGGTCGCGCGACTCGGAGACCTGCGTGAGCGTGAGGTAGACGGCGGCGATGCCGATCGGCACGTTGACGAAGAAGATCCATTCCCAGCCGATGCCCGAGGTGATCAATCCGCCGACGACCGGGCCGACGGCGACGGCGGCGCCGATCACGCCGCCGTAGACGCCGAACGCGACGCCGCGCTCCTTGCCGTGGAACGCGCCGGCGATCAGCGCGAGCGAGGTCGCGAGCATCATCGCGCCGCCGGTGCCCTGCACGGCGCGCGCGAGGTTCAGCGCGAGCGGCGAGCCGGACAGCCCGCAGACGGCCGAGGAGACCGTGAAGATGACGAGGCCGATCGTGAACAGGCGGCGCCGGCCGAAGCGGTCGGCGAGCGCGCCGGAGGTGAGCAGGAACGCGGCGAGCGTCAGCGAGTAGGCGTTGACGACCCACTGCAGGTCGGAGAAGCTCGAGTGCAGCGAGCGCTGGATGTCGGGCAGCGCGACGTTCACGACCGTGATGTCGAGCAGCAGCATGAAGATCGCTACGGAGACCGCGATCAACGTCCACCACTTGCGCTCCACGGCTACCTCCTCTCGCTCGTCTCGCCCTCGGCGCGGCCCAGCTCGAGTGCGGGGCGGCGCTGCCGCATCGCACTATATGAACGCATCGGCGGTGCGCCGGACGAACGGCAGACGCGGCTGCCGCCGGGCTGCGCTAGCCGGCCTGCAGGTGGCGCTGCAGGAACGGCACCAGCTCGCGCCACAGCTCGGCGGCCGGCTCGGGCCGGTAGGTCGGGCGGTAGTCGGCGAAGAACGCGTGACCGGCGCCCTCGTAGACGTCGACTTTGACCTCTTGGCCGCTGCGCTCAGCGCGCTCGCGAAGCTGCTCGGCCAGCTCGGGCGAGGGGTTCTCGTCCTCGGCGCCGACGGCGGCGAGCAGCGGGCATGTCAGCTGCTCGGCCAGCTCGAGTGGCGGCGTCGGGCGCTCGGGCGTCGAGCGCTCCTGCGGCGTCGCGCGATCGATGAAGCCTCCCCAGCAGTCGACGGCGGCGTTCAGGCGGTCCGAGGCGCAGGCGAACAGCAGCGTGTAGCGGCCGCCCATGCAGAAGCCGATGCAGCCGATCCGGCCCGTCACGCCGTCGAGCGAGCGGAGATGGTCGGCGGCGCCCTCGAGGTCGCCGAGCACGGTCTCGTCGGAGATCGAGAAGAGCCGCTGCATGATCGCGGGCATGTCGCCGGCCGGCGGAGGGCCGCCTTCGCGCGTGTAGAGGTCGACGCCGAGCGCGACGAAGCCGATGTTGGCGAAGCGGTTGACGACGTCGCGGATGTGCTCGTTCAGGCCGCCGGCCTCGTGGATCACGACGATGCCCGGATGGCTGGCGGCGTCGGCGGGGCGCGCGAGGTAGCCGTTGACGGGCGTTCCGCCGGCGCCGGCGTACGTCAGCTCTTCGCCGTTGATGCGCGTCGGATCGCTGACCGCGCCCGGCACGCCTCGCGGGCTGGGCGTTACCTCGATGCTCGCCATCGCGGACCTCCTCGGGCTAGGAAACGGACTGGGCTGCCGGCGGGAACGAGCCGCTCGCCGCGGCGTCGTGTTCGCGAATCCTGCGCTGCACGCGCTTGCGCGTGTCGGCCAGCTCGCGCTCGAGCTTGGCGAGCTCGCCGGCGCGATGGCGGACGAGCTCGAGCTGGCGGTCGAGGTGGCCGAGTGCTTCGCTGAGCAGCTCGCGCCGTCGCTCGGGGTCGACGTCCTCGCGCTGCAGCTGCGCGCGCACGTCGGCGCGCGCCTGCTCGACGCTGAGCAGCGTCTTCAGCTCCTCGAGCGAGACGCCGAGCAGCTCTTTCAGGCGCATCACCTCGCGCAGCCGCTCGACCTCGGCCTCGGCGTACAGGCGATGCTGGCCGGCCGGCCGCGCCGAGGACTCGGGGAGCAGGCCGATCTCCTCGTAGTAGCGGATCGTGCGCGGCGTCGTTCCGACGGCGCGCGCGACGTCGCCGATGCGCATGTTCGCGCTCGCTGTATCGGACGGCTGCGACGGGCCTTGCGGATTGGCTCGCGTGCTCATGCGCGGATTCTGACCGTGGCTTCGGCGGGGAGCGCCGGGTCCCGCTCGGTCTCGTCACGTCCCGGCACGCCGGCCTCGTCGGCGAGCGCTTCCTCCCACGGCTCGATCGCCGAGGGCTGCTCGCCGTCTGGCTGTCAGTGCTCTGGTGTGCGGGGCGCAGCAGGCAGACGAACACGCCGATGAACGAGACCGCCGCGAGCACCCACAGCGCCGTGTGCATGTTTGCGATGAACGGCGCGAGCTTCTCCGGCGAGAGGCCCTTGCTGACACCGGAGAAGATCGCGAACAGCGTCGCTTTGGGAATCGAGGCGGTGACGATCGCCAGCACGAACGCGATCGACAGGACGGCGCCGGTGTTCTGCAGCAGCGTCCGCGCACCGGCCGCGACGCCGCGGCGCTTGGCGGGCACGACGCCCATCATCGCGGCGGTGTTGGGGCTGTTGAACATGCCCGAGCCGACGCCGACCAGCGCCAGCCACAGGGCGCTCTGCCAGTAGGGGCTGTGAACCTCGAGGGTCGTCATCGCGGCGAGGCCGGCAGCGCTGACGAGCATGCCGATCGCCGCGAGCGCGCGCGAGCCGTGGCGGTCGGCGTAGATGCCGGCGATGGGAGAGGCGATCAGCATTCCGAGCGCGAGCGGGATCAGCTTGACGCCGGCGGTGATCGGCGTGTTGCCCTGGGCGCCCTGGTAGTAGAAGACGAACAGGAACATCAGCGCGAACCGCGCGAGGCCGTTGATGAACGCGGCGGCGCTGGCGGCCGCGAACAGGCGGTTCTGGAAGATCTTGAGGTCGAGCATCGGCGCGCGCGAGCGGCGCTCGATCAGCACCCACATCGGCAGCAGCACGACCGCTGCGGCGAGGCCGGCGATCACGACCGAGTCATCCCAGCCGCTCAGTCCGCCCTTGGAGACGCCGAGCACGAGCCCGGTGAGACCGACGATGAAGGTGACGGTTCCGAGCGCGTCGTAGCCGCGCACGGAGTCAGGTTTGGCGAGCTCGCGCAGGATCAGGCCACCCCAGGCGGCGCCGGCGAGGGCGAACGGCACGTTGAACCAGAAGACCCAGTGCCAGGAGATCGCGACGAGCGCGCCGCCCAGCACCGGCCCGAGCACGAGGCCGATCGCGGCGACCATCGTGTTGGCGCCCATCGCCAGGCCGAGTTCCTCCTTCGGGAAGGCGTCGGTGACGAGCGCGGCGGCGTTCGCGAAGAGGAAGGCCGAACCGATGCCCTGCAGGATCCGCCAGAGAATCAGCACGGTCGCATCGGGCGAGAAGCCCGCGCCGAGCGAGGCCAGCGCGAACACGACGAAGCCGCCGACGTAGGCGCGCTTGCGCCCGAACAGATCGCTGAGGCGTCCGGCCGTCAGCACGAGCACGGTCGCTGCGATCAGGTAGGCGAGGATCACCCAGACGAGCGCAAGCAGGCTCGCGTGCAGCGAGCGCTCGAGGTCGGGCAGCGCGATGATCAGCGTGCCCGAGTTGGTCGCTGCGAGCAGCATGCCGAGGCTCGTGCAGGAGAGCGCCCACCAGCGGTAGTTGTGGTGCCCGGCGTCGACGCCGAAGCGCCTGTCGCGCTGGCCGTCGCTGCTGCTGCCTACGAGTGATCTCATGCCCATCGGAGCGCTGCTCCTCTGCTTCGGTTGTCGAATATAACCTGACGTGAACGTAAGGATCACGATAGCAGCTCGAGTCGCCGCGACGGTGCCGGCGGGCGTGCCCGAGGACGCGTCTGCGCGCCTGCGCGCGCGATCGCGTTCGTCGTGCTAAAACGAGCGTATGAGCGACGATCGCGCCGTGGTCAAGTCAGACGAGGAGTGGCGTCGCGAGTTGACGCCCGAGCAGTACGACGTGCTTCGCCGGGCGGGCACCGAGCCGCCGTTCACCGGCGAGTACGTCTACAACAAGGACGCCGGCGACTACCGCTGTGCGGCCTGCGGCGCAAAGCTGTTCGACGCCGACACGAAGTTCGAATCCGGCACCGGTTGGCCGAGCTTCACCGAGCCGGCCGTTGCCGAGGCGGTCGAGCTGCGTCCCGACAACAGCCTGTTCATGCGCCGTACCGAGGTGCTCTGCCGCGCCTGCGGCGGCCATCTCGGCCACGTCTTCGACGACGGCCCGGGGCCGGATGGGCAGCGCTACTGCATCAACTCGGCTGCGCTCGCGTTCGACCCGGCGAAGGTCGAGTCGCCGGCCGCGCCGGCGACTGAGTCCTAGGCCGGCGCCGAGCGCCGCCCGGCTGCGCGCCGCTCGCAGGCGTTAGTCTCGCGCGATGATCATGGAGGCGCGACAGAAGCGCCTGTCTACGCCGCTGCAGTGGGGGCGGCGCGAGAAGACGGCCGTCGGAGCGGTGCTGGCGCTGATCGTCGTCGCCGCGCTCGCGCTCGTCGCCTATGGGCTGACGAGCGGCGCTCCGGCGCGCAAGGACTGCGTCGAAGTCACTTTCGCGAGCACGCTCGGCGGCGCACGGATCCATGCCTGCGGAGCGCGCGCCAGGACGCTGTGTGCTTCGGCGCATGCCGATGAGGGACTCGCGCCGCAGCTGCGGCGCGCGTGCGAAGGCGCTCGATTTCCGTTCGCGACGCGTGACTAGCGCTCTGCGGCTCCTCGCGAGCGACTGACCTCGGTCGGCCAGGGCGCTCCGCGCGAGGGCACCTATACAGGTGTCGAAAGCCTGTGCGGAAGTGTTGGCCAGTCTGTCCCTGGCGGGTGTTCGCGGCTGGCGTTTTCATGTGGCGTTGCAATTGGCGCGCCCGGTCGCATGCGTTGAGCGGGGGGGTCACTCCACAAACAAGTAGGAGGCATATGTCCTGGAACGCATACCCACACTGGCTCGTAGCGGGCGACAACGCGTGGCAGATGACCGCCGCGACGTTCGTCGGCCTGATGAGCCTTCCGGGCCTCGCGGTCCTGTACGGCGGCGTGATGCAAAAGCGCTGGTCGGTCAACAGCATGATGCTCACTTTCGTGGCGTTCTCGCTCGTGTTGGTCGCGTGGGTGCTGTGGGCGTTCAAGATGGGCTTCGGAAGCCCGATCGGAAGCGGCCACGGGTTCTTCGACAGCTTCTGGGGGAAGTCAGGCACCGTCCTGTCCGCCGGCGCTGAGGAGGGCCAGGCGATCATTCCGTCGATCACGACGGGCCCGGCGTTCCATTTCCCGGAGGCGTCGCTGGTCTATTTCCAGTTCGTGTTCGCCGCGATCACGCCGATCCTGATGCTGGGATCGGTGCTCGGGCGGATCAACTTCAAGGCCTGGATCCCGTTCGTCGTGCTCTGGATCACGTTCGTCTACACGATCAACGCGTTCCTGATCTGGGGCGGCGGGTACTTCGCGTTCCACGGTGCGTTGGATTACTCCGGTGGATACGTGATCCACCTTGCGGCAGGCATCTCGGGCTTCGTTGCCGCGGCGGTGATCGGACCACGATTGCAACGAGATCGCGAGGTCGACGCGCCGAACAACCTGCTGATGGTGGCGGTCGGCGCCGGTCTGCTGTGGCTCGGATGGAACGGCTTCAACGGTGGAGACTCCTACTACGCAGGCGCGAACGCGTCAGCTGCCGTGGTCAACACGAACCTGTGTACCGCTGTGGCGATGCTCGTCTGGATCGCGTGGGACTACATCTTCCGCGACAAGCCGTCGCTGATCGGCTCGGTCAACGGGATGATCACCGGGCTGGTGGCGATCACGCCGGCGGCCGGCTTCGTCAACGGATGGGGCGCAGGTGCGATCGGCATCATCGCCTCGACGATCGTCTGGTTCGCGATCCGTTTCCTCAGCCGAGCGCCGATCTTCCGGAGCGTGGACGACACGCTGGGGGTGATCTATACCCACGGGATCGCCGGATTGATGGGCGGTCTGCTTGGTCGGAGTGTTCGCCGATCCGCACGTGGTCGAGTACATCGGCGCGGGCGGTGGCGCGGAAAACCTGCCGGGCTTCGCCGGCGTCATGCACGGGAGCTGGAAACTGCTCGGGTGGCAGGCGTTGACTGCGGCCTGGGTGATCTGCTTCAGCGGAATCATGACGTTCATCCTGCTGAAGATCGTGGGCATCTTCATCCCACTCAGGCTCTCGGACGAAGAGCTCGAGATCGGAGATCACGCGATCCACGGCAACGAGGTCTACCCCTCGGACGTTCCGACGCTCGGCGGTCCGCACGCGCCGCCGGCGTGGCAGCCCAGCCCCGCGCCGTCTGGCGCGTAGGCGGGAGGTCTGGGATCCGGAGCGCGCCCCATCCCCGCGGGCGTGCTCCGGGTCTCCTACGACGGACTGCGGCCCCGCTTCGGCGGGGCCGCTCCGTTTAAGTCCGGTCGCGCCGGACGTCAGCTAGCTTGAGGACGATGGGCGGCGACCGCGACGCAGAAGCGCTGCTGCTGGCGGCGATCGAGCGGGCGGCCGAGCGCGTGCTCGAGGAGGCGATGCCGGCGCCGTGGTCGGGTCATCAGCTCCTCGCGCTGGTGCGTTATTGGGGCTACGGCGGCTATGACCTGGCGATGCCCGACGCGTTCGCTCGCTTCGACCTGACGATGGCCGATCTCGAGTGCTTTCCGAACGGCCGGATGACGAGCGACGAGCAGATCGTCGACGCGGCGCGCGAGGTGCTGATCGCAGCGCGCGGCAAACTGCGAGCTACGACGGACTCGGAGGGCTGAGGACGGCGCGCAGCGTCGTGCTGCGCGACGCGACGGCCGGGGCGTCTCAGCTGGAGGCGGTCAGACCGATCGGGCAGCTGACGCCGGTGCCGCCGAGCCCGCAGTAGCCGTTCGGGTTCTTCGCGAGGTACTGCTGGTGGTAGTCCTCGGCGTAGTAGAACGGGCCGGCCTCGGCGATCTCGGTCGTGATCTCGCCGTAGCCCGCTTGCGTCAGCGTCTGCTGGTAGGCCGCGCGCGATGCCTCGGCGGCCTGATGCTGCGGCTCGCTGTTCCAGTAGATCGCCGAGCGGTACTGCGAGCCGACGTCGTTGCCCTGGCGCATGCCCTGCGTCGGGTCGTGACCCTCCCAGAAGAGCTTCAGCATGTCCTCGTAGGAAGCCTGCTCGACGTTGAATGCGACGAGCACGGCCTCGGTGTGGCCGGTGCGCCCGCTGCAGACCTCCTCGTAGGTCGGATTCGGCGTGAAGCCGCCGGCGTAGCCGACCGCCGTCGTGTAGACGCCGGGCGTCTCCCAGAAGACGCGCTCGGCGCCCCAGAAGCAGCCCATGCCGAAGATCGCCGTGTCGACGCCGTCGGGGAAGGGGCCCTTCAGCGGCGTACCGAGGACCTCGTGGCGCTCGGGCACCGGCAGCGGCTGCTCGCGTCCGGGAAGCGCTGAAGCGGCGTCGATCATCTCGACGTTTTTGCGCGCGAAGAACATGACATCAGGCTAGTCGATCGACGGCTCCGATCAAGGCCTTCGCGCGGTCTTTTAGGAGTCGGCGCGCGGCGCGTAGCGGTGGTGCAGCATCAGCGCGTTGCCTTCGGGATCGTCGAACAGGGCCATGTGGCAGACGCCGGTGTCGAAGGTCTCGCCGTTGAAGGTGACGCCGCGCGCTTCGAGCGTCTTGCGCGCCGCTTCGACGTCGTCGACGTGCAGGGCGACCTGGTGGCGTATCGGGTTGTGCCCGAGCCCCATCTTCTCGGCATCGACGATGCTGAGCGTCAGGTTGCCGGTCTCGAACTCGGCGTAGTTGCGCTCGGGCATGTAGACGGAGCGGCGCAGGCCGAGCTTCTCGCCGTAGAACTCGGCCGAGGCGGGCAGGTCGTGCGTCGGCAGCGCGAGGAAGTCGACGCCGCTGATCAGCTGCTCGGTGGATGTGGGGGAGGCCATTCGCTTGCTCCTTCTCTCGACGTTGGCGGCGGTGGCTCTGACGGTCGTCGCGCTCAGCGCGGCTCGAGCACGAACACGGCGATGTCGCGGTCGACGTTCGCCTCGTAGGAGTCGAAGCCCTCGTACATCTCGTTCATCTTCAGCCACAGCTCGCTTGCGCTCCTCGCCCTCGGCCACACGCGCTCGCACGAGCTGCCGGCGGCGGCCGATCTGCACCTCGGCGTCGGGATTCGCCTGCAGGTTGTGCGACCACGCGGGCGTGCGTGCGTGTCCGGCGTTCGAGCCGATCACGATCTGGCGCTCGCCGTCGGCGAGGTAGACGACGGGCACCGTGCGCGGCTCGCCGGAGCGGCGGCCGGTCGCTGTCAGAAGCAGCACCGGCGCCGTGCCGACCTTGTTCAGCAGGCGGCCGCGGCTCAACCGGTAGACCTGTGTGTTGAGCTTGCCGGTCGCCGTGAAGAGGGCCTGCGGCATCGCCATCGAGAGGCGCGTGTAGAACATGTTGCTGGGCATTCGCGCAGTATCTCACTGCCGCCGCGCGATGAGACGCTCGCCGCCGATCGCGCGAGGATGACTCGGCGCCGGTAGGATCGCCGGATGGTCGATCGGCCGGTAGTGCTCTACGAGGCGGCCGATCGCGTGGCGCGGATCACGCTGAACCGGCCCGAGCGTGGCAACGGGATCACGGCGGCGCTCGTCGCGGAGTTGAGCGACTGCGTGCAGCGCGCCGAACTCGATCCGACCGTGCACGTGCTCGTGCTGAGCGGCGCCGGCACGGGCTTCTGCGGCGGCTACGACCTGGTCGAGAGCGCCGAGGGGATGGGCGCTTCAGAGCAAGAGCAGTCGCACGCGACGGCGCCGACCGGCTCGCCGCTCGACCCGGCGGTGATCGCGGCAAATCACGATCCGACGGGCACGTGGGATCCGATGCTCGACTACGCGATGATGAGCCGCAACGTGCAGGGCTTCATGAGCCTGCTGCGTTGCAGCAAGCCTGTCGTCTGCAGCGTGCACGGCTTCTGCGTTGCCGGCGGCACCGACATGGCGCTCTGCTCGGACCTGCTGGTGATCGCCGAGGACGCGAAGATCGGCTATCCGCCGGCGCGTGTCTGGGGATCGCCGACGACGGCGCTGTGGGCGCATCGGATCGGTGCGCAGCGCGCGAAGCGACTGCTGTTCACCGGCGACTCGCTGTCCGGTCGCGAGGCCGTCGAGTGGGGGCTCGCGATCGAGGCGCCGCCCGCCGAGCAGCTGAGCGAGCGAACCGAGGCGCTCGTGCAACGGATCGCGCAGATGCCGGTCAATCAGCTGATGATGATGAAGCTGCTGATCGACGAGCCGCTGCACGCGCAGGGGCTGCACTCAAGCCAGGTGCTCGGCACGCTCCTCGACGGGATCGCGCGGCACACGGCCGAGGGATATGCGTTCCAGCGCGAAGCGGCCGAGCGCGGCTTTCGCGACGCCGTGCGCTCGCGCGACGAGCCGTTCGGCGACGCCGGCCGCTCGACGTTCAAAGGTTGAGCGCGCGCGGCTATCGTTGAGCACGTGGCTCTGATTCGCGTCAGCACGCCGCTCGCCGGAGCGCTTTCACGAGCGTTTCCAGAACGGCCGTTCGCGGTGCGCTTCTGGGACGGTGCGACGGTCGCGGCGACCGAGCCCGGCAGCCCGACCTTCTTCGTGCGCGCTCCGCAGGCGCTCGGGCAGTTCGTGCGCGCGCCTGGCCCGCTCGGGCTAGGGCGGGCCTACGTCGAAGGCTCGCTGATCGTCGATGACCTCGACGCCGCTTTCAAGGTGGTCGACACCTGGGAGCCGCCGGCGCTCGGCGATCGCCAGCGCCGCGCGCTCGGCGCGACGGTTGCGCTGGCGGCCGCTCCCGGCGGGATTCCGCGCGTGCCGAGCCTCGAGTTGGTTCTCCACGGCGAGCTGCACAGCGTCGCGCGCGACGCCGAGGCGGTGCGCTACCACTACGACGTCGGCAACGAGTTCTTCGCGCTGTTCCTCGACGAGTCGATGACCTACAGCTGCGCGATCTTCTCGCGCGGCGCGCAGACGCTCGAGGAGGCACAGCGCGTCAAGCTCGACCTCGTCGCCGGCAAGCTCGCGCTGCAGCCGGGCATGCGCGTGCTCGACGTCGGCTGCGGCTGGGGCGCGTTCGCGATTCGCACGGCGCTCGAGCACGGCGTCAGCGTGACCGGCGTGACGCTCTCTCCGCGCCAGGCCGAGCTGGCGCGCGAGCGTGTCGCGCAGGCCGGCCTCGCCGAGCGCGTCGAGATCCGCGTGCAGGACTACCGCGAGCTGCCGCAGTCCTCCTTTGACGCGATCTCGAGCATCGGCATGGCCGAGCACGTCGGCGAGTCGCAGATCGACCTCTACGCGCGCTCGCTGTTCGCGCTGCTGCGGCCCGGCGGTCTGCTGCTGAACCACGCGATCGCGCGGCTGGACCCGACGCGCGAGCCGGAGCCGAACGGCTTCTCGACGCGCTACGTATTTCCCGACGGCGAGCCACTGCCGCTCTCGCGCGTTCAGCTGGCGTTCGAACGCGCCGGCTTTCACAGCGAGCACATCGAGGCCTTTCGCGAGGACTACGCGATCACGCTGCGCCACTGGAGCAGGCGCCTGGACGAACACCTGGAGGAGGCCGAGGCGCTCGCCGGCGCCGATCGCACGCGCGTCTGGCGGCTGTATCTGCGCGCGGCGCGCAACGGCTTCGAGACGGCGCAGACGGCCGTCTACCAGGTGCTCGCGCGGCGGCCCAGCTGAGGTCTTCGCGGCAGCGCCCGGGCGACGTCGACGGGTGCGCGCTATGCGGGCGCGGCGGCGCCCGGTAGAATGTCGCGCTCGCGCGGATGTAGCTCAGCTGGCTAGAGCGTCGCCTTGCCATGGCGAAGGTCGAGGGTTCGAATCCCTTCATCCGCTTTACGCAAAACCCCCGGATTTCCGGGGGTTTTGTGCGTCAGGGGTGCTGCCGAGCAACCCCACCCTAGGTCGCGAGTACCACCGCCGCTTACCAAACGAGACCGCAAACGCCGGTAGTTCGCCGATAGGCCACCGCGTATCGCCGCCGCAATCGTGCTTGCGAAGCAACCGAACGCAGGCCTACCGCGAGCAAGCCGCGTTCTCAACGCGCGGGCGAGGCATAGGGCGGGAGGACGTTCTCATGCGCGTTAGACGCCGGGAGACCGAGCGAGCGCGCGACGGACGCGTCCTCGTACTGGAGACGTGTGTCGATCGTGCTCGCCTGATCCGCCTCGATCGACGCTACTCGTTGCAGCAGACCACGCTCTGACGTTGTCGTATGCCGACGAAGCGCATTTTGTAGTTGGCGGTCGGTCTCGGCATCGCGCGCCGCTGAAAGATGGTGCGCTTGGCCGAGCAGCCGCTGTGTCGCGGCGGGAAGCGTCGAGTCGTGCCCGGCAGCCCACGATTGAGCGTCGGCGCAGAAGTCCGGCGGGCGTAGCGAGAGCAGTTCGCGCTGCTCGTGCACGTAGGCGTAGACGAGGCGCTGCAGTTCGTGATCGCCCCACTGCAGGTGATCGTCGACCATTGCGCCGGCAAATCCGCTGAGTGGTTCACGCATCGGTTCGAGCGACGCGACCTCCAGCGAGATCAGAAGCTCGGCACTCAGAGCGTCGGCGCCGGCTCCCGCCGGCGCGGCTGCCAGCGCAGCTGGACATTGGGACTCGATCCGCGTCGCCTGGCGTTCCATGTCCGCAACCGCAGAAGTGAGCACCGTGGCCACTGCGCGAACCTCGATGGAACGCGCGATCACGAAGGTCTGCGTAGCGTATTGGCCACGTATCTGAAGCGCGCTTGCGGCTGGCGCAAGTCCTCCTACTGCCGAGACAGACAGGGCAACCGCGGCTGTGGTGAAGGGTCGGCGCATCCGTGCCCGTCTATTCCCGCCGAATGCCCCCGTCAATCCGTGGCAAGTCCGGGCCTTCGCGAAGCGAATGCTCCTTCGCGGTGGCTCGGCCGATGTTTGAGTCGTTCGACTCCAGGGTCGATGAGAGGCCGTGGCGCGGTCCCGGACAATGGTCGTTGCTCTTGCCGCGCTCGCCTCTGTGGGCTTCGCGGGATTCCGGATCGCCACGGCCGTGGGAAACGCCGGGTCGCGCGACGGTGGCTCCTCGGGCCTCCTATCACCGACTACCGCAGAGCGGGCGCGCACACTCGCGCATCTCCACGCCCTGTCCGGGTTCCATGAAGAGAGCTGCAGGAAGCTAAAGCAAAGGAGCACCCCTGCTCCTGTCTGCTATTTCGATTCGCACTCGATCTCAATCGATGACGGCTGGATGCGTCGAGCCCTGACCGAGATGGGCCTTGAGCTGTGGCCCTCGTGGAATCTGGGTGACTGCAGTCACACCGCTTCCTTCAGGGTCCCGGGACTGCGCTTCCGATCGTGCGTCGCGCGTGGCCATCTCGGGCGAGAAGAAGTGACCCTGTCTGCGGAATCGCTGCGAGTGCCGCGTAGGGCCGCGCACTCGGAGCAAGTACGGAAGGTCGAGCGATACTGGGTTACCGGCACCGTGCTTACCGTTGAAGATGGCGGCCACACCTAGCCGGCCGCCCGGCGGCTGAGCGCCGCAAGTACAAGCGCATGCCGGGCTTCGGATTCTGACTTAGGCGGTCTCCCAATCGCGCGCGTCTCCGGCGTCGGCCCGGTCGGAAGTGCAGCGGCCGGTTTGCTCCTACGTCTAGCGATTGCAGCCCAAATGGGGCATGGCCAGCTCCTCGCACGTGTGCCCCGTCTGGCCGCTACGGTGGGCGACATGGGTCCAAGGCGCCCGTCGTGGTTCGAGCCCGTAGGTGGGCCGGGAGAGTGGGTTGGCTTTCTCGGCGGGGTCCTCGTGGTGGCGGCCGTCCTTGCGCTGCTGGGATGGAATGTCGTTCGCCTCGCTGAGGGCAAGGTGAGCGCTTCTGAGCTGGCCTGCGTCGATCCCACCGATCCATGCAACTGGTCGACTTACCGGGTGTTGAACGACACCGCTGCGCCGGTCAGTCTGCGTGAGTGCGATGACCGCTGCCAACGCGTGGATCGGCGCCTCGAAGCCGTCGTTGTGCCGTCCGGCGCGATCACCGACGGTGAACAGGTGAGGGCTGTTGTCGGATCGCGCGAGTGGTGGGAAGTGCGAAGCCTGTCGGGTCGCCTGCTCGGTTGCATGGTGCTCGACGGACATCCCGACAAGCACGACGGAGATCTCGTCCGTGTCTCCTCGCGTGCGCCCTGCAGCTCGGGACACAGCACGCTCGCCGCTACCGCGTAGGGCCGTTCCCAGGTGCGACTCCATGGACGGACTAGCCGGATTACCTCCGGCCATTTAGTTCGACGGCTGCGCTCGGCCTTATCGGGCCGAGCCGTTCGTCTGGTTGCGTTCGCCGTCCCTCACCGCGGCCGCTCGCGAACGACGTCCGCCGCTTCCTTGTCGTCGCGCAGCCCGAGATAGCGCGGCTGGCGCAGGCGGCCGTCGGTCGTCCACTCGGCGAAGCCGATCTGAGCGACGAGCTCGGGTCGCGTCCAATGCGTGCCGCGCGGGACCGGCCGCGCGTCGACGAACGGCGACTCGCGCGTCTCGAGCTCGCGCAGCCTGGCGCCCAGCTCGTGCAGCGTCTTGGCGGTGAAGCCGGTCCCGACCTTTCCGGCGTAGCGGAGCTTGGCGTCCTCGTAGTAGCCGACGAGCAGCGCGCCGAAGTCGCTGCGACTGCCGCCGGGCTCGGTGAAGCCGCCGATCACGAGCTCCTGCTCGGCAGCGCACTTCAGCTTCAGCCAGCTCTTCGAGCGTCCGCCGCTGTAGGGCGCATCCGCGCGCTTTGCGATCAGGCCCTCCCAACCCGATCGGCAGGCCTCGGCGAAGCGCCGTTGCGAGTCGCCTCGCCAGGCCTCGGTCTGCTGCCAGCGCCGCGCTCGGGCGGATCATGCTCGCAAGCCGCGCGCGACGCGCGATCAGCGGCTCACCCGTGATCTCCTCGTCGTCGACGGCGAGCAGGTCGAACACGCAGTAGACGACCGGGTACTCGGCGAGGAGCTCAGAGGAGGGCGCGGCCACGCCAAGGCGCTGCTGCAGCCGGCTGAATGACGTCTGCTCGCCGTCGAAGGCGACCAGCTCGCCGTCGAGCACCAGCCCGCGCGACGGCTGCGCTGCGATCGCGGCACGCACCTCGGGATAGGTCGCCGAGAGATCTTTGCCGTTGCGCGACTGCAGGCGCACGTCGTCGCCGTCCTTGCGCGCGACGCAGCGCTCACCGTCGAGCTTTCGCTCGAGCAGCCAGTCCTCGCCGAACTCGCGAAGGTCGGTCAGCGTTGCCAGCATCAGCTCGGTCGGGCACGTCTGCGACTTTCATCACCTGCCTTCTGTTTGCTCGAGAGCAGTCGGTCGGGAAACCGGCCGTCGGCAGCGTTCCCACGCGGCAACTGCAGGGGAGTAGGCTCGAACCGGACCGTCTGATTCGACATACTTCACAGCGATTAGAGGGGGAGCCCGATGAGCACGCGGACGACGATTGACAGTGACGAGCTTTTCATCGGAGGTGAGTGGATCGAGCCGCAGGGCTCCGGTCGAATATCCGTGCTTGCCGCCAGCACCGAGGAGCCTGTCGGGTCGGTGCCGGACGGCACGAACGCCGACATCGACGCAGCGGTGCGCGCTGCACGTCAGGCCTTCGACGATCCGAGCGGTTGGTCGTCGTGGTCGAGCGAGGATCGCGCGCAGGCGCTCGAGCGACTCGCTGCGGCGCTGGCGAGTCGAGGCGAGGAGATCGCACAACGCGTCTCGCTGCAGAACGGCATGCCGATCTCCTTCGCGCTGCAGGTCGAGGCCGTCTTCCCGCCGGTGCTGGCGCAGTTCTACGCCGGTCTGATCCGTCAGACGCCGTTGCAGGAGGAGCGTCAAGGACTGCTCGGCGGCACGATCGAAGTGCTGCGCAAGCCCGTCGGCGTCGTCGGCGCGATCGTGCCGTGGAACTACCCGCAGACGCTCGCGATGTTCAAGCTCGCGCCGCTGCTCGCGGCGGGCTGCACGGTCGTGATGAAGCCGAGCCCGGAGACCGTGCTCGACGGCCTGCTGCTCGCCGAGGCGATCATCGAGGCGGGCCTGCCGCCCGGCGTCGTGAACCTCGTGCCGGCCGGCCGTGAGGTCGGCGCGTACCTGATCGAACACCCCGGCGTCGACAAGATCACGTTCACGGGCTCGAGCGCGTCCGGGCCGCATGATCGCGCGGCGCTGTGGCGAGCTGCTGCGCCCGGTCACGCTTGAGCTCGGCGGCAAGTCCGCCGCGATCGTGCTCGACGACGCCGACCTGGCCGGCTCTACCGAAGCGCTGTTCGCGGCGACGATGGCGAACAACGGCCAGACGTGCAACATCGGTACGCAGAGTACTCGCGCCTCGCGCGCGCTACGACGAGGTGCTGGAAGTCTTCAGCGGCCTGGCCAACGCACTCGTCGTCGGCGACTCGCTCGATCCGGCCACGCAGCTCGGTCCGGTCGCCAGCGCTCGCCAGCGCGACCGCATCGAGGGCTACATCGAGAAGGGCCGCGCCGAGGGCGGACGGATCGTCGCCGGCGGCAGTCGCCCGCCGGAGCAGGAGCGCGGCTGGTTCGTGCAGCCGACGATCTTCGCCGACGTACAGAACAGCGACACGATCGCCAGGGAGGAGATCTTCGGGCCGGTGCTCGCAGTGATCCCCTACGACGGCGTCGATGACGCCGTCGCGATCGCCAACGACTCCGAATTCGGGCTCGGCGGCAGCGTCTGGAGCCGCGATCCCGAGCGTGCGCAGGACGTCGCACGGCGCGTGCAGACCGGCAGCATCGGCATCAACCACTACATGCTCGACCCGGCCGCGCCGTTCGGCGGCGTCAAGGCGAGCGGCATCGGACGCGAGCTCGGACCCGAGGGACTCGCTGCCTACTTCCAGCTGCAGTCGATCTACGGGCAGCCGCCGGCTGCCGAGGCTTGACAGCCGGCGCCGTCGGCGCGGTGGCCGATCTGCAGCGCCGGCCGAGCGCCGGCGCTCAGATGTGCGTGCCGATCGTGCGCCCCAGCGCGACCGCCGCGACGCCGATCGCGAGGCTCGCGATCACGTTGAGCGCGGCGAGCGCTCCTCGCCGCCGCTCGACGAGGCGGTGCGTCTCGAGCATCCACGTCGAGAACGTCGTATAGGAGCCGAGCGTCGCCGAGCCGGCGAGCACGAGCGCGTCGCCGCTCAGCGCCAGGCCGGTGATCAGCCCGAGCAGCAGTGAGCCGCTCACGTTGACGACGAGCGTCGCCAGCGGAAAGCCGCTGCGCGAGCGTGCCAGCACGAGCGAGTGCACGAGAAAGCGGGCGTTCGCGCCGACGCCGCCGAGCAGCGCAACGCCAACCCAGACCGGCCAGCTCATCGCAACACCTCGCGCCGGCGCACCAGCGCCGTACCGACGGCGATCGCCAGGTAGCCCGCGCCCACGCTCGCGATCGCGTATCCGATCGTCAGGCCGTAGCTTGCGTGATCGAGCATCCGCAGCAGCTCGAGCTGCATCGTCGAGAACGTCGTGTACGCGCCGCAGAAGCCGGTGCCGAGCAGCGGATGCCAGTGCGGCGCTTCGGGCGGGCGCTCGCGCAGGTGCGTCGCGATCAGCCCCAGCGCGAAGCAGCCGCTGACGTTGACGATGAACGTCGGCCACGGCCACGTTGCGACACGCGCCGGCAGCTCGGTCGCGAGCAGTACGCGCAGCAGCGATCCGGCCGCGCCGCCGATGAAGATCGCCGCTATCTCTCGTCTGTCGATCTGGGGCACAGCGCCGGCTCCTCTCGCGTGGTCTCGAACTTCGCGAAAGGAGCCATCAGCCCTTGTCGGCGGGCGGTTCGCGAGCGGCGCAGCAGCGCGCCGGCGCATCAGGGCTCCATCTGATCGCGCTCACCGTAGCGCGCTCACCGCGCCAGCGGATCGCTTGGCAGGTAGCGCCCACCGTCGCCGCGCACCAGCAGCCCGAGCAGCTCCAGCTCGCCCAGCGAGCGCAGGACGTCGCCCGCTTCTGAGGCCGCCGAGCCTGCCAACAGCCGCGCCGCCGTGTCGCAGCCGGCGCCGACGCGTTCGAGCACGCGGCGAAGCCGCGGCTCGAGCGGCGTCTGCTGCCTCAGATCTCGTGCAGGCGCCGCGCGCCCTTCGCTCTCGCAGATCAGCTCGAGCACGTCGGCCGCGCACGTGATCAGTCGCGCGCCATCTCGCAGCAGCGCGTGCGGACCTCGCGCCGCGCGCGAGCTGACGCGACCGGGCACCGCCGCGACGAGGCGACCGAATGCTTCGGCGATCCTCGCGCCCGACAGGCCGCTCGTGCTGTCGTCCGCCTCGACGACGAGCACGACCGCCGCAAGCGAGCAGAGCACGCGCTCGCAACCGACGGCGCTCCAGCGCCGCCGCGGCGTGTTGCACGGCAGCTCGCTGACCACGCAGCCGCCATCCGTCAGGCGCCGGCACAGCTCCCGGCGCCGGGCCGGCACGCCGACGGCCAGGCCGCCGGCGACCGCGCCGAGCGCAGGCATCTCGGCGTCGAGCGCTCCCCGCAGCGCCGTCGCGCCGATCGTGTTCGCCAGCTCGCCGGCGACCGTCACGCCGCTGAGCGCCAGACCCCGCCCGAGGCTCGCGGCGATCGCCGCGCCGTAGTCACTCGACGCACCGCGCCCGAGGAACGCGACGACCGGGCGCTCGGTCAGCTCGCGCAGCCGCTCGAGGCCACCGCCGACATGCAGCATCCGCGCCGCGCCGGTCTCGCGCAGCGAGCTTGGATAGCGCGAGTCGTGCCGGCAGATCGCGAGCACGCCGTCGCTCGGCGCCGGCTGCCGCGAGCCGGCGAGCGAGTAGGCGGCTCGCAGCGCCGCCCGCCGGCGCCCGCCGAGCGCTGCGATCAACTCCTCGTCGGCGAGCGCCAGCAGCTCGTGCAGGCGCCCGTCTGCGCGGCAGTTGCAGTCGAGCACGCCACCGAGCTCGGCCAGCAGCCAGCTGCGCCGCCGGCACTGCTCGCAGGCGGCGCCGGACGGCACCGATCGAGCAGCGGCGCTCATGCGGCGCGCCGGCCGACCGGCCCCGCCTCGCCGCGCAGCGCGATCGCCTCGGCCAGCTCGCGCCGGCCGATCCGCTCCCTGCCGTTCAGATCGGCGATCGTGCGCGCGATTCGCAGGACGCGATCCTCGCCGCGCGCGCTGAGTGTGCCGCGCTCGCGCGCAGTCTGCAAGCAGCAACTGCATCGCGCGTATCGATGCGTGCGTGCCGGCGCAGCATCCGCGCATCCATCTGCGCATTGACGCTCACGCCGTCGCCGCGCAACCGCGCAGCCTGTCGCTCGCGCGCGGCCAGCACGCGCGCGCGTGCAGCCGGCCGAGCTGGTCAGCGCGCGTCGCCCGATCGGCAACGCGGTCCTCGCGATCGAGCTGCACGTGCATGTCGATGCGGTCGAGCAGCGGCCCGCTGAGGCGGCGGCGATGGCGCGCGAGCTCGGCCTCGCCGCAGCGGCACAGGTCATCGACGCCCGCGTAGCCGCACGGGCACGGGTTGCTCGCCGCCAGCAGCATGAAGCGGGCGGGATGGATCGTCGAGCGCCCGGCCCTGACGATCGCGATCCTGCCGTCCTCGAGCGGCTGGCGCAAAGCCTCCAGCGCGCTGCGCGCGAACTCGGAGAGCTCGTCCAGGAACAGCACACCGTTGTGCGCGAGCACGACCTCGCCGAGACGGTCGGCGCGCGCGCCGCCGACGAGTCCCGCGGCGGTGATCGTGTGGTGCGGCGCGCGCAGCGGGCGCCGGCGGATCAGGCCGCCCTCGACCGCGCCGGCGATGCTGCGGATCCGCGTGACTTCGACCGCTTCGGCGTCGCTGAGTGGCGGCAGGATCGAGCCGACGCGCTGCGCGAGCATCGTCTTGCCGACGCCCGGCGGCCCGCTCAACAGGCAGTTGTGCCCGCCGGCCGCCGCCGTCACGAGCGCCTCGACGGCGTAGTGCTGACCACGCACGTCGCGCAGATCGGGCTCGCGCGGCTCGCGCGCTCGCCGGCGTGGCGCCGCGCGCGGCAGTGGATCGCCCTCGCCGCCGCGCAGCACGCGCACGGCGCTGCGCAGGCATTCGGCGACGGCAACCTCGAGCCCGTCGACCAGCAGCGCCTCGCGTGCGCTCGCGCCGGCGAGGATCAGCGTGCGCAGGCCCGCGCGATGGCTGGCCTGCGCGACGGCCAGCGTGCCGCGCGCGCTGCGCACCGTTCCGTCGAGCGCCAGCTCACCGAGCAGCGCATGCCGGTCCAGCGACTCGCGGCGCGAGCTGGCCGCTCGCCGCGAGTACGGCGCAGGCCACGCGCCAGATCGAGCGCGGCTCCCGCCTTCGGTAGGTCGCCGGGAGCGAGGTTCGCCGTGATGCGTCTGGCCGGGAACTCGAATCCGGAGTTGAGGATCGCCGTTCGCACGCGCTCGCGCGCCTCGCGTACCGCGGCGTCGGCGAGCCCGACGATCGTGAATGCCGGCAGTCCGCGCCGCACGTCGACCTCGACGCTGACGTGCCGCGTCTGCAGCCCGTCGATCGTGAACGTATGTGCTCTGGCGAGCAAGTCCTCGGCGCTCCTCGGCTTGACCGTTCGTTGGAGCGACGGACGCTACGTTCGGCTTGAGACGCGACGCTCGAGCGCTCGCCAGAGGTCGAGCGCGATCGAGGCTGCAGACGCGTCACGACTCGCGGCGGCGAGCGAGGCGGCCCGGCGGCGGGCTGACCGGCGCGGCGATGCGCCTCCCGTCCGGCGGGGTGGGACCCGGACGGGAGGCGCGAGGGAGCTACAGGCCGTCGGGGTGGCGCACGACGTAGCCGCTCGTGTCGCCGACGGAGTCCGCCCAGCGGGTGCCCGTCTCCTGCTGCGCGATCGTGTCGAAGCGTTTGCCGTCGATCACCATGAACGCGTGTTCGGCGTTCGCGTAGATCGTGATGTACCTGCCCGGACCGGCTTCGCCGTAGGACTCCAGTTCGGAGGAGTCCTCCGGCGAGCTCAGCAGGCCGCCGCCGTGCAGCGCGTAGGAGACCGAGCCCGAGCAGTCGTAGCCGACCGACTGGAACGAGCCGTGGCCGCCGCCGTAGACGTACGGCCGTGTCGCGATTTCATCGCCGGCCGAGATCACGCGCGCGACGACGCTAGAGCTTTCGCCGCTCGAGCCGGTCGAGCTGCTGCTGTCGCTGACGTCGATCGCCGTTCCGTCGGAGGAGCTCGCCGGCGCCATCGCAGAGTGCGGCGGGTTCAGCGTCGGCGCGCCACTGACGCCGAGCACGGCCCAGGTCGAGGGGCCGACGACGCCGTCGACGTCGAGCCCGTGGCGTGCCTGCAGGCGGCGCACGGCAGCCTCCGTCGCGGGACCGAAGTCACCGTCCGTTTCGAGGTGCAGCGCGGCCTGCAGGCGCGAGATTTCGTTGCCGCCCGACGCTTCTCCGCTCTGCTGGCCTTCGGTGTCGGCGACCGTCGCCGTGCTGCCCGAGTGATGATCGGCGCTGGCGATCGCCGAGGCCGGCGGCGTCAGCGTTTCCTCGCCGCTGACGCCGAGCACGCTCCATGTCGCCGGCCCGACGATGCCGTCGACGGTCATCCCGTGACGCGCCTGCAGGCGGCGTACGGCCGCCTCCGTTTCGGGGCCGAAGTCGCCGTCGGTCGGCAGGTGCAGCGCGTACTGCAGGCGCGAGACCGCGTTGCCGCTGCCTTCGCCTTCGCCTTCGCTCGGCGTGAAGTCGACAGCGTCGCTGCGAACGCCGCTCGACGCGGCCACGGCGCGCGTGCCGGAGCGCATCGCGGCGCTCGTTTCGGGGCCGACGATGCCGTCGACCGCGAGCCCGTGCGCGGCCTGGAAGGAGCGCACCGCAGATTCCGTTTCCGGCCCGTAGATGCCGTCGACGGCGAGGCCGAGCGCGCGCTGGACGAGTTCGACCTGGCGGCCCTGGCTTTCGGAGCCGATCGAGATGTCGTGTTCGGTCGTCGTCGCCGGGCTGCCGGTCGCGGCGACTGCCTGTCCGCCGCCGGTCGCGAGTCGCCGCCGCCGGACCTGCCGTCAGCGCCGCAAGAGCGCCGAGCGAGATCCGTTTGGCGCGCGTTCCGCTCGGCACGAAGCGCAGCTCGGCCGCGCGGCGGCGAGCGCGCGAGCGCCCGAGCGAGAGCTCCCAGACTTCGCCGGCGGCCAGGTCGCGCATGCGTGGCGCGAGGTCCTTGTGCAGCAGCGAGCCGAGGCCGAACGGATCCCTCGGACGGGCGAGCGGACGTTCGCTGGAGCCTGCGCGGCGGCGAGAGAGCACCCGCCGTGAGCGCTCGCGGCGTGCGCGAGAGCGCTCCAGCGAGGCGTCCCAGGGGTCGACGGCTCCAAGATCACGTACGAATCCCGACATGCAGGCAATCCTTTCTCACATTGCTTGGCGCCTACGGGGTTAGCTGTCGGGCTCGCGTGAATTACGCTACGCCACAGTTGTGGCGATTCGCCCCCGCAGTCTCACGACTGCATTGGGTCCCCCGTTCCTCGAACCCCTTGGGGCCGAGGACTCGGCACGAACGTGCTGGAAAGTAGCATGTTTTTCTGCAAGTTGTGTCGCATGAGGAGGTTTGCACAGGTTCTTGCCGACGGCTCGCAGCCGGCGAACGAGCGCGCGGCGCGGCGGGCGCTGATAACTTCGGACGCCGATGCGACGCGACGGAATGAATCTCCGCATCCTGCTTTCGCTGGTCGCGCTGATCGTCCTCGCCGGCGTCGTCGCGTTGGTCACGACGAGCGGCTCGTCGGGCACGAAGACGAAGAGCGCAGCCAACTCGCCGGCCGGCACCTACCGGGCCGAAGCCGAGCTGACGCCGGCGACGCAGGCGCCGCCGATCGCGCTGCGCAACTACCTCGGCCAGCCGGTCAACATCGACCAGTACCGCGGCAAGGCGGTGCTGGTCACGTTCCTCTACACCAACTGCCCCGACGTCTGCCCGCTGATCACCTCGAACCTGCGCGTAGCGCAGAACCTGATGGGGCCGAAGGTCGCCTCGAAAGTCCAGATCATCGCCGTCTCGGTCGATCCGAAAGGCGACACGCCGAAGGCCGTCGCGAGCTTCCTCGCGCGCCACGAGATGACCGGACGGATGCAGTATCTCATCGGCGACGCGCACGAACTCGCGCGCGTGTGGAAGGCCTGGGGCGTCGGCTCCGAACGCGACGCGCAGCAGCCGCAGTTCATCAACCACTCGGGCCTGATCTACGGCATCACCGCGTCGGGCAAGCGCACGACGCTGTACTCCGCGAGCTTCAGGCCCGCCGACATCGCCCACGACGTGCCGCTGCTCGCCGCGAACTGATTCGAGCGGGCTGATGCGGCGCTGGCGCTTGCTGTTGACCTCGGCGGCGATCGCCGCGGCGCTTGCCGCGCTGATCGTCTTCGGCCTCGCCTCGAGCAAGTCTGCGAGCGTCGGGCGCCGGGCGCCGGCGCTGCCGCGAGAACACATCTCGCGGACCGCCGGCGACGCTCGCGCAGCTGCTCGCGGGCGCGCACGGGCGCGCGACGCTCGTCACGTTCTGGGCGAGCTGGTGCGGGCCGTGCGCGCAGGGAGGCGCCGGCGCTCGAGCGCTTCTCGCGCAGCGCCGCAGGCGAGGGGAGGATCGTCGGCGTCGACTGGAGCGATGGCCTGGCGGGCGCGCGCAGCTTCGTCGCGCAGCACCGCTGGACCTTTCCGGTGCTGCGCGATCCAGAAGGGACGGTCGGCAACGACTACCGCCTGACCGTGCTGCCGAGCACGTTCGTGATCGACGCCGACGGACGGATCCGCGCGGTGCTGCGCGGGCCGCAGACCGCGAGCACGCTCTCGCGCGCGCTGGCGAGCGTCGCGCCGAGCTGATTCGGCGAAGGGCCATGTCCGTCGGCCAAATACGGCGCGGGCGTTTTGGACGGCTGTCGCTGGCCCTCGGGCGCGCGCACGTAGACGCTCGTCGGGTCTGTCGAAAGCTCAAATACGCCCTGACGGCGGCGCTCACCGTCTCGCTGCTGGCGCTGCTCGTCGCGTCCGCCGAAAGCCCGCTCGCGCTCGAAGCGACCGCTGTCGCTGCAGCTGCGCCGAACGTCATCCGGCCGGCCCCGTAGGCCGGCCTATCCATCTCTGACGCGCGTGCGCGCGGCGACGCGCTTCCTGCGCAGCCGCGCCGGGCGCAAGTCGTTTGCGGTGATCGACGATCGCGGCAGCCTGCACGGCTACGCGCTGCACAGCCGCTTCCACTCGGCGAGCGTCGTCAAGTCGATGCTGCTCGTCGCCTACCTGCGCAAGCTCGCAGCCGAGCATCGCGCGCTTGACTCGCGCAGCAGAGGCCTGCTCTACCCGATGATCCACTCATCCGACAACGATGCCGCCTCTGACGTGCTCGCGATCGTCGGCGAGCGGGCGCTCGATCGCGTCGCGAGCGACGCGCGCATGACCGACTACGAGCCGGCCGGCGCGACGTGGGGCTTCACCGAGGTCTCAGCCGCCGATCTGGCGCGCTTCTTCTATCTCCAGCAAACGATGATCCCGCCGCGCTTTCGCGACTACGCGCGGTGGCTGCTCTCGACGATCGAAGCGAGCGAGAGCTGGGGCGTGCCGTCGGTCGCGCGAGCCGAGAGTTCCACGTCTACTTCAAGGGCGGCTGGCTGCCGGAAGTCGAAGGCCTGGTCAATCAGGCAGCGCGCCTGCAGCGGCCCGGCATCACGTTCTCGCTTGCCGTGCTGAGCACGCACGACCCGTCGATGCTCTACGGCGAGCAGACGATCGCCGGCGTCACCGAGCGGTTGCTCGGCCGTGCTCGCTGAGCGTCGCGCCGGCAGGCGGCGCGGAGTGGCCGGCTTGCGAGCGAGCGGGCCGCGAAGCTACGCTGTAGGCATGTGCAGAAACATCCGACAGCTACACAACTTCGAGCCGCCGGCGAGCGACGACGAGGTCCAGAACGCAGCGCTGCAGTACGTGCGCAAGATCAGCGGCGCGACGAAGCCCTCGCAGGCCAATGCCGAGGTGTTCGAGCGCGCCGTCGAGGAGGTCGCGCTGGCAACGCAGCGACTGCTCGACGGACTCGTGACGGCGGCGCCGCCGAAGGACCGCGAGGTCGAGGCCGCCAAGCGCCGCGCGCGCTCCGCCGAACGCTTCGCCGCCTGAGCGCCTGCGGCGCGCGGCCCGCGCAGCAGCTCAGCGGGGCACGAGCTCTCTGATCGCCTCGACCGACTGCGGCTCGGCCGGCAGGTCGGCGAGCATCGCCGCGACCTCCGCAGCCACAGCGATCGACGCGCCCGGCGTCTCGCTGAGCCAGCGCTCCAGCCAGCGGCACGCCCATCCGTCGTAGTCCTTGCCGTCGGCCGCGACGAGCGCGACGAGGCCGAGCGCCAGCTCGAGCCCGATCGGCCGCCGCTCACGCGCGATGTCCTTGGCGATGCCGATCGCCATGTCGAGTTCGCGGCGCTCGATCGCGGCGCGCAGCTCGCGCGTAGGGCGGTGTGGTCCGACTCCCATCATGCGAACGTATGTTCGCACACGAACCGCTCGCACACGATCCCGCCGCGAACGCCGGCGAGATCGTGCTCGATCGGCTTGCCTAGATGCCCATCGCCCGCCGCACGTGCGAGCGGATCGCCAGTCGATAGACGACGTCAGCCAGCAGCGTGACGAGCGTCACCTGCCGCACATGCGTCGCCGTTCGCGATGCCCGGCGCGGCCAGCTCGGCGCCGAGCGTGCTTTCCCCATTGTCATCCCTGACTCCCTATTCGGCCGTCCGACGTGATCCGTCACGACGGTGTTGTCTCCCTGCTGAGAGTCTCAGCTACGCCGCGACCGCTGTCAAGCGATGGCAGCGCACGCCCATCGCAGCGAGCGCCGGAGTGCTCCGAGGCGCAGGCTCTCTCCGACCGCTCGCACACCTACGATCGCGCTCATGCAGTTCGTCGAATCGTGCATCTGCTGTGCCTCGATCGCGCCGTCGCCGGACGCCGCCGAGCGCGCCGATTGGATCGTGCTGCTCTCGCGCGGCAGCGAGCTGCTCGGCGTCGCCTGCGTCGGCTGTCTCGCCGACGAAGAGCTGCTCGTGCTCGAGCTCGAAGCCGCTTACGAAGCGGCTGCCGCCTGACGAAACGAGGCCAAGTCGCCCCACTCGTCGGGCATGTCGATCGGTTGCTCGTCGTGCCGCGCCGTTGCGAGCCGAGTGCGTGGTTCAGGGCAGGTCGGGCCCAGGTACCGGCGGCCGCGGGTCGGGCCGCGGCACGGGCGGCGCGGGTGCAGGCCCGGGCGGCGCAGGCGCCGGTGCGGGAGGCGCCGGCGCGGGAGCAGCGCCGCGCGCGCTTGGCGGATTGCTGTCGAAGACAGAGACGTCGAATCTGCCGGGCATGTCTAGCGGCTACCCGCTTCGAGCACGCTCCAACACGCTCTTCGCCGGAGGGACGTGTCGATCGCCGGCGCGAGGGTAATGCAGGCTCATGAGCGAGCGCACGCGAGAGCTCGAATGGGCCGAAGCCGAGGTGCACGATGGCGTGCTGACGGTGCCGCTGAGCGGCTCGGCGTCGAAGTCGTGGAGCGAGCGCTTCGGCGCGGTGCTGCGGCTGCTCGATCGCAGCAAGCAGACGTGGGACGGCGTCAGCCTCGACAAGAAGGCGGTCGAGGTGAGCGGGCTGCAGCCCGGCAGCGAGGGCGACGTACGCCACTTCCTCGAGAGCATCGTCGTCGAGGTCAACTCCGAGCTGACGCCTGCCGAGAATCGCGAGCAGGCGAGGGTCGAGGATTCGATCGACCCGCAGGAGCAGGCCGATCGCGAGATGACCGAGTCGGTTCGCGCGTTCGCTGACGGCGCTGAGAACTGAGCGACCGCGGCGGCGACTACAACGGGCTCGACATGACGCCGAACTCGGTGCGAATCGACTGCCACTCCTCGGCGTTCAATCCGGCCGCGAACTCGTCGACCTTGCGACGCGGGCCGGTGACCGTGAAGGCGACCTGCACCTTCAGCAGGTGCGGGTGCTCGACGATCTTGCAGTCGAGACCGAGTTCGGCAGCGGAGTTCTGGATCGAGGCCTCGAATTCGCTCCTGATCTCGCGTCCGACCTTGACGACGAGCGTGCGCGTTTCGACCGTCTCTGCTGCGCGATCGGACTTGCGCGAGCGCTTGACGCTCGGCGTCGGTCGAGCGGCGGATCGACCTGCCGCCAGTCGTCCAGCTCGTCGTCCCAGTGGCTGACGCGAGCGCTCGCCTCGACGCCGTCCTCGCGCAGCTTCGCTTCGATCGCCGCGCGCGCGGCGGCGAGCGCCTGCTGGTCGGCCGCGTAGGCGAACAGCTGGCTGCCGTCGTGCGTGACGACGACGTCGTCGGGCACGGCCGACTCGACATCGCCGATCACGCCGCCGGCGCCGCGGATGCGCTCGAGCAGGGGGCCGAGCACGTGGCTTGGGCTGCTCGATCGCGAGCGCGACCTGCAGGCGCCAGTCCTTCTGGTCGGGATCGACGACGCTCATCGACGCGCCAGCTTACGCGACCGGAGCGCGGACGCCGCAGTGCTCAGCTCGTGCCGGGGCCCGGCGCCGGCGGTTTGGCCAGGCTCGGCGGCTCGAGCAGCGCAGGCGGGCTCTTCAGATCGAGGAAGTCCGTGACCGTCTTGGCGTTCGCGTCGCGATAGGTCAGCGCCGGCAGGTTCCACTTCGCCTCGATCGTCGCCAGCACCGAGGTGTGGTCGTGCAGCTGATTGGTCACGGAGTTCGGCTTCGAGTAGGGCGAGACGACGACGGCCGGCACGCGCGGGCCGTAGATGTCGTAGCCGCCCTGGATGTCTTCGGGCCCGAGCACCGGCGCGATCGAGTCGGGCGCGATCGCAGCCGGCGGCTTGACGTGGTCGTAGTAGCCGCCGTGCTCGTCGTAGGTGTAGATCAAGAGCGTGCGCGGCCAGGCCGGCGAGTTCAGTACCGCGTCGAGCACGGTGTAGGCCCACGATTCGCCGTAGGACATGTCCTGCGGGTTCTCCTGGTCGCCGCCGGTCGTTTCGAGCGTTTTGCCGATCGGTTCGAGCACCGGCAGCTTTGCCAGCGGTTCGCCGATGTCGGAGAGCACGCCGAACTCCGGGTCGACGAAGCTGACCGACGGCAACAGGCCGGTCGCGCAGTCGGTGTAGAACTGCGCGATCGTCGCCAGGTTGGTCGGGTATTTCTCGATGATCGACGGGATGATCGCCGTCTGCGGCAGGTCGGTGAAGTAGTTGCGCCAGGTGATCGAGTTGGCCTGCAGCCGGTCGAAGATCGTGCCGTTCGGCGGCGGCGCGTCCTGCAGGCTTTCGCTGTTCGTCGCGATGTCGCCGTAGGCCGTGCCGGCCATCAGAAAGCGCCGGTTCGGATAGGTCTGGCACGGCGCCGAGCAGAACCAGCGGTTGGCGAGCGTGAACGTGCGCGCGAGCGAGTAGGCGAACGGCAGCACGTCTTCGGTCCAGTAGCCCATCGGCTGGATCGAGTCGACCGAGCTGATGAAGCCGTTCATCTTGCCGCCGTTGATCTGCTCGTGTGTCGCGTTCCAGCTCTGCGAGACCGACGGCGCCTGCGCCGTCGTCGGGAACGGATAGGCGCGCACCTTGCCGCTCGGGCCGGGATTCCAGTTGCGCGCGTTGCCCTGCGCGTCGAAGTGCAGCCCGTGTGCCTTCGGCTGGCCCGAGCGCGACAGCGCGCCGAGCAGGTTGTCGAAGGAGTGGTTCTCCATCATCACGACGACGACGTGGTCGAACGGCAGCGATTCGTCGGGCGTGCCTTCGGGCTGGCGCGGGTTCGGCAGGCTGTCGGGCGCGCGCGTGCTCGCGGCGAATGCGGCAGCCGTCTGCCACAGCCGGCCGACGCCTGTGAGTCCTGTTATTGCGGCGCCTGCGGCGCCGCCGTAGCGCAGCGCAGCGCGGCGATTGAACCTGCTCTCGAAGCGGCGATTGTTCTCTGACATCTCGGGCCGCTCGGCGTCAGTCGGGGATGTAGTAGAAGGGGTCGGGCAGCTTGAAGTCCTGCTGTGCGAAGCCGCCGTCGAGGTCGGACTGCTGGTCGCCGACGTTGACGATGATCTTGTAGCCGCTCTTCTTGATCGCCTCGCGCGTCGAGGACTTGAACTGCTCTGTGTCGGCTTCGGTCGGCTTGAAGTACAGGCCGCTCCAGCCTTCGTCGTAGCCGACGGTTTCGAGGTTCGTTTCGGTCGCCGACTTGATCACTTCCGGGCGGCCGGTGATGAAGAAGACCGAGACGCCGTGCGCGATCGCATTGCGGTACAGCGCGAGCGTCGGCGCGATCGCAGTGCAGGTGCCGCTGGCGGCCGTCGCGACGGTGCCGGCGGCGGTGAAGCCGCTGGCGAGCAGGCCGGTGTAGTTCGACAGCGACGTCTCATCGATGTCGAGCACGAGCGCCGGTTTCGCATGTCCCGCGAGATGGGAGTCGAGATAGCCTTCGGCCGCCTGATCGACGCTCGTCAGGTCGCTTTCGTATTCGCCGGAGTCGTGGTAGGCGATCAGCGTGCGCACGAGTTCGCCGGCGCCGACCGTGCCGCTCTCGCCGATGCTCGGCAGGCCGACGCCGGTCGGACGCAGGCCGACCTCCTCGCCGCCGGGCGCGCGGTACTTGACCGGGCCGCCGGCCGAGGCGGCCAAGGCTACGCCGCCGAGCAGCAGCACGAGCGCGACGAGCAGCGCCGGCGCGGCGCGCCGCCAGCGCGCGCGGCGCGCGGAGGACTCAAACGGTTGAATGACCGGCGGCACTGCGGCGAAGCTACCCGGCGCGCTCGCGCACTTGTGAGTTTTTCGTTACCACGCAGAGGCGAGTTGCCCGGCAACGCGCGCTGCTAAGCGCAAATGTCGCTCGCCGGCGCGGCGATCGGGCTGAATCTGATCGAGCAATCGGGCACGATCAGACGATGTCGCCTCCTGGCCGTCAAGCCGCGACCCGCTCGCGCCGGCGCCGAGTGCCGTCGCTCGATCGGCAGTCGCGGCTTGAGGACGGCTGGCCGTTGCGCTCGCGCTGAGCTTCGCGCTCGGCAGCTGCGGCGGGCACTCGAAGCCCGCGCGACTGCCGGGGCCGCCGGGCAAGATCGAAAAGCTGCGCGAAGAGCAGGAAGCGGCACAGAGCAGGATCGAAGCCGAAGGCCGCGTGCGGGCGCGCGAAGTCGAACGCGAACGCGAAGCTACTCGCCGCGAAGCCGAACGGGAAGCCGGTTGACGAACAGCTCGCGCGCTTCGGCGTAGCGAGCGCGCACGCGCTCGTCGGCGTCGGCCTGGAACAGCTCGCTCGGCGGAGCCGGCCAGGGCTCCTGCGCGGCGCCCGCCAGCGCCCAGGCCGCCTGGCGAGCGGCGCCGTCGGCGACGTACTCGGCCGGCGCCGGCACGGCGACCGGACGCCCGAGGATCGCCGGCGCGAGCTCGCGCAGCGCCTGCGAGCGCGAGCCGCCGCCGATCAGCAGCACGCGCCGCACCTCGACGCCGTTCGCGACCAGCGCGTCGAGCCCGTCGGCCAGTCCGCACAAGAGCCCCTCGATCGTCGCGCGCGCGAGGTGCGCAGGCGTCGAGTTCTCGTGCGTCAGCCCGTGCAGCGCGCCGGTCGCGTCAGGCAGGTTCGGCGTGCGCTCGCCGTCGAGGTAGGGCACGAGCACGAGGCCGCCGGCGCCGGCCGGCGCGCTCAGCGCCAGGCGCGAGAGCTCGTCGTGGTCGACGCCCAGCATCCGCTCGCCGGCCTTCAGCACGCCGGCCGCGTTCAGCGTGCAGACGAGCGGCAGGAAGCGGCCGGTCGCATCGGCGAAGCCGGCGACGATCGCCGAGGCGTCGGCGCTCGGCTCGCTCGAGACCGACATGACCGTGCCGGACGTGCCGATCGAGATCAGCACGTCTCCCTGCTCGATCGCGACGCCCAGCGCCGCGCCGGCGTTGTCGCCCATGCCGGCTCCGAGCACGGCGCCTGTCGTGCTCGACCCCGGTGACTCGGCGACCGCCAGCACGCGCGGCAGCCGCGGCGAGCGTCCGAACGCGAGCTCGAGCAGATCGGTGCGGTAGACGCCGTCGCGCGGTGAGAAGTAGCCCGTGCCGCTGGCGTCGGAGCGGTCGGTCGCGATCTGCTCCAGGCGCCGCGGCGAGCGCTTGGAGATCCGCCAGGTCAGCCAGTCGTGCGGCAGGCAGACGGCGACCGTCCGCAGCGCGTTGCGCGGCTCGTGCTCGGCGATCCAGCGCAGCTTCGCGATGGTGAACGACGCCAGCGGCACCGAGCCGACGGCCTCGGCCCAGGCGCGCGCGCCCTGCCCAGGGCCACCGAGCTCCTGCACCAGCTGATCTCGCCGCTGCGGCCGAGCGCGTGTCGTTCCACAGCAGCGCCGGGCGCACGACGCGGCAGTTCTCATCGAGGCAGATGCAGCCGTGCTGCTGTGCCGCAATCGAGATCGCGGCGACGTCGCGCAGGCCGCCGGCCTCCTCGCAGGCGCGCTCGAGCGCCGTCAGCCAGCGCTGCGGATCGACCTCGCTGCCGGGCGGATGTGGAGCGTGGCCCTGGCGCACGAGGCGGCCGCTCTCGGCGTCGCGCACGACGACCTTGCAGGCCTGTGTCGAGGAGTCGATGCCGGCGACGAGCGGCACGGCGCGAGTCTCAGCGCGCTCCGAGCAGGTGCTCGAGCGTCAGCTGCGCGAGCTCTGCGTAGCCGTAGCCGCGTGCGCCGACGGCGTCGGCGTCGAACTCCTCGTAGGCCGAGCGATCGGCGAGCAGCTCGGCGTAGGTCTCTCCCGGCACGAGCGTTGGCTCACCGAGCTGCCCAACGAGGCTGCGCGCGAGCGCAGCCTGCACATCTGGATCAGATCGAAATGCGAGCGCGCGCTCCTTCAGCAGCAGATAGGTCTTCATGTTCGCCGCCGCCGACGCCCAGACGCCGTCGAGATCCTCGGTGCGCGCCGGCTTGTAGTCGAAGTGGCGCGGACCGTCGTAGCCGGCCTGCTCGAGCAGGTCGACGAGCGCGAACGCCTGCAGCAGGTCGCCGTGGCCGAAGATCAGATCCTGATCGAAGCGCGGGCCGTGCTGGCCGTTGAGGTCGATGTGGAATAGCTTGCCCTGCCACAGCGCCTGCGCGACGCCGTGCGTGAAGTTGAGGCCGGCCATCTGCTCGTGCGCGACCTCTGGATTGACGCCGATCATGTCGCGGTGCTCGAGCGTCGAGATGAACGCCAGCGCATGGCCGACGGTAGGCAGCAGGATGTCGCTGCGCGGCTCGTTCGGCTTCGGCTCGAGCGCAAAGCGCATCGCGTAGCGGCGGTCGAGCACGTACTGCGCGAGCGTGTCGATCGCTTCGCGATAGCGCTCGAGCGCCGCGCGCACGTCCTTGCCGGCATCGATCTCGCTGCCCTCGCGCCCGCCCCAGAAGACGTAGGTCTGCGCGCCGAGCTCGGCGGCGAGGTCGAGGTTGCGCATGACCTTGCGCATCGCAAAGCGGCGCACGTCGCGATCGTTGCTCGTCAGCGCGCCGTCCTTGAAGACCGGATGGCTGAACAGATTGGTCGTCATCATCGGCACGACCAGGCCGCTCTGCGCGAGCGCGTCGCGAAAGCGCGAGATGCGCCGCTCGCGCTCGGACTCGCTGTCGGCGAACGGAATCAGGTCGTCGTCGTGAAAGCTCACGCCCCAGGCGCCGAGCTCGGCCAGCCGCTGCACCGTCTCGACCGGATCGAGCGGCGCGCGCGTGGCGCTGCCGAACGGGTCGCTCGCGGTCCAGCCGACCGTCCACAGGCCGAACGAGAACCTGTCGGCAGGAGTCGGCTGCAGCTGCGCCAGCCGCTCGGCGTTGGCGCTGCTGACTGGCGTGCTCACGCTCACCTCCCGGCTCGGGCGCCGCGATCGCCTCGCAGGCGCGCTGGACTCGCTCGCCACTCACGCTAGCCGATGGCGCGCAGACGCGCTCGCGCGGAGGCGGCAGGCGCGCCGGACAACTTCTGCGCATCGATCGTGTTAATCAGAGAAACGAACGCGAGTCCTGCGATGTGTGAAATCAGCCAGGCGGGCGCGTCGATCAGAGGAGGAGACGATGCGCAAGCGATTCACCCACGCGGCAGTGCTCGCCGTGCTCGCAGTGCTGGCCGTACCGATCTCGGCATCGGCCGCGCCGAGCGTCAAGTTCAGAGCGAGAGCCGTGCCGATTCGCGAAGCCCGGCGGCGGCGTCTATGCGCACACCGGCAACATCCTCGGCGCCGGCGCTGCGCTGCAGGCCGAATTCACGATCTCAGGCTCCGGCTACGGCGCCACCGCGCAGGATCCGCTCGGCGGCGTGCCGCCGCTGTCGAGTGTCAACTTCTTCCTGCCGGCCGGCGCGAAGATCAACAGTCACGCATTCACCAGCTGCGCTGCAGCGATCCTGCGCAACACAGGCCCGTCCGGATGCAGGCGAAGCGCAGTCGCGAGCCCGAAGGGAAGCGCGCTCGGCGAAGTCACGTTCGGCAGCGAACGCGTGCCCGAGCGAGCCTCGCTGCAGGCGTTCTTCGCGCCGGGCGGCGGCCTCTCGTTCTACGTCGCAGGCACGAGCCCGGTCTCACTCGAATTCGTCTCCGCCGGCAGATATGTGAATTCGCGCAAGCCGCCGTACGGCCTCGAGCTGCAGACGCAGGTGCCGGCGATCGCGACCGTGCCCGGCGCGCCGCTGGCCTCGACCAAGACGATCGACATCAAGGTCGGCGCTGCGATCAGACGCGGCAGGCGGTTGATCTCCTACGGCACGATGCCGCGGCGCTGCCCGCGCGGTGGCTTTCCGGTGAAGGCCGAACTCACCTTCGGCGGCTCGTTCGGCGGCGAACGCGAATTCGGCGTTCCGGCCGAAACGGTGACGGCCACGTATCGGGCGCCGTGCCCGGCCCGGCACCGTCGTTAGAAAGGCCGCTGGTGCCTGCGCGATACTGCAGCAGATGACGCCCGAGGAGCGCTCGGTGCTGTTGCTCGTCGGCATCAGCAGCCACTTCCCCTCACGCGGCGGGCGGATCGGCCTGATCACGATCGGCGTAGGCATTCTGATCTTCGCGATCGTGCAGCTCGCTGCGCTTCCGGGGCTGCCGGCCTAGGGGCGTCCATTCCATCTAGACGAACGTGCAGTTGTCGCGCGCGTCGGCGGACGAAAAACTAGGGTCGGGATGGAACGTTCTCGCTCGCCACTCGCGACAGGACTGCTCGTGTGGCTCGGCGTGACGATCCTCGCCGGGATACTGGAGAGCACTGCGCCTACCTCCGAAGCGGCCTCGATCGCGAGGCTGGTCGGTTACGTCCAGATCGCCGTCGAGCTCGGCATCGTCCTGTTCCTGTTCATGGACGAAGACTATGCACTCGCCGGCCTACTGATCGCCGTGTTCCTGCTGCTTCGCATCCTGCCGATCGGCCTCGAGCCGCGGCTCACAGTGCCCTCGGTGCCACATGCGAGCGCAAGAGCCGAACCGTCGGCGATC
This sequence comes from uncultured Solirubrobacteraceae bacterium, assembly GCA_963812575.1. Taxonomy (GTDB): domain Bacteria; phylum Actinomycetota; class Thermoleophilia; order Solirubrobacterales; family Solirubrobacteraceae; genus Palsa-744. The sequence goes on along the minus strand of CAWEVS010000010.1, from coordinate 36,034 downwards.
GCGCGCATACGGGCGCGAGAAAGCATCATCGGATCGATCGTCGAGCTGTATGAAAATGCCGAAGCGACCGGAGGGCAACGGACTTATCAGGTGATCTGCGAAGACATGACGGAATTGGCGCAGTTCCAGCTCGGGCAAGCGTTCCTGACGCGATCGCAGCAACGAGAGCCGCGCGCTTGCGAGACGGCGTTCTCTAAAGCCGCCGCGCACGGTGCGTTTGGCCGGCTGCCGCATCGTATGTCGCCCTTCGTTCCGCGCACAAAGCAGGCAGCAGAAGAATTCATCGCGCCGAATGTCGTGCTCTCCGGACAGTTGGCAACGGCGCACTACGTCACCAGCAACCGAGTCCACTTGACGCTGACCGAAGGCGGAGGGCGGCCCGATCACCCTCAGTGGCGGTTCAACAGCTTCGACGGTGGAGCGTTCTCGCGCTAGCGCTCTACAGTCGAGCGCGGTGAGCACGCGCGAAGACATGTTCGAGGGCTTCGCGCTCGAGGACCTCGATGTCGGCGAGGTCGTCGTCCGCCTGCGACACGGAGGCGAGGGCCCGCCGGTGGTCCTCGTGCATGGGCATCCGCGGACGCATGCGACGTGGAATCGCGTCGCGCCGCTGCTTGCGCGCGAACACACAGTCGTGTGCCCGGACCTGAGGGGCTACGGGCGCTCGACGCTGCCGCCGGATGCGCCCGATCACGCGCAGTCCTCCAAGCGGGCGATGGCGAGCGACGTCGTCGCGGCGATGCGGATGCTCGGGCACGAGCGCTTTGCGGTCGTCGGCCACGACCGCGGCGGTCTCGTCGCTGCTCGCGTCGCGATGGACCATCCCGATGTCGTCACCCATCTGGTCGTGATGGACGCGCTGCCGGTCGTCGAGCACCTCGAGCGGCTCAGCGAGGAGTTCGTGCGCAGCTGGTGGCACTGGTGGTTCATGGGCCAGACCGAGAAGCCGGCCGAGCGCGTGATCTGCGCAGATCCAGAGCGCTGGTATCGGACGCCTCCTCCGGAGGCGATGGGTGCGCAGGCGCATCGCGAACTGTGGCAGGCGCTGCGCGACCCGGCAGTCGTGCACGGCATGTGCGAGGACTACCGCGCCGGGCTGCGAATCGATCGCGCGCACGAGGAAGCAGACCGCGCAGCGGCCCGGCAGATCGCCTGCCCGATGCTGTTTCTGCAGTCGGCGCACGACGACATCGACATTCACGGCGATCCGGTCGCGATCTGGCAGCCGTGGGTGTCCGCTCCGCTCTCTTCAGCGCTGATCGACTCCGGCCATCACCAGGCCGAAGACGCTCCCGACGAGGTTGTTGCGGCGGTGAGCGACTTTCTCGCCTGAGGCGCCGGTGGCGCTCGCGCCGGGGCCCGTTTCAGCCAGCGCCGCCTCTAGCGCGGCTAGGCGGCCGAGGCCGCTTCGGTGCCGGGCTCGTCGGCGCCGAGCTCGCGCTCGATCTGCTCGAGCGAGCGGCCCTTCGTCTCGGGCACGCGCACGACGAAGAAGATCAGCGAGAGCACGCCGAATCCGCCGTACAGCCAGAACGTTCCCTCGCGGCTGATCGCGCCGACGAGCGTGAGGAAGAACGACGAGACGAGGAAGTTCGAGCTCCAGTTGCCGACGGTTGAGAGGCTCATCGCGTGGCTTCGAACAGAGAGCGGAAAGATCTCGGAGATCATCAGCCAGAAGACCGGGCCGAGCCCGATCGCGAAGGACGCGATGTAGACGATCAGGCAGACGAGCGCGACCCACGAGGCGCTGCCTTGAAGCCCGCTCGAGGCAAAGAACACGCCGAGCATCGCCAGCGAGACGATGCAGCCGCTTGTTCCGATGATCAGCAGCGCGCGGCGACCGACGCGATCGAGCAGCACGATCGCGACGATCGTGAAGACGACGTTGGTGATGCCGACCGACAGCGCCTGCGTGATCGCCGAGTTCGTCGAGAGCCCGGTGAATTTGAGGATCGTCGGTGCGTAGTAGATGACGGTGTTGACGCCGATCAGCTGCTGAGCGATCGCGAGCACGAGCCCGATCGCCACGAGCGGCCTGACTTCCGGGCGCCACACATCCTTGAAGCTGCCCGCCTCGGCCGTCGCCTCCTTGATCTCCTTCAGCTCTTCCTCGGCCTCTTCGTCATCGCCACGCGCGCGTCGAAGCGTCTGCAGCGCCTCCTCGTCGCGACCCTGCTCGACCAGCCAGCGCGGTGAGAACGGCTGGAAGTACATGCCGATCGCGAGCGCCAGACCGGGCAGCGCGCCGAGCCCGAGCATCCAGCGCCAGTTGTCGGCGGCGCCCTTGAGCGCCCAGTTGACGATGTAGGCGGCCATGATGCCGCTGACGACCATCAGCTGGTTGAACGACGTGACGCCACCGCGAATCCGCTTTGGCGCGAGCTCGGAGATGTACATCGGCGAGACGAACGACGCGGTGCCGACGGCGATGCCGAGGACGAAGCGCGCCGCGATCAGCTCAGGCGCTGTCTGCGACAGCGCCGACCCCAAAGCGCCGATCACGTAGACGGAGCCCGAGATGATCTTCGTGCGCCGCCTGGAGATCGCATCGGCGGAGAAACCGGAGACGATCGCTCCGAGGACGGCGCCGATCAACAGCGAGCCGACGAAGGCCTGTTCGTCGAACTTGCCCGAGCCGAGGTCGTGACCGATGAACGGCAGCGCGCCGGAGATCACGCCGGTGTCGTAGCCGAACAGGAAACCGCCGAGCGCAGCGACGATCGCGAGCCGCAGGACGAAGCGGTTCCGCCCGCGGAAAGCCTCCTTCAGGAAGTCCATCGCTGCATCTCACGCTCGCTCACGAGATTTCACTACCCGCTCAGCGAGTGCTATGCCCGGTCGTGCGTGAGCGTCGCGCGTCCGACATCTCAGCCGAGCGGTGTCCGATCCAGCTGCTCGCGCAGTTCGGCGACCGATTCGTACACCGCGCTCGCGCCCGCGTCGCGCAGCTCTGCCTCGGAGAAGCCGCCGGTCAGCACGGCGATCGTCGACACGCCCGCGCGTTTTGCGGCCTCGACGTCGTAGGGCGAGTCGCCGATCATCGTCGCGGCGCTCGAGTCGGCGCCGGCCTTCTCCAGCGCGGCGTGCACGAGATCGGGCTCCGGCTTGGTCGAGTCGACATCTGCCGAGCTCGTCCAGTCATCCGCCAGATCGCGCGCGTCGAGCAGGTCGAGGTAGTGATCGACCTCATCGGCCTTCGCCGAGCTGGCGAGCACGACCGTGTTGCCGCTCGCCTTCAGCTCTTCGATCAGCTCGCGCGAGCCCTCCATCGGGCACACTTCGCCGATCAGCTCGCGCGTAGAGGCCTCGCTCGTCCTCGCGAACCGCATCGCCGTGCTCCGACTCGAACTGCCGCCCTGCGAGCGCCGGAACGAGTTGATCTCCGCCCATGCCGATGTGGCGATGGATCTGCCAGATCGGCAGCGTCAGCTCGTGCCGGCGGAAGGCGCGATACCAGGCGAGCGCGTGTTGGTAGTTGGTGTCGACGAGCGTGCCGTCGATGTCGAGAATCGCGACGCGCATCGTCAGCCGTTGTAGCGCGGCAGGATCTCCTGCGAGTAGAGCTCGAACATCCGCTCGTGCCCGCCGCCGACCTGCTGGACGTAGAGCTCGTCGAAGCCCGCATCCTCGTATTCGCCGATCTTCTCGAGGTGTGCGTCGAGGTCCGGCCCGCACGGGATCGCGTCGGCTACCTGCTCCTCGCTGACGAGCTCGCCGGCCTGTTCGAAGTGCGCCGGCGTCGGCAGGATCTGCGCGAGCTCGCCGGGCAGCGCGTCGTTCGGCCACAGCCGGTAGGCGGTCTTCGCGCGCGCTGCTCGGAATCCTCGTCCCAGCAGACCTTCATGCCGCCGGCGACGAGCCTGTCGCGCCCGCCGTGCTCGCGGACCGTTTCGACCGCCTCCTTGACCGGCGCGACCGTGCAGAACCCGTCGCCGATCCGCGCCGCAAGCTCGGTCGCCTTTTCGCCGAATCCGGAGATCAGGATCGGCGGAAGCTGCTCCGGCAGGTCGTAGATGCGAGCGTTCTCGACGCGGTAGTAGCGGCCGCGATGGCTCTGTGTTCCGCCCTGCCACAGCGTCCGTATCACCTCGACCGCCTCCTCGAGCATCTCCAGGCGCTCGTCGGCCTCGGGCCAGCGATCGCCGAGGATGTGCTCGTTCAGCGCCTCGCCGCTGCCGAGCCCGAGCGCGAAGCGGCCGTCCAGCAGCATCGCCGAGGTCGCCGCCGCCTGAGCGATGATCGCGGGGTGGATTCGCGTCGTCGGGCAGGTCACAGCCGTTGTCACCTTCATCCGCGAGGTCGCCTCGGCGATCGCGCCGATCGTCGACCAGACGAAGCCGCTGTGTCCCTGCTCGTCGTTCCAGGGGTGGAAGTGGTCTGAGATCCACAGGCCCTCGAAGCCGGCTTCCTCGGCTAGGCGCGCTTGCCGCACGAGCTCGCGAGGAGCCGTCTCCTCACTCGATAGGAAGTAGCCGATCTTCATCTGATTGACCTCCGCTGCTCGCTGGCCGGACCGTCATCAGCTACCCGCCCAACCCGGTTCGACACCGAGCCGTCGCGCGGCGCAACGGGTGCCCGCGCCGCTCGCGTTCAGACGCTGCGAAGCCGGGTAGATGAGTAACGATTCCCCCGAGTCGAAAGGAGCGCCAAATGGCAAAAGACCACGGGCCAAGCGTGAAGAACGACAAGCAGTACGAAGGGCTGCGATCGAAGGGGATGAGCAAGGAACGAGCGGCGAAGATCGCCAACAGCGCCGGCTCCTCCAAACGGGGTGGCGAAAGCTCCGGAGGCGGGACGAAACGCCGTGCCCGCAGCCAGGGCGGCACAAAAGCGCAGAAGGCCGCCGCCGGGCGCAAGGGCGGCAAGGCGGCGAGCAGGAGCAGCTAGACGGTCGACGCTCCGTCGCGGTGGGCGGCTGACCCACTTCGGCTGGCGAGCGACCGCGCGCGCAGCTCAGGATGCGCCGATCCGCTTGGCGTCCAGACGCTCGGCCAGCCGGGAGGCCAACGCCATGATCGTGAGCGCCGGGTTGGCGGACCCCTGCGTGGGCATCACACTGCCGTCGGCGATAAACAGGTTAGGCACCTCCCATGCGCGGTGGTCGCGATCGACGACGCCGCCTTCTGGTGAGTCCGACATCGCGCAGCCGCCGACCAGGTGTGCATAGCGATCGATCGTGAGTTCGTCCTGGGCCTCTGCCGCGCGCAGGATGGCCTTCAGAGTCTGCTTGCCGTATGCGATGCTCGCGCGATCGTTGTCGCACTGGCTGTAGTCCAGGCGCGCGACGGGCATTCCCCTCGCGTCGGTCTCCTCGGCCAGTGTCACGCGGTTCTCCGGCTGCGGCAGCAGCTCGCAGAGCACGCCGATCGTGTACCAGTGGTTGTAGTCGCGCGCGTACTCGCGCAGCGCCTGGCCCCAGTGGCCGTCGGCCAGCACGTGCTCGGCCCAGCCGATCGGCAGCGGCCCGACCGTCTGGATCGAGAAGCCGCGGGCGAAGCCGCGCCGCTCGTCGGTCTCGTAGAACTGCTCTGAATCGATCTCCGGCGGCGGCGCCTTGTACATGCGCATCTCCTGCTCGAAGCGCCCGGCCATCTGCGGCGCGCCCTGCACCATCACGCCGCGGCCGACGAGGTCGTTGTTGTTGGCGAGACCGCCGGGAAAGCGCTTGCTCTTCGAGTGCAGCAGCAGCCGCGGAGTCTCGATCGAGTAGCCCGCGATCGCGATCGCATCTGCGGCCTGGAAGTGCTCTTGGTCGTCGTGGACGTAGCTCACGCCGCGGCAGCGGCCGCGCTCGTCGAGCTCTATCTGCGTGACCATGCAGTCCGCTCGGATCTCGACGCCGTGCTCGAGCGCGTCGGGGACGTGGGTGACGAGGGGAGAGGCCTTGGCGTTGACCTTGCAGCCCTGCAGGCAGAAGCCGCGGTAGATGCAATGCGGGCGGTTACCGAATGCGCCGTTGGCGATTCCAACCGGCCCGACGCGCATCTGAATGCCTGCGCGCCGCGCGCCCTGCCAGACGCGCTGCGCGCCACCAGCGACCGGGTGCGGGGCGTGTGGGTAGCCGTGCGGATCGCCCCACGGCCACCACTGTCCGGCGACGGGCAGCTCGCGCTCCAAGCGCTCGTAGTGAGGCTTCAGCTCCTCATAGGAGATCGGCCAGTCGGCAGCAACGCCGTCGCGCGTGCGGACCTCGAAGTCGGAGGGATGAAAGCGCGGCGTGAAGCCCGCGTAGTGGACCATCGAGCCGCCGACTCCGCGGCCGCAGTTGTTCTTGCCGAGCTCGACCGGATCCGAGCCGCCGATGACGCGCGGCTCGGTCCAGTACAGGTGATGCGATCCCGCCTCGTCGGAGACCCAGTCCTCATCCGGGTCCCAGAAGGGTCCAGCCTCGAGCACGAGCACGCGCCATCCGCGGCGCGCCAAACGCTGGGCGAGCGTCGCGCCGCCGGCGCCGGCGCCGATCACGAGCATGTCGACCGCGTCGCTCTCGCCGAACCGGCGCATCCGCTCGCGCCCGGGAACGCCGCGCCGGTGCGGGTCGAGCAGGAAGGCCGAGTCGTTCTCCGGCGGGCGCAGCGAGCCTTTGAGCGCAAGAGCCAGACGGCCGCTTCAACTGCTCACTCCACGCCGCGCGCCGGCACGTCACGCACGGGGTCGACCGCGAACTGCGGCGGAGACTCCCACTGCTCGCGCTGACCTGCTCCCAACCGAGCGAACCCGCGCGGATATGCCGGGCCACCGAAGCCGATCTCGCTCCACGCCCACGGGTGCGAGTAGAACGCCGCCAGCACCATCCGCATCACTACGGCCCAGGCCTTTCCGACAGGCAGCTCCCATTCGAGCTCGCCTTTGGAGAAACGTTCGACGATCTCGTGCCGGCAATCGCCCGGGGCCGTCGCGAAGTCGTCGTGCCCGGAGGCTCGCGCAGCGTCGTCGAGACCCGCCGCGACGGCCCGCCATGTCTCGGCATCGCTCGGCATCTCCGCGTAGCGAAAGCCGTCGAGGCGCCCGGACGCGAGCTTCTCGTCGACCATCTCCAGCACGGGAATCCGCGGCTCGCAGTCCTGACCCATGACGACGTCGCAGAATCCGCGCAGCGTGCGTGCCTCGGCCTCGTCGAAGAAGCGGATCTCGGGCACGTTGCGCGACCCTGTCGAGAACGACCTGGCGCGTGCGCTCATCCCAGTGCTCGACCTGTGCGAGCGCGTCGTAGTCCGGATAGCGGCCGCGCATCTGCGGCGTGATCCCGTGCCGCTGGCGCGGCAGGTCCGGCGGCGGCCCCGGGTCGGCGGCGCCACCGTGGTTGGGGAGGTGGCCGACATCTGCGTGCACGTCGTCGTCTCGGCGCTCGCTCATCGCTCCCGGCGTGCCGCGGCGGCGGCCAGGCCCATCGCGCCGACCAACGCGAGCGACCCGGGCGCGAGCAGCGGCGGTCCCATCACGATGTTGTAAAGCGGCTCGCGAAACCCTCCCGGGCGCTTGCGCACGCCCTGCACGTGCGTGTAGACCCCGACCAGCCCATCGAGGCAGTAGAGCGCTGAGAGCACCGGCAGCACGGTCGTCGCGGCGCGCTCGGAGCGCACGCCTGCCAGCCCCGCGGCGCTCAGCAGCGGCGTCAGCGCGATCGGCGTCCACATCCACTTGTCCGCGAACGAGCCGCGGTAGTGCTCGAAGTAGATCTCCAGGCCGAGCGGCAGCGCGCTCAGCGCCGTCGAGGCCGCGAGCGCGCGCTGCACGCGCCCGCGCCGCAGGTTGGCGAGTAGCTTCCGGATCATCCGCCGGAGAAGATCTCGGGCAGCTTCTGGCGGATCGCCTGGCCGATGATCCGTCGGCGCGCCGGGTCGCCGTGCACGATCGCCTTGGTCAACGAGCGCGCCTGCTCGACGGTTATGTGCGGCGGCAGCGGCGGCACCTCAGGATCGCAGACCACCTCGAACACGGTCGGGCGATCGGCCAACAGCGCGCGCTCCCACAGGTCGCCGATCTGCGATGGATCGTCCGTGCGGATGCCGTTCAGCCCGAGCATCTCAGCCCAGCGCGCGTATGGCACGTCCGGCAGCTCTTGCGACTCGACGAACTTCGGGTCGCCCGACATCGCGCGCTGCTCCCAGGTCACCTGGTTCAGGTCGCGGTTGTTGAGCACCACCACGATCAGCCGCTGGTCGGCCCAGCGCTCGCGGTACTTGGCGATCGTGATCAGCTCGGCGAGACCGTTCATCTGCATCGCGCCGTCGCCGACCAGCGCGATCACCGGCCGGTCCGGGTGCGCGAACTTCGCGGCGATCGCGTAGGGAACGCCCGGCCCCATCGTCGCGAGCGTGCCCGAGAGCGACGCGAGCATCCCCGATCGCAGCTTCACGTCTCGCGCGTACCAGTTGGCCGCCGAGCCGGAGTCCGAGGTGAGAATCGCACCGTCGGGCAGCCGCTTGGAGAGCTCGTAGAAGATCAGCTGAGGGTTGACGGGCTCGGCGGGCTGCTTGGCCCGCCGCTCGATCAACTGCCACCACTCCTGCACACCCTTCTCGATCCCCTCCAACCACGAGCGGTCGGTCTTTCGATTCAGCAACGGCAGCAGCGCGCGCAGCGTCAGCTTGCTGTCGCCGATCAGGTTCGCCTCCATCGGATAGCGGATGCCGACCATCCGACCGTCGAGGTCGATCTGCACGCCGCGTGCCTTGCCCTCCTCGGGCAGGAACTCCGAGTAGGGAAAGCTCGATCCGACCATCAGCAGGGTGTCGCAGTCCTGCATCAGGTCCCAGCTCGGACGGGTGCCAAGCAGCCCGATCGAGCCGGTGACGAACGGTAGGTCGTCGGGCACCGCCGCCTTTCCGAGCAGCGCCTTGGCGACGCCGGCGCCGAGCGTGTCGGCGACCTCGATCACCTCCTGCGTGGCGTGCAGCGCGCCGGCGCCGACCAGCATCGCGACCCTCTCGCCCTCGTTGAGAATCTGCGCGGCCGCTTTCAGCTGCTGATCGCTGGGCGTCACCTGTGGCGGCTCCCATCCGGCGCCCGAGTGCACGGTGCCGTGCGCGTGCGGCGGTGTCGGCACGGCTGCTTCCATCTGCAGGTCGTTGGGCACGATCACGCAGGTCACCGTGCGCTCGGAGAGGGCGATCCGCATCGCGCGATCGATCAGATGGCGCACCTGTCCGGCCTCGGTCGCCATCTGCACGTACTCGTGCGCGACGTCCTTGAACAGCGTCGTCAGATCGACCTCCTGCTGGTAGTTGCCGCCGAGCCCGAGGCGGGCCTGCTGGCCGACGATCGCCACGACCGGCTGATGGTCGAGCTTCGCGTCATACAGGCCGTTGAGCAGATGGATCGCGCCCGGGCCTGAGGTCGCGAGGCACACGCCGGCCTCACCCGTGAACTTGGCATGCGCGCAGGCCATGAAGGCGGCCATCTCCTCGTGGCGAACCTGGATGAACTCCGGGCGGTGCTCGCCTCGTGCGAACGCACCGATGATGCCGTTGATCCCGTCGCCCGGATATCCGTAGATCCGCTTGACGCCCCAGTCGGAGGCGAGTCGATCGAGCAGGTGGTCGGCGACGGTCTCGCTCATGGCGGCAGTCCTCTCTGTGGTTCGTGGCTCACCCGTGTCCGCTACCCGCCTGCCCTAGGGCGAAAACTGAGAGACGATCTGATCGGCGGCTCAGCCGGCGCGCTCGGCGGCCTCAGCTTTCGCGCAGGCGGGTCGCGTTCTTCGGCGCGAACCCCTCCCAGTCGTTGTTGAAGTAGGCGAACAGCTCGCCCTCCTCTGACCAGCGTGCGACACGCTGCGCCCACTCGCGAAGCTCGCGCTCGGAGTAGTTGCCGCGCCGGCCGCGCGAGCCGTAGTGAAAGCGCAGGTAGCGCCAAGAAGCGGTCGCGTCGTGGGTCTGGAACGGTCGCTGCGGATGGTCGCCGAGGACGAGCGCCACGTCGTGCTCGCGAAGCGCCGATGAGCACATCCGAGGCGAACCAGCTCTCGTGCCGGAACTCGATCGCGTGCCGGCCCGTCGGTAGCGCCTGCAGCAGACCGTCCAAGCGCTGATCGTCGCGGTGGAAGTTCTCGGGCAGCTGCCAGAGCACGGGACCGAGGCGCCCCGCCGCGCGCAGCGGAGCGATCCGCTCCTCGAGCGTCGCGATGCCCTGCGCGACGTCGGTGAGCCGTCGAACGTGAGTCAGGTAGCGGCTCGCCTTCAGCGCGAAGCAGAACTCCGGCGGCGTCTGCGAGACCCAGTGGGCGACCGTCTGGCGACTCGGCAGACGGTAGAAGGTCGCGTTCACCTCGACGGTGTCGAAGTGCGAGGCGTAGTGCTCGAGCCAGCGCCGAGCCGGGCATCCCTCGGGGTAGAGCACGCCGCGCCATTCTCGGTAGTTCCAGCCCGAGCAGCCGATCCGCGCCGCGCTCACGGTCGTCGGGATGATCGCGGCCGATCGTGCAGGACGAGGCCGAGCGCCACCCGCAGGTCGCGTACGATCGCCGCGAGCGCCTCGTCTCGAGCCTCGCGATCGCGCTCACGCAGCACGCTCGAGGGGTGGGCGGTCACCAGCACCGGCGAGAACAGCGCGCCTTCGAGCGGACGGCCGCGGCTCTGTCCGATCGGCGTCGGGCGGCCGATCAATGCGTGCGCGGCGGTTGCTCCCAGTGCAACTGCGACGGCCGGCGCGACGAGCTCCAGCTCGCGCTCGAGCCATGGCCGGCACGCAGCCCGCTCGGCGGCCGACGGTCGTTGGTGAATGCGCCGCTTGCCGCGCGAGCGATACTTGAAGTGCTTGACGGCGTTCGTCGTATAGACGCGAGAGCGCTCGATTCCCGACTGCTGCAGCGCATCGTCGAGCACCGCACCCGCCGGTCCCACGAAGGGGTGCCCCGATCGGTCCTCCTGGTCGCCGGGCTGCTCGCCGACGAGCATCAACGCCGCGTCCTCGGGACCCTCGCCGAACACCGTCTGCGTCGCCTCGCGCCACAGCGGACACGCACGACAGCTCTCGGCTTCTCGCCGGAGGCTCGCGATCGTCTTCTCGCCCCGCTTGCCCACGGCAGTGCCCTACCCGCGCGCGACTTCGTGCAAGCGGCCATCACGTGCGGCCAGATTGCCCGACCGGTGCGTGGGTAGATCCCGTCCATGAGCCAGCACCCGCAGGTCGTCGCGGTCACCGGTGCGAGCTCGGGCGTTGGCCGAGCGACCGCACGCGAGTTCGCGCGCACCGGCGCAACCGTCGGTTTGCTCGCACGCGGCGAGCAGGGTCTGGAGGCCTGCGCGGAGGAGGTTCGGTCACTTGGCGGCCAAGCTGTCGTGCTGAAGACGGACGTTGCGAACGCAGATCAGGTTCGGGATGCCGCCGAAAGCTTGGAGCGCGAGCACGGTCCGATCGATGTCTGGGTCAACAACGCGATGGCGACTGTGTTCGGCGAGGCACAGGCGATCACCGGCGAGGAGTATCGGCGTGTCACCGAAGTTACCTACCTCGGCGCCGTCTACGGCACGCTCAGCGCGCTGCAGGCGATGCTCCCGCGTGACCGTGGCGTGATCGTCCAGGTCGGCTCGGCGCTCGCCTACCGCGGGATCCCGCTGCAGAGTGCCTACTGCGCAGCCAAGCACGCGATCCAGGGCTTCACCGAGTCGCTTCGCTGCGAGCTGCTCCACCAGTCAAGCGGCGTGCGTGTGACGATGGTGCAGCTGCCCGCGCTGAACACGCCGCAGTTCGAGGTCGTGCGCGCCCGCGTCGATCATCACCCCAGGCCAGTTGCGCCCGTCTACCAGCCGGAGCTCGCGGCCCGCGCGATTCTTGCCGCCGCCGAGCACCCGGCCCGGCGCGAGTGGTGGGTCGGTGGCTCGACTGCGGTCACCTTGCTCGGCAACGCGATCGCGCCCGGCATCGGCGATCGCTACCTCGCGCGCAGTGGTTACGAGTCGCAGCTGGCCGACGACACGATCGCGCCCGACCGCGCCGACAACCTGTTCGAGCCCGTGCCCGGCGATCATGGCGCGCGGGGTCGCTTCTCCGCCGAAGCGACCGAACGAAGCGAGCAGTGGGGGCTGACGCGGCACCGCCGCCTGCTCGGCGTCGCGGGCGCGGCCGGCGCGCTGCTCGCCGGTGCTGCAGGCGTCAAGCTGCGCAGCCGATGAGTGCGCCAGGGCGCCAGCCGGCGCTTGCCGACTACAGCCTGATCGGCGACTGCCACGGCGCCGCGCTGGTGAGCGCCACCGGGTCGATCGACTGGTGCTGTCTACCGCGCTTCGACAGCGGCAGCTGCTTTGCCCGGCTGCTCGACCACGATCGCGGCGGGCACTGCGCGGTCGCTTTGCGCGGCGGTGTAGCAGACGCGTCCAGCGCCTATCTGGAGGACACGATGGTGCTCGAGACGACGCTTTGGGGGCCTGGGGCGAGCGTGCGCGTGCTCGACTTCATGGCGATCGGCGACTCCTCGGAGCAGAGCTCGCGCCGGGAGATCGTGCGCGTGATCGAGTGCGCGCAGGGCAACGCCGAGGTGCAGCTGCAGGTCGCGCCGCGCTTTGACTACGGCACCGTGACGCCCTGGCTCAGGCGGGCGGCCGAAGACGCCTTCACGGCGATCGGCGGCGATGACGGTCTCGTGATCTGGAGCGACGGCAGGCTCGACAGCGACGGAGAGCAGCTCGTCGCCACGGCGAGGCTGAGCGAGGGCGAGCGCCTGCGTCTGCTGATCCGCCACGTCCGCCCGCACCTGCTCGAGCGGGAGCAGCTGGGGGAGGACGGCGAGCAGATCGATGCCCGCCTGCGCGAGACGGTGCGCTGGTGGCGGGCATGGCGCAGACATCTCACAGGTGCGGGCTCGGAGCACCCGCCGGCAGTGCGCTCGGCGCTGCTGTTGAAGGCGCTCACCTACGCTCCGACCGGCGCGATCGTCGCTGCGCCGACGACCTCGCTTCCCGAGGTCGCCGGCGGCGAGCGCAACTGGGACTACCGCTTCAGCTGGATCCGGGATTCGGCGCTCGCGGCCCGCTCGCTGACTGAGCTCGGCTGCGAGCGCGAGGCGCGAAAGCTTCGGGCGCTTCATCGTGCGCGCCTCGGCCGGACACGCCGAGGATCTGCAGATCCTCTTCGGAGTCGGCGGTGAGCGACGCATTGCTGAGCAGGAGCTCGACCTCAGCGGCTATCGCGGAGCACGTCCGGTGCGCGTCGGCAACCAGGCAGCCGGGCAGTTGCAGCTCGACGCGCTGGGGGAGATGCTCAACCAGGCCTGGCGCTGGCACCGGCGCGGGCGCTCGCCCGACGATGACGAATGGCGCTTCTTCGCCGAGCTCGTCGAGGTCGCGGTCGAGCGCTGGAGCGAGCCCGACCGCGGCATCTGGGAGTGGCGCGATGAGCCGCGGCACTTCGTTCACTCCAAGGCCGCCTGCTGGACTGCGCTCGAGCGCGGGCTGACGCTCGCGGAGGAGTGCCTGCGACGCGCTCCGGTTCGCCGCTGGAAGCGCGCGCGCGAGGAGATCGCCGAAGCGATCGAGTCGCGCGGCTACGACGAGAATCGCGGCGTCTTCGTCCAGTGCTTCGACGAACCGGAGCTCGATACGGCGCTGCTGCTGCTTCCCGTGCTCGGCTTCGTCGAGTTCGAGGATGAACGCATGATTCGCACCACCGATGCGGTGCGTGAGACTCTCGGCGTCGGAGGGTTCCTGCGGCGCTACGAGCGAGACGACGGACTGCCGGGCACAGAGGGAGCGTTCCTAGCGTGCTCGTTCTGGCTGGCCGAGTGCTATGCGCGCCAGGGTCGCCTCGAGCAGGCTCGCGAAACCTTCGATCAAGCGCTCGGTGCCGCCAGCCCCCGCGGCGTCTTCTCGGAGCAAATCGACCCCGAGAGCCGAGAGCTGCTCGGCAATTACCCGCAGGCGCTGACGCATCTCTCGCACATCGCCGCGGCGATTGCCCTGGAGCAGTCGGCCGGGCACGTGATCGAGCAGCGATAGGCGCCGTCGGGGGCGGTTTGCCGTTCGATCGGCTGGGGTAGCCGTCGGCTATGGAAATCGGAGCCTTCTTCATCCTCGTGATCGTGGTTGCGGTTGCCGCGGTGCTTGGGGGGATCGTCTACGTGATCGCGGCCAGAGGCCGCCACGAAGAGCTCTCTCCCGACGCCGAGGAGCCGGGGCGTCAGCAGCGCCCAGTCCACCACGAGGTCGAAAACGAGCAGAACACCGACTTCGTGCGCAGTCACTGAGTCCCCGGGGGCACGCGGGGCGGTGGGTGTGGAGGTCAACGAGGTGGTTGCCGAGCGCCAGCCGGTGTCGGCTCTGCGCGCCCGTTCGTTGACGATCCCGACGGATCACGCCGAGGAGGATGGGACGCTCGGCTGGAACTCGACGACGCTCGTGCTCGTCGAAGTCGAGGCGGGCGGCGAGATGGGTCTGGGCTACAGCTACACGAGCGCTGCGGCCGGTCAGGTGGTGCTCGAGTTGCTGCGAGACGTCTTGCTCGACGGCGACGCCCACTCGCCCCAGGCTGCGTGGCAGCGCATGCGTAGAGCCGTGCGCAACGTTGGCTATCCGGGCCTCGTGGCAAGCGCGATTTCGGCCGTCGACATCGCATTGTGGGATCTGAAGGCGCGGCTGCTCGGCGTCGCGCTCTCGACGCTGCTCGGCCGCGTGCGCGAGCGGGTGCCGGTGTACGGCTCCGGTGGCTTCACGACCTACTCCGACGAGCAGCTCGAACGGCAGCTGCGCGGATGGATCGAGCTCGGCATCGGCGCGGTGAAGATGAAGGTCGGCGCAGAGCCCGAGCGTGACCCCGATCGCGTTCGCCGGGCGCGCGCTGCGATCGGCGAGCGGACGCGGCTGTTCGTCGACGCGAACGGCGCGTACTCGCGAAAGCAGGCGCTCGGACTGGCCGAGATGTTCGACGCGGAGGGGCGCGCCAGCTGGTTCGAGGAGCCTGTCTCCTCCGACGACCTTCAGGGCCTCGCATTGCTGCGCGAGCGAGCGCCCGCCGGCATGGAGATCGCCGCGGGCGAGTACGGCTACGACCTCTACTACTTCAGGCGCATGCTCGATGCCGGCGCAGTCGATGTGCTGCAGGCCGACGTCACGCGCTGCGGCGGCATAACGCAGCTGCTGCAGGTCGCGGCGCTGTGCGCCGCGCGCGGCCTGCAGCTCTCCGCACACACGAGCCCGACGCTTCACGCGCACGTCGGCGCGGCGATCGCGCCGCTCGTGCATGTCGAGTACTTCCACGATCACGCGCGGATCGAGCAGATCCTGTTCGACGGCATCCCTCGTCTGATCGACGGAGCGCTGGAGCCGGATCCGCGGGCGCCCGGGCACGGTCTGCGGCTGCGTGAGGACGAGGCTGAGCGCTTCGCGCACTGATGCCCGACACGCTGCACGCCTACGAGCACGTGCGCGGGATCTACTTCCCGATCGCGATCGGCGTGTTCGCGCTCGTCGTCGGGACGCTGCTCGTGTTGCTCGTACGGGGCGCCACGCGACGAGCGGCGCCGGGCCGCCGCTCGGACGCGCTCGGCTTCGAGCTCGTGTACGCGGGCATCCTGGCATGCGTCGTCGCGTTTCTCGTCGTCGTCACGTTCCGTAGCGAGACGCCGCTCGACCGCACCGCCGCGCATCCGGCGGTGCGGATCGACGTGACCGCCGCGCAGTGGAGCTGGCGTTTCACCTACGCCAACGGTGTGACGGTTACCGATGTCTCGACCTGGCATCCGCCGGTCGCGCTCGTGCCGACCGGCGAGGAGGTCGAATTCTTCGGCAGCTCGCGTGACGTGATCCATGGCTTCTGGGTGCCGCAGCTGCACTTCCAACGCCAGTTCCTCCCGGGCTATACGACGCGCTTCGACCTGCGCTTCGACCAGCCCGGCCACTACGGCGGCGAGTGCTCGGTGTTCTGCGGTGAGCAGCACTCGCAGATGCACTTCGCGCTCGAGGCGGTCAGCCCGGCGCGCTTCCAGCTGTGGCTGGCCGAACACGCCCCCTCCAGCCCCGTGAGAGCGGCCGCGTGAGCACGGTCGCGCTGCCCTCACGCGTCGCGCCGCTGCGCGCGTTCGCCTCGACCGACCACAAGCGGATCGCCGTCCACGCCGGCGCGGTCGCGTTCGCCTTCTTCATCGCCGGCGGCGTGCTCGCGCTGATCATGCGCAGTCAGCTCGCTGCCGACGGCGGCGTCGTCTCGCAGGACACCTACAACCAGCTGTTCACGATGCACGGCTCGACGATGGTCTACCTGTTCGTCGTGCCGGTCGGTCTCGCCGTCGGGCTGTACTTCCTACCGCTGCAGGTCGGCGCGGCCGAGGTCGCCGGACCGCGTGTCGCGCTTGCCGGTCTGTGGTTGCTCGTGCTCGGCGGCATCACGATGTGGTCGGGATTTCTGACGGCCGGCGGTGCGGCTGCCGCGTCCTGGTGGGGATTCGATCCCCTCTCAGACGCGATCCACTCGCCGAGCAGCGGCATGGAACTTTGGATCTTCGGCGTGATCATGGCGACGCTCGGGCAGATGCTGTGGGCCGGCTGCCTGCTCTTCACCGCCCTGCGCCGGCGCGCGCCGGCGATGACGTTGATGCGGATGCCGGTGTTCAGCTGGTCGATGGTCGCGACGTGCCTGCTGATCCTCTTCGCCTTCCCGGCCCTGCTCGTCGCACTCGTGCTGCTGTGGGCGCAGCGTCACTTCGGCGGCGTGCTGACGGGAGGGCTCGGTGCCGTCGACTACCAGCAGCTGTTCTGGTTCTACGGGCACCCGGTCGTCTACGTGATGTTCTTCCCATTCATCGGCATGGTCGGCGAGATCGTCGCGACGTTCTCCGGCCGGCGCTTCTTCGGCCACAACGCCTTCATCGTCGCGCTGCTCGCGTTCGCGGGGCTGTCGATGACCGTCTGGGCGCATCACATGTTCACGATGGGGCAGGCGACGAACAAGTACTTCGCGCTGACCTCGACGATGCTGATCGTGCCCGCCGGCATCGAGTACCTGGACATCCTCGCGACCTTGTGGCTCGGCAAGCTCCGCTTCAGCGCGGCCTTCCTCTTCGCGCTCGGCTTCGTCGTGCAGTTCCTCGTCGGCGGCCTGACCGGGATCATCCTCGCCTCGCCGCCGCTCGACTACGGCCTGAACATGTCCTACTTCGTCGTGGCGCACTTCCACTACACGATCTTCGCCGGCAGCGCGTTCGGACTGTTCGGCGGCCTCTACTACTGGTTCCCGAAGGTCACAGGCGTGCTGCTGCGCGAGCGCCTCGGCAAGCTGCACTTCTGGCTGATGACGATCGGGACGAACCTCGCGTTCTTCCCGATGTTCGTGCTCGGCGCCGAGGGCATGACGCGACGGATCGCCGACTATCCCGCGTCGACGGGCTGGCAGGGCCTGAACATCCTCGAGACGGTCGGTGCCGGCGTGATCGCGCTGTCGGTCCTGGTATTCATCGTCAACGTGCGTGTCTCGCTGCGCACGCGCGAGGCCGCGGGCGAGGATCCGTGGCAGGGGCAGACGCTCGAGTGGGCGACGAGCTCGCCGCCGCCGCGTCACAACTTCGACGCGCTGCCGCCGATCCGCTCGTTCGCGCCTCTGCTCGACATGCGCGAAGCCGCTGAAGACGCGGAGTCCTCGCCCGCTGGAGCTCCGGCGTGAGGCGCGCAGCGATCGTGCTGATCGCGCTGGGGGTCGTGGCTCGGCGTGATGACTGCCGTGCAGGCGGCCTTCCGCGTGGTGCACGGGCCATTCGGCGTCCACTGGATCGAGGCCGCGATGCTCGGCGGTGCGGCGGCGGCTTGCGTGCTCTGCGGCCTCGTGCTCTGGAGGCTCGACGCGCGGCGCGGCGGCCGCGAGCCGGCGCGTGTGCTGGCTGACGACTCGTTCGCGACGGCGACGCTCGTTGCGGGACTGGCGCTGGCGCTGATCGGCGCCGGCTTCGGGCTTTGGCTGATCCTGATCGGCGCCGGCGTGACTGCGCTCGGCTTCGGCGGGCTCGTACGCGAGACGCTCGCGCGCCGGCGCGAGCGAGGCAGGCAGCGGGCGGCATGAGCGTTGTGCAGCCGACGCTTGCGCATCTGCTTGGCGCTTGGACGCTCGAACCGGGAGTGATCGCCGCGCTGCTCGCTGCTGCGGCGCTGTACGGATGGGGATTCGCGCGCGCCCGCGCGGCTCGCGGCGGCTGGCCGCCGTGGCGGGCGACCTCGTTCGCCGCGGGGCTGCTGACGCTCGCGGTCGCACTGTTGTCGGGCGTCGACAGGATCTCCGACGAGCTGCTCTCGGTGCACATGGTCCAGCACATGCTGCTGGCGCTGCTCGCGCCGGTGCTGCTCCTCTGCGGCGCACCGGTTGCGGCTCGCACTTGCGGCGGGAGCGCGCGCATCGCGCGCGACGCTCGGCGCGCTGCTGGGCAGTCGCGCGATCCGGGCGCTGACGCATCCGGCCGTCGGGCTCGCCGTGTTCGCAGGCGTCGTGCTGAGCACGCACCTGACCGGCCTCTACCAGCTCGCGCTCGAACACGAAACAGTCCATGCGCTGGAGCACGCCGCGTACTTCTGGTCGGGCATGCTGCTGTTCGCTCCGCTGATCGCGGCTGATCCGCTTCCGCGCCCGCCGGCTCCACTCGCGCGCTTCAGCTGGATGATGGGCGCGATGACGGCGATGGCGGTGCCCGGTGCGCTGCTGACGTTCTCCGAACGCGTGCGTTATCCGTTCTACCTCGCGCCCGCGCGCGCAGCTCGGCCGCTCGGCGCTGGCCGATCAGCACCTCGCCGGCGCGATCATGTGGGTCGGCAGCGGCATCGCGATGTTCGCGCTCGCGCTCGGCGTGACGCTCAGCGCGATGCTCGCCGAAGAGCGCCGGCAACGCCGCCGCGAGTTGCATCTCGATGCTCGCGCCGCGCTGCAAGTAGGCGAGGACCCACCCAGCCGAGTTGGAGCGATCGGCGCATGAGGCGCGTCGCGCTGATGCTTGCGGCGACGGTCTGCGGCGGCCTTGCGCTGCTGCAGTTCACCGCCGCGGGCGACTCGGCGCCGGACGCTGCAAAGAGCGCGAGCGCCTCTGTTGCGGGCACCGGCTCGAGTGCGGCGAGCGCGCTCGTGGCGCAAGGTCGCTCTCTGTTCGCGTCCTCGTGCGCCGCCTGCCACGGCATCGGCGCACAAGGCATCCACGGCCGCGCGCCGAGCCTGCACGGCGTGGGAGCGCTGGCGGCCGACTTCTATCTGCAGACCGGACGGATGCCGCTGCCCTCGCCGCGAGCACAGCCGATGCGAACCAGGCCTGCGTTCCCGCAGCCGCAGATCCGGGCGCTGGTCGCCTACGTCGCCTCGTTCGGCGGCCCGGCGATCCCGCTCGTGCGCCCGTCCCGCGGGTCGCTCGCGGAAGGCCAGCGGTTGTTCTCGCTGAACTGCGCCGGCTGTCACACGATCCAGGGGCAGGGCGGGATCGTGACCGGCGCGGTCGTGCCCTCGCTCGACCAGGCGACACCGACGCAGGTCGCAGAGGCGATCAGGATCGGGCCGTACGTGATGCCACGGTTCGGCGAAGGCGAGCTGTCGACCGGCGAGATCGACTCGATCGCGCGCTACGTCAAGAGCATCCAGCACCCCGACGATCGCGGCGGCTGGGGGATCGGGCGGATCGGGCCGATTCCCGAGGGGATGGTCGCATGGCTGCTCGCCGCAGCGGCGCTGCTGCTGATCGCGCGTCTGATCGGCGAGCGAACGAGTGACCGGCCGTCTCCCGGCGGAGGCTCCGAGCATGACTGAGCGGCGCGAGAGACGCGAGGTTGCACGCGCCGGCCTCTTGCGGCGTGCTTGGCAGGCGCTCGTCTTGCTCGCGGTGTGGCGCATCGGCGGCCTACGCAAGCGTCGGCCGCGCGAGCCCGAAGCGGATCCGACGCGACGCCAGAGTGGAGCGGCGGCGTGGGCGGAGCGGCTGCTCCTAGTCCTGCTCGCGGCGATCCCGCTGGCGGCACTCGGCTTCGTCGCGCTGTTCGTGCTCGATCCGAACACGCAGCTGCTCGGGATCGCGCTCGGAGGCACGCTGGCACTGCTGGCGGTCGCGCTGATCGTCGCGGCACGCTGGCTCGTGCCGCAGGAGACCGAGGTCGAGCAGCGCCCGCGGCTGGGCGACCGCGAGGCGGTCGAGCAGGTCGAGCACGACGCGCGCGCGGGGCTCGACGGGATCACGCGCCGACGGCTGCTCACCGGCGCGGCGGGCCTGGCAGGGGCCGGTCTCGCGGCAGCCGTCGCGATCCCGGTCGTCGCTCTCGGGCCGGGCATCGAGGATCAGCTCAAGCGCACGCCGTGGCACGCCGGCCGCGCGCTCGTCGACGAGAAAGGCGCGCCGATCATCGCGGCCGACGTCAACGAGGGAAGCTTCGTCACGGCCTTCCCGCAGTACGCCGACCAGGACAACCTCGGCTCGCCGGTCGTAGTCGTGCGCGTCGATCCGGGCACGCTGAACCTGCCGCCACAGAGGAGCGGCTGGGCGCCATACGGGCTGCTCGCGTACTCGAAGATCTGCACGCACGCCGCATGCGCGATCTCGCTGTACCGCTCGCCTCTGAGCCCGTCCACGCAGGCGCGCGGACCAGCGCTCGTCTGCCCGTGCCACTACTCGACGTTCGACGTGCTCAACGGCGGCGGCGTCGAGTTCGGGCCGGCCGGCCGGCCGCTGCCACAGCTGCCGCTGAGCGTCGACGCGAGCGGCGTGCTACGTGCGGCCGGGCCAATGTCGGGTCCGGTCGGCCCGGCCTGGTTCGGAGATGCATCGTGAGCTCGAGCACGCGCTCGGCCGACCCGGTCGCGTTCATCGACGAGCGCCTCGGCGCGGCGCGCGGTCTGCGCTTCCTGATGCGCTACGTCTTTCCCGATCACTGGAGCTTCCTGCTCGGCGAGATCGCGCTGTACTCGTTCATCGTGCTGATCTTCAGCGGCACGTTCCTGGCGCTGTTCTTCGACCCGAGCACGAGCGAGATCACCTATCACGGCGGTTATGCGGCGCTGCAGGGCGCGACGGTCTCCTCGGCGTACTCCTCGACGCTGCACATCTCCTTCGCCGTCTCCGGCGGACTGCTCGCGCGCCAGGTGCACCACTGGGCGGCGCTCGTGTTCGTCGCGGCGATCACGCTGCACCTGCTGCGGATCGTCTTCACCGGCGCCTTTCGCAAGCCGCGCGACATCAACTACTTCATCGGCGTGACGCTGCTCGCCCTCGCGATCCTCGAGGGGTTCGCCGGCTACTCGCTGCCCGACGATCTGCTATCGGGCATGGGCCTGGCGATCGCGTGGGCTGTTGCGATGTCGCTGCCGCTGATCGGCGGGCCGCTTGCGACGGCATTGTGGGGCGGTCGCTTTCCGGGTGCGGGGACGTTCGAGTCACGGCTGTACATCGCGCACGTCTTTTTGATTCCGGCGCTGCTCGCAGCGCTGATCACCGTTCACCTGGCGATCATCATGATCCAGCGCCACTCGCAGTTCCGCGGCCCAGGACGGCGCGAGGACAACGTCGTCGGCACGCCGATGTGGCCGGGCTATGCGCTGCGCTCGCTGGGTCTGTTCGCGGCCGTCGCGGCGGTGCTCGTGCTGATGGGCGGGCTGATTCAGATCAATCCGGTGTGGCTGTGGGGGCCGTATCACCCGTACGTCGGCACGAACGGCGCGCAGCCGGACTGGTACCTCGGCTGGCTGATCGGCGCCCTGCGGATCATGCCGAATCTGGAGATCCATGTCTTCGGGCACACGATCGTTCCGAACCCGTTCTTCGGCGGCGTGCTGTTTCCCGGCGTGATCTTCGGCCTGCTCTACGCGCTGCCGTGGCTCGACCGCCGCTTCATCTCCAAGGACTACCGGCGCCACGACCTGCTCGAGCGTCCGCGCGATAACCCGCTGCGAACGGCGCTCGCGGCTGGCGTTTTCGCGCTCGTCGCGGTGGTCTTCGCCGCTGGATCGGCCGACCGGCTTTTCTTCCAGTTCGGCTTCGGCTACGAAGGCGCGATCTGGTTCTTCCGCGGCGCGTTCTTCTTAGTGCCGGCGTTGACGTTCGCGCTGACCAAACGGATCTGCCTCGAGCTCGCGCGCGAGCAGGAGCATCCGCTGCGGGAGTGGCGCGGCGAGCTCGTCGTGCGCAACGCCCACGGGGGCTTCGAACCGTTGCCCGACGGGGATAGACCTCGCGCAGCGGGTAGTGGCCGTCCATGAGCGAACGTGAGGAGCGCGACGAGCACCCCCTCGGCGGCTATGCGGTGCTGATGGCTGGGTTCACGGCCGCCGTCGCCGGCTTCGTTACATGGATGGGCAGGTCCGGCCATGACTTCCCCGAGCGATTCGACGCCGGCGATCTGGCCTTGATCACGCTTGCCACGCACAAGTCCTCGCGCCTGCTGGCCAAGGATCGCGTGACCCGCCCGGTCCGCGCTCCGTTCACGAGCTTCGAAGAGGACAGCGGTGCCGGCGAGGTCGAGGAACGCGCGCGTGGCCGGGGAGTGCGCCGCGCGATCGGCGAGCTGCTGGTCTGTCCCTACTGCCTGGGCATGTGGTTGGCCTCGATCTTTGCCGTCGGCATGACGCTCGCTCCGCGCCAGACGCGCTGGGCAGCCTCCGTGCTGAGCGCGCACTTCGGCGCCGACATTCTGCAGGTCGTCTACAAGAAGCTCGAGGACACGCTGTAGCAACGAGCCGGGCGACGCGCTGTTTTGCCTCGGCTCGACGCGGGGTATTTCTAAACGACGAGCGCTGCACCGCTGAGGTGCGACGTTCAGACTGTGCGTCGAGGACGGCCCTCCTCCGAGGGGGCATGGCTGGACTCCCGCCGGATAGCAAAACGCTCGCCCAGCGAGCGACGGCGAAGGGAGACCGGATGAACCACATGAACTGCCCGTCCTGCGGCCTGACAGTTTCGTTCAAACGCGGCGAGCGCACCAGCGGCGAGCTGTGTCCACGCTGCTTGGCGCGCAGCAGCGGGACGTTGTCGATACGACTGCGCCCCGGCTCGACGCCGAAGCCGATCGGCACCGAGGGGCGCATACGCGATCTGCTTCGAAGGCGCGGTTCTCGCCGCGCCACGGCTTGAGCGCGACGTCTGCTCACTCGATCGCGCGCCGCGTCTCCTTCGTCACGTGGAACGTCGCCGGTCGCGTCAAGCTCCGGCCTGAGCAGGCCAGCTTGCTGGTCGGCCTCGGCGCGGACGTGCTCTGCCTGCAGGAGCTCACGCCTTCGACAATTGAGCCTTGGCGTGAAGCGCTCTGCGCCGCGGGCTATGAGACGTTGGTGTCGGCCAGCGACGGCAAGCGTGCCCGCCCGCTGCACGTGCTCACGGGCGCGCGCCAGCCGCTTGAAGCGCAGACGATCGCGAACATGCCCTGGCCCGAGCGGGTGCTCGCCGTGCGCCTGCGCGACGGCTGCGAAGTCGTCAACGTGCACTCGCCGACGAGCCCCAAGCCGGAAATGGCGAAGTGCCGCACTCACGAAGCCGTCTTCGCGCACCTGGCACGACATGCCCCCGCGTGCCTGCGAGTGCTCGGCGGCGACCTCAACACGCCGCGCAAGGAGCAGGCCGACGGCACCATCTGGACGTTCGCGCGTGATCGCTACGGCCGGCTGCGCGCCGACCGGGGCCCCGACTGGGACCGTGCCGAACTGGCGCTGCTGCGAGATCTCGACGCGTTCGGCTTCCGCGACGCCTTCCGCGTCCTGCACGGTTACGAGCGCCGCGAGTTGAGCTGGGGATGGGCACGACACAGCGGTGGCTACCGGCTCGACCATCTGCTGTTCTCGGGGCCGTGGCGAGCCACAAGCTGCGACTACCTCCACGCGTTTCGCACGTCCGGGCTCTCCGACCACTCGGCCCTGCGAGTAGAGCTCGAGGCGCGTCAGCGTGCAACTTGAGCACGTGTTTTTCAATCGACACGCCGGGCAAAGAATCACGCATCGGCGCCGCGACTGCGGCGTCCGTTCCAATGCGACAGAAGGAGGACCGATGGCTGAGCTGAGCCAGCGTGACAGCAAGCTCGTGCAGTACCTGAACGAGGCATACGGCAAGGAGAAGGAACTGGAGACGGCGCTCACCGCGCACATCGGCATGACGAGCCGTGCGCCGTACAAGAAGCGCCTGCGCGAGCACCTCACCGAGACGAAGCGTCACGCGCGCGAGGTCGAGAAACGGGTCAAGAAGCTCGGCGGCACACCGCAGACCGTGCCGATCGAGGGTCTCGACCCGCTCGCCAAAGGCGCCGGCGCGGCGATCGATATCGCCGGTCGGGCGGCGGCCGCCGCGCAGGGCCCGTTGCACGCGATCCGCGGCACCGGCGAGCAGGAGAAGATGCTGAAGAACGCCAAGAGCGAGTACTCCGACGAGCACGAGGAGATCGCCACCTACACCGCGATCGAGACTCTCGCCGAGGCCGTCGGCGATCGCGATACGGCGAAGCTCGCACGCACGATCCGGCGCGAGGAGGAAAGCATGGCGCGGTTCCTGCAGCGCCAGATCCCGAGCCTCACCAAAGCGGTCGTGGCGGCCGAGGTTCCCGTGGCACAGCGTCGCAAGCCACTCTCCGGCCGCAAAAGTCCGCGCGCGAATGCCTCGAGCAAAGCCAGGCCGAAAGCGGCCAGATCAAAAGCCTGAGGTCTGGGCGATGGCAGAGAAGGCGGCGCTACTCGTGATCGACATGCTCAACCGCTACGAACACGAGGATGCCGGCGCGCTGGTCGCATCCGTCCGCGAGGCGATGCCGGCGATACGCGGTGTGATCGAGCGAGCCCGCGAGCGGGGTGCGCCGATCGTCTACGTCAACGACAACTACGGCGACTGGAGCGCCGGCGCCGGCGAGCTGTGCGAGGGCGCGCTGGCCGGGCGCCAACGCGCGCTCGTCGAGCCGATCCTGCCGCCGGACGGCGCCGCGTTCGTGACGAAGGCGAGGCACTCGATCTTCTACGAAACTCCACTCGACTACCTGCTGCGAAGCCAGCGTGTCGACAGGCTCGTGCTGGTCGGCCAAGTCACCGAGCAGTGCATCCTGTACTCGGCGCTCGACGCCTACGTCCGCCACTACCAGGTGGCCGTTGCGCGCGAGGCGGTGGCACACATCCACCGTGATCTCGCCGATGCGGCGCTCGAGATGATGAGACGGAACATGCGCGCCGAGATCGCCGACGCCGCGAGCGTGTTCGAGTGAGGTTCCGCCGGCTGTACTCGTTTGCCGCCAAGGCCCACGGGTAGCTGAAGCCGACTTCCGCCGGACCCGACTTGAGAGGAGCCCCTCGATGAAAGCGCTGACCTGGCAGGGCAACCGGGACGTACGAGTGGAGGAGGTTCCCGACCCCAAACTCGAGCAGCCGACCGACGCGATCATCAAGGTCACCTCGAGCGGCATCTGCGGGTCGGACCTGCATCTCTACGAGGTGCTTGGAGCGTTCATCGACCCGGGCGACGTGCTCGGCCATGAGCCGATGGGCGTCGTCGAGGAGGTGGGCTCGGAGGTGAAGCAGATCAAAGCGGGCGACCGCGTCGTGATCCCGTTCAACATCTCCTGCGGGCACTGCTACACCTGTGAGAAGGGCCTGCAGTCCCAGTGCGAGACGACGCAGGTGCACGAGTACGACACCGGCGCCGCACTTCTGGGATACACGAAGCTCTACGGTCAGGTGCCCGGCGGGCAGGCCGAGTACCTGCGCGTTCCGCAGGCGCACTACGGCCCGATCAAGGTTCCCGAGGGCCCGCCCGACGATCGCTTCGTCTATCTCTCAGACGTGCTGCCGACGGCCTGGCAGGCCGTCGAGTACGCGAACGTGCCGGAGGGCGAGACCGTGCTCGTGCTCGGTCTCGGCCCGATCGGCGAGATGTGCACGCGCGTGGCCCAGCACAAAGGCGCCGGGCAGGTGATCGGCGTCGATCTCGTCGAAGAGCGCCTGATGCGCGCGAGCTCGCACGGCGTCCGCGTGCTGGACCTCGAAGACCACGAGGATCTGCCGGAGGCCGTGCGCGAGCTGACCGGCGGACGCGGCCCGATCTCAGTGATCGATGCCGTTGGCATGGAGGCGCACGGCGCGCCGGTCGGCAAACTCGCGCACAAGCTGGCCGGGATGCTTCCTGACGCGCTCGCGCAGCAGGTGATGCAAACCGCTGGGATCGACCGGCTCAGCGCGCTGCACATGGCGATCGAGCTCGTCCAGCGCGGCGGCACCGTCTCGCTCTCGGGCGTCTACGGCGGCGCCGCCAGCCCGATGCCGCTGATCCAGATGTTCGATAAGCAGATCAACGTTCGCATGGGCCAGGCCAACGTCAAGCGCTGGATCGACGAGATCCTGCCGCTGCTCAGCGGCGAGGAGGATCCACTCGGCGTCGATGACTACGCCACCCATCACCTGCCGCTCGAGGAAGCGCCGCACGGCTATGAGATCTTCCAGAAAAAGGAAGACGGCGCTTTCAAGATCCTGCTCAAGCCGTAGGAGCAAACGTGAGGATCGTCGTCACCGGCGCGAGCGGCAACGTCGGCACGAGCGCTCTGCAGGCGCTCGCCGGAGATCAGGCGGTCGACGAGATCGTCGGTCTCGCCCGGCGGCTTCCACGGCGTCCGTTTGCGAAGACCAGCTGGGTCCAGGCGGACGTCAGCCGCGACGAGCTCGTCCCGCTGTTCAGGGGTGCCGACGTGGTGATCCACCTCGCTTGGCTGATCCAGCCCTCGCGCAACGAAGCGCTCACGCGACGCGTCAACGTGGAGGGCAGCGCTCGCGTCTTCGAGGCGGTCTCGCGTGCCGGCGTGCCGGCGCTGGTGTATGCGTCCTCGGTCGGCGCCTACGCGCCCGGCGCCGGAGCGTCGCCGGTCGACGAGTCCTGGCCGACGACGGGCATCGTCTCGTCCTTCTACTCACGGCACAAGGCCGAGGTCGAGCGTCTGCTCGACCACTTCGAGGCTGAGCACGCCGATGTGCGCACGGTTCGCCTGCGCCCGGCGCTGATCTTCAAGCGCGACGCGGCAACCGGCATTCGACGCCTGTTCGTCGGGCCGCTCTTGCCGAACCGGCTCCTGCGCCGAGGCTTGCTGCCGGTTCTGCCGTATCCGAGCGGGCTACGCACCCAGGCGGTCCACTCGCTCGACGTCGGCCAGGCTTACCGGCTCGCCGCGATGAACCAAGTCGTGGGCGCCTTCAACATCGCCGCCGAGCCGGTGCTCGACGAGAGTCTGATCGCCGGGGTGCTCGAGGCACGGCCGATCCAGCTCGCGCCCGCGCTCGTGCGGCGTGCCGCCTGGGTCAGCTGGAAGCTGGGCTTGCAGCCAACCTCACCCGGTTGGCTGGACATGGGCATGCTCTCGCCGATCATGGATATCGAACGCGCTCGGACCGAGCTCGGCTGGAAGCCGCTCTTCACTGCCGAGGAGACGCTGCGCGAGCTGCTCGACGGGCTGCGCGACGGGGCGGGAATGCAGACGCCGCCGCTCGATCCGGCGAGCAGTGGGCGGCTTCGGGCGCGCGAGTTTGCGACGGGCGTAGGGGCTAGCGACAGGCTCGGCCGAGCGAGCCGCCGCTGAGTCGCAGAGATGGCTCGACGCGCCGCGACTGCACTGCGCAAAGCTGTCATCTCGATCGGGCAGGTCAGCGAAGCGCGCTCGGCGCTCCGCAAGCGCGCCACGCGTCGTCCGCTATCTCTCCGCAGTCTGCCGCGGCTGAGACTCGAGCGCTCGCAACGGAATGCTCTCGAGGCTTCCTGAGATTTCGAGGAGATGGTGGATGTTCTGCTCGCCTGGGATCACGGAGAATTCCGAGCGGCTCTCGCGGCAAAGGCTCCTTGCCAGAAGGATCAGCCGCAGCCCGCTCGAGTCCATCGATGTCAGGCGACGTAGGTCCAGCAGGACGGCCTTGCCATCGCCGCAGACTCTGAGGATCACAGCTTCGAGCTCCGCAGCCGTGCTGGAATCGAGGTCACCGCTCGGCATCAGCCGATGACGATTTCCGCTGACGACATCCTGTACCCCGAAGTGCTTCGAGGGGGGCCGCCGCATTCGTAGATTCGACATAACGACCTCCGCACATTGAGTTGGAATGCGAAGCTCGCGCCGAATGCCTTGGGAACGCGAGTCCGCACAAGAACAAGTCGTGCGAGGAACCCGATCCGACACCGCGTGTGAAGGGCCGGCTTGCCTCGTGTCGTCAGTGCTTCGCTCCCCGTTTCGCGGCAGACCGAAGCGGCGAGATTATAGCTTCGCTACGCCCGACTTTGGCTCTGGAGATAGGTTTTGCCGGCCCAAAAACATTGCGCCGAGTCGCCTCAACTGCGCGGCGCACGGATGCACCGCCGCTGCGCGGGGTTAGGCGCGGACGTCGGAAAGCTGGGCGCTTCGCATGCGCGGCAGCAAAGCGGCGTATTCGCGTTCGTGGCTTTCCAGCCATCTGCGGCGATCGATGCCGCCGACGAACGTCGTGGGCACTTCCTTGCCTCGCGAGACGACGGTGACAGGGGAAGACGACGGGCATCGGATTGGCGCCCATCCAGCGGCCCAGCTCGCGCGGAGGCAGGCCGTCTGCGAGCGCGAGATAGGAGGCGTGAGCAGCGTAGGGGATCGCGCGCGTACCGAGCAGGGCCTCCGCGGCTGAGCCGAGCCCTCTCGGATCGACCGTGCACTCGAGCTCCTCGCTCTCGCCGGCCAGGAATCGCTCGAGCGCGACGCCGGCGCCTTTCAAATGCTCGCGCGCCGCGCGAGACCCGCGGCGGGTCCCGGCTCTCGTCTCGAGCTCGGCCGCGTCGAAGTGATCATCGAATGCGAGTCGAACGAGTCCGGCCGAGGAGGCCGCGAGCAGCACCTTCCCCAGAGGTCCCTCGCGCATGGCGCACGCGACCTCTGAGCGCCCGAGCACGTCGGCCCACGGCAGCTCGCGCGAGCCGCGCTGGATCGCGCGAACACCGATCTCGAGCCCTGCCTCATAGTCGACGCAGTCCGCGCAGATCCCTTCAGAGCGCACATCGACGCGCTCGACGACGGAGCGAGGAGGTCCGAGCCCGGGGGTGGCCGTGCCGCTGCCGAGGTCGAACAGGCGCAGGCAGAGACGACAGCGGAAATGATCGTGCTGTGAGGTGTTGAGCTCGTAGCGCACCGGTTCGGGGAGACCAACGGCGCTGAGCAGACCGAGCTCGGTCAGCTCATTGAGTGCCGCATAGACCGTGCCGCGGCTGAGGCCCGGGAGCGAACTCGCGGCGCGACCGTGGATCTCTTCAGCCGAGAGATGCTCGCCCGTGTCCTGCTCGAACGCGTTGAGGATCGCGTGGCGCTGGGGCGTGTTGCGCAAGCCGTGGCTGCGCAACGTCTGGCGGATCGTCTCCTCACTGTGCAGCATCGCTTCTCATTCTGTCGGATCGGATGTTTCGAGCATGTGTGAGCGCGGCCCCTCTAGGGTATGTACTATCCAGACACCGTCCTAGTTAGGAGATCGCTCAACATGATCCTACGCCTCGACCGACTTCAGACCGAACTGCCCCCGCCGTCCGATCCCGACCCGATAGGAGCTTCCGCCGTGCAGGAGCTGCTCGGCGGGAAGTTCGGCGAGATGTCGACGTTCATGAACTACACCTATCAGTCGTTCAACTTCCGCAATCGGCAGGGCGCGCGTCCCTTCTACGACCTGCTCGCGAGCATCGCCGCCGAGGAGTTCGGCCACATCGAGCTCGTCGCGACGGCGATCAACACGATGCTCACGTCAGCCGCCAACGGCACGCCGGGAGAGAGCGGCTCGCTCGCCGACGTGAAGGGCACTCGCAACACGCAGCAGTTCCTCGCCGGCGGCGCTGCCGCTCTGGTGCAGGACTCGATGGGCAAGCCTTGGAGCGGCGACTACGTGAACGCGACCGGCGACCTGATCGGCGATCTCACGCACAACTTCTTCCTCGAGACCGGCGCGCGCAACAACAAGCTGAAGGTCTACGAGATGGTCGAGCACCCGGCGGCACGAGCGCTGACCGGATATCTGCTCGTGCGCGGCGGCGTCCACCAGGTCGCGTACGCCCGCGCGCTGGAGAATCTGACAGGCGCGCGACATGATGAAGCTGTTCCCCTCGCCACGCATCCCGACGGACAAGATCCCCGAGTGCCAGCCGCACATCGAGCGCGGCGAGCACTTGAAGCTGTACCGCTTCTCGCCGAGCGACTTCCAGGAGCTGGCGGCCGTATTCAACGGTCCACACCCCGAAACCGGCGAGCCGCTGACGGTCGCCGAGGAGATCCATCCTGAGGGTGCGCCGGCCTTCGACCTGCCCTCCCAGCCGGCCGTCTTCGCGCCCGGTCCGGCGCCCGAGGAAATAGAGGAGATCGCCGCCAAACTGCGCGAGGCCGCCGGTCTGCCGAGCGAGCCGACGGGCATCGTCGCGCAGAACGCCGGATCGAATGGCGACAGCAACGGCGTGGTGGAGAAGGTCAAAGACGCCATCAGCTAGCCGTCACGAGCGTGCCCGACTCTCTCGGCCAGGTGACGCAAATGCCGGGAGATCTCCCCATCGCGGCAGCTCGATGACGGCTGGAGTGAACGCTCCGGCGCTGGAGTTGTTCAGCGCCGGAGCGACCTAATTTCAAGTCGAACAACAGGAGACGGCAATGGCAGACCTCACGAACCTGGAGAGCAAGATCGCCGAGGTGCTCGGCTTGGCCGCGGCATCGAAGACGGCGACGGAGAAGGTCAAGTCGATGCTCGAGGACGACGAGCAAGACCTCGCCGGCATCCTCGAGCAGATGGGTCAGGAGGCCGCTCGAGACCGAGCAGCGCTGCAACCAGCTCGCGGGCAGCTTCGACGGTAAGAAGACGGCGATCCTCGATGCCGGTCGCGAAACGCGCCAAGAGGCCGAGGAGATGATGAAGACCTATCTCGCCGACGAGGAGGAGGCGCTCGACGGCTTCGAGTTCCTGACGATGGCCGAGGCCGGCGAGGTCGGCCACTGGGCGATCGTCAAGAAGCTCAACGAGCGCGCGCAGAGCGAGGCCGTGCAGGAGCTCGTCGACTGGGCCCTGCCGATCCAGGAAGCGCACCTCAGCTCGGTGCTCGAAAACTCGCTGGTGCTCGCCGGGCGCGAAGACCCGGACGAGATCGTCGAATAGGCAGCCGATGCTGCTCGCGACCTATCTCAACGACCACCTCGCCGGAGCCACGGCGGGCCGCGCGTTGGCCCGTCGCGCCGCCTCCAACAATCGCGACTCGCCG
This sequence comes from uncultured Solirubrobacteraceae bacterium, assembly GCA_963812575.1. GTDB lineage: Bacteria > Actinomycetota > Thermoleophilia > Solirubrobacterales > Solirubrobacteraceae > Palsa-744. Next base: position 4,920 of record CAWEVS010000010.1, on the reverse strand, counting down.
CTCGGCCAGTTCCTCGCGCGTGCTTGCACAGGAGATCGATGAGGATCGCGACGCGCTGCTGGCGCTGATGAGCGAACTGGAGGTGGCGACAGACCGGATCAAGGTGCTCGGCGGCTGGACGGCGGAGAAGCTGGGGCGGCTGAAGCCGAACGGGCGGCTGCTCAGCTACTCGCCGCTCAGTCGTCTGCTGGAGATCGAGGGGCTGCTACTCGGAGTTCGCGGCAAGCTAGCGCTCTGGCAGGCGCTGGAGGTGATCCAGGCCGGCGAGCCGCATCTAGCGAACGTCGACCTCGCCTTCCTCAGCCAACGCGCAGAGCGCCAGCTGGCCGAGCTCGAGCAGCATCGCCGAGCGGTAGCTCCGGCTGCTCTGGAGGCCTAGTTTGTCGGAAGTGCAGGCAGAGGAGGGCGGAGCGCACCGGCATGCGCGCGGTGAGCGCGGCCTGATGCTCGCCGCGATCTCCAACGTCGTCGTTCGGATTCACAAGCAGTTCTATGGCAAAGGGCCGATCAAGGCTCGCACGCACCTGGCAGACAGCGTCCTCGTCGTTCGTGCTCGAAAGGGGGTCTCATGCGCAGCGAGCGGACCCTGTGCGAACGTGGACAGGCCGAGGTCGTGGTGCACGCGCAGGCTGGCAATGCAGAGCTCGATCGAGCCGGAGCTGCGCGCGGCGATCGAGACCGAGCTGCGGCGCCCCGTGCGCTCGCTGATGAACGCAGTCGATCCGAACAACGAACTGGAGGTCGTCGTGTGTGTTCTGGCGTCCGGCGAATCCGAGACGCCGGGCGACGTCGAGGTGCTCTGAGCGTCGCCTCTGAGACGACGGTTTCCGCGACTGCCTGAAGCGACGAGATCGCCAGGTAGGCGAACCGATCTGCAGGCATTTCCACCAAGGCGGCAGTCCCGCTGGCTTGGCGCATCACCCAAACGGCTGATAGGCGTCGGACCCGTCCAGTCGCGGGCCGCCAACTTGTCATCATGGACGCGAAATCCAAGTTCCGGATCTCTGTCGATGAATCAAGCCAAGAAAACCGCCGCCGCACTTTTATCCGCCCTTGCGTTCGCGCGCGAGCACGAGGGCGCCGATGACGCGATGCGTGCCTACGGGGTCAAGCTCAGCGAGTCTGGCGGCATCGACGTGATCGGCGAGGACCTCCGCGGTTTGCTCGCGGGCCGAAATAGCGAGGAGATGCAGCAGGAGGCACTTGCGCTCGGGTTCCTCGCCGGGCGCGTCGCGCGTATTCCTCGTATGGAGCGTCCGCGCGATCCGACGGCATTCTTCATGAACAGCGATCTGGTCGTCGAGGACGCCGAGGGTGAGTCTGTGCTGCGCCTGCCGTGGTTCGAGGACGAGCTGTTCGTAGGCCGCCAGCTTCCGGACATCTCCGAGATGCCGACTCACATCCGCGATCTCGCCGTCGAGACCTACTCCAAGGCGCTCGAGGGCGAGCGAGGCCGCTTCCGCTTCACCAGCTATGGCCACTCGTTCTCAGTCGACGCCGTGCCCGTTCGCTCCGACGGCGGCTCCTACGACGCCGTCTTGGCGGTTGCGACGCCAACGCCAACGCACGTTCTGGCGCGCGAAGGCTACGAACGAACCGCGGCGCGCCTGGAGCAGTCGGCCACCTCGGCCGAAGGCCGCGCCGAGGCGCATCGGCTGGCGCGTCGACCGGCGGACGAGGATCGGGAGCGTCGAGCGGCGATCAAGGCCCGCGAGGCAGCCGCGCGCATGTCGATGAACGCCCATGATCTCCGGACATCGGATGGCGCCACCAACCAGACCAAGCCGGCCTTGACGGGGCGCGAGCGGGAGGTGCTCCAGCTGGCATCGCATGGCATGACGCTCATGGAGTCCGCACAGCACCTGGCGCTGAGCATCGCGACTGTCAAGACCCACCACCACAATGCCTACGCGAAGTTGGGGACGAGCGACAAGGCCGCCGCAGTCGCGTGCGCTCTGCGCCAGGGGCTGATCCACTAGCGCTGGCCGCCTGAGGTCGAAGACACCTGTCCACGCGGCGGCGAAATGTTGCGGCGCGCCGTGCTCGAGCGTGCACCGTGCATCGACCGCGCGGCCCGCACGCCGTTCGAGCGCCCGCTTTCGGTCGCGAGCGGCGCGGGGCGCCCTATTAGAAAGCCCTGTCCGTAATCGACCCCGAGTTGGCGCAACAGCGCTAGCGTACGCTCGTCCTCGATGCCCTCCGCGACCGTCTTCAGCCCGAAGCCGCTTGCCAGGCCGACCACGGCTTCGACAACCCTACGGCTGGCCGCGTTGCCCTCTATGTCACGGACGAACTCACGGTCGATCTTCAGGTAATCGACGCGGAGCTGCTTGAGGTAAGTGAAGCTTCCGAAGCCGGTGCCGAAGTCGTCGAGCGCCACGCGGCATCCGAGCTGGTGCAGTCTCCCGACGAATGCTTCAGCGGCGACCCGGTCGCTGACGAGCGCCGTCTCTGTGATCTCGAACACGAGCGTCTTTGGGTCTACGCTGTTGCGCAGAATCGCCCGCTCGATGTGAGCGAGGAGATCGGTGTCGCAAATCGAACGCGCCGACACGTTGAGCTCGACAGGGAGGCCGGTCGCGGCGATCTCGGTCGCCCGGTCGACGACCCAGCGGTCGATCTCACGGATGAGGCCCAGCTCCTCCGCAACGGGCAGAAACGCCGCCGGACCTACGACATCCGTACTGCCGGGCTCTCGCATGCGTATGAGCAGCTCACGCTGGACGACCTGGCTGCTCTCGAGATCGATGATCGGCTGCGCGTAGAGGACGAAGTGATCGCCCGCGAGCGCGTCTCGGATTCGTCGAGCCCACATCAGCCTGTCGAGGTCTTCCCCGACGCGTCTTTCCTCGAGCTTGCGCTCGGTGATGTCACTGAAGACGACCACGCACCCCTCGATGCCATCGTCCGTCGCAAACGGGGTGGCCGTGTACGCGACCGGCAGCTCGCGGCCGTCAGAGCGAATGAACTGGTCGTCATCCACGTGGACGACCTCTCCCCGATGGCGGGCGGAAAGGATCGGGCACTCCTCGACTGGAAGCGGTGAACCGTCCCTCCTTCGAAAATGCGTGAGCTCGTGCATCGACCTGCCGGCCAGCTCACGCGTACTCCATCCAAGCAGGCGTTCAGCGGATGGGTTGAGATATCGAGCACACCCGTTCACATCGAGCGTGAACATCGCCTCCTCGATGCTGTCGGTAACCGCACGCAGATAGTGGCTGGCTCGCTTGAGCTTGCGCTCGGTCTCTTTCGACGCAGTGACATCTATCGCAACCCCGACGATCTGCGTCAGCCTCCCCTCTCGGTCGCGCACCGCGTCGCAGTAGTTGTGTCGCCAGTAAACGGCTCCGTCCGCCGCCCGCAGCCGGTACTCCACCTCGACAGACTCGGCACCCCCCGAGCGCAGCTTCTCGATCGCGCGCTCGGTGGCCGACCTGTCCTGGCTTGGCATTGCCTCGAGCATCGATCTCATCGACAGGCCCGCCGGAGCATCTATCCCGACGGCGCGTCGCAGTCCCTCTGGGATAAAAAGAGCGTCGGTGTCCAAGTCCCAGGTCCATGCCGAGAGATTGGGGATGCGTTGCGTCACGTTGAGGACTCGCGCCACCGGGTGAGCGACCATGTCGCGCGCAGCTCGCTTTTGAGTGTGCATTCGCTGATCGGCCATCCGCAACGCCGACTCAGGGCCGGGCGCTTCCACGGGGAAACGCGCCTGTCCGTAGGAGGCCGAAACGGCCAGGTTCGCTGTCAGCTCTGTGAGCATGGCACGCGGATCTTTGCCGTTCCTAGAACCGTCGACGAGCAAGCAGAACTCGTCGCCACCGATCCGGTAGACCCGTCCCGATCCATCGACGACCTCGCGAAAAGCCGCGCCAAGGCGTATCAGCAGCGCATCGCCGGCGTGATGGCCGAAGGTGTCGTTGTAGTCCTTGAAGCCGTCCAGATCGAACATCACAACATCCGTCGACCCTCCGTTCTCGACCACTCGCTGAACCAATTGGAGATCCCGCATCAGCGCACGCCGATTCGGTAGACCCGTTAGTGCGTCTGTGACCGCATCGTGCGCACGTGCAGCACTCACGAGCGCGTGGTCGCGAAAGGTGCTGGCGAGCCTGACGAGCACGGCCACGAGCGACGCCGCTGCGAGAACACGTGCCGACTCGTTGAGATGGCCGCTGCCGCCGTACACCAACAGTCCGACGCTGACCAGGGCAAAAGCGATTGGCAAGGCGATCGGCCGCAGCGTCGACGTGGACGGGGAGCTGGACGAAGTCAAGGTCGACGCACCGCTAGAGCCGGCCGCCAAGGCGATGAGCGAAATCCCGCCGGGCCAACAGACATCGAACCACCCCCCCACCTGGTACGTGCCCTGAGCCGAATGAATGAGATACAGGATGTCGCCGAAGCAGAACAGGCCCATCCCCAGCGCCAGTGGCACGAGTGGCGACCCGCGGCGCGGGCCGTTGATCGCAAGGGCCCCAGCGATCGTGCCAAGCAACAAAAGATCGGCGACCGGATAAGCGAGGTTGGTCGCAACTTCAGGCGCATTGCCGCCGAGGGAGCTGAGCACCGCGTTGAGACCGACAGCGGCACCGGCACCGGCGGCCGCGAGGGCCGCGGCGAGACCATCGAGCCACTGGTTCGCGCTTCTATGCCCGGAGCGCTCTCGCGCGAGCAGGACTATGGCACCGAACATCAGCGGGTAGAAGCCGAGATAGCCGACGTCAGCTATGGACGGGATGGGGACCGGTCGCATCTGTGTGGCGAGCGCCTCGTAGTAGGTGTCCGCAGCAACCCACAGGACGCAGCCGAGCCCCACGAGAAGCCAGACCAATCGCTGCTGCGCGACACGTGCCGCGCGGATCAGGCAGAACGCCGCTCCCGCCCACATGATCGACTCGTAGGCGGCAGGACCAAAGA
>CAWEVS010000009.1:0-32880 GCA_963812575.1 uncultured Solirubrobacteraceae bacterium | reverse complement strand
GGCAGCCCTCGACGAACTCGGGCTTCAGCGACGCCATCGCGGCGCGGTTCTTCTTGCCGATCGCCTTGCGCAGGTCGTCCGCCTTGGCTCCCGAGAAGCCGGCGAGCTCCTTGGAGATCTGCATCGCCTGCTCCTGGTAGAGGATCACCCCCTTGGAGTCCTCGAGGATCGGGCGCAGGCGCTCGTCGGGGTAGGAGATCGCCTGCGGGTTGCGCTTGCCCTTGGCGTAGGCCGGGATCTGGTCCATCGCGCCCGGACGGTAGAGCGCGCCGAGCGCGACGAGGTCGTTGAACTCGTCCGGGCAGACCTTCTTCAGCGCCTCGCGCATGCCCTCGGACTCGAACTGGAAGACGCCGGTCGAGTCGCCGCGCGCGAGCATCTCATACGTGCGCGCGTCGTCGAGCGGCAGCGTCGTCATGTCCGGACGCTGCCCGCTCGAGCGCTCGATGATGTCGAGCGCGTCCTCGATCACGTCGAGGTTGCGCAGGCCGAGGAAGTCCATCTTCAAGAGGCCGATCGTCTCGATCGGCTTCATCGAGAACTGCGTGACCGTGCGGAACACCTTCTCGCCGTTCTCGTCGGTGCCGGCGTCGGCGAGCTGCAGCGGCACGATGTCGGTCAGCGGCCGGTCGGCGATCACGACCGCCGCGGCGTGGATCGAGGAGTTGCGCACGATCCCCTCGAGGCCCTGCGCGACGTCGACGATCTGCTTGGCCTGCGGATCCTCGTCGACCGCCTTGCGCAGCGGCTGGCCGCTCTTCAGGCAGTCCTCGAACGACGGCGAGCGCCCCATGATCGGGTCGGGGATCAGCTTCGCCAGCCGGTCGCCCATGCCGTAGTCGAAGCCGAGCACGCGCGCCGCGTCGCGCGTGGCCGCGCGCGGGAACATCTTGCCGAAGGTGACGATCTGCGCGACCGACTCGCGCCCGTACTTCTCGGTCACGTAGCGCATCACGCGCTCGCGCCCGCGCACCGAGAAGTCGATGTCGATGTCCGGCATCGACACGCGCTCGGGGTTGAGGAAGCGCTCGAACAGCAGGTCGTAGCGGAGCGGGTCGACGTCGGTGATCGACAGGCAGTAGGCGACGATCGAGCCCGCCGCCGAGCCGCGGCCCGGGCCCACCGCGATGCCGTTCTCCTTGGCGTACTTGACGAAGTCCCAGACGATCAGGAAGTAGGCGTTGAAGCCCATCCGGTCGATCACCTCGAGCTCCATCTCCATCCGCGCGATCGCCTCGGCCGGAGGCGGATCGCCGTAGCGCAGGCGCAGACCCTCCTCGACACGCGCGCGCAGGTAGCTGCGCTCGTCGCTGCCGTCGGGCGTCGCATAGCTCGGGATCAGCTGCTTGCCGAGCTCGAGCTCGACGTTGCAGCGCTCGGCGATCTCCAGCGTGCTGGCGATCGCCTCGGGCCACTCCGAGAACGCGGCGACCATTTCGCCGCTGTCGCGCAGGTAGAACTCGTTCGTTTCGAACGTCAGCTTCGGCTGGGCGATCGTGCTCTTGGTCTGCACGCAGAGCAGCGCTGTGTGATGGTCGTAGTCCTCGCGGCGCAGGTAGTGCACGTCGCCTGTACCGACGAGGCTGCCGCCGAGCTCGCGCGCGATCTTGACGATGCCCTCGTTGCACTTGTCCTGCTCGGCGAGCCCGTTCTTCTGCACCTCGAAGTAGACGTTCTCGACGCCGAACACGCCCCGCAGCTCGTCGGCGTGTGCGCGCGCGTCGTCCTCGCGGTCCTGCAACAGGCGCTGGCAGAAGCGCGAGGCGAGGCAGCCGGTCAGTGCGATGACACCCTCCGAGTAGCGCTCGATCAGGCCCATGTCGACCGACGGCTTGCCGCGCTGCAGTCCGTCGAGGAAGCCCGCCGAGGAGAGCTTGACGAGGTTGCGGTAGCCGGCGTCGTTCGACGCCAGCAGCGTCAGGTGGTTGCGCTCGGTGCGACCCGGCCCGCGTGCCGTGTGGTCGTCGACCAGGTAGATCTCACAGCCGAGAATCGGCTTGACGTCGTGCTTGCGACAGGCCTGGTAGAGCTCGACGGCGCCGTTCATCACGCCGTGATCGGTCAAGCCCAGCGCCGGCTGGCCGAACTCGGCGGCGCGCTTGGCCAGCGACTCGATCTTGCATGCACCGTCGAGCAGCGAGTACTCGGAGTGGACGTGCAGGTGGGCGCAGTTGTCGGTGCTCAACGTCAGCTGATCTTAGGTCTCGTCGCGGCGGCCGATCGCTACGCGCGTCGCTGTTTGCGTCGTTCGGAGCGACGGCGGTTGGCCAGGCGAATACGTGTGATCAGCGACATCGTGTGCTTGTGCGGCGGCGGCGGTGCGCGGCGCTCGACGGGCGCCGGCGTGCCCGGCTGCTCGCGCTGCTGCTGCTCGCTCTGCTGCTGCTCGACGCGCGCACGAAGACGTTCGAAGGCGACCGCCAGCGACTCGGCCATCTCCCCGGCCTGCGCCTCGCCGACCGAGCCGGCGGGCGGTCGCGGCTGACTCCTCGGCGCCTGTGGCGCCCGACCGGCGGCGGCGTCGCGTCGCTGCTGCTGCTGCTGCGCGAGCACCTCGGCAGGCGGCGTCATCGGCGCCGGCGGCGGCGACTCGCGCGGCGCTTGGACCGGCGCTCGAGCCGTCGGTCCACTCGCTGCTTGCCGCGCGGGCGACGGTTGCTGAGTCGGTGAAGCAGAGGCGAGTGACCTGCTGTCGGCCGCCGGCGGGAGCACGTCCGGCGGCGCGCTCTCCAGAGCTGCCGCATCGCGAAGCCGCGCCACCGTATCGGCGAGGCTTCCAAGCAGCCGCTGGGCGCTGCGCTGTGCCGCGGCGAGCTGCTCGAGCGCCCGCTCGGCGCGGGTGCGCGCTGTGCGCTCGACCTCGAGCAGCTGTGAGAGCTCGCCGGCGCGACCATCGAGCTCTGTCAGGCGCACGCGAAGGGCGCGCTCGGCGCGCTGCGCCTCGGCGCGCCCGGCTGCCGCCGCCTGCTCGGTCTCTGCCAGTTCGCGCTCGGCCGTCTCCAGCCGGGCGCTCAGCAGCTGTGTGTCGCGCTCGCTTGCGCTCAGACTGCGGCTGAGCCGGTCGAGCTGCGAGCGCGACTCGCGCTCACGCTCACCGGCACGCTCTTCGGCCTCGATCCGCAGCCGCTGCTCGGCGTACTCGCGCTGCGAGACCCGTTGAAGCTCGCGCTCGAACGCCACCGCGCCCGGCGACTGCGTCAGCTCGGCGCGCTCGCTCTCGCGCGAGGCCTGCGCCGCGTCGAGCAGCTCCGCGACGCGACGCGCCTCCTCCTCTGCGTCCTGCAACCGGCGCTGCAGGCTTGCGACGTGCGTCTCGAGCGTCCGCACGGTCGCCTCGGCCGCCTCCGCGCGCAACGTCAGCGCGTGCTCGCCCGATTCGATCGCCCTGCGCGCACGGCGTTCAGCGAGCAGATCGCCTTCGCTGCGGCGACCGCGCTGGCCCATCTCGGCGCGCTCGCCGGGCTCGGCGCCTTCGCCTCCCGGCGTGTCGTTGCCTTCGGCGATCACATGCGGCACGCTACGCCGCGAACCGGACGACGCGGCGTTCGCGGCGAGCCCTCCGCTCCGTCTCTTCAGCCGGCCGCCCGGCGCGCCACGGCGCCGGCCGCCGCGAGCGCCGAGAGCCCGCCGACGGCGCCCAGAACGATCGCGCGGCGCGAGGGCAGACGACGGCGCAGGTACCACTTGCCGCCCTGCCAGACGGCGAAGCCGAGCAGTCTGTAGCCGGTTGCGCTCACGACTCGATGCTACCCGCCACCGGCGCCGCTACTCCTCGCCCTGCTCCTCGCGCAGGCGCCATGCCATCCGCGACTGCAGCGACCAGAGCTCGATGAAACCGGGCGAGGCGGTCTGCGAGAACAGCCCGCCCGACTGCGAGAAGGAAGCCAGGCTCGCATCGTAGACGGCGTTCGGTGAGGAGCGCGTGACGACGCGCGCGTGGCCCTTGTACAGCTTCACGCCGATCCTTCCCGTGACGCGCTCGTTGACGCGGTCCATGTAGGCATCGAGATCGCCGCGCAGCGGCTCCCACCAGAGCCCGGCATAGACGAGATAGGCCCACTGGTGGTCGAGCTGTGGCTTGAACTGGTTCTGATGGATCGTGCCGACGAGGCGCTCGAGCTCCTCGTGCGCCGGCAGCAGGATCGCGGCGGCCGGCACCTCATAGATGTCGCGCACCTTCAGGCCGACGATCCGGTCCTCGATGTGGTCGACGATGCCGACGCCATGACGCGCGCCGATCTCGGCAACCGCTTCGAGCAGGTCGACCAGCTCGCGGCGCTCTCCGTTCAGCGCGACCGGCACGCCGCGCTCGAACTCGAGCTCGATCGTCTCGGCAGCATCCGGCGCGAGCTCGGGGCGCGTGACGAGCTGGAAGACATCGTCCTCGGGAGCGTGCTCGAGATCCTCGATCCAGCGGCCCTCCGAGGAGCGGCCCCAGAGGTTGTCGTCGATCGAGTAGGGCGCCGACTCGGTGCCGCCCTTGACCGGGATCCCGTTCTCGCGCGCGTAGGCGATCTCCTCCTCGCGGCCCATCTGCCAGGAGCGCACCGGCGCGATCACCTTCAGCTCCGGCGCGAGCGTCGCGATCGTCGCCTCGATCCGCACCTGATCGTTGCCCTTGCCCGTGCAGCCGTGCGCGATCGTGTCGCAGCGCGACGCGCGCGCCTGCTCGACCGCCAGCTTCGCGATCAGCGGGCGGCCGAGTGCCGTGAAAAGCGGATAGCCGCCGCCGTAGAGCGCGTTGGCGCGGATCGCCGGCGCGACGAACTCGCGCGCGAACTGCTCGCGTGCGTCGAGCACGTGGCACTCCGCTGCTCCGAGCCGCAGCGCCTTGCCTTCGATCACCTCGTAGTCCTCGCCGGGCTGGCCGAGGTTGACGGTCAGGCAGACGACCTCGGCGCCGTACTCGTCCTGGATCCACTTCAGCATCACGCTCGTGTCGAGACCGCCGGAGTACAGCAGCAGAACGCGCCGGACGTCGTTCGGGTCGGCCTCGTAGGAAGCGGTGCGCGGGATCTCAGTCGGGCTGCTCACGGTCGGCGAAGGCTACTGGCGGGTCTGATCGGACGCGGCCCGGCTCGCCGGGCGTTCCATCAGCGGGTAGGGCGGCGCCTCCTCGCTGAAGCCGAGCTTCAGATACAGCCGTTGAGCGTCGGCCGTGTGCAGCATCCAGCGCACGCGGCCGAACGACCGCTCGACGATCTCGCGCACCAGCTCGAGCCCCAGCCCGCGACCGCGATACGCCGCCAGCACGTAGACGTCGGCGAGGTAGGCGAGGCTTACGCCGTCTGAGATCGCGCGCGCGAAGCCGATCTGGCGGCCGTCCTGTGAGCCGTCGTAGAGCCCGACGACACGCGCCGAGCCGGCGACCGTCCGCTCGACGAGCTCGCGCGAGCGCCCGAGGCCCCAGTAGGACTCGGTGCTGATGAAGCGATGCACCTCCTCGACGTCGATCCGCGCACGATCGTCGTCGAGCTCGAAACCACCGGCCAGCTCACGCCGCATCGCTCAGCTCCCGAGCACCGCGGCGAGTCGCATCAGAGCGTCGTCGACCTCGTCCTCCGCGACGGTCAGCGGCGGCAGCAGGCGCAACGAGCTCGGCCCGGTCGCGTTCGTCACCAGACGCTGCTCGAGCAGCGCCCGCCGTGTCACCTCGGGCGCCGCGACGTCGAGCTCGCAGGCCAGCATCAGGCCGCGCCCGCGCACCGCGACGACGTGCGGCAGGCGCTCGAGGCCTTCCGCGAGGCGCTGCCCGCGGGCCAGCACCGCGCGCAGCAGCTCGGCGTCGTCGGTCAGCTCGAGCGCGGCGAGCGCCGCCGAGGCGATCACCGGTCCGCCGGCGAACGTCGAGCCATGATCGCCCGGCACGAGCACGTCGGCGAGGCGCTGGTTGGTCACGAGCGCGCCGATCGGCAGCCCGCCGCCGAGCGCCTTCGCGGTCGTCATCGCGTCCGGTCGCACACCCGTCTGCTCGTAGGCCCACAGCGTGCCGGTGCGGCCCATGCCGGCCTGCACTTCGTCGAACACGAGCGCCGCGCCGTGCTCGTCGCAGGCCGCGCGAGCCGCCTGCAGCGTCTCCTCGGAGAGCGCGTGCACGCCGCTCTCGCCCTGGATCACCTCGAGCAGAACGGCCGCCGTGCGCTCGTCGACCGCCGCCGCGATCGCCTCGGCCGTCGGCTCGACGGCGCGGAAGCCTGGCACGAGCGGCGCGAACGGCGCCTGCTTTGCCTCCTGCGGCGTCGCCGAAAGCGAGCCGTACGTGCGCCCGTGGAAGCCGCCGAAGGCGACGACGAGATCTCCGGCCGGACGCGCCTTGCGCACGAGCTTGATCGCCGCCTCGTTCGCCTCGGCGCCGGAGTTGCAGAAGAACACCTTGCCGCCGAGGCTCGAGCCTGACAGCCGCTCGGCCAGCCGCATCGCCGGCTCGGTGTAGAACAGGTTGCTGACGTGCATCAGCTCGCCGACCTGCTCGCGCACGGCCGCGACGACACGTGGATGGCAGTGGCCGAGGTTCGTCACCGAGATGCCGCAGAGGAAGTCGAGGTACTCGTTGCCCTCGACGTCCCACAGCCGCGTGCCCTCGCCGCGCACGAACTCGACCGGATGGCGCGCATAGGAGCCGACGACGCTCGAGCGCTCCAGCTCCTGCAGATCGGCGAGGCTCATGGAGCCGCCTCGATCATCGTGCCGATCCCCTCGTCCGTGAAGAGCTCCAAGAGCAGCGAATGCGCGACCCGCCCGTCGAGGATGTGCGCTGCCGAGACGCCGCCGTCGATCGCATCGATGCACGCGGCCAGCTTCGGGCGCATGCCGCCGCTCAGCGACGGCAGCGCCTCGCGCACCTGCTCGGCGCTGGCGCGCGCGATCCGGCTGTCGCGATCCTCGGCGTTCTCGAGCCAGCCGGGCACGTCGGTCAGGAAGATCACCTTGTAGGCGCCGAGCGCAGCGGCGACCGCGCCTGCCGCCTCGTCGGCGTTGACGTTGTAGGAGAGCCCGTCGCGATCTGCGCCGACCGAGGCGATCACCGGGATGTAGTCGGTCGCGACGTGGTCGATCACGCCGATGTTGACGCGGTCGATGCGCCCGACGAAGCCGATGTCCTCGCCGCCCGGCGCGGTCCTGCGCGAGACGCGAAACAGCGAGCCGTCATCGCCGCACAGGCCGACAGCCGGCTGACCATGGCGGTTCAACCGCAGCACGATCTCCTTGTTGACCTTGCCCATCAACACCATCTTCGCGACCTCGACCGTCTCCGCATCCGACACGCGCAGGCCGCCGACGAACTCGACCGGCAGGCCGAGGCGCTCCATGTAGGCGCTGATCTCGGGACCGCCACCGTGCACGACGATCGGGTTCAGGCCGACGTACTTCAGCAGCACGACGTCGCGTGCGAACTCCTCGCGCAGCGCCGCGTCCTCCATCGCCGCGCCGCCGTACTTGATCACGACCGTCTTGCCGTGGAACTCCCTTATGTACGGCAGCGCCTCGAGCAGCGTGCCTACGTCGCGCATCTATTCCTCCAGAGATCGGACGGCCGGGACATGAGTGCGTAGGTCAAGCTGGGCAAGGACGCAGGGAGGTGGCGTGCTGGCCGAAACGGGGATGCTGGCGAAGCGAGTGTCTCCCGGTTTCGGCACGCGAGCGACTGAGGACGCCGATCCAGCGCAGCCATACGCGCTCATGTCGTGTATTCGGAGTTGATGCGGATGTACTCGTGCCCCAGATCGGAGAAGAACAGCTCGATCTCGGCGCCCTCGCCGGGCAGGCCGATCTCGTACTCGACCTCGGCGACCTGCACGGCGGCGTCGAGCGCCGCCGTGTCGTAGCCGACCGCCGCACCGGCGATGCACACCGGAATGCCCTCGATCGCGACGTCGACCGCGAGCGGCGCCGTGCCGGGCAGCGCGCCGCCGACGGCCTGCACGATTCGGCCCCAGTTCGGATCGCCGCCGTGCAGCGCCGTCTTGACCAGCGGCGAGTTCGCGACCGCGCGCGCAGCCGCCTCGACGGTCGGTTGGTGCCCGCCGCGGACGACGACGCGCGCGATCCGCTCGGCGCCCTCGCCGTCGGCGACCATCATCAGCGCGAGCTGGCGCAGCAGCGCGTCGAGCGCCTCGCCGAGGCGCAGCTCATCGTCGCTCTCGGGCTCGACGCGCACGCCGCTCTCGCCGGAGCAGATCAGGATCGCCGTGTCGTTCGTCGAAAGCTGGCCATCGACCGACGCACGATCGAACGATCGCTTGACGCAGACGCCCAGCAGCAGGTCGGCCGTCTCCGGTTCGAGCGCGGCATCGGTCTCGACGAAGCACAGCATCGTCGCGAAGTTCGGCGAGATCATGCCGGCGCCCTTGCACTGTGCCGAGAGGCGCACCGTCCCTGACGGCAGCTCGACCTCGAGGTTCGCGCGCTTCTCGGAGGAGTCGGTCGTCTGGATCGCCTGCTGAAACGCGCCGTCGCCACGCGCGTCGAGCTGCGGCTGGGCCGAGAGGATGCCCTGCAGCATCCGATCGACCGGCAGGTGGTGGCTGATCGCTCCCGTCGAGGCCAGCGCCACCTCGGCGGGCTCGAGGCCGAGTGCCATCGCTGCGGCGCCCTGCGTCTTGGCGGCATCGTCGAGCCCGCGACCGCCGGTCGCCGCGTTGGCGCAGCCCGAGTTGGCCAGCACCGCGCTCAGCGCCTGCAGCCGGCAGCGCTCCTGCGTGACGAGCACCGGCGCGGCGAGCGTGCCGCTGGCGGTGAAGCGCGCCGCGCTGACCGCCCGCGCGGCGTCGCAGATCAACAGGCCAACGTCCGGATTGCCGCTCGGCTTGATTCCACACGCGACGCCGCTCGCCCTAAAGCCGGCCGGCAGGCCGGCGTCGATCGCAAGCTCCCGCACGTGCTCGGGGCGTGAGACCCAGCGCGAGTGAAAGAACGGCCGCGGCGGACCCGTCACGGCAGACACCGGCGCGCTCACGTCAATCCTTCCGTCTCGTCGAAGCCGAACATCACGTTGAGGTTCTGCACGGCCTGTGAGGAGGTGCCCTTCCACAGGTTGTCGATCGCCGAGAGCACGACCACCTTGCCGCTGTGCGAGTCGGCCTTCGCGAACACGCGACAGAAGTTCGTCTCCTGCACGTCGCGCGTGCCCGGCGGCGCGCCGAGCACCTCGACGAACGGCTCCTCGGCGTACGCCGCGAGGAACAGCTCGGCCAGCTCAGCGTCCTCGACGCGGCGAGTCGTCGTCACGAAGCAGTCGGCCAGCTCGCCCTGGTCGAGCGGAACGAGGTGCGCCTGGAACAGGATCGCGAGCTGATCCTCGGCGCCCGCCGCAGCGCGCAGCGGCGCGAGCTGCTCCTCGATCTCAGGCGTGTGGCGGTGTTCGGCGACCTTGTACGGCAGGATGTTCTCGCCCGCCATCGACAGGTGCGTCGTCTCGTCGAACGCCCGCCCAGCGCCGGAGATGCCCTGCTTGGCGTCGATCACGACGTCGGCGATCAGGCCGGCGCGAGCAAGCGGCGCGAGGCCGAGCAGCGAGGCGGTCGGATAGCAGCCGGGATTGGCGACGATCGCGGCAGCGGCGATCCGCTCGCGATGCAGCTCGGTCAGCCCGTAGACCGCCTCGCCCAGCAGGTCCGGGCGCGGATGCGCGCCGTACCACTGCTCGTAGCTCGCCAGCGAGGAGAGCCGGAAGTCGGCGCTGAGGTCGACGACGCGCACGTCGCGCTCGCGCAGCTCCCCGACGGTCTTCGCCGCAGCGGCGTGCGGATAGGCGACGACGGCCGCGTCGAGCTCGCCGTATGAGTCGAGCTCGAGCGGCTCGATCACCAGCGGTACGCGATAGCGCGGATACAGGTCATCCAGGCGCCGTCCAACCTCCGAGCGGCCGGTCACGGCAAGCAGCTCGAAGCGCGGATGGCGCCACAGCAGCTGCGCGGCGAGCGCACCGGCGAAGCCCGTCGCGCCGGCCACGATCACGCGCGGCGAGCCCGGCGCGAAGCGCTGGCGCGGAGTCACGCCGGCCGGCGATCGGGTCGGCGCGAGCTCAGCCACGAAGCTCACCGCCCAGCTCGCCGAGCGCGGCGATGATCCGCTCACGCGCAGGTGCGACGTCCTCGTCGGTCAGCGTCCGCTCCTCGGAGCGGAACGTCAGCGCGAGTGCCAGCGAGCGCCTTCCCTCGCCGACCTGCGCGCCCGTGTACACATCGAAGATCTCGGCGTCGCCGAGCACCTCGCCGCCGGCTTTGCGAAGCGCGTGCAGCACCTGGCGCGCCGCCACGTCCTCGGGCACTGTCACGGCGATGTCCTGGCGCAGCGAAGGGACCGAGCCGAACGCACGGAACTCGCTGACCTCGGGAGCGACCGCAGCGAGCTTGCCGAGGTCGATCGCGAATGCGGCCGTGCGCTCCAGACCCCACGACGCGGCGACCGTCGGGTGCAGCTCGCCGAGCAAGCCGAGCCGGATCGCCTCGCCGCCGGCTGCCTGCGCGTCCTGCGGCGCACGCGCGATCACGGCGGCGCTGCGCCCGGGATGCAGGAACGGCCACTGCGCCTGCTGCACGTCCCAGTGCACGTGGAAGTGATCGAGCAGCGCCGCGAGCAGCGCCTTGGCCGCGAAGAAGTCGGCCTGCGCCGGCGCTCCGCGCCACGAGCGCGGCGCGAGCGCGCCGCTCAGCAGCACGCCGAGCGCGTGGTGTTCGCCTGCGCCCGTCGGCGTCCGGGCGCCCGCATCGCCTGCCGACGTCGCAGGCGCGGTAGACCGTGCCCGACTCGAAGATCGCCAGGTCGGGGCCGTTGCGCGCGATGTTGTGCTGTGCCGCGTCGAGCAGCGAGCCGAGCAGCGTCGGGCGCATGATCGACTGCGCATCCGACATCGGATTCGCCAGACGCACGACGCGCCGCAGCTCGTGGTCGGCCGGCAGCAGCAGGCGGTCGAGCAGCGCCGGCTCGGTGAAGCTCCAGCCGACGATCTCGTACAGCCCGCGTCCGGCCATCGCGTCCTCGGCGCCGCGCCGCACGCGCTGGGCGTGCGTCAGCATGCCGGCCGCGCCCCGCCGCGCCGGCAGCGTCGCGGGCAGACGGTCGACGCCGTCGATTCGCGCGACCTCCTCGATCAGGTCGATCTCGCGCGTGACGTCGTCGCGGCGCAGCGCCGGCACGGTCACCTCGAGGCCGTCCTCGCTCGGCGTACACGCGAAGTCGAGCGACTGCAGAATCTCCTGCTGGCGCTCGCGCGCGACCGGCACGCCGAGGATCGCCTCGACGCGACGCTCGCGCAGCTGCAGCGTCGCGAGTGGCGGCAGCGGCTCAGCGACGTCGATCGTCCCCTCGAGAACGCGCGCGCCGCAGCACTCGAGCATCAGCCGCGTCGCGATCGCCTGTGCCTGCATGCACTGCTCGGGCTGCAGCCCCTTCTCGAAGCGCGAGGAGGCCTCGCTGCGCAGCGCGAGCGCCCACGAGGCGTGGTGGATGCTCGGTCCGCTCCAGGTCGCCGCCTCGAGCAGCACGCGCGTCGTCTGCGGCGCGACCTCCGAGCGCGCGCCGCCCATCACCCCGGCGATCGACGTCGGACCCTCGGCGTCCTCGATCAGCAGTGTCTGCGCGTCGAGCGTACGGCTCTGCCCGTCGAGCGTCTCTACGCTGCTCACCCTCGCGCGCCAGGCGCACCGTCAAGCGCTCTCCCGCGACGCGGTCGAGATCGAATGCATGCAGCGGCTGCCCGCTCAGCAGCATCGCGTAGTTGGTCACGTCGACGACGTTGTTGATCGGCCGTTGACCGGCCGCCGTCAGTCGCGCCTTCAGCCACAGCGGCGAGGGCCCGACCGTGACCTCCTCGAACACGCGCGCGGTGAAGCGCGGGCACAGCTCCGGGCACTCGACGCGCACCTCGACGCCGGCCAGCGGGCCGGCGCTGCCGGGATCCTCGAGCCACGGCGCGGCTGCCAGCGCGGCGCCGGCAGGCGTCCCAGCGGTCGCCGCGTGCAGCTCGCGCGCGACGCCGTAGACGCCCAGGCAGTCCGGCCGGTTCGGCGTGATCTCGAGCTCGAGCACGTCGGTCGCGATCGCCAGCACGTCCGCCAGCGGCGTGCCCGGTGCGAGCTCGGCGTCGAGCGCGAGGTCGTCGAGCACGAGGATCCCCTCTCCTCCGGTGCCGATCTCGAGCTCGTTCTCGGCCAGGATCATCCCTTCGGAGACGATCCCGCGCAGCTTCGCGCGCTTCAGCTTGGTGCCGTCCGGCAACACCGCTCCCGGCTCGGCGACGGCAACCGTCTGACCCGCGGCGACGTTCGGCGCGCCGCAGACGATCGTCGCCGGCGGCTCCATCGCCGCGCCGAGGTCGACCGAGCAGACCTTCAGACGATCGGCGTCGGGGTGCTGCTCGACGCTCAACACGCGCCCGACGACGAAGCCGTCGCTCGAGCGCACGCCCTGGTGGTCGATCGCCTCGACCTTCGTGCCCGTCATCGTCAGCCGCTCCTCGATCGCGCTCGTGTCGAGCGGCGGATCGCAGTACTCGCGCAGCCAGTTCAGCGGAACGCGCATCAGAACTGCCCCAGGAATCGGAGGTCGTTCTCGTAGTACAGCCGCAGGTCGGGAACGCCGTGCTTGAGCATCGCGATCCGCTCGACGCCCATGCCCCAGGCGAACCCCTGCACCTTCTCCGGGTCATAGCCGGGCGCGTTGGCCTCGCTCGTCGGCACGTGCGCGTAGACGTTCGGATCGACCTCGCCGGCGCCGAGCACCTCCAGCCAGCCCTCGCCCTTGCAGACCGAGCAGCGCGCGCCGTCGCGCAGGAAGCCCTTGCCGTCGCAGTTGAAGCACGACACGTCGACCTCGACGCTCGGCTCGGTGAACGGAAAGAAGTGCGGGCGCAGGCGCACGTCGCGCTGCTCGCCGAAGATCGGCCCGCGCGAACGCCAGCAGCGTTCCCTTGAGATCTGCCAGCGTGATGTCCTCGTCGACCGCGAGGCCCTCGATCTGGTGGAACTGCGGCGTGTGCGTCGCATCGGAGTCCGGCCGGTAGACGCGCCCGGGGATCACGACGTAGAGCGGCGGCGGGTGCGCCTCCATCGCGCGCACCTGCATCGGCGAGGTGTGCGTGCGCAGGACCAGCTCCTCGGCGGCCAGCGGCGAGGGCGGCAACGCAGGATCGGAGTCCTCGGCTTCCTCGGCGAGCGGCGGGCCGGCGACGTAGAACGTGTCGGTGCGAGCGCGCGCCGGATGCGTCGGGCTGTGGTTGAGCGCGTCGAAGTTGTAGTGCACCGTCTCGACCTCCGGTCCCTCCATCACCGTGAAGCCGAGCCCGAGGAAGATGTCTTCGAGTTCGCGCCGTGTGCTCGTCAGCAGGTGCAGACGGCCGATCGGCTGCGGCGGCGCGCCGGGCAGCGTCACGTCGACGCGATCGGCCTGCAGCCGCTGCTCGAGCTCGGCGCCGCCGAGCTGCTCGGTGCGCGCCTCGATCAGCGCCTCGAGCGCCTGGCGCGCCTGGTTGGCCGCCTTGCCGACCGCGCCGCGCTGCTCGGCCGGCAGCTGCGCCGACGCCGCGCAGCATCTGCGGCAGCTCTGCCTTGCGCCCGAGGTAGCGCACGCGCAGCTGCTCGAGCTGCTCGCCGCCGGCGGCCGCCGAGATCTCTGCCTCGGCCTGCGCTCTCAGCTCTGCGATGCGCTCGATCATGAGCTGCGGACCCTAGATGACGCGAAGGGCGCGCTCGCCCGGCGAGCCGTCGCTCGCCCGCTCGCCCACCGCTGCCGGGCGCTCGCGCGTGACCTCGTACAGCGCGACCGTCGCCGCCATCGCCGCGTTCAGCGACTCCGAGCCGATCGCGATCCGCGCGCTGCGCTCGCACGCGGAGACCAGCTCCGGCGGCAGCCCGTCGCGCTCGGCGCCGACGAGCAGCGTCACGGGCCCCGCGAAGTCGCCGCCGCTGAGGATCTGCGACGCACCGGCCAGCAGCGCGACACGCTCGCCCGGCAGCTCGGCCGGCTCGCGCACGCGCGCCAGCGCGACGGAGAAGATCGCGCCCATGCTCGCGCGCACGGCCTTCGGCGAGTGCGGGTCGGCGCAGCCCGGCCCGAGCGCGACGCACGATGCGCCGAAGGCGTGCGCCGAGCGCACGATCGTGCCGACGTTGCCCGGATCGCCGACGCCGTGCAGGTAAAGGCACAGCGGCCCGCGCGGCTCGACCCACCGCTGCTCGTAGACGCCGATCACGCGTGTACCCGATCCGAGCGTCGAGACGCCCCGCAGCGTCTCGGAGTCGACGTCGTGGAACCCGTCGTCGCCGAGCGCCGAGCCGTCCAGGCGAAAGCCTTCGAGCGGCGCCCGCCCGGCGCGCGCAGCTGCGAGCACGAGATCCTCGCCCTCGGCGAGGAACCGTCCGCTGCGCTCGCGCTCGCGTCGTGTCGCCAGCCGCTTGAGCGCCTTCAGCCGGGGGTTGTGCGGCGATGTGATGGTCGTCATCGAAGTAGTCTCGGTAGGTCGGTCTGGTCGCGGTTCGGTGGTAGGGCGATCTCGAGCAAAAAAAGGGGCGCCGTCCTATTCAGAACGACGCCCGAGAGGCTGCTCAATGTCGATTGCCGGGTCAGGCAGCCGACGCCTCGCGGGCGATCTCGGCAAAACGTCGGAACGTCTCGGCGTCGCGCACGGCGATGTCGGCGAGCACCTTGCGGTCGAGCTCGACTTCGGCCAGCTTCAGGCCGTGCATCAGCTGCGAGTAGCTCATGCCGTTGATCCGTGCAGCCGCGTTGATCCGCGTGATCCACAGGCGACGGAAGTCGCGCTTGCGGTTGCGCCGGTCGCGGTATGCGTAGGCGTCCGCCTTCAGCAACGCCTCCTTGGCGCGCTTGTAGTTGGAGTGCGCCTCGCCGCGGAATCCCTTGGTCAGCTCGAGCGTCGCACGGCGCTTCTTGCGCGCGTGGACCGAGCGCTTGACGCGCGTCATGAGTCACCCCGCGAGTTGACGTTTCGAGTCGCCTTCCTGGCGCTGGGAACCCCCAGCATTCGCTTGACCCGCGGCACGTCGTGCTCGTTGATCATCTTCGGCGCGCCCAGCGCGCGCTTCTTTTTCGGCGACTTCTTCTCGAGGATGTGGCTCGTGAAGGGGTGCCGTCCGCGGACCTTGCCGGTGCCGGTGACTTTGAAGCGCTTCTTAGCGCCGGAGTGGGTCTTCATCTTGGGCATGACTGAGGCCGACGATTATGACACGGCTGTGTCTGCAGCCGCGTCCGCGGTCTGATCCGCTGCGGGCTCCGGCGCCGCGCCGTCCCCGTCTGCGGGCTCGGCGGTGCTCTCCTCGGCCGGCGCCGCGGCGCTTTCGACGGCGGCCTCGTCCTCACCGGGAACGACGCTCTCGCCGGCCGCGACGGCCTCCTCGCCGAGCGGCGACTCGAGCGCCATCTCGGCGACGTCGCCCTGCTCGCCTTCGGTGAAGACCTCGTCGGCAGCCTCGTCGGTGTCGGTCTTGCCGGCCAGCACCGCTTTGGAGGGCGCCATCATCATCGTCATGTTGCGCCCTTCCTGGATCGGGCGCTGCTCGACGACGCCGAACTCGGCGAGCTCCTCGGCGAGCCGATCGAGGATCACCGTGCCGCGCTCGGGATGGGTCACCTCGCGGCCGCGGAACATGATCGTCACCTTCACCTTGTCCTTGTGACGCAGGAACCGCTCGACGTGGTGCTTCTTCGTGTCGTAGTCGTGCTCGGCGATCTTCGGGCGGAACTTGATCTCGCGAACGGTGATCTGCTGCTGGTGCTTGCGCGCCTGCTTCTGCTTCTGCGCCTGCTCGTACTTGTACTTCGAGTAGTCGAGCACCCGGCACACGGGCGGGCGTGCCTCCGGCGCGACCTCGACGAGATCGAGATCGCGTTCCTGTGCGAAGGCGAGCGCGTCGGCGGTCTTCAGCACGCCGACCTGATTGCCCTCGTCGTCGATCAGCCGCACCTCGGGAACGCGAATGCGATCGTTCGTCCTCGTCGTGTCCCGCTCGGGCGGGCGCCGGTCGAACCTGCGCGGAACCGGCACTAGCTGTTTTGAACGCGCGTCAAGCTGCTAAGCGTCGCGCACTGGAGTTTTTTGCGGCTGCAAGGCCGGGGAGTATAGCTCTCCTGCCAGACCATCTGTGAAGTTTTCGACGGTCGTCGAACCGTCGTCGCCGGCGCGGTGCTCGCGCACCGAGACCGTCCCCTCGGCCTGCTCGCGCTCACCGACGATCAGCATGTAGGGGATCTTGCGCAGCTCGGCCTCGCGGATCTTGCGCCCGACCGACTCGTTGCGCTCGTCGAGCTCGGCCCGCATGCCGGCGCCGCGCAGTTGCTCGAGCACATTGCGCCCGTAGTCCGCGAAGCGATCGGAGACCGGCAGCACGATCGCCTGCGTCGGCGTGAGCCACAGCGGCAGCTCACCGCCGTAGTGCTCGAGCAGGATCCCGATGAAACGCTCGAACGAGCCGAGCAGCGCGCGGTGGATCATCACCGGCCGGTGCTCGGCGTTGTCGGCGCCGGTGTAGACGAGGTCGAAGCGCTCGGGCATCGAGTAGTCGAGCTGAACCGTTCCCAACTGCCACGATCGTCCCAGCGAGTCGGTCATGTGCAGGTCGATCTTCGGCCCGTAGAAGGCGCCGTCGCCCGGGTTCAATTCGTACTGCAGCCCCTCGGAGTCGAGCGCGCCGGCGAGCGCCGCCTCGGCGCTGTCCCACATCGCATCGCTGCCGATCCGCTTCTCCGGGCGCGTCGAGAGCTCCAGGCGCGGCTCGAAGCCGAACAGCCGGTACAGATCGAAGCCGAAGCGCAGGCACTGCACGACCTCCTGCTCGATCTGCTCCTCGGTGCAGAAGATGTGCGCGTCGTCCTGCGTGATGTGGCGTACTCGCAGCAGACCGTGCAGGACGCCGCTGGCCTCGTGGCGATGCACGAGGCCGGCCTCGCTGTAGCGGACCGGCAGATCCCTGTAGGAGTGGCGCTCGTCGTTGTAGATCTGGATGTGCGCCGGGCAGTTCATCGGCTTCAGGCCCATCGGGCGATCTTCGACGTCGGTGAAGTACATGTTGTCCTTGTACTTGTCCCAGTGACCCGACTGCTTCCACAGCTCGACGTCGTAGAGGATCGGCGTTTTCACCTCGCGATAGCCGCGCGCCAGGTTCTCGCGGCGCCACAGCTCGGTCAGCGCATTCCAGATCGCCATCCCGGCGGGCTTCCAGAATGGGCTGCCGGGAGAGAGCTCGGAGAACATGAACAGCCCGAGCTCGCGACCGAGCTTGCGGTGGTCGCGTTCCTTGGCCTGCTCGATCCGCTCGAGGTGCTCTTTCAGTTCGGCGTCGGTGAAGAACGCCGTCCCGTAGATCCGTGTGAGCATCGTTCGATCGGAGTCGCCGCGCCAGTAGGCGCCGGCGACCGACTGCAGCTTGAACGCGCCGACCGACTTCGTGCTCGGCGCGTGCGGCCCGCGGCACAGATCGGTGAAGCGACCGTTGGTGTAGAGCGAGACGCTCTCGAGCGTGCGCTTGGGGTGACCGTGCTCGGCTACCGCCACGAGATCATCGATCAACTCGACCTTGTAGTCCTGCCCCTCGCCCGCGAAGCGCTCACGCGCCAGCGCCGGCGAGACGTCCTCGCGCTCGAAGCGCTCGCCGGCCTTGACATGCGCTCGCATGCGCTCTTCGATCGCCGGGAAGTCGGCCTCGGAGATGCTGACGCCGTCGGGAAACTCGAAGTCGTAGTAGAAGCCATCGTCGATCGGCGGGCCGATCGAGATCTTCACGCCGTCGTACAGCTCGAGCACCGCCTCGGCGAGCACGTGCGCGGTGTCATGACGAATCAACTCGAGTGCGCTCTCGCCGCTGCGACTCGTCAGGATCGAGACGTGCGCGCCGTCGGGAAGCGCGCGCGCGAGATCACGCAGCTGCGGGCCCTCGCCGGCCTCCGGGTGGCTGACCTCGATCGCAAGCGCCGCGCGCGCCAGTCCCGGTCCGATCGCCGCCGCGGCGTCGGCGCCGGTTGCGCCGTCGGGCAGCGCAAGCGGCGTGCCGTCGGGGAGTGTCACATTGACAGGCATCTCAGCGCTGCAGGCTACCCGCCGCGTGCCACGCGGCGCACCCGGATCACGGCGCGAGTGAGCGAGCAGGCACTCAGGCCGTCTGCCAGAGCGCGTCGTCGCCCAGCGGCGTGCGTCGTGCGCCACCGTCGCCGACCAGCGCGACCAGCGCGCGTTCGGCCGCGACGCGGTCGGGCAGCTGGTTGTTCGGAGCCATGATCGCCGCGACCTCCTGGCTGGTGAGGCCGGAGGGGAAGCGCTCGAGGATCGCCAGCGGCTCCTCCGGCGGCTGCTCCCGCGCGAGCGTCGGGTCGAGGTTCGCGATCAGCACGTCGTATGCCTCGATCGTCTGCATGCCGCCGGCCTCGAGCCGGCGCCCGTCCTGCTCGAAGATCAGCGACGGCGCCGAGTAGCGCACGGGGCCGTCGGTCTGCCGCGCCTTGCCCTGGAACTCGGTCGGCCCGCCTGCAGCGCCGCGCGTCTCGTGCTTGTCCGCCTCGTACGCGGCGATCGTCTGCTCGTCCTCGATCGCGCCGACGATCCGCGCCGCGTCGAGGCCCGCGACCGGCGCCAGCGCGAGCGCGATGTCGTCGTCCTGATCGAGCAGCAGCGTCGTGTTGAACCAGGCGAGCTGCAGCGCCCGATGCACGTCGTACTCGCGCGACGGATCGAGCAGCCGCGTCGCGACGATCGTGCGGCAGGCGCGCGAGCTTGCGGTCACGCGCGCACGTGGCTGAAGGGCGAACGGCATCCCGTAGCGGCGAAAGCCGAGGTTCCCGAGCGCCATGCGCGTCGGCGTGTAGCCCAGCTCGACGTAGCGATCGGGGCTCTCCGACAGCCCGATCGTCACCAGCCGCCAGTCGAGCTGCGCGCCGTAGCGCCACTGGAGCACCGCGAGCGAGGGGATGGCTGAGTACGCGAACGGGCAGGCCGGGTCGGTGAAGTGCGTGATCGAGATCGGTGTCATGCAAGGATGATTGCACGTGCAACGGCCCGGCCCGGTGAAGAACCTCAGAGCATTGAGAAACAGGCCTGTAGACAGCTGTCGTCATTTGCGAGCATCAATGCATGCCTGAGCCCGCTGACGCGCCGATCACGATCACGCTGTCTCCAGCCCAGATCGACGCGGTCGTACGCGCCGCATCGCGCAGTAGCGCGCCGAGCATCTCGGCCCTGATCGCCGGCTCGCTCGCGAGCGCGACAGAGCGACCGAGCGGCGGCGCAGCGGGCGGCACGGCGGCAGCCCGCCGGCTGCAGGACGGCGCCGGGCAGCAGCCGGCGCGCTCCTACCTTCCGAACGACACCGACGATCCGCGGCTGTCCCGCTCGCTGCTTCGCGGCCTGTCGCTGCTCAGCGGATTCGGCGCCGACGGAGCGGAGCGCGGAATCGTCGAGCTCGCCGACGAGGTGGGCATGAGCCCGAGCACTGCGCACCGCTACGCACAGACGCTCGTCGAGCTCGGCCTGCTCGAGCGTTGTCCGCGGACGCGCAAGTACCGGCTGCCGGCCGTCTGAGCGATGCGCCGGTTCAAACGGCGCTCGGCGCGCTCAGCAGCTCGGGTCCCTCCTCGGCCGCGCCGGGCTTGTTCAGCGCCGGGTTGGCAGGCGTCGCCGACAGGCGCGACTGCTCGAGCGGACCGCACAGCGCGAGCGCTTCCTGCGCATCCAGGTCGGCGTCGAGCCAGGCCTGCTGCGCGTCGCGATCGGCGAGCACGACGGGCATGCGATCGTGGATCGCCGCCGCAACACGATTAGGTGAGGAGTCGCAGGTCAGCAGCACGACGCTCTCGATCCACTCGCCGGCGACCTTCGCCGGAGTCCACAGCGCGGCGAAGGCAAACGGCACGCCACCGTCGACGCGAAACAGGAACGGCTGACGGGGCTCGCCACGGCGCTCCGGTTTGAGCCACTCGTAGTAGCCGTCGGCGATCTGCAGCGCGCGCCGCGATCCTCTGCCGATCAGGTTGCGATAGGCCGGGCGCTCGGTGACGGTCTCCATCTTCGCGTTGATCATCTTGTGCGCGACCTTGACGTCCGTCGCCCAGGTTGGAATCAGACCCCAGCGCAGCAGTCGTGCCTGAGGCTCACCCTTCGGCGCGACGATCGCCAGCACCTCTTCGGTCGGCGCGATGTTGAAGCGGTGCGTGCCGGCGTCGCCGGAGAACGGCATCCGAAAGCGTTCGTTCAGTTCCTGCACGCCGGCGGTGTTCGTGTAGCGGCCGCACATACGCCGTCACGATAGACGCGCGAGGAGGCTGCGATTGCGCGCCCAGGCCGGGCGTAGCGCAGCCTGGGGTCAAGCGGGCTTGGTCAAGCATCGCCCCAGAAACGAAGAAGGCCCCGCCGAAGCGGGGCCTTCATCAGTCACCACAGACCTGCGCGTCTGCTATTCGCTGGCCTTCACTTCAAACAGCGGCTGGTAGCCGGTCCATTCGTTGGCGTAGCTGAACGTTCCGACGGTGCCATGCGGTTCCGGTTCGTACACCTGCGCCCAGGTCGAGTTGATCCACGTGTATTCCGGCGAAGGGTTGCTGCCGATCGTCGGTTCGTAGTTCGGCGGTTCGGTCAGGCCCACGTTCAACGAGTCTTCGGGGCATTCCGACTCAGGTGCGCATGCGGTCGGCGTGTAGCCGTAGTGGCTCGTGTTGTAGCTGACCGAGACGATCGCTTCTTCAGGCAGTTTGGCGACTTTCAGTGGGATCGTCACCTTGGCCGTCTTACTCGTCACGCATTCGCCTTTGGAGTACCACAGGCCGGTGTTTGCGCCCGTGCATTTCATCAGGTTCGCTGACGGACGGAACGGGATTTTTGCGACTTTCGAGCCCGCGGCGATCTTCTGCCCGACACCGTTTCCAGGAGCTACTTCGTAGATGCTGATCGTGATCGGAACCGAGAACTTCGCTCCACCTTCGGTCGAGCAGTTGAATTCGTTCCAGGCGCCGTGCTGACACGCCCAGCTGTCCATCACGACGGTGACTTTCGGGTTCTTGCGCGCCGTGGCGCCGAATTTCACCTTGCTGCCGAACTCCGCGGTCGAAGTCGCCTCGAAGCCGAGCGAGTTGACCGACGGCGGTACCGGCGACGCCAGGTTCGTGTAGATCGGTTCGGTCGCGTTGGCCGCACCGGCGGTCGCGGCGACCGCCACTCCCGCGACCAGAGCCGAAAGCGCCAGGCGCCGGGCCCTCATTGGAATCTTTCCATTCATGTCTGTCCCATCTCCATTCGTCTCGAGCCCGAAAATCGGGCGTCCCTGACCCGCTGGGGTCTCCCTGACGAAAGCCGCCGGACCGGCGAGTATCCCCTCCGGACGCGCACCAACCGGCGCACTTCCCCCTTTAGCCCCCGTTCGGCGGCACGCTAGTCGCAAGCATCACTATTGTCAAGGATTGCGGAGCGATGGCGAGGTTCGCGGAGCTCTGCTGAGCGATGAGGAGCTTTGCTCAGGCGTCCGCGCCTACCGCGGCTCGCGCCACATCCGCCACTGCGGAGGCGCGCTGCGTCCCAGCTTGAACTCGCCCATCACCTCGAATCCGTTGCGCTCGTAGAGCATGCGGTTGCGCGGAGTCGAGGCCTCGAGGAAGGCGGGCACCCCGTCCTCATCGCAACGCGTGAGCACCGGCGCCAGCAGCGCCGCACCGAGCCCGCGTCCCTGCCACTGCGGCGCGACGCCGAGGAACGCTAGGTAGTAGTGCGGCGGGTACTCGGGCTCGGCCGGGTGCCCCGCTTCGAGCTTCGCGAGGACGCGCAGCACGCGCGGCAGGTGCCGGCGGAAGACGCCGAGCATCGCCGGCAGCAGCCGAAGTTGCGTGGCAACGCCGTAGCGCCACTCTCCGGGCGGCTCCCAGACTGCGGCGCCGACGCCCTGCGCCGTCGTGTACGTCTGCTCGTGCGCCAGCCACAGACGTCGCAGGAACAGCTCGAATGCGCCGTCGAGCAGCTTCATCCGGCGCGGGTCCGCACGCAGCACCCAGCTGAAAACGGGGTCGCCGAAGAAGGCCTGCGCGAGCGCCGCAGCACAAGCCTTCGCCTGATCCTCGCCCGCCTTCTGCACCGTCGCCGCCTCTTCGTTGGCCGCGGCGACGTCGACCATGCCGGCCGCTCAGGCCTGCTGCTCGACGCTGGCGAGCGATTGGCTGATCGAGCGCGTCAGCGCCGTCTTGACGATCGGCGCGAGGCCTGGGATCGGCGAGGCGATGCGGATGTCGTAGACGAACCGCGTGCCGCCGCCCGGCGTCTCCTCGAAGCTCATCGTGCCGACGTGGCCGCGCAGCGGGCTGCCCTTGGTGATCCGATAGACGATCCGTTTGGGCACGACGAACTCCGTGACCGTCTCCTCGAACGGCGGCAACGGCCCGATCTGCAGCTTGCGCATCGAGCCGACGCCGTTGCGCTGCCCGTCCTCGCCGTCCTTCAGCCGCGTGACCTTCGCGCCGAAGACCTCCGCGAGGTTCTCGTGCTCTGCCAGGTAGGCGAAGACACGATCGGGCGGCTTGGCGAAGTCGTGCTCGATGTGGACGTGATGGGCGCGCACTCAGCGCAGCCTATCCGCGGCGAGGAGCGCGCGTCGCTCACGCGCGCGGGCATCTCAGACGACCTCGGGCGCCTCGAGCGCGGCGAGGTGCTCGAGCACGCGCGCGACCCACAGCTCGGAGGTCTCGTCGGCCTGCACCGAGAGGCGCGGCGCACCGATCTCGAGCTCAGGCGGCGCCGCGATACCTAGGTGCTCGAGCACGCTGCGCACGACACCGTCGGTGCTCTCGGCGAGCTCCTCGTAGGTCACCTTCAGCGGTTCGTAGCCGAGCCCCAGGAAGTATGCGTCCCACGACGCGTCGTGCGCGGTCAGCTGGCGAATCAGGTAGTTGATCGCGCGGAACGAGAAGACGGGCTCGGGCATCCGCCCGTCGTCAGCGCCCTCCTCACTGCCCGCCTCGCGCTGCCAGGCCTGCGTCTGCACGGCCTTCCACAGCGAGACCGCCTGGCGCACCTTGTCACGGCGCGTGATCTGCACGTAGCGCAGACCCGGGAATGCGCGCGCGAGCAGCTCCGGCAGTGGCCGGCCGGCCATTCCGTCGATCCCGCGCAGCAGCTCGGCGAAGTCGCCGAGGTAGCCCCACATCAGCTTCGCGCCGAACACGCCGTTCGGCGTCATGCCCTCCTGCAGCGCCCACGCGAGGTACTGGTCGTAGGTGTCCGGCTGCCACAGCGGGTTCGGCTTCGGCGCGCCCTCGAGCATCTCGCGAAAGGCGAGCCGCTCGACGATGTTGGGATGGCGCTCGGGGTCGAAGTACTCGTGCGGGCGACGCGGTACACCGGAGCGGCGCAGCGCCTCGAAGTACTCCTGCGGATGCCCGGCGAGTCCGGTCCGATCGAGCTCGTGGCACAGTAGGGTGCTGCCGCTTCGCGGCGTCGCGCAGACCAGGTAGGAGAGCATCGGTTTCATCGCGCGCGCAAACGGTAACTCATTCAACCAGTCATATTTGTGGGAAAGGCATGCCGACTCGACCGAACATCCTCTATCTGCACTCGCACGACACGGGCCGCTACATCCAGCCCTACGGCGAGCAGGTGCCGATGCCGAACGTCCAGGCGCTGGCCGATCAGGGCGTCCTGTTCCGCCAGGCGTTCTGCGCCGCGCCGACCTGCTCGGCGAGCCGCGCCTGCCTGTTGACCGGCCAGTACGGACAGAGCAACGGGATGCTGGGTCTCGCGCACCGCGGCTGGTCGTTGCGCGATTACAGCCATCACATAGTCCATACCCTCCGCAAAGTCGGCTACACCTCGACGCTGATCGGCGAGCAGCACATCTCGAAGGACCCGCAGGCGATCGGCTACGACGAGGTGATCAAGGTGCCCACGACCCGCGTCGAGTCGGTCGCGCCGCTGGCGATGGAGGTGCTGCGCCGGCCACGCGAGCAACCACTGTTTCTGTCCGTCGGCTTCTTCGAGACGCACCGCGAATTCCTCGGCCCGGGCTCGCTGCGCGACGTGCAGTACTCCAAGCCGCCGAACAACCTTCCCGACGCGCCGGAGGTGCGCGCCGACGTGGCGGCGTTCAAGGCGAGCGCGCGCTCACTCGATCACGGCGTCGGCATCGTCCTGAACGAGCTCGACGCGGCCCACCTGCGCGACACGCTGATCATCTTCACGACCGATCACGGCATGCCGTTTCCCGGCGCGAAGGCCACGCTGTATGACCGCGGGCTTGGCGTGAACCTGATCCTGCGCGGCCCGGAGCCGTTCGCCGGCGGGCGCGTGCACGACGGCCTGGTCTCGCACATCGACATCTATCCGATGGTCTGCGACTACCTCGGCATCGAGCGCCCGTCCTTCCTGCAGGGCGTCTCGCTGATGCCGCTGCTGCGCGACGAGGTGCCGGAGGTGCGTGAGGAGATCTTCGCCGGCTCGACCTGGCACGCCGCGTATGAGCCGCAGCGCGCGGTTCGCACGCGACGGCACAAGTACATCCGCCGGTGGGGCGATCGGCGCACGCCGGTGCTCGCCAACACCGATGACGGACCGAGCAAGCAGCTGTTGCTGCGCGGCGGCTGGGGCGAGCGCGAGATCGACAGAGAGCAGCTCTACGACCTGCTGTTCGACCCGAACGAGGCGAACAACCTGCTCGAAGACCCTTCGCATGACGACGTGCTCGCGGACCTGCGAGCACGCCTGCAGCACTGGATGGAGGAGACCGACGATCCGCTGCTGGCAGGCCACGTCGACCCGCCTTCGGGAGTCGACATCAACCTGCCCGATCAGCTCTCGGCCACCGAACCGACGACCCACATCGACTGAGTCGGCACTCGCCGGCGAGTGCCGGCCCCGCCTCGATCGGCCGCCTCCTGCAAGAGAGTCAGTGTTGGCTGATCGTCACGGGCACACCCGGCCCGATCCGTTCGGCCAGCCAGTCGATGCTCGCCGTCGCCAGTCGGACGCAGCCGTGCGATTCGGCCTCGCCGAGCGTGCCGCCGAGATCGCCGCGTCCGTGTAGCGCGATCTGACCGGGCCCACCTTCGAATTCCTGCAGCACGTCGGAGCGCGCGCTGGTCGCGAGCGCGAACGGTCCGCCCGGCTCGCCGGCGGTCATCTGCAGCGTCTCCTCGACAAAGAACCTGCCGGTCGGCGTAGGCGTCGACGGCTTTCCGACAACGGCGCCGAAGGTCCGCAGCAGCCGGCCGTGGCGGTAGACGCGCACGCGGCGTTCGCCGAGGCTGACGAGCAGGTGCCAGGCGGTCACGCTCGCGCGTGTCCCCTGCGCGGCGATCCAGCCCGCCGAGCCGTTCGGACGTCCGGGCAGCAGCACGCGAAGCCACGCGATTCCGTCACGACCGCGTGCGTGCCCGATCACCGGAAGCGTCGTACGCTCGCCGGTGATCGGCCGCAGGTCGGGCACGCTGACGAGCACGCGCGCGCCTGCGCGCGGTGCCGCGTGAGCGCAGGTGTGAGCTGAGCAGGACGGCCAGGTTCTGGGTCCGCTGTACGTGCGTCTGCCGTGACGCTGCCAGCGCGGCCGGCGGCGCGATCGAAAGCAAGCCGGCGAGTGACACGCCGAACAGCAGAGCGCGCAGGCGCTGGCCTCGGCGCCGGGCGGGACCAGCCCGTCCGGCGCCTCTGCAGCCCTCGCTCAACCGGTGAACGAGCCGTGCCCGTGCGGTGTCGCTGGGCGTGCCTGCGTATGCACTGTGGTCGCCGCCCTGCGCGCACGGCGGCGCGCCGCGGCCTTGCGTGCGGCGATCCGGCGAGCGCGGGCGCGACGTGCGGCGGCCCGCGCTGTGCCTGAGTGTCGACTTCGATGCGGGCGGCGCAATCGCGTTCGTGAGCGGCGCGACGGGTGCGATGCTCGGTGCCGCGACGGACGTGGGCGTCGTCGTCGTCGTGCCGGCAGGCGTGGTCGTCGTCGTGCCGGCAGGCGTGGTCGATTCGCCGGCCACCGCCAGGACGGCTGTTTCTTCGGGGGTCGACGTTTCGCTTGCCCCGCTCGCGCACGTCGAGTTGGTGATCGTGTTCGTGTCGAGGTTGACTGCCGCGGTCTGCGCCAGCAGGCGGCCGTGGATCGTCGCGGCCGTGTTCGCCGTGATCGTTTCGGCGGCCATGATCGTGCCGACGAAGTGCGTGCCGGTGCCGAGCGTCGCCGAGGATCCGACCTGCCAGAAGACGTTGCAGGCCTGCGCGCCGTTGATCAGCGAGACGGTCGTGTTCGAGCCGGTGATCAGCGTCGAGCCGATCTGAAAGATGAAGACCGCGTTCGGATTGCCCTGCGCGTCGAGCGTGACCGCTCCGGAGGAGAGCAGCAGCGAGCTGCTCGCGCTGTAGACGCCGGTGGTGAACGTACGTCCGGCGAGCTCCGTTCCGGCCGAGCCTTCGCTCGGGCGCCCTTTCGCGTCGTTGTAGGCGGTCGTCAGGGAGTTCTTCGCCCCGATCGCGACCGCGTCATCGACGTGCGTCGCGCCGAGCACGTGCGGCGCACCGGTGACCGACGAGCCGGGGCTCAGGCCGAGATCGCCGAACATCGTCGTCGGGCCCGTGTTCGTGACGGTCGAGCCGCCGAGCACCGAGAAGCTTGACGCGGTGCCGAGGCCGACGGTCGCCGGCGCAGCGAGTGCACTGGCGGCGAACAGAGCACTGAAGATCAGACCGGCCAGGAGCACTCCCGCTCCAAGCGTCTTGCCCCGCGTTCGGAGCGGAACACGACGGAGTACTGCGAGGGAGTCGCGCGTGGGCGACTCGTGCATCGTTGGGACGCCACGGTTCATTGGCGTCTCCTGACTGCAGCGCTGGGCGCCGCGATAGAAAGGGAATGGCTCCCCGGTCTCATCGACCTACCCATTGCCTCGACGCTTCGGTGCGCCTACCTTCGCCGCCTGCGCCGGCGTCATCCGAACGTCCACTGCGCCCTCGACGTCTCAGCGGAGCGCGGCGAGCTCACCGCGCGAGGAGACCCCGAGCTTTCGGTAGATGTGTCGCGAGTGCGTACGAACCGTCTCGACGCCGATCTGCAGGCGTCTGCGCGATCTGCGAGTTGGACTGCGCCTGCTGGAGCAGCGGCAGCAGTTCAGCCTCGCGACGCGTTAGCAGCTGACCACCGGCGGGCGGGTGCGCGAGCCGTGCGACTACTCGCGGAATCAGCTGCATGCCGCGCGCGGCGAGATGGATCGCGCTGAGCACATCGCGCGACTGAGTGTCGCGTCGCAGGCAGGCGCTGGCTCCGAACGCGAGCAGCTGCGCGGATTCGACAGCGGTCAGCTCACTCGCCAGTAGCACGAGTCGTGTCTGCGGCTGCGCCGTGGTGAGCTCGCGGACCTCGGCCGGCTTGGCGAGCGCCGCGAGGTCGAGGATCGCGACATCGGGACGGTGAGCACGCAGGACGACCGGAATTCGCGACTGCTCGACGCCCTTGGCGACGATCTCGAGACTCGAGTCGCCTTCGATCAGCTGATGCAGCCCGGCGCCGAGCAGATCGTCGAACCGTGCGACGACGACCGTCACGGCTCCCTGCGATTGCGCCGCGGGTGCGGGCGCGAGTGGGCTCACGCCTCTACATCGGCAGCACAGGGCCGATGGGTGAACGCGGCCTCACCCATCGCTCACCCGCGCCCGCGTGAAGACCACCCCAGCGGGAGGATGAATCCGGCGGCTGCTCGATCGAACATCCCAGAGGTGGCCCGTCTTCTGCTCGCGATCTCACTGGCCGCGACACTGCTCGCCCCCGCAACAGCGCAGGCCGGCACCGGCACCTCGCCGCACACGACCGCTGCCGGCGCCCACCGCGCTGAAGCAACGCGAACCGCGAGGCTCGCAACGCTTGCGGCCCGCGAACCTGTGAGCCTCGCCACGACACTCGCGCTGCGCTACTGGGGATCGGCGCCCTGCGCCGGCCAGGTCGACGTACGGGTCGATCAGCCGCTCGCCGCGGGTCTGGAAGCGACGACTGACGGCTGGGTCACCTTCGAATCCTCGCTCGGGCCCAATGACCTGCAGGCGCCCGCGAGCACCTATAGCGACTGCACGATCGCACTGGCCCACTGGCAGTGGCCGACACGCATCGAAATCGCCGGCGACTGGAACATGTTCTGCCTCACGGTGATCCATGAGATGGGTCACCTGCTCGGGCACCCGCACTCGCTGACGCCCGGCAGCGTGATGGCTCCGGTCTTCACCGACGAAACGAGTGTCCCTGCGATCTGCCGCGAAGCTCGCAGCAGAGTCGAAGCGGCCGCCGGGCTCGTGCCCGCGCGCTGAGCAGAACGCAGCAGCACACGGCCCACCGGACCCGCTTGAGCGCGGCGGCCTTGTCGCGAGCCGAGCACAACGGCGTCCGGCCGCATGGGCCAGCGCCTGCAGGCCGACTAAAGCTCAGTCGCCCGGTTGGCGATGCGGACATAATGAATTTGGGCAGCTGATGAAAATCGCGCGGCGCTGGCCGCGACACTCCGGCGTTGCGACCGGGTTCGAGTCAGGCCGGTCCGCACGCGCGCGAACCGCACTGATCTCGGCTGTGATCCTCGTCGTCGGGATCGGCGCTTCGCTGGTTCTCGCAGACCGTTGGCGCGCAAGCGCGCAGCACTCGAACCGAGCCGCGTTCCGATCGACCGCAACCGACCTCGGTCGCACGCTCGACGCGAAACTCGACTCGAACGGCGCGCTGCTGCGCGCGACGCGGTCGATCGCGACGATCGATCCGGATGCGAGCCAGACGCACTACCTGGCGTGGTACCGCCAGTACCAGCGTGGCGCCAGCGGCTCGGGCCAGGCGGCGGTGGTACTGATCCAGCCGGTTGCCCAGTCCCGGCTCGCCGTCTTCCGCCGACAGGCCGAGAGCGATCCGGCTTTTCGCAGTCTCCTCTCGGGCCCCTTCCAGATCACTCCTGCGGGCAGGCGCCCGGTCTACTGCCTGGCGCGTGCGATCCTCGGCTCGACCGGCGGATCGATCCTGTATCCGCCACTGCTCGACTACTGCGCTCCGACGCTCCCGGTGATCGGCCCCTCGCCGTTCGCGGCCTTGTTCAACGCCGCGGCGGGCACCGGCACGACGATCGTCACGCCGGTTCCCGGCTTTTCGCTGACGGCGATGGGCGCTGCCGTTTACCGCCTCGGCGTTCCGCTCGTGACGGTCGCGGAGCGGCGCGCGGCGCTCACCGGCGTGGTCGGCGTGTCATTCGACAGCGATTCGCTGATCCGCTCCCTGCTGCTCGGTCACCGCTCGCTGGCGCTGAGGCTCTACCACCGCAACCCAGGCGGTCGGCAGACGCTGGTCGGCCGGGCCGAGACGACGACTCACGAGAAGGCCGACTACTCCGAGCGCCGAGAGCTCGGAGAAGGCTGGCTGCTACAGATCGCGGGCGCGCCCGACCATCCGCTGGCCGCGGACAGGCAGGGTCTGCTCGCGCTGATCCTCGGTCTGGTGATCACGCTGCTTCTGCTGCTCGTCTATCGCGTCCTGTCGGGCTCGCGCCGTCGAGCATGGGGCCTGGTCGACGAGAAGACCGGCGAGCTCGCCTACCGCGCCCTGCACGATCCCCTGACCGACCTTCCCAATCGAGCGCTCGTGCTCGACCGTGCCGAGCAGGTGCTCGCGCGTGCACGGCGCCTGGGCGTCAGCGCGACCGCGCTGTTCGTCGACGTCGACGGCTTCAAGCAGATCAACGACCGCTTCGGCCATCACGCCGGCGACGAGGTCCTGCGACAGATCGGCGCGCGGCTGAAGACGGTGCTGCGCGACAACGACACCGTCGGGCGCCTCGGCGGCGACGAGTTCGTGATGGTCATCGACGCCGTCGGCACGAACTCGCTGCCCGAGCTGGTCGCCGAGCGGATCCTGAACGTGCTGCGCCAGCCGATCGACCTGCCCGAGCCGACGCTCGCACAGGCGATGTTGACGGTCAGCATCGGCATTGCGACCGGCTTTCCCGACAGCGCCGAGCAGCTGCTGCAGGACGCCGACCTGGCGCTGTACAAGGCGAAGGCCCTGGGCAAGAACGGCTACGCGGTGTTCGACTCGGCGATGCAGACTGCCGCGCAGGACCGGATGCAGCTCGAGGCAGACCTCGGCGACGCGCTCGCCGGCGAGCAGTTCTCGCTCGTCTACCAGCCGATGCTCGAGCTCGAGAGCGAGCGAATCGTCGGCGTCGAGGCGCTGCTTCGCTGGAACCATCCGACGGCCGGCGTCGTGCGGCCGGACCTGTTCATCCCGCTCGCCGAGGAGAACGGCCTGATCGTCCCGATCGGGCGATGGGTGCTGGAACGCGCCTGTGCACAGGCAGCGGCCTGGCGTGCGAACGGTCACTCGCTGAGCATCTCCGTCAACGCGTCGGCGCAGGCAGCTCGAGCGTGGCGAGTTCGTCGAGGAAGTCTCCGCGACGCTCGCACAGACGGGGCTCGAGGCGAAGGCGTTGACGATCGAGATCACCGAGACGGCGCTGATGCGCAAACCCGAGGCGACCGCGCAACTGCTCGCAGAGCTGAAGGCGCTCGGCGTGCGGATCGCGGTCGACGACTTCGGCACCGGCTACAGCTCGCTCGCCTATCTGCGCCAGTTCCCGGTCGACTCACTGAAGATCGACCGCACGTTCATCACCGGCCTCGGGCACTCGCCCGAGGCGCACGCGCTGGCGCATACGCTGATCCAGCTCGGCAAGGCGCTGCGGCTCGAGACGCTCGCCGAGGGCGTCGAGGAGAGCGACCAGGTGCGCGCGCTGCAGCGCGAGGGATGCGACCTCGCGCAGGGCTACCTGTTCGCCCGGCCGATGGGGGCTGCGGCGCTCGAAGCCTTTCTCGAGGAGAGCGAGCAACCGGTCGTGGCTCGGCGCTAGGCGAAGCCTGGCTCGCCTGCCGCGCGACCCGCGCCGCGCGACTGCTCACGGCGTCGGGCGCTCGTGCTGCGCTCCGGTGCGAAGCCTGCGCCGGCGTCCTCAGCGCGGATCAGCGCGGTCGAGGTTCCAGTGGCGCGAGACCGTGCAGAGGCGCATCCAGGGCTCCTCGGCATCATCGCCAGGGTGCTCTCGCGGGATCATGTAGAAGCGGGTGATCGTCCGCTGACCGCCCTCGTGGTCGCCGTAGAGCAGGTCGATGCTGAGCGGTCCGCCGGTCTCGATCATCTTCCGCACCGGCGCGTAGAGCTCGTCGCTGGAGTCGCGGAGCGCCGCCTGCCAGAAGCTGACGTCGCCGGCCGGCACGTACAGGTCACGTGTCTGCGCGCGGAATTCGTCGGGCTCCGGGTGCGGATCCTCGAGACCGGCGCGCCGCGGCCACAGGTGCCAGCCATGCAGTACGGCGATGCCCGAGGCGACGTTGCGCAGCGGCAGCGCCAGGTAGATGTTGCCGTCGGCCTGCTGGGCGACGCCCAGGCCGTCGTGCAGCAACACCCAGTGGTCGTCTCCGTAGCCGACCTTCTGCGGCGGGTCCTGCGGGCGCGCGTTGAACAGCACCGGGCGCAGGCCGACCTTCAGCGACTGCTCGGAGATCCTCGCGGCTCGGTTGGCCGAGCGCGTCGAGGAGAACGTCGCGACGGCGAGGATCAGCGTTCCGCCTGCCGTGGCGAGCGAGGCGATCGTGCCGGCATCGGCCATCGGCGCCAGCGTAGCGGTCACTCGCCACGGCCGCGCGGCCGCCTCGATCGGCCGGCGAGGGTGTTGTATTAATCGATCGATGGCAGCGTCGAGCGAGCTCACGGCGGATCGCAAGCTCCTCGCCGCGCCGCTCGCGAAGCGGCTGCAGGACAGGCGCGAACAGGTGTGGCTGCTCGCCGACCTGCTGATCGTCGCCTGGCTGTGCTGGCTGTTCGACGCGATCAACAACCTCGCGCCGGTGCGCCAGGCGCTCGCCTTGCGCAACGGCGAGCGCGTGCTCGACCTCGAGCGCTCACTGCGGCTCGACCCCGAGCGTGCGCTCAACGCCTGGCTCGCGAGTCGACATGCGCTCAGCGAGGTCGTCGTGTTCTGGTACGAAAACGTGCACATCGCGGTGACGCTCGTCGTGTTCGCCTGGCTTTGGTGGCGCCGCCCCGACCTGCTCGGCCTGATGCGCGCGACGCTCGTCATCGTCAACCTGATCGCGCTCGCCGTCTTCTGGAGCTTCCCGGTCGCGCCGCCGCGGATGATCTCCTCGACCTATTCAGACCTGGTCGCGCGGATCGACGGGCTGCCGGTCTGGCGGATCGGCGCCACGGCGCTGCACTCCAACCAGCTCTGCTCGATGCCCTCGCTGCACATCGCCTGGGCGACCTGGTCGTCGATCGCGATCTGGAAGATGACGCGGAAACGATGGCCGCGCGCGCTCGCGCTCGTCTACCCCCTGCTGACCACGTTCGCCGTGATGGCCACAGGCAACCACTACCTCGCCGACGCGCTCGCCGGCGCCGCGCTGAGCGCGCTCGTGTTCATCGCCCTGAGTCGCTCGCGCGTGCGCGCGCGACTCGGCGGCTGGCTGCCGCGCGACGCCGCGGCCGGCGAGGCAGCGGCCTAGCCGTGGTGGCTCAGATCGCGCAGACGCGCGGGCGCCGATCGATGCCGACTTCGGTGATGCCCGCCGAGGTGATCTTGATGCGGGTCGGCACGTTTCCCTGCTCGAGCAGCTTGATCAGCACCGACTCGCCCTTCGTCTCGATTCCGGAGCGCAGCGGCTCCTCGAACGCCTCGGCGCGCAGCGCCGGCGCGATCTGCACGTAGACGTGCTTTTCGGCGCGACCATGCTGCACCTTCCAGCGGTAGGTGTCGCCCGGCCTCGGCGCCTGGATTGGCGTCGGCCCGCCGATTATCTGGGCCTGCGAGGTGGCTACGTTGAGCTGTGTCGGCATGTCCAGATCTTCCACACCGAAGCGCGCCCGGCAAAGGGCCAAGTGGCCAGCGTTGGCCGAGCGCGATTGGACATTCGCCCCAGCC
>CAWEVS010000008.1:0-34790 GCA_963812575.1 uncultured Solirubrobacteraceae bacterium | reverse complement strand
AGTGCCAGAGCGCGCTTCTGCTCGCTCGAGGCCGTCGCGATCACGCGTCCGGCGCCGAGTAGGTGGCCGAGCTGGACGGCGAGCGAGCCGACGCCGCCGGCGGCCGAGTGCACGACGACGCTCTCGCCGGGCGCGAGCTTGGCGGCCGTCCTGTACAGATGCCACGCGGTCAGGCCCTGGATCACGATCGCCAGCGCCGTGCCGTCGTCGAGCGCGTCGGGCAGCGGATGCACGAGCTCGCGCGGCGCCGTCGCGTACTCGGCATAGCCGCCGTCGCCGACCAGCGCGACGACGCGCTCACCGGTGTCCTCGCGCACGCCTGCGACCTCGCTGCCCGGAACCAGCGGCAGGCTCGCCTTCTTCACGTAGGAGTTGGTGCGCGTGTGCGTGTCGGCGAAGTTCAGCCCGGCGCGTGTGACCTTGGTCAGCACTTTCGCGGGCCGGCTCGGGCTTGGGCGGCTCGACCAGCTGCAGCACCTCGGGCCCGCCGAACTCGCTGATTGGATCGCGCGCATGCGCGCCGAGGCTTGAAAACGACCACCGGGCACCGGCCGCGCGCGTGGAGCTTGCTCTAAGGTGCGCGCCCATGTCAATCACGGTTGTCGGCTCGATCGCCCGTTATCGACGCGGTCAAGACGCCGTTCGGCGAGCGCGAGCGAATGCTCGGCGGCGCGGCGGTGCACTTCGCGCTGGCCGCAGCCTTTTTCGAGCGCGTGCACGTCGTCGGGCCGGTCGGCGAGGACTTCGGCGAGGCACAGCTCGCGGTGATGAGCGAGCGCGGCATCGACGTCTCCGACGTCGAGCGAATCGCCGGCGGCAAGACGTTCTTCTGGCGCGGCGAGTACGGCTGGGACCTGAACTCGCGCGAGACGCTCGACACGCAGCTCAGCATGCTCGAGGGCTTTCAGCCGAAGCTGTAAGAGAGCTCGCGCGCGAGCGACGTGCTGTTTCTGGCGAACATCCAGCCCGACCTCCAGCGCGACGTCCGCGCCCAGTGCCCCGGCGCCCGGTTCGTCGCGCTCGACTCGATGAACCTGTGGATCGAGATCGCCAAGGACTCGCTCGTCGCCGCGATCCGCGACGTCGACTGCCTGATGCTCAACGACGCCGAGCTGCGCCAGCTGACGGGCGCCCCGAACCTGATCCGCGCCGCGCGCGAGATCCTGTCCTGGGGCCCAGCGTGTCGTCGCCAAGCAGGGCGAGTACGGCGCGGCGCTGATCACCCGCGACGGCTTCTTCGGGCTGCCGGCCTATCCGCTGGAGACGTCATCGATCCGACCGGAGCCGGCGACACGTTCGCGGGCCGCTGTCGGCTACATCGCCGCCAGCCTGGCCGGCGCCGGCGTCGCCGCCAGCGGCGGGCTCTCCGACGAGCTGCTGCGCCGCGCGATGGCCTACGCGACGGTGCTCGCGTCGTTCAACGTCGAGCAGTTCGGCACCGAGCGCGTCGAGCGCCTGACTCGCGCCGAGATCGACACGCGCACGGCAGAGCTGCACGCGATCACGCAGTTCAGCGCCATCGCCTGAGCCGCGACGGCGCCTCTTGTACGGCTCCGCGCGCGGAGATAACATCGACGCGAGTGGACGCCTGGACCTTCATCTGGCTGATGTTCCTGCTGAAGATTCCGGTCGTTGCGCTGTTCCTGATCGTCCGCTGGGCCGTTCGCCAGACGACCGAGCCGGCAGGCGGTGAGGACGGCGGCATCGGGCCGCGCCCGCAGCCGCGCCATCCGCACCACCCGCGCCCCCGCCGGCCGCGCCCCTCGCGCCGCGGCCCGCATGGCGAGCAGCCGCTGCCGTCGCCGCCGCGTGTGCGCGCGTTCGTCCCGCGCAAGCGCCTGCCGGCAGCCGAGGCAGCCGCGGCGGAGCCGATCGGCTGCCCGCGCGGCGCTCGCGCGAGCGCCACTGGCGGCTCGCGTGCGGAGTTGTCGCATAATCGAGGTCTGAGATTCCCCACGCGGCGATTGGAGAGCAGATGAGCACGGAGACCGAGGCGAATGCGAAGGAGCCGGCCGCCGGCACGGTCGCGGACCCACAGGCGGGCAACGGTGGGGCGCCGGCGGACACGCTGACGGTCACCGACAACCGCACCGGTACGTGCTATGAGCTGCCGATCACCGACGGCACCGTGCGCGCCAGCGAACTTCGCCAGATCAAGGTCGACGAGGACGAATTCGGGATGATGTCCTACGACCCGGCGTTCATGAACACGGCTTCGTGTCGCAGCTCGATCACCTACATCGACGGCGACGCCGGCATCCTGCAGCACCGCG
The DNA here is from genome assembly GCA_963812575.1 of uncultured Solirubrobacteraceae bacterium. Taxonomy (GTDB): domain Bacteria; phylum Actinomycetota; class Thermoleophilia; order Solirubrobacterales; family Solirubrobacteraceae; genus Palsa-744. The sequence continues at coordinate 32,517 of CAWEVS010000008.1, read as the reverse complement.
GCTATCCGATCGAGCAGCTCTGCGAGCACTCGACCTACCTCGAGGTCGCCTATCTGCTGATCAACGGCCGCCTGCCGAACAAAGTCGAGCTCGAGGGATGGATCGACGAGATCACGATCCACACGTTCGTGCACGAGAACGTCAAGGACTTCATGCAGGGTTTCCGCTACGACGCCAACCCGATGGGCATGCTCGTCGCATCCGTCGGTGCGCTTTCGACCTTCTACCCCGATGCGAACAAGATCAAAGAGGAGCGCGTGCGCGCGATCCAGATCATCCGCCTGCTGGCGAAGATGCCCACGCTCGCGGCATTCGCCTTCGACAACATGGGACAGCCCTACGTCTATCCCGACAACGACCTCGAGTACGCCGGCAACTTCCTCGGGATGATGTACAAAAATGACCGAGCTGAAGTACCAGCCCGACCCGCGGCTGGCGCGCGCGCTCGACGTTCTGTTCATCCTGCACGCCGACCACGAACAGAACGCCTCGACGAGCGCCGTTCGCTCGGTCGGCTCGACCCAGGTCGACCCCTACTCGGCCGTCGCCGCCGGCGTCGCAGCGCTGTACGGGCCGCTGCACGGCGGCGCCAACGAGCAGGCGCTGCGGATGCTCGAGCGGATCGAGACGGTCGAGAACATCCCTGCACTTCCTCGAGGGCGTCAAGGCCGGCGACGAGCGGCTGATGGGCTTCGGCCATCGCGTCTACAAGATTACGACCCGCGAGCGCGATCATCCGCGGATTTACCTGCGACAAGGTTCTATCGAGATGTACGCAAGACCGCTACTCGATATGGCCGGAGCTGGAAGAGCTGGCCCTGGCCGATGCCTATTTCGTCGTCGCCGAAGCTCTATCCGAACGTCGACTTCTACAGCGGCATCATCTCCGCGCCCCTTGGCCTTCCCCACAGCGATGTTCACCGTCCTGTTTCGCCATCGGCCGCCTGCCCCCGGCTGGATCGCGCAGTGGAAAGCGCACGACGACGACCCCACGAGCAGAGATCCTCCGCCCACGGCAGGTCTACATCGGCAACATCGATTTCGGGATTACGTGCCGATGGATCAGCGCGCTTCTGCTCGCTCGAGGCCGTCGCGATCACGCGTCCGGCGCCGAGTAGGCGGCCGAGCTGGACGGCGAGCGAGCCGACGCCGCCGGCGGCCGAGTGCACGACGACGCTCTCGCCGGGCGCGAGCTTGGCGGCCGTCCTGTACAGATGCCACGCGGTCAGGCCCTGGATCACGATCGCCAGCGCCGTGCCGTCGTCGAGCGCGTCGGGCAGCGGATGCACGAGCTCGCGCGGCGCCGTCGCGTACTCGGCATAGCCGCCGTCGCCGACCAGCGCGACGACACGCTCGCCGGTGTCCTCACGCACGCCTGCGACCTCGCTGCCCGGAACCAGCGGCAGGCTCGCCTTCTTCACATAGGAGTTCGTGCGCGTATGCGTATCGGCGAAGTTCAGCCCGGCGCGCGTGACCTTGATCAGCACCTCCGACGGGCCCGGCTCGGGCTTCGGCAGCTCGACCAGCTGCAGCACCTCGGGCCCGCCGAACTCGCTGATCTGGATCGCGCGCATGCGCGCCGAGGCTAGCGAACGACCACCGGGCACCGGCCGCGCGCGAGGAGCTTGCTCTAAGGTGCGCGCCCATGTCAATCACGGTTGTCGGCTCGATCGCCTATGACGCGGTCAAGACGCCGTTCGGCGAGCGCGAGCGAATGCTCGGCGGCGCGGCGGTGCACTTCGCGCTGGCCGCAGCCTTCTTCGAGCGCGTGCACGTCGTCGGGCCGGTCGGCGAGGACTTCGGCGAGCCACAGCTCGCCGTGATGAGCGAGCGCGGCATCGACGTCTCCGACGTCGAGCGAATCGCCGGCGGCAAGACGTTCTTCTGGCGCGGCGAGTACGGCTGGGACCTGAACTCGCGCGAGACGCTCGACACGCAGCTCGGCGTGTTCGAGGGCTTTCAGCCGAAGCTGTCTGAGAGCTCGCGCGCGAGCGACGTGCTGTTTCTCGCGAACATCCAGCCCGACCTGCAGCGCGACGTGCGCGCACAGCTGCCGCAGGCCAAGTTCGTCGCGCTCGACTCGATGAACCTGTGGATCGAGATCGCGCGCGACTCGCTCGTCGCGGCGATCGAGAGCGTCGACTGCCTGATCCTCAACGACGCCGAGCTGCGCCAGCTGACCGGCAAGCCGAACCTGGTCGCTGCCTCGCGCGAGATCCTCTCGTGGGGACCGAGCGTGATCGTCGCCAAGCAGGGCGAGTACGGCGCGGCGCTGATCACGCGCGAGAGCTTCTTCGCGCTGCCGGCCTATCCGCTGGAGACGGTCATCGATCCGACCGGAGCCGGCGACACGTTCGCGGGCGGCTTCGTCGGCTACATCGCCGCCAGCCTGGCCGGCGCCGGCGTCGCCGCCAGCGGCGGGCTCTCCGACGAGCTGCTGCGCCGCGCGATGGCCTACGCGACGGTGCTCGCGTCGTTCAACGTCGAGCAGTTCGGCACCGAGCGCGTCGAGCGCCTGACGCGCGCCGAGATCGACACGCGCGCGGCAGAGCTGCACGCGATCACGCAGTTCAGCGCCATCTCCTGAGCCGCGACGGCGCGCTCTTGTACGGCTCCGCGCGCGGAGATAACATCGACGCGAGTGGACGCGTGGACCTTCATCTGGCTGATGTTCCTGCTGAAGATTCCGGTCGTTGCGCTGTTCTTGATCGTCCGCTGGGCCGTTCGCCAGACGACCGAGCCGGCGGGCGGTGAGGACGGCGGCATCGGGCCGCGCCCGCAGCCGCGCCATCCGCACCACCCGCGCACCCGCCGGCCGCGCCCATCGCGCCGCGGCCCGCACGGCGAGCAGCCGCTGCCGTCGCCGCCGCGCGTGCGCACGTTCGTCTCGCGCAAGCGTCTGCCGCAGCGCTGAGGCAGCTGCGGCGGAGCCGATCGGCTGCCCGCGCGGCGCTCGCGCGAGCGCCACTGGCGGCTCGCGCGCGGAGTTGTCGCATAATCGAGGTCTGAGATTCCCCATGCGGCGATTGGAGAGCAGATGAGCACGGAGACCGAGGCGAACGCGAAGGAGCAGGCCGCCGGCACGGGCGCGGACACGCAGGCGGGCAACGGCGCGGCGCCGGCCGACACGCTGACGGTCACCGACAACCGCACCGGCAACGAGCTACGAGCTGCCGATCACCGACGGAACGGTTCGCGCCAGCGAACTTCGCCAGATCAAGGTCGACGAGGACGAATTCGGGATGATGTCCTACGACCCGGCGTTCATGAACACGGCTTCGTGCCGCAGCTCGATCACCTACATCGACGGCGACGCCGGCATCCTGCAGCACCGCGGCTATCCGATCGAGCAGCTCTGCGAGCACTCGACCTACCTCGAGGTCGCCTACCTGCTGATCAACGGCCGCCTGCCGAACAAGGTCGAGCTCGAGGGATGGATCGACGAGATCACGATCCACACGTTCGTGCACGAGAACGTCAAGGACTTCATGCAGGGCTTCCGCTACGACGCCAACCCGATGGGCATGCTCGTCGCGTCGGTCGGCGCGCTCTCGACGTTCTATCCCGACGCGAACAAGATCAAAGACGAGCGCGTGCGCGCGATCCAGATCATTCGCCTGCTCGCGAAGATGCCGACGCTGGCCGCGTTCGCCTTCCGCCACAACATGGGCCAGCCGTACGTCTATCCCGACAACGACCTCGAGTACGCCGGCAACTTCCTCGGGATGATGTACAAAATGACCGAGCTGAAGTACCAGCCCGACCCGCGGCTGGCGCGCGCGCTCGACGTGCTCTTCATCCTCCACGCCGACCACGAACAGAACGCCTCGACGAGCGCCGTTCGCTCGGTCGGCTCGACCCAGGTCGACCCCTACTCGGCCGTCGCTGCCGGCGTCGCGGCGCTCTACGGGCCGCTGCACGGCGGCGCCAACGAGCAGGCGCTGCGGATGCTCGAGCGGATCGAGACGGTCGAGAACATTCCTGCATTCCTCGAGGGCGTCAAGGCCGGCGACGAGCGGCTGATGGGCTTCGGCCATCGCGTCTACAAGAACTACGACCCGCGCGCGCGAATCATCCGCAAATACCTCGATGACGTCTTCGAGGTGCGCGGCAAGAGCCCGCTGCTCGACGTCGCCTCAGAGCTCGAGAAGCGCGCGCTCGACGACGAGTACTTCACCTCGCGAAAGCTCTATCCGAACGTCGACTTCTACTCCGGCCTGATCTACGAGGCGCTCGGCCTGCCGGTCGCGATGTTCCCGGTGATGTTCGCGATCGGCCGCACCAGCGGCTGGATCGCGCAGTGGAAGGAGCTCGTCGAGGATCCCGAGCAGAAGATCGCGCGTCCGCGCCAGATCTACACCGGCGACAGGGACCTCGACTACGTGCCGATGGATCAGCGCGGCTGACCGGAGGTTGCTCAGCGCGGCCGGCAACCGCGCCGAAGCCGCCCAGCAGAGCTTCGAGCCGACGTCAGCCGCCGGCTCGCAGATCCAGCCGCCAGTCGTTGGAGCGCATACGGTTGCCCGGCGGGTACTCGATGTCGCAGGCGCCCTGCAGCGCGAAGCCGAGCCTGCGGCAGATCGCATTCGACGGAACGTTGGCGACCGCCGGAAAGGCGTGAACGAACCGGCGCCGCGCCCGCGCGCGAGCGACGTCGAGCGCCTCGCTCGCCGCCGCGACCGCGATGCCACGCCGTTGAAACGGTGTCGTCACCGACCAGCCGATCTCGTACACGTCCTCGCCGCGCCGCGCTGCATCCCAGAAGCCGACCCAGCCGGCTCCCTCTCCGCTCGCTCGATCGACGATCTTGAACTGCATCGAGCCCGGCTGCTCGTATCGAGCCTGGCGCTCGGCGATCTTCTCCGCGCTCTCCGGCCCGCCGAGGTGCGCCATCATCGCCGGGTCGCCGACGCACTGCGCGAGCAGCGCCAGGTCCTGTGCTCCCCAGGGCTCGAGACGGATCGTCGCGCGTTCTTGCCTGCCGCCGTCCACTCCAACTCCGCGCGCGCTACAGCACCAGCGTCGCGCCGTTCAGCCGCAGCCAGTCGCGATCCTCGCGGTACTCCGGCCACCAGCGCTCGAGCAGCGCCCAGTAGCGCGGCGAGTGGTCGAGCACCTGCAGGTGGCAGATCTCGTGCCAGACGACGTAGTCGAGCACGCGCGAGGGTGCCAGCAGCAGCCGCCAGTTGAAGCTCATCGCGCCGTCGGCCGAGCACGACGCCCAGCGGGTCCGCTGCGCGCGGATCGACAGCTCGCGGTAGGGCGTGCCGGCGAGCGCGCTGGCACGGTCCAGGCGCGGCGCGATCTCCGCGCGCGCGGCACGGCGGTAGTAGCGCTCGAGCGCCGGCCGCGCGTCGCCGTCGGGCACCAGCAGCCGCTCGCCGCTGCGGTGCACGCGCGTGCGCCCCGGCTCGGGCACGAGCTGCAGGTGCTCGCCCAGGTAGGGCACCGTGCCGGCGCGCGCGGCCACCCGCGCGAGCGCCTCGTGCGCCTCGCCGAGCCGGCGCTCGATCCACGGGCGCAGCTCGCGCACTGCAGCCGCCGCGGCACGCTCGGGCGCGCGCGTCGGCAGTACGACCTCGACTTCGGCGTGCGCGTGCACGTTGACGCGCACGCGCCGTGCGCGCGCCGAGCGGCGCACCGTGTAGGCGATCTCACTCACGGCGCCGGAGATTACGCGGCGCGCCGGGTGCATAATCAGCTCGCTATGAGCAAATCGCTGGTCAAGCTGCCGCGCGACGTGCGCGAGCCCTATCAGGTGTACCTCAACGGCGTCGCCCAGCAGCTCGGCTCCGACTTCTCCGTGCGCGAAGGCGCGCTCGTCTTCGAGCAGGACCTGCGCAAGGACAAGATCAGCGGCTGGCGCTGGCTGCTCGGCGCCTGGGGCGTCGGCACCTACCGCCAGAACGACTCGGTCGACGTCCGCTACGAGGCGCCCGACGGCTCGCCGCGCGTCGCCGAGGGCTTGGAGATCGAGGCCGGATAGATCGCGCGCTCCCACGGCCGCGCGATCCGCAGCGCGCTGAGGATCGCGCGCGTCGCCGGCGAGCGGTTGAGCGTGTAGAAGTGGACGCCCGGCGCGCCTGCTGCGAGCAGCTCCGAGCACTGCAGCGTCGCGTAGGCGACGCCGAAGTCGAGCACCGCCTCGGCGTCCTCGGCGCGCGCGTGAAGCTCGCGCCGCAGCCCGGCCGGGATCTCCGAGCCGCACATCTGCGCCATCCGCTCCACCTGCCCGGCGCGCGTGATCGGCATCACGCCGGGGATGATCGGCACCGTCACGCCGGCGCCCCGCGCGCGAGCGACGAAGTCGAAATAGAAGTCGTTGTCGAAGAACATCTGCGTGATCAGGAAGTCGACGCCGGCGTCGACCTTGCCGGCGAGGTAGCCGAGATCCGACTCGGCGCTCTCGGCGTGGATGTGCGTCTCCGGGAAGCACGCCGCGCCGATCGCGAAGTCGTAGTCGGCGCCGATCAGCTGCACGAGCTCGCTCGAGTACTCGAGGCCGCCGTCGGTCTTCGTCCACTCCTGCTCGCCCTCCGGCGGATCGCCGCGCAGCGCGAGCACGTTCTCGATGCCCGCCTCGCGCATCTCATCGAGCGTCTCGCGCAGCTCTGCGACGGTCGCGCCGACGCATGTGAAGTGCGCCATCGCCTCGAGCCCGAACTGCTCCTTGATCCGCTTGACGATCTCGATCGTCTTCTCGCGCGAGGAGCCGCCGGCGCCGTAGGTGACCGACACGAACGACGGCTCGAGCGCCTTCAGGTCGCTGAGTGCCGCATACAGGTTCTGCTCGCCGGCATCGGTCTTCGGCGGGAAGAACTCGAAGGAGAAGACCGGCGTCTCGGCGGCGAGGATCTCGTTGATGCGCATCCGATGATTATGCAGTCCAGCGCTCGGGCTCTCCGGCGATCCGGCGAGCGCGCCCGACGCTCTCCAGATGCGTCAGGTATCCGAGCGTCTGCGAGAGCAGCCATTGGCCGTTCTGCTGTGAGAGGCGCTCGCCGTGCGTCAGCGTGACGAGCTCGAACGCCGTCGGCTGTCCCTCGCTCAGCGCCTCGAGCACACCCTGCAGGTGCTGCTCGACGAGGCTGCGATTGCCGCTGATGTGCGCCTGCACGTCGCTGAACGTGCGGCCGTGCCCGGCCAGGCAGAGACGCGCGCCGAGACGCTCGACGACGTCGAGCGAATTGAGAAACTCGACCGACCGGATCGGGCGAGTAGCCGAACTCGAAGTACAGCGAGATCCGTCCCAGCAGATGATCGCCGGAGATCAGCAGCCGGCGCTCGGGCTGGAACAGGCAGACGTGCGACGGAGCGTGCCCGGGAGTCTCATAGGCGACCCACTCGCCGAGGTCGCTCGGCACGACGACGCCGTCGATCAGGTCGCGATCGGGCACGATCGGCCCTGCGATGCCCGGATTCGGTTTGCCGCGCTCGGCCTCGTAGCGGCGCAGCGCCGCCTCCGGCACGCCGCTCTGGCGCGCGACCTCCAGACGCCGCGCGAGAACGGCCTGCGGATCCTCGACCATCCGCGTCATCAGCTCGTGGCTCGGATGCATCCACAGCTCGCAGCCGACCCGCTCGACGATCGTCGCCGCCTGACCGCAGTGATCGGAGTGCGCGTGCGTGCAGACGATCAGCTTCGTGTCCTCCAAGCGCAGGCCGCACATCTCAAGCGCGTGTTCGAGCTCGCCCATCGAGCCGGGCTGCTGCATGCCGGTGTCGAACAGCACGAACCCGTCGCCCGCTCTGACGGCCCACGCGTTGCAGTGCGGCACGCCCGGCCACGGCAGCGGCAGACGCAGCCGGAACACGCCCGGCAGCACGCGTTCGCCGCGGCCGCGCTCGCGTTTGCGCTCGGCTCGCGGCGCCGCCGGCGCGGAGCCCGCTTTTCCGCCCTCGGCCACCCGGCGGAGACTAGACTACGCTCGCCGCCAGTCACAGCGAGGAGGAGCGATGGTCGCAGACGACAGCGAGACCACAAGCAAAGCCGCGACGAAGGTTCAGGAGGCGGCCGCCAACGTCCGCCAGGCGCGCAGCCCCCGGCGCCGCATCACCAAGAGCAGTCCCGAGTCGGTCGCGCGCCGCTACTTCGAGGCGATCGCCGCGCGCGACCTCGACGGCGCCGTCGCGCTGTGGGCCGACGGCGGCCGCGACAACGTGCGCGGGCAGGTCGACGTGCTCGCGCCCGATGGCGTGCGCGACTTCCTCGGCGAACTGCTCGAGGCCGTTCCCGATCTCGACTTCGCCGTCGTCTCGACGACGACCCAAGAGGATCGCTGCGCGGTGCAGTGGCGGCTCGAGCGGCACGTTCGCCGGGCCGGGCTCGCTCGGCGGCATCGCGCCGACCGGCGATCGCATCTCGATCGAAGGAATCGATCTGCTGCAGGTCAGCGACGGGCTGATCCAGGGCAACGACGCGTTTCCCGATTCGATCGGCCTGCCGCGCCAGATCGGCATGATGCCGGCGCAGGGCTCGCGCGCCGACCAGCGGCTGCTTGGCGCGTTCAACACCAAGACGGCGCTCGATCTCGCGTGTCAGCGGCGCCGACGCACAGCTCGTCGCGACCGGCGTCTGGGTCGTGCAGGGCCAGCCGGGCCGCTGCAACGTCTACCTGATCGAGGACGACGGCGGCGTGACGCTGTTCGACGCCGGCAGCGCGCACGATGGCGCGCGCGCTCGCGCGCGCCGGCGCGAAGCTCGGCGGCATCCGCCGGATCGTGCTCGGCCACGCGCACAACGACCATCGCGGCGCCGCGCCCGGCCTCGGCGCACCGGTCTTCTGCCACGCCGACGACGTCGCAGGACGCCGAAGGCAGCGGCGGCTTTCGCCTACTGGCCCGAGGGGCTCTCCGGGCTGCCGATTCGCCTCAGCGCCAGACGCACAACTGATGCACCGCCACGCCTGGGACGCCGGGCCCGTCGCACATCGCCGGAACGCTCTCCGAGGGCGACGAGGTCGCCGGCTTCCGCGTGATCGAGATTCCCGGCCACGCGCCCGGGCAGATCGCGCTGTGGCGCGAGTCCGACCGGCTCGCGCTGGTCAGCGACTGCTTCTACACGATCGACATGTGGGGCCGCGACAGCGAGCCGCATCTGCCGCTTCGCGATGTACAGCTACGACACCGAGCAGGCGCGCGCGAGCATGCTGAAGCTCGCCGCGCTCGAGCCGGCCGCCGCCTGGGCCGGCCACGGAAAGCCGCTGACCGGCGACGTGCGCTCGCAGCTCGAGCGCGCCGCCGAGAGCTGAGCGCAGGCGCCACCGACCGCCCGCACGCCGGCGCCGGCGCGGCGCGCCTATGCGCTCGCAGCCGGCAGCGCCACGCCGCTGAGCTCTGCGCACGCCTCCAGCAGCCCCTCCTGCAGCTTCACGTCGTCGGCCGAAGCGTCGTGCTGGCGCGGCTGCTGGTGGTAGAAGTAGGCGCCGCTGACGAGCGCCGCCGGGTCGTCGCTGACCGCCAGCCAGGCCTGCGTGCGCGCACCGAGATCGAGGTCGTCCGGCGCGCCGGCGCCGCCCATCTTCGTCGCCACCCAGCCGGGCTCGAGCGCGTTGCTCAGCACCTGCGGCCAGCGCCGCGCGAGCGCGAACGCGAGCGCGATGTCCAGCAGCTTCGAGTCGGCGTAGGCCTGCGCGCCGTTCCACGGCCGCTCGACGCCACTGCAGATCGCCGAGCTCGGGCTCGGCCATCCGATGCATGCCCGAGCTGAGGTAGACGAGCCGCTGCGGCTGCTCGATCGCGGCGCTCAGCACGTACGGCGCGAGCACGTTTATCGCGAACACGTGCTCGAGGCCGTCGACCGTCTCTTCGCGGCGCTCGCGATAGCCGACGCCGGCGTTGTGAATCACCGCGTCGAACGCGCCCGTCGCGTTCGCCTGCTCGGCGACCGAGCGCATCTGCTCGATGCTCGAGAGATCGCCGACGAGCGCGCCGGCGGCGCCAGGAACCAGAGCGCATCGCGTCCTCTGCACGCGCGCTGCTGCGCGCATGCAGGATCACCTCGTGATCGCCTTCGACGAGCAGCGCGGCGGCCATCTGGCCGAGCCCGTCGGCCGATCCGGTGATCAGGACCCGCGACACCGATTTGCACGCTAGCGCGCGAACGAGTCTCGCGCGTGCGATGCTCGCGCGGCTCCTATCGTGGCGGTCGTGAGAGCACTCGCATCGGAGGCAAGCGGCCGTGGGTAAGCGCGGCCGCAGCAGAGAGCGCCTGCAGGCGCCGGGCAGCGACTACGTCGACGCCGACGGCAACGTGCTGACGCTGCGCGGCTCGCTGACGCTCGGCTCGCGCCGCGAGTACGAGCGCGCGCTGGCCGCCAATCCGCTCTCGCGCGAGGACGCCTGGCAGCGCGCAGTCGAGCTGCTGTTCGAGCGGCTCGCCGTGCGCTGGACGATCGCCGGCTCGCCGTATGAGCGCCAGCGCGAGCTGCTCGCGCGCTTTCGCGCGGCCAGCCCCGAGGAGCGAGCGTGGGTGCGCAACGCGATCCGCGAGCACTGCGCCGAGCACTTTCCCGACGTCGACGCGCCGTAGCGGCGCGCCGCGCGGCGCGAGCCGGCGTCAGTCGCCGAGCAGCTCCAGCCGCGGACCGTGCGCGCCGCCGGCGGCGACGAACCGCGCGGTCGCCGGGCTGAGCACGAAGGCGAGCTTCTCGCCGCTCTCGCAGCGCACTTCGACGCGGCGGCCCTCGTCGCCGACGGCGAGCACCGTCGCGCGCTCGAAGCCGCCGCCGAAATGCGCGACGCGCGCGAGCAGCGCCGACCTTGGGCAACGGGCGCGTCGGGCCGAGCATCGATGGATCCTACGTCGCTGCGACGCTTGCGCCGTCAGCTCTCGCTACGGTGGCCTGCGATGCGCCGCACCAAGATCGTCGCCACCATCGGACCGGCCTCGCGCGAGCCGGAGACGCTGCTGCGGATGGTCGAGGCCGGCATGGACGTCGCGCGGCTGAACTACTCGCACGGCACGCTCGAGGAGCACGCCGAGACGATCCGCCGCGTGCGCGAGGCCGCCGGACGCGCCGGACGGCCGGTCGCGGTGCTGCAGGACCTGCCCGGCCCGAAGCTGCGGATCGGCCCGCTGCGCGACGGCGTCGCCGAGCTGACGCCGGGCGAGCGCCTGACGATCAGTGCCGACGGCGAGGAGCTCGAGGGCGATGCCAGCCGCATGAGCGTCTCCTGGGAGGGTCTCGCGGCGGCGCTCGGCGAGGACGCCGTGCTGTACCTGGCCGACGGCTCGGTGCGGTTGCGCGTGACCGCCTCGAGGCCTGAGTCGCACGAGGTCGAAACGGTCGTCGAGGTCGGCGGCGCGGTCGCCTCGCGCCAGGGCCTGAACATCCCCGGCCCGATCGATTCGCTGCCGGCCGTACCCGAGGAGGATTTCGAGCTGCTGCGCCACGGCGAGTCGATCGGCGTCGACATGGTCGCGCTGTCGTTCGTGCAGCGGCCCGAGGACGTCGAGGCGGTGCGCGAGCACACGCGGCTGCCGCTGATCGCGAAGATGGAGAAGCCGCAGGCGGTCGAGCGCGCCGCAGAGATCCTGAAAGCGGCCGACTGCCTGATGGTCGCGCGTGGCGACCTCGGCATCGAGCTGCCGATCGAGCGCGTGCCGATCGTGCAGAAGCAGCTGCTCGAGCTGGCCGGCTGGATGGCGCGGCCGTCGATCACGGCCACGCAGATGCTCGACTCGATGGTCGTCTCCTCGCGCCCGACGCGCGCCGAGGTGGCCGACGTCGCCAACGCGATCCTCGACGGCACCGACGCCGTGATGCTCTCGCAGGAGACGGCGATCGGCGCCTATCCGGTCGAGGCGATCGCGATGATGGCGGCCGTCGCCGAGCAGGCCGAGGCGATCGCTCCCTACGAGCGCTGGAACGACTTTCGCGTGCGCCGCACCGAGTCCGATCCGGCCTACACGATCGCGCACAACCTGGCGATCGCCGCACGCGAGCTGCGACTCGACGCGCTGATCGTGCCGACGCTGTCGGGCCGCTCCGCGCGGCTCGTCTCAGCGCACCGCCCGACCGTGCCGATCTACGCGCTCTCGCCCGGCAAAGAGACGGTTCGCCGCTGCGCGCTGATGTGGGGCGTGCAGGCCGCCTCGATGCGCCGCCACGAGACGACAGAGGCGCTGATCGCCGACGCAGCCCGGCGCGTCGTCGAGCTCGGCTGGTGCGAGCGCGGACAGCGCGTCGGCATCACCGCCGGGCTGCCCTCGGGGCGGCCGGGAACGACCAGCCTCGTGCAGATCCAGGAGCTCTAGCGCGGTTCTTGCTCGTCTGCCCGGCATCGCGCGCCGCGCAGACCCGCCGGCTGCTCAGGCCGGCGCCATCTCGAACCAGACTCGCGTGTCGCCGCGGCGACTCGACGCCCCAGCGCTCGGCGACTTTCTCGAGCAGGTAGAGGCCGTAGCCGTCGTGCGTGCGCGCCGGATCGCGCGGCTGCGGTATGAAGCCGTCGCCGGCGTCGGTCACCGTCACGCGAATCGCCTTCTCGCCGAACGTCGCAAGCAGCTCGACAGGCGCCTCTGGAGTCGGCCTTCGAGTGGCGCACCGCGTTGCTGACGACCTCGGAGACGAGCAGGATCAGCGACTGTGCCAGCGAGCGATCGAGCCCGAGTGCGTCGGCCCGCTCGGCGATCGCGTTGCGCGCCAGCGACGGCGCGTGCACGTCGCGCGCGAGCGTCAACTCGACGCGCGTCGGAGCGCTCGCCTTGCGCGACGCGCTGCGTGCCCGTCGTATCTGCTCGCCCGGACGAGCACCTTTCGAGCGCGGTGACATCACGCGGCGCTCGCATCCTCGAACGGCAGTTCGTCCTCGATGCCGCTGACGCGAAAGACCCTCAAAGCCTGCGGTTCGGGGCGGATCAGTGCCAGCGACCAGCCGTCGGAGCGGGCACGCTGGTGCAGCACGATGAACAGGCGCAGGCCGGAGGAGTCGACGAAGCCCAGCCGGCTGAGATCGACCGTCAGCTCGCGCACGCCCGCCTCCAGGATCACGTCGACTGCCTCCTCGACGCGCGGCACCGTCGCGATGTCGAGCTCGCCGACCAGCGCCAGTCGCCCGGTCTGCCCATCATGCGCGCTCTCCATCTCAAACGGCGCTTCCGGCACGAAGTTCTCCTTTGCCCGTCTGTCCGATTACCCATTTCCGGGCAGTGTCCACGCCCGGCTTTCCGGCAACTGCCCGCGTCAGCCGTCGTTCCGGCTCGGGACGCCGGCGACGACTGCTGCTCATTATTGCGCTCGTTGTATCGACAGTCGGGACCCGAGCCTGAAGCTCAGCGTGCGCCGACGCCCGCGCGCCCGTAGAACTCGGCCTCCTGGCGGCCGAGCTCGGTGACCGGCGCGTCGCCGTACATCCACTCGCGCGCGATCCGATGCCAGTTGGCGCTGGCGCGCAACTGCGAGAGCACGGCCAGCGTCAGCATCTCCATGCGCCGGCCGAACAGGTGCTCCGGGCGCATGTCCTGATGGCGCATCTCGCGAAAGTGCGTCGAGCGCGGATCGGAGCTCTCGATCATCACCTCGGTCGCGATTTCCGGCGAGAGCTGCACGACCTCGTCGGTCGTGTACCACCAGATCGCCGCGTCGATGAACGCGAGCAGGTGCTCGGGCTCGACGCGCTCGGGCTCCGGCAGGAAGCCCGACTCGGCGAGCAGCCGATGAAGCGCCGTCGCGTTGCGCTCGACGACCGCGCGCTGCGCGGCCAGCTCGAGGTCGACGGGACCGGAGTCCAGGCGCTTGAACAGCCCGAAGTCGAGAAACGCGACGCGTCCGTCCTCGAGCAGCAGGAAGTTGCCCGGATGCGGATCGCCGGAGAACTGGTGATGGCGGTAGAGGCAGCCGAGGAAGAAGCGGAAGACGATCTCGCCGAGCCGGTCGCGCTCGGCCTGCGAGCGCTGCTTGATCTCCTCGAAGCCGACGCCGACGACGAACTCGCTGACGAGCACGCGCTCGCGCGAGAGCGAGCTGACGACGTCGGGCACGACGATGAACGGATGGCCCTCGAAGATCCGCGACAGCGAGCGCTGGTTCTGCGCCTCGAGCTCGTAGTCGAGCTCCTCGACGATCCGCTCGCGGACCTCCTCGGCGACCGCCTTGACGTCGAGCCCGGGCGTCAGCCGCTTCAGCAGCCGCATGATCAGATCGAGGTTCTGCATGTCGGCGCGCACGGCGCTGGCGACGCCCGGGTACTGCACCTTGACGGCGACCGCGCGCCCGTCCGGCAGCGTCGCCCGATAGACCTGGCCGATCGACGCCGCCGCGATCGGCTCCTCCTCGAAGGAGGCGAAGACCTCGTCGATCGGCTCTTCGAGATCGTCTTCGATCACCTTGCGCATCTGCTTGAACGAGACCGTCGGCGCGGCGTCGCGCAGCTTCGCCAGCTCGCGCTGGAACTCCTCGCGGTGCGCCTCGGGCACGAGGCCCATGTCGAGGAACGACATCACCTGGCCGAGCTTCATCGCCGCGCCCTTCATCGTTCCCAGCGCAGCGACGATCTGCTTCGCCGTCTCCAGCTGGCGGCGCGCCATCGCTTCCTCGGAGGCCTCCTCGCCGCGCGTCACGTTCGCCGCGCGCGTGCCGAACTGCTTGACCGCCTCGCCGGCGGCCAGCGAGGCTACGGTCGCGGTCCGGCGTACGCGCGATGTCGGGATCTTCTCGTTCTCGCGCGCCATGGCTGAATCCTACGAACGGCCTTGCAAGGCGAGCGCTCCTGCTAGCCGTTTCGCTCGACGCGCGAGCCCGGCACGATGTCGTCGGAGCCGTCCGGCCAGCGGATCCAGGCCTTCGTGCCGCCGTCGTAGTCCTCGCCGAGCAGCACGAGCGTGGCCGGCTCGCCCAGCGCGGTGCACGGCTCCGAGCCTTCCGCGTCGAGCCCGCGCCAGACGCGGATGAAGCTGTTCGAGTCCCACTCCTGCGCGACGCTCGTCGCAGCGGAGTGGCCCGGATAGATGACCGTCTGCGGCGGAAGCTCCATCAGCGTGCCCATGATCGAGTCACGCAGGTCCGTGTAGGTCGTGTGCCCCGGCGCTTTGACGCCGCCGACCGAGTTCTTGAACAGCGTGTCGCCGGTGAAGACGACCGCGTCGCCGCCGCTGAAGCCGCCCGGCGCCGGGCCCGTCGCCGAGCGCCGCGGCGCGGCGCGCTCGAAGCCCGCGCGCTCGCCGACGAGGAACGAGAGCATCCCTGCCGTATGGCCGGGCGTGCTCAGCGCAAGCACGTCGAGCTCGCCGAAGCTGAGCCGCTGACCGGCGGCGATCGGGTCGAACGGCTCGCCGCCCTCCTGCTCGGCGCCGGACTCGGCCGCTGCGGCCGCGATCAGCTCGCTCTCGACCGGGTTGATCAGCACCTCGAGCTCCGGCCAGCGCTCGCGCAGCTGATCGACCTCGCACACGTGGTCGTAGTGATGGTGCGTCAAGAGCACGTGCGTCGGCGTCAGCTCGCAGCTGCTCGGCCGTCGCGATCAGCGGCGCGACCGGGCCGCCGGCGTCGACGAAGAACGCCGGCCCGCCCTGCCCGTCGGCGACGAGGTACGTGTTCGAGAGGAACTGCGAGTTGCTGGCAGTCTCGACGATCACGCGGCCATCCTTGCACGTAGGCCGCTACGCGGTTGCGACGAGCGCGCTCAACGCGCGCAGATAGCCTTCGTCGCCGACCTCGCGGCGCCACTGCAGCGTCGGCACGCTCGCCGCGCAGGCGGCGATCCGCTCGTGCGCCGCCGGCAGCGTAGGCGCCGTCGTCACGAGCGCTACAGCGCGTGAGGTGCCGACCGTGCGGAAGCTGTTCTCGGCGAGCGCCACCGAGGAGGCGAAGAACACCTCGCAGCCGGCGCGCTCCATCGCGGCGACGTCGAGCTCGAACTCATACGTGCGCGGCGGCTCGCCCGTCGCCAGCGCGTAGTCGGGCGAGACGAGATACAGCACGAGCGAGGCCTCTTCGCGCAGCGCGACCCGCGCGCCTGCCAGCTCGCCGGCGCAGATCCGCTCCATCACCTCGACCCAGCTTCCCTCGAGCAGGCTCATGATGTTGATGCCCTCCGGATCGCCGAAGCGCGCGTTGAACTCGATCACGCGCACGCCGTCGGCCGTCGCGAAGAAGCCGCTGTTCATCACGCCGCTGAAGCGCCGGCCTTCCTCGCCGAGGCGCGCGATCACGCGCTCGACGATCGAGCAGGCCTGCGTGTAGTGCGCGTCGGTCATGAACGGCAGCGTCGGCGTGGCCATCGTCAGCGAGCCCATGCCGCCGGTGCCGGGACCCTCATCGCCGTCGAAGCGGAACGGATAGTCGTAGGTCGACGGCGGGAAGATCACCGTGCGCCCGTCGCTGATCGCCTGGATCGTGAACTCGGCGCCGACGATCTTCTCCTCGATCAGCACAGAGTCGCCGTGGCGGCCGTCGCTCAGCAGATCGCGCGCATAGCCGGCCGCCGCGGCGTGATCGGCCAGATGCGGGCCCATCACCTTGACGCCCTTGCCGCCGGTCAGGCCCGACGGCTTGACGACGACCGGCGTCTGCGCCGAACGATGCGATCGCCGGATCGACCTCCTCGAGCGCGCGGATCACGCGCAGCCGCGGCGTCGCCTCGGGCGCCACGTCGAGCAGCAGCTCGCGCGCGAACGCCTTGTTCCACTCGATCTCGGCGCCGGCGCGCGTCGGGCCGACGGCCCGCGTGCCCTGCGCCAGGAGCGCGTCGACGACGCCCGCCTCGAGCGGTTCGTCGGCGCTGATCATCGCCATGTCGATCTCGTTCTCGCGCGCGAACGCCGCGACCGCCTCGGCGTCGCAGACGTCACCGAGCTCGAGCTTGTCCGCCCGAGGCCTGCGTGTAGCGCACGAGCGAGGGGTTGCGATGCCCGGCGAACGCGTACAGCTCGCTGTGCTCGGCCATCCGAGCGGCGAGGGCGCTCTCGCGCCCGCCGTGACCGACGATCAGGGTTCGCACGCGCGGCGAGTATACGGTCGCCGCGCGTCTGCTCCGTCGCCAGGCGCCGGCTCGGTCCGCACGCGAGCGGCCGCCCACCTCAGGAGCCGGCGCCGGCATCCTCGCCGTCGGCAAACGGCAGCAGCACATTCAGCCCGGTCATCTCAAAGACGTGCTGAACCGACGGCTCGGCAGGAATCAGCGACAGCGTTGCAGCCGACGCGTTCGCAGAGCCGATTGGCGTAGACGATCGCGGCCATGCCGCTCGAGTCGATGAAGATCAGGCGGCTCAGGTCGATCGTCAGCGCCGGCGCGCCTTCCTGCTCGCAGATCCGTGCGACCGTCTTCTGCAAGCGCGCCGCGTCGGCGATGTCGAGTTCGCCGGCCAGCATCAGCACGGGATGCGTCGCCGTCGCCGCGCTCCTCGATCTCGAGCCCCGGTCGAGCGCTCATGCCCGCATCGTCGCGATCGGAGCGATGCAGCTCCGCATTTCCAGATAACGCATCCGCCTAGACTATGCGCATGGCTCTCATCCACACCTGCTATCGGATCACCGACATCGATCGGTCGGTTGCCTTCTACAACGCGCTCGGCTTCGAGGAGATCGGCCGCATTCCGATCAAAGACGAGGCCGTCAACGTCTTCATGAACCAGCCCGGCGACGGCGACATGCCGCGCCTGGAGCTGACCTACAACTTCGGCGTCGACTCCTATGAGATCGGCAGCGGCTACGGGCACATCGCGATCACCGCAGCCGACCTCGACGCGACGCTCGCCCGACTGGCCGAGCAGGGCATCGAGCCCGAGAAGCCGCCCTACTCGGTGCGCGAGGGAGGCTCTCGGCTGTGCTTTGTGCGCGATCCCGACGGCTATCGGATCGAGATCATCGAGCAGAGCTGACCTCGGCGCCCAGTTCGGTCCTGTCGCAAGCGCCGGGCCCCGCGACAATGGCTGACGTTGCCAGCGGGTGAGACGCCAAGCGGGCGCTGTGCCGACAACGGCTTGCAACTCCTGGCGCGACGCACGGTTCATAAAGGCATGAGAATCGTGGCTCTGGCGCTGATCGCCGCATTGTTGGCGCTCGTGCCTCCCGCGGGAGCGCGTGCCACAAAGGTGAGACGGCATGCACCGCGCGTTTGCACGCTCCCGCATCACGGGGTCCTCGCCGCCGACGTGCAGGCAGAGGTGTACTCGGTCGGCGGTTCGGAAAGCCCAATGCTGTACGGGTGCACTTACGGGAGCAGACGCATCTATCGGCTCGGTCCGATCGCCTACCGCTACCAGACGAAGTACATGGAAGAAGGCTTCTACGGCTTGAGTCACGAGGTGCTCGCCGGACCCTTGGTCGCCTACGAAGAAATTGCCAACCAGCTCGGCTGCGGCTTCTGCCACTGGGCAATCATCGTCCGCGATCTGCACAACGGGCGGATCATCAGACGGGAACCCACGGGCACGCCCGTGCAACCAGCCCTGGAGGAGAACTTCGGCGTCGGCCCGGTCACCGCGATCGTGTTGAAGAGCGACGGCTCGGTGGCCTGGATCGCGGACGCCCGGGGTGCCGGAGGGCGCCCATCCGAAGGTGGTTATCAGGTCCATGCCTCAGATGCCTCTGGCAGCAGGTTGTTGGCTATGGGAGAAGACATCGAACCCGACTCGCTCGCGCTGGCTGGAAACACGATCTACTGGACGCAGGCCGGCAGGCCCGACTCCGCCTGGTTGCAGTGAGTTGCAATTCGGTCCGTAGCCTGACGGCTATCGGATCGAGACGATCGAGCAGGCGTAATGCGTGGTTCGCGCCCCCGCTGTGTAGGGACTGGACGCGAGACCTGAGTGTCGAGTACGGTCGGGCTTCGGCCGTACGCCAACCAAGGGGGAACGATGAGTGATCAGAACGTCGAGTTCGTCAAGGGTGTCTACGGCGCGTTCGCCCGCGGCGATATCCCTGCCGTGCTCGGAGCATTTGCTGACGACGTCGAATGGTTCGAGGCCGAGGGCATGCCCTACGGAGGCCTGTACCGCAGCGGCGAGGCGGTTTGCAGAACGTCTTTGGCCCGATCGCAGCCGACGTCGAGGGCTTCGCGGTGACGCCCGAGGAGTACATCGCATCGGGCGAGACCGTCGCGGCGATCGTCCGCTACACGGGCACCGGCAAGGCGACCGGCAAGACCTTGGACGAGCCGGCGGTGCACGTCTGGGAGATCCGCGACGGCAAGCTGGTGCGCTTCCGGCAGTTCATCGACACGGTCAAGTTCGCAGAGGTCGTGCCGGCCGGCGTAGCGGCAGCGTAAGGCGAGCAGCGGGCGGCCCTGCGGCGAGCACGTCCGCGCGGGTTGGACTGGCGAAGGAGGATGTGATGAGTCGCGAGCGACAGCAGGCCACCGCCTTCGTCGAGGGCTATGGGCGAACGTGGGAGGACTGGGATTTCGATGGGTTCGTCGCGCTCTTCGCCGACGACGTCGTCTATGTCGAGCACCCGATCGACGAAACCGTCGTCGGCCGCGAGGAGATGGCGCGCTACATCCGCAAGGAGCAGGCCGAACAGGGCACGGCCCGTGTTCGCATGGGCAAGCCGATCGTCGAAGGCAATCGCGTCGTCGGCGAGTTCTGGGCGGCGATGTCAAACCGCGACGGCGAGCGCGCCCGGCACGCTCACGGGCTGCTTCGTCGCCCACCTCGATCCCGTCAGCGGCCGATGCACGCATTTTCGCCAGTACTGGTTCGAATTCGAGGGGCATCCCGAGCCGTTCGCAGGATGGGGCGATTGATCGGATCCGCACGCGGCGGCGCGGCTGAGTCTGCAAGCCGTGCGGCATCCTGAAGGCGATCCGATCGAGATCCTCGAAGATCGAGACGCCTCGCGCACTGGTCATACTCATTGAGTATGACTGGACGGATAGGCGCAAAGGGCCAAGTTGTGATCCCGAAGGCGCTGCGTGACCGCGCTCGCCTGCAGCCGGGTGATCTGGTCGACTTCGAATTACGCGGCAAGGAGATAGTCCTTGTGGCGCAGGACTCTCCCGCTCGCTTGGGCGGTCGATTCTCGAAGACGGGGATGGCGGCTCGGCTGCGTCGAGGACCGAGCGCGCGAGCCTCGTTGAGCGTCTGCCTCGACGCATGGGCGATCCTCGCCTGGCTGGACGGAGAAGAGCCGGCGCTCTCGCGCGTCGAGGAGATCATCGAAACGCAGGCCCGTCGGCTGAGCTGGGTGAATCTCGTCGAGGTCTACTACCGCGTCGAGCGCGACCACGGACAGCGCCGACGGCAGACGAGACGCTCGCGGACCTGCGAGCGACACTGCACGCCGGACCTTCCCGGGACCGCTCGGATGATCGAAGCGGCGCGCCTGAAGGCTCGGACCGCCGTCGCACTTGGCGACTGCTTTGCGGTCGTGACCGCCGCTGCGCGTGGTCTCGTGCTGCTCACCGGCGACCGCGAGATCATCGAGATGCCCGATCGGCCCTGCCAAGCCGAGGATCTTCGCGCCGTCACGCCGATAGGTCGCGTCCGCGGTTCACGCCGCGCGCCAGACGAACACGCCGCCGACCTCCTCGCCGCTCAACTCCAGCTCTGCGACCGCCTCGCGCACGCCCGGGTAGCGCGGATGCGCGTAGTCGTGGAAGACGACGACGGCGCCCGGCGCGAGCGCGTCGCGCCATGCGGCGAACGCGGCGAGCACCGGCTCGCGCTCGTGCTCTGAGTCGATGAACAGCAGCTCGGCCGGCGCGTCGCCGGCGTGCGGGCCGGCGCTGTCGGGCTCGGCGCGAAGCTCGATGCGTGCGCGCGCATCGCTGCCGGCGAGCGTCAGGTATGCGTCGCGCTCGACACGCACGCTCGGGTCGTAGCTGACGATCCGCCGAGCGCGATCGTCGAGCGCCAGCGCGATCGCGCTCCAGGCGGTGCCGGTGCCGAGCTCGACGACGACGCGGCGGCCGCGTGCGAGCGCCAGCAGCTGGCGCAGCTCGGCCGGCCGCGCGGCCGAGGCGATGCTGAAGCGGTCGTCATCGTGCAGCGCCGCGCGCCACGCGCGCCAGTAGAAGCGCGCGATCGGCGGCGGCAGCACGCGCAGCGACAGCAGCAGGCGAAGCTTCGCGCGGGCGCTCACGCGGCCATGCTACGGGCGGCCTCAGAAGCGTGCCGAGTACAGCGAGTAGCTCGCGACGACCGGGCCGGACTCGGTCTGCGCGACGCTGCGCGTCG
Source organism: uncultured Solirubrobacteraceae bacterium (assembly GCA_963812575.1). Classification (GTDB taxonomy): domain Bacteria; phylum Actinomycetota; class Thermoleophilia; order Solirubrobacterales; family Solirubrobacteraceae; genus Palsa-744. Next base: position 11,399 of record CAWEVS010000008.1, on the reverse strand, counting down.
CGATCCAGAAGACCGTGTTCGAGGTGTGCGTCGAGTAGCCGTAGGAGTCCGCTCCGCCGGCGCCGCCGGGCACGGCGTGGCGCGGCAGCGCCCACGTGCGGCGCCGGCGTGAGGATGGTGCGACGGCGTCGAGTCGTGCTCGGAACGTCGCTTCTCGGCCTGTTTCACCGCCGTTCGTCGTGTCGGCGTCGCTGCCGGTGTCCCACGACAGCACGCCGCCGCGCAGATCGAAGCTGCGCGGCACGTGGTTGTTGAAGCCGTTGCTCACGTACTGGCCCGCCAGCACCGTCCGGCGGCCGTCGCAGCGGCGGATCTGCACCATGCCATGGTCGCCGAGCTGGCCGGCGAGGATGCCGTCGCGGTAGCTGAAGGCGCCGAGCGAGATCAGCGGAGCGGCGCTCGGCAGCGCGCTGCGCAGGGCCGGACAGACCGCCGCCGGCCCGGCGCGCCGCGCCGGTCGAGATCGACGTATTCCGTTTCGCCGACGCGTCTGACGGCGCCCGTCGCGAGATCGATCACGACCTGATGTTCGTGTGCGTCGTCGCCGCGCGCATAGCGCGTTCCGAGCTCGTACCAGGTGGTGCCGGCAGGCAGCGGCGTCGCCTGGCCGGTTCGCGTGTCGAGCAGCTCCTCCTGTTCGCTCGCCTGGCACTGGATCAGCAGGCGGCCGGCTGCAGCGGTGCGCACGTAGGAGCCGCCTTCGCCCTGATCGGCCAGACGACAGCCGGGCGGCTGCAGTCAAGGTCCGGCGCCGGCCGGTGGCCGTGTCGAGGACGACGATCGGGCCGGCTTCGCTCGCCTGCCAAGCAGCCTGACTGACGCCGTCGCTGGTGAAGGCGAAGACCGGCGAGGCGATCTGGCGTAGCTGCGAAGCGAGCGCGGCCGGCGCGAGCACGAGAGATGCGAGCAGCGCGGCGCTCGTGGCGAGTGGTCGTCTGCTCACGAGGACTTCAACCCGCCAGCCCGGCCAAAGGCTCGTCGTGAGGTTGTGCAGCGCGCCTCGGCTGCGCGCGAAAAAAGCCTGGCGCAGCGCCGAGCGAGGAGGTATGGTCGCGTGCATGGCAAGCACAGCTGTGCCTCTCGGAGCAGCGCCGGCAAGCGGCGTCGAGGCGCCGCCGCCGGCGATCGAGCGGCCGGACTTCGAAATCGTGCCGCGCAAGGGGCTGATCGGCGTGGCGATCGTGTTCGCGCTGCTGATCGCGGCGATCGCGGCGAACAAACTGTGGCCGCTCGCCTTCTTTCACTTCGTCGGCGGCGCTTCGTGGACGGTGATCGACCTGTTCCTCGGCTTCGTGCTCGGGCCCGATCATGGGCAAGCTCTCGATTCCGGCGCGCGTCGAGTTCACGACGCGGCTGATGCCGAAGATGGTGCTGCTGATGCCGACGATCGTGACGGCGACGCTGGCGGCCGGCTGGCAGCTCGGCGTGCATCTCGGCACGGTGCAGTCGAGCTACTACAACCACGGCTGGACGGTCGCGAGCTTCATCGTCGTCGGCATCATGGCGGTGATCGCGCTCGGCCTGCTCGAGCCGGCGAACATCGCGGTGCTGGTCGAGCTGAAGAAGCCGAAACCGAATCCGCAGGTGATCGAGCGGCTGATGAAACGGTTCATCTACACGGCCGGAGCGACCGGTCTGATGCAGGTCGCGACGCTCGTGATCATGGCGAAGCTGACAGTCGGATGAGCGAACGCCGCCTGCCGCCGGTCACGCAGATCGGCATGAGCTCGCTGGCGCTGATCGTCGCCGGCGGCATCTACCTCTCGGCGCATCTGCCACAACACGTGCCGCTGGCGCCGGCTGTCGCGCTCCTGTGCGCATCGGCGCTGCTGCTGGCGATCAACCTGGCGCTGCTCGCGCGCGTGCGCGGCTTCGCCTGGGATCGCTTCTTCGAAGTCGCCAAGTGGGCGCTGCTCGCATACGTGATCACGGCCGGCATGATCGAGTTCGCGTTCGTGCGCGACCACCTCGCCGGCGGCCCGCTGGTCGTGCTGACGCTGTCGCTGATCGTCTACGCCGTGCACGTGCCGGTGCTGATCGCGTTCACGGTCGCGCGCTACGCCGACTCCGAAGCCGCGCCTCAGGGCGACGCGGCAGCGCACGTCTGAGCTACGACGCCAGCTACGCGTCTAGGCGCGCAGCGGCGCAAGCGCCGGCGCGACGCGCGCGAGCTCGCCGAGCATCGCGCGCGCGGCCTGCTCCATCGTCTCGTTCGCCTGCACGGCGCCCTCGTCGTCGATGAACTGCGCGACGAACGGGATCGAGACGGCCTCGAAGACGGCCGTCATCTTCAGCGTCGTGACGACCTGCTTGAGCATCTGCACGGCGCGCGTGCCGGCCGAGACGCCGCCGTATGAGACGAAGCCGACCGGCTTGTACTGCCACTCGACGTGCAGGTAGTCGATCGCGTTCTTCAGCGGCGCGTTGAAGCCGTAGTTGTACTCGGGCATGACGAAGACGAACGCGTCGGCGGCGGCGACCTGCGCGCTCCAGTCCTTCGTGTGCTGCTTGGTGTAGCTGTGAAAGCGCGGATGGTTCGGCTCGTCCATCATCGGCAGGTCGAGCTCGAGCAGGTCGGCGAGCTCGACCGTCGAAGCCGCCGTGCTCGCGCGCGATCTGCTCGAACCACTGCGCGACCGGCAGCCCGACGCGCCCCGGGCGGGTGCTGGCGATGACGATCATCAGCTTCACGAGAGGACTCTGCTCTTGAACTTGCGCAGGCCGAGCGTGAGGAACGTCGCGCAGAAGCCGATCAGCACGGGATAGATGATGTAGAGGTGCATGTGCGTCGGCGTGCGTCAGGCCGGCGCGCATGCCCTCGGTGACGTAGATCAGCGGGTTGATCAGCACGAGGATCTGCAGCCAGTGGCACGCCGCCGACCTTGACCGGCGCGAGCTTCGTCCACTGGTAGTAGGTGCCGCCGAGGAACGTCAGCGGCAGCACGACGAAGCCGAACATCAGGCCGAGGTTGCGCGCTTCGAACAGCGTGCCGAGCAGCAGCCCGAGCGAGGTCATCGTCACGCAGGCGAGCGGGATCAGCGTCAGCACGACGGCCCAGTGCACGTGCAGATGCGCTTCGACGCCTTTGGCGTGGATCGACGGCGGCGATCGGGAAGACGATCAGCGCGGCGATCAGCCCCTGCGTCGCGCCGGAGAGCACCTTGGCGACGGCGACGAGCCAGATCGGGCAGGGCGCCTGCACGCGGTCCTCGATCTCGCGCGTGAAGCCGAACTCCTGCGCCATGACCATCGCGACGGCCTGGATGCCCTGGAACATGATCGAGATGCCGACGACGCCGGCGACGAGCACGGTCGCGAACTCGGACTCGGCGGCCTTGCCGCCACCGCCGCCGACGCCCTGGCCGATCGTCGGGAAGACGTAGAGGAAGACGAAGACGAGCAGGAACGGCTGCACGAGCGTGCGCACGACGAACTCGCCGAAGTTCTTCTTCAGCACGACCAGGTCGCGCAGCACGAGCGCGCGCAGCGCCGTGCGACTGGCGGCGAAGGTCGAGCGCGTCGGCGTCAGCGAGATCGCGCTGGACGGCGCCGGCGGCGGCGCGGTCGGCTGCGTGACGGTGCCGGCCATCAGTCGCGCAGCTCCTTGCCGGTGAGGCTGATGAAGACGTCCTCGAGGCTCGGCTCGGCGACCGACAGGTCGGCGAGCTCGAAGCCGGCGGCGTCGGCGGCCTCGACGACGCGCGGTACGAGCCGCTGCGCTTCTTTTACGTGCAGCTCGATGCCGCCGTCGATCGGGCGCGTCTGCGTGACCTCGGCGATCGCCTGCGAGAGTCGCGCGGCGAGCGCGTCGAGCTCGCCGGCGGCCTTGATCGTGACGATCGTGCTCAGCGCCGACCGAGCGCTTCAGCTCGGCGGGCGTGCCGAGCGCGAGGATCTTGCCGTGATCCATGATCGCGAGGCGGTTGCAGAGCTCGTCGGCCTCCTCCATGTAGTGCGTCGTCAGGAGGATCGTCTGCCCTTCGCGGTTCAGCTCGCCGAGGATCTCCCACAGCGCGAGGCGGCTCTGCGGGTCGAGGCCGGCAGTCGGCTCGTCGAGGAACAGCACGGCCGGCCGGTGCAGGATCGCGCGCGCCATCATCAGCCGCTGCGCCATGCCGCCGGACAGCGCGTAGACCGACGCTTTGGCCCATTTCGAGAGGTGCATCTTCGCCAGCAGCTCGTCGGCCAGCCGCCGCGAGTCGGCGGCGCCGATGCCGAACAGCCGTCCGTGGAAGTAGAGGTTCTCCCAGACGTTCAGCTGGCGGTCGAGCGTGTTCGTCTGCGAGACGATGCCGATCAGCTGCTTGGCGAGCGCAGGCTGGGCGACGACGTCGATCGCGCCGACGTAGGCGTTGCCGGAGGTCGGGATGACGCGCGTCGTCAGCATGCCGGCGGTCGTCGTCTTGCCGGCGCCGTTCGGTCCGAGCAGGCCGAAGATCTCGCCGGCGCGCACGCTCAGCTCGAGCCCGTCGACGGCGGCGAAGTCGGCGCCGTCGTAGACCTTGCGCAGCGCGCTCGTGCGAATCACCTCGTCGGTCGGCATCGGCCTATCTATAGCGATCGCGAGCACGCTCGCGCGCTACTCTGCGAAAGCGATGTCGGACACGGGCAAGGTCGCGAAGAACCTCGAGCGCTTCGCACAGGCGGTCGCAGCGCACGATCGTGAGAATCCGACGCACACCGCGCACGGCATCGGCCTGGCGCATTTCGACATGGAGCGACTCGGCTTCGAGGAGGGCGAGGAGATCCTGCCGGGCATCACGATGCACGCCGACGGCGGCGTGACCGGCAACTTCCGCGTGCTCTGCGACGGCCAGCACGACGAGCAGGCCGAGCAGGCCGAGGCGGAGGTCGTCGAGGCCGTCGCGACGACGTCGGTGCCGAGCGGCGCTCCGGCCGCCGCGCCGTACCCGTTCGAGCAGTAGCGCGCCGCGCCCGGTTTTGAGGATTGGCCGCTTCGCGGCCGCTGACTGGTTGCGCGTCTCAACCGGACGCCGGCGATTTTGGACGCCCGGCCAACGGCAAACGCGCTCGCGACGCGCAGACTGCGCGCGTGGACGCGGGTGGAGATCGGCGCGAGCGCTCCCTCTGCGGATGCGCTCGAGTGTCGCGACTGGATCGGGCACGTGATCGTGTGCGGCCTGAACGACGTCGCGCTGCGCACGGTCGAGCAGCTGCACCTGGCCGGCGCGCGCGTCGTCGTGCTCTCAGACGAGCCGGGCGAGCGGCTCGTGCGGATCGTGCGCGGCTGGGGCATACCGCACCTGCCGCGCGGCGGACACCTCTCAGAGCCGCTGTTCGACGCCGGCATCGCCGGCGCCTCGGCGGTCGTCTGCGCCGAGAGCACCGACCTGCGCACGCTCGAGACGGTGCTGCAGATCCGCGACCTGCGCCCGGACGTGCACGTCGTCGCCGACCTCGACAACCCGTCGGTCGCGCACGCGCTCGAGGGCGTGCTTCGCTCGGTCGGCGTGCTCGACGTCGCCGCGCTGTTCGCGCCGGCCGTCGTCGAAACGTGCGTCGGGCGGCGCGCGAGAGAGATCGAGCTCGGCGGCACGTCGTTCGTGACGGCCGAGGTGATCGCGCCGCGCGAGGGCACGCTGCGCGAGCTGTACGGCAGCCTCGCGCCGATCGGCGTCGTCACCGAGGCCGACGACGAGCTGATCGCCTGCCCCGGGCGCGACCAGCCGGTCTCGGCGCGCGACCGCGTGACGCTGCTCGGCACGCGCGCCGAGCTCGACGCGGCCGGGCTGACGCGCCAGGAGTCGGGCACGGGCGGCACGGCGGCCGCGGCTGCGCGTGCGCGCAGCTTCCTCGAGCGCCAGCGCAGCGCGATCGCGGGGATCATCGACCGGCCGCTGCGGATCGCGCTGCTGCTCGGCCTCGTGCTGCTCGTGATCTCGACGATCGTGCTGCACTTCGCCTATCACGAGCCGCTCGGGCGCTCGCATCTGAGTCTGCTCGACGCCGTCTACTTCACGGTCGAGACGGTCGCGACGGTCGGCTTCGGCGACTACTCGTTCGCGTCGCAGCCGACCGGGCATGGTCGCGTTCGGCATCTTCCTGATCGTCGCCGGCGTGACGCTGACGACGACGATGTTCGCGCTCTTGACGAACGCGCTCGTCAGCCGCCGCCTGGCGCAGTCGCTCGGGCACGGGCGGATTCCCGGCATGCACGGGCACGTCGTGCTCGTCGGCCTCGGCAGCGTCGGCATGAAGGTGCTCGAAGGGCTGCTCGACGCCGGCGCCGAGGTCGTCGTGATCGAGCGGATGGAGAACAACCCGTACCTGACCGAGGCGCGCGCGCTGCAGGCGCCGCTGGTGCTCGGCGACGCGACGCTCGCGCGCACGCTCGACTCGGTCAACCTCTCGGAGGCGGCGGCCGTCGCGATCCTCACCTCAGATGACCTGACGAACATCGAGACGGGCCTGGCGATCCGTGACCACCTCGGCGAGCGCTGGGTCGACGTGCCGGTCGTGCTGCGCGTGTTCGACCGCGCGCTCGGGCACCGCCTCGAGCAGAGCTTCGGCTTCCGCCACGTCTGGTCGACCTCGGCGATCGCAGCGCCGTGGTTCGTCGGCGCGGCGCTCGGCCTCGAGGTGCTGTTCACGTTCTACGTCGGCAACCACCCGTTCCTGCTCGCGCGCCTGCGCGTCAGCGCCGGCGGCGGCCTCGACGGCCTGGCGATGCGCGAGCTGCCGGGCACCGTGCGCGTCGTCGCGATCCGCCGCGCGGCGAGCTCGGGCGCGCTCGAGCATCCGCCGCGGCGCGACACGCGCCTGGCGCCCGACGACGACGCCTACCTCGTCGGCCCGTATGCCGAGCTGCTCGAGATCCTGCGCCACGACCGCGCGACCGCGCTAGCGCGCGGAGCGCTCGACGCGCGCTTCGATCATCGCGACGAGCCGCTCGATCGTCGGGCACCTCGAGACCGTGGCGCGCGGCGGCGCGCAGCACCGAGCCGGGAATCGCGTCGAGCTCGGGCTCGCGCCCGGCGGCGATGTCGCGCTGCATCGAGCTGCCGAGCGTCGCGTGCGCGCGGTCGAGCTCGGCGATCGCCTTCGCCGCGTCGACGTCGGCGGCGCCCTCGGCCTGCCCGGCCGCCGCGGCCTCCTCGATCGCGCCGACGAGGTCGGCGCGCAGCGCCGGCGTGGCGCGGATCTCGCCGAGCAGCTTGTCGTAGGCGCTCGTCGTGCAGGCGAGCGCGTTCAGGCGCACGAGCTTCGACCACATGACCTGCGCTTCGGAGCCGGCTGCGATCGGCCAGTCGTCGCGCGTCGACACGCCGGCCGCGCTCAGCGCGCCGGCGAGCTCGTGCATCGGCGCAGCTGCGCGACTCATAGCGGCTGGCCATTTCGATCAGCAGGAACGGGCTCGTGTGGACGATGACGCCCGGCTCGGGACGGTCGGCCTCGACGCGGATCGTGCCGGCGAGCACGCTTGCGGCGCCGAAGCGCTCGCGCAGCAGCGCGATGTGGTCGAGGCCGTTCAGCAGCGGCAGCACGATCGGCGGCCGGCCGGCGATCCGCTTCAGCGCATCCTGCAGGCCGGCGGCCTTCGTCGCGACGAGCAGCGCGTCGACCGGCTCGCTCAGCTGCGTCGTCGCACGCGGTTGCGCGACGAAATCGCCGAGCGTGACGCTGTCGACGCGCAGCCCGCGCTCGGCGATCAGCGCCGCCGTCGGCTCGCGCGCGACGACGCGTCACGTCCTCGCCCGCGCGCGCGAGCGCGCCGGCGAGCAGGCCGCCGACGCCGCCGGGACCGAGCATCGGCGATCTTCACGCCGTGCCGGGCCGCCGGGCTGCGCGTCGATCAGCACGCCGGGATTCATGATCGCGCGCGGATCGACCGCCGCCTTCGCACCCGCGAAGCGCGGCGGCGAAGAGCTCGGGGCGCTGCTCGTCATACCAAGGCCGATGGTCGCGCCCGACGGCGTGATGGTGCGTGATCGTCGCGCCTGCCGCGATCAACTCGTCGGAGACGGCGCGCTTGATCTGCGTCCACTGCTCGACCTCCTCGCCGCGGCGCGCCGGCGCGATCACCGTGAAGTAGGCAGCCGGTCCGTCGGCATAGACGTGCGTGAAGCGCGTCGAGATGCCGCCGCCCTCGCCGCAGCAGCTCGCGCAGCGCCTGCTCGCCGGCGCGCGATCACGTGCTCGTGCATCGCGGGGAAGCGCTCCCAGGTGATCGCCGTCTCGAACGTCTCGGCGAGCACGCCGAGCGCGACGAGCGCGTCGCGCGTGTAGGGAGCGCGCGAGGAACGCGTCGCGCCAGGAGTCGACGGCCGCGGCGCCGCGCTCGCCGGCGGACTGCGGCTCGGCGCCGCTCGCGGCGTCGCCGCCCTCGGCGACGAGCCCGCCGTGCTCGCGGCAGATCGCGAGCGCGCGCGCAAGCTGCTCCTCGACCGGGTGATCGGTCGACTCGAAGCCGAGCACCAGCAGGAGTGCGCGAGCCGTCGCCGGCCATCGTGATGCGCGCTTCGCGCGCATCGATCAGGCGGCAGTTGCTCGGGTCCAGCCCCGACTGCGAGAGCTCGCGCACGCACTGCACGCCGTCGGCGAAGCGCGCGAAGCGCACGCCGGCCGAGCGCTTGTGGCGCGGGACGCGGCTGCACGCGCATCCATGCCTCGGTGATCACGCCGAGCGTGCCCTCCGAGCCGGCGAGCATCCGGTCGGGGCTCGGCCCGGCGCCGGAGCCGGGCAGCCGCCGCGACTCCCATGCGCCGCGCGGCGTGATCGCGCGGACCGACTCGACGAAGTCCTCGATGTGCGTGCGCACGGTCGCGAAGTGCCCGGCGGCGCGCGTCGCGATCCAGCCGCCGAGCGTCGCGTACTCGAACGACTGCGGGAAGTGGCGCAGCGTCAGGCCGTGCTCGGCCGAGCTGGCGCTCCAGCACCGGGCCGGCGGCGCCCGCTTGGATCCGCGCGGCGCGCGAGACCGCGTCGAGCTCGAGCACGCGATCGAGCGCGCGCAGGTCGAGCGAGATCGCGCCGTGCATAGCCGGCCGGCACCTCGGGCGTGACGCCGCCGACGACCGACGTGCCGCCGCCGAAGGGGATCGCGGCGACGCGCTCGGCCGGCGCACCACTCGAGCAGCGCTCGACGTCGCGCTCCTCGCGCGGGCGCGCGACGAAGTCGGGAGGATGCTCGAAGCGACCGCGAAAGCCTTCGACGACGTCGCAGTAGGACTTGCCGAGCGCGTGCGATGCGCGCGCGTGAGCGTCGCTCGCGCAGATCTCGGCCAGCGACGCCGGCGGCGCGACGCGCGGCGCCGGCAGCGCCAGCGCCTCGAGCGCGACCGGCTCCTCGACCTCGCCGAGCGCCAGGCCGAGATGCTCGCCGACGCCGCTGCGCGTCGCGCGCAGCTGCTGCGAGGTCGGCTGCTGGTCCTCATAGCCCCAGCCCCAGTGCTTGAACCGCCGAATGTTCACGCGCGCGAGTCTATGCTCACTTAGGCTTGGCTCGAACGCCGAGCGCCCTCTTCAGAGATGTCGACAAGCACAGACCCGACAGCCGCCGAACTGCCCGAGATCCTCGCTCGCGGGCCGTGGGAGCTGGAGCAGATCAAGGCGCACTGGCGCGAGGAGGAGTTCGAGCCCTCGCCGCAGCACACCGAGGCGGCCGACGCGGCGATCACCGCGCTGCGCGAGCGCGGCTCGCCGAGCCACGACGGCGTCGCGGCGCGGCTCGTCGACTTCCGCGTCGACGCCGACGGCATCGCGATCGAGCTGCAGCCGCTGCGCTGGGCGCTGCGGCTGGTCGCCGGCGACGCCTCGCACAGCGTCGCCGCGCTGTGCGTCACGCGCTCGGCCGACGGCCGCTGGCTGGCCGGCCGGCGCGCGCCATGGGTCGCCTCGTGGGCCGGGCGCTGGGCGCTCGGCGCCGGCGGCGCGGTCGACCTCGGCGAGAGCCCGGCCGAGACGCTCGTGCGCGAGCTCGAGGAGGAGTGGTCGGTCGCGCCCGAGCGCGTGCGCGGCGAGGCGCTGATCTGCCTGCCGCAGAAGATGGTCATGTTCGTCGGCCAGGCGTGGATCGCCGACGGGCGCAGAGGACGCGGTGCGACCCGACGACGAGCACGACGAGTACGCCTGGTGGCCGCGCGAGATCGACGAGTGGCCGGCCGAGGCTGGCGAGGCGCTGCCGCGGATGGCTCGCTGGCTGTCGCAGTGAGCAGCGTCGTGCGCGAGCCGCGCCGTCGCTCGCCCGTCGCTGGCGCCCGCCGGCTGCGGCGCGCCGGCGCCGGCCCGCTGACGTTCACGCGCCTGAAGTGGGTCTCGCTGACGCACTCCTGCGTCTACACGGCGCTGCTTGTCTGCGCGTTCGCGGCCGGCAGCCCGCAACCGCTGACGTTCGTGCTCGGCCTGACGCACGGCCTGCTGTGGATCTTCATGTCGCTCGCCTGTCTGGCGGCCGCGCGCCTGCGGATCGTCTCGCTGCGACTGGCCGTCGCCGTCGCCGTGCTCGGCGGCATCGGCCCGTTCTTCGGCAGCTACGAGTTCATCCGCGAGCAGCGCCAGCGCGACGCGCGCTCGGGTGTAAGAAACGCCGGCGCGTCGCGCTAGAGTAGAGAACCGATGGCCACAGGCACCACGGCGCAGCAGATAGTCGACGTCGTGACCCCGGCCGCGGGCGAGTCGGTCACCGAGGGAACGATCCTCGAATGGCATGTCAAGGTCGGCGACCGCATCGGGGTCGACGCGACGATCGTCGAGATCTCGACCGACAAGGTCGACGTCGAGCTGCCCTCTCCGGCGAGCGGCACCGTCACTGAGCTGCTCGTCCAGGAGGGCGACACGGTCACCGTCGGCCAGGTGATCGCGCGGATCGCCGTAGGCGAGACGAACGGCGCCGAGCCGGCCGCCGGCAACTGCTCCGCCGGCAGAGGACGCCGAGGCCAAGCGCGAGAGCACGCCGCCGGCCGAGGCGAACGGCGCCGGCAACGGCATCGCCACGGAGCTGCAGCGACTGCCGACAGCGCCGCGACGGGCGCGAGCCGGCGAGCGGCAAGCTCGTCGACGTGCTCACGCCGGCCGCCGGCGAGTCGGTCAGCGAGGGCACGATCCTCGAATGGCGCGCGCAGGTCGGAGACTTCATCAAGGCGAGCGACACGATCGTCGAGATCTCCACCGACAAGGTCGACGTAGAGCTGCCGGCGCCCGCCAGCGGCACCATCAGCGAGCTGCTCGTGTCCGAGGGCGACACCGTGACGGTCGGCCAGGTGATCGCGCGGATCCTCGTCGGCGACGCCGATTCGGCGCCGGCCGGCGACGGCTCGGACGCGACCGCCGAAGCCGGAGCCGCGACGGCGGGCTACCCGACGGCGCGAAGGTCTCGCCGGTCGCAGCGCGCGTAGCGGCGGTCGAGGGCGTCGATCGGCGGACTCGCCGGCAGCGGGC
>CAWEVS010000007.1:0-60893 GCA_963812575.1 uncultured Solirubrobacteraceae bacterium | reverse complement strand
CGCGGGCGCGCGATCTTCTGCTCGGGATCCTCGACGAGCTCCTTCCACTGCGCGATCCAGCCGCTGGTGCGGCCGATCGCGAACATCACCGGGAACATCGCGACCGGCAGGCCGAGCGCCTCGTAGATCAGGCCGGAGTAGAAGTCGACGTTCGGATAGAGCTTTCGCGAGGTGAAGTACTCGTCGTCGAGCGCGCGCTTCTCGAGCTCTGTGGCGACGTCGAGCAGCGGGCTCTTGCCGCGCACCTCGAAGACGTCATCGAGGTATTTGCGAATGATTCGCGCGCGCGGGTCGTAGTTCTTGTAGACGCGATGGCCGAAGCCCATCAGCCGCTCGTCGCCGGCCTTGACGCCCTCGAGGAATGCAGGGATGTTCTCGACCGTCTCGATCCGCTCGAGCATCCGCAGCGCCTGCTCGTTGGCGCCGCCGTGCAGCGGCCCGTACAGCGCTGCGACGCCGGCGGCGACGGCCGAGTAGGGGTCGACCTGGGTCGAGCCGACCGAGCGAACGGCGCTCGTCGAGGCGTTCTGTTCGTGGTCGGCGTGCAGGATGAAGAGCACGTCGAGCGCGCGCGCCAGCCGCGGGTCGGGCTGGTACTTCAGCTCGGTCATTTTGTACATCATCCCGAGGAAGTTGCCGGCGTACTCGAGGTCGTTGTCGGGATAGACGTACGGCTGGCCCATGTTGTGGCGGAAGGCGAACGCGGCCAGCGTCGGCATCTTCGCGAGCAGGCGAATGATCTGGATCGCGCGCACGCGCTCGTCTTTGATCTTGTTCGCGTCGGGATAGAACGTCGAGAGCGCGCCGACCGACGCGACGAGCATGCCCATCGGGTTGGCGTCGTAGCGGAAGCCCTGCATGAAGTCCTTGACGTTCTCGTGCACGAACGTGTGGATCGTGATCTCGTCGACCCATCCCTCGAGCTCGACCTTGTTCGGCAGGCGGCCGTTGATCAGCAGGTAGGCGACCTCGAGGTAGGTCGAGTGCTCGCAGAGCTGCTCGATCGGGTAGCCGCGGTGCTGCAGGATGCCGGCGTCGCCGTCGATGTAGGTGATCGAGCTGCGGCACGAAGCCGTGTTCATGAACGCCGGGTCGTAGGACATCATCCCGAATTCGTCCTCGTCGACCTTGATCTGGCGAAGTTCGCTGGCGCGCACCGTTCCGTCGGTGATCGGCAGCTCGTAGCTCGTGCCGGTGCGGTTGTCGGTGACCGTCAGAGTGTCGGCCGGCGCCGCGCCGTTGCCCGCCTGTGGGTCCGCGACCGTGCCGGCGGCCGGCTCCTTCGCATTCGCCTCGGTCTCCGTGCTCATCTGCTCTCCAATCGCCGCGTGGGGAATCTCAGACCTCGATTATGCGACAACTCCGCACGCGAGCCGCCGGTGGCGCTCGCGCGAGCGCCGCGCGGGCAGCCGATCGGCTCCGCCGCAGCTGCCTCAGCGCTGCGGCAGCCGCTTGCGCGAGACGAACGTGCGCACGCGCGGCGGCGACGGCAGCGGCTGCTCGCCATGCGGGCCGCGGCGCGAGGGGCGCGGCCGGCGGCGGCGCGGGTGGTGCGGATGGCGCGGCTGCGGGCGCGGCCCGATGCCGCCGTCCTCACCGCCTGCCGGCTCGGTCGTCTGGCGAACGGCCCAGCGGACGATCAGGAACAGCGCAACGACCGGAATCTTCAGCAGGAACATCAGCCAGATGAAGGTCCACGCATCCACTCGCGTCGATGTTATCTCCGCGCGCGGAGCCGTACAAGAGGCGCCGTCGCGGCTCAGGCGATGGCGCTGAACTGCGTGATCGCGTGCAGCTCTGCCGCGCGCGTGTCGATCTCGGCGCGAGTCAGGCGCTCGACGCGCTCGGTGCCGAACTGCTCGACGTTGAACGACGCGAGCACCGTCGCGTAGGCCATCGCGCGGCGCAGCAGCTCGTCGGAGAGCCCGCCGCTGGCGGCGACGCCGGCGCCGGCCAGGCTGGCGGCGATGTAGCCGACGAAGCCGCCCGCGAACGTGTCGCCGGCTCCGGTCGGATCGATGACCGTCTCCAGCGGATAGGCCGGCAGCGCGAAGAAGCTCTCGCGCGTGATCAGCGCCGCGCCGTACTCGCCCTGCTTGGCGACGATCACGCTCGGTCCCCACGAGAGGATCTCGCGCGAGGCAGCGACCAGGTTCGGCTTGCCGGTCAGCTGGCGCAGCTCGGCGTCGTTGAGGATCAGGCAGTCGACGCTCTCGATCGCGGCGACGAGCGAGTCGCGCGCGATCTCGATCCACAGGTTCATCGAGTCGAGCGCGACGAACTTGGCCTGCGGCAGCTGTGCGCGCACGTCGCGCTGCAGGTCGGGCTGGATGTTCGCGAGAAACAGCACGTCGCTCGCGCGCGAGCTCTCTGACAGCTTCGGCTGAAAGCCCTCGAACACGCCGAGCTGCGTGTCGAGCGTCTCGCGCGAGTTCAGGTCCCAGCCGTACTCGCCGCGCCAGAAGAACGTCTTGCCGCCGGCGATTCGCTCGACGTCGGAGACGTCGATGCCGCGCTCGCTCATCACCGCGAGCTGTGCCTCGCCGAAGTCCTCGCCGACCGGCCCGACGACGTGCACGCGCTCGAAGAAGGCTGCGGCCAGCGCGAAGTGCACCGCCGCGCCGCCGAGCATTCGCTCGCGCTCGCCGAACGGCGTCTTGACCGCGTCATAGGCGATCGAGCCGACAACCGTGATTGACATGGGCGCGCACCTTAGAGCAAGCTCCACGCGCGCGGCCGGTGCCCGGTGGTCGTTCGCTAGCCTCGGCGCGCATGCGCGCGATCCAGATCAGCGAGTTCGGCGGGCCCGAGGTGCTGCAGCTGGTCGAGCTGCCGAAGCCCGAGCCGGGCCCGGCGGAGGTGCTGATCAAGGTCACGCGCGCCGGGCTGAACTTCGCCGACACGCACACGCGCACGAACTCCTACGTGAAGAAGGCGAGCCTGCCGCTGGTTCCGGGCAGCGAGGTCGCAGGCGTGCGTGAGGACACCGGCGAGCGTGTCGTCGCGCTGGTCGGCGACGGCGGCTATGCCGAGTACGCGACGGCGCCGCGCGAGCTCGTGCATCCGCTGCCCGACGCGCTCGACGACGGCACGGCGCTGGCGATCGTGATCCAGGGCCTGACCGCGTGGCATCTGTACAGGACGGCCGCCAAGCTCGCGCCCGGCGAGAGCGTCGTCGTGCACTCGGCCGCCGGCGGCGTCGGCTCGCTCGCCGTCCAGCTCGGCCACCTGCTCGGCGCCGGACGCGTGATCGCGACGGCCTCGAGCGAGCAGAAGCGCGCTCTGGCACTGGAGCTCGGCGCCGACGTCGCGATCGACTCGGCGCCCGACGGCCTGCAGCGAGCGACTGCTGCATGCAAACGACGGCGAGCCGCTCGACGTCGTCTTCGAGATGGCCGGCGGCGCCTCCTTCGACGCCTCCTACGCCGCGCTCGCGCACTTCGGCCGGCTCGTCGTCTGCGGCATCGCGACGCAGGAACAGAACGAGATTCGCAGCGGCTCGCTGCTGCGCCACTCGCGTGCGGTCGTCGGCTTCTACCTGTTCCACGTGTTCGAGCGCGCCGGCATGTTCGCCGAGGGGCTCGACGACCTGTTCGCGCGAGCTGCGCGCGGTGAGCTGCGCGCGGTGATCGGCGGCACCTATCCGCTGGAGCAGGCTGCGCAGGCGCAGATCGACCTGCGCGAGCGGCGCACGAGCGGCAAGCTGCTGCTCGATCCCACCGCATGAGCGGCGCCGGTGCTCCCGAGCGATGGCCGCCGAGCGCTATCGTTCGGCCTCGCCGCTTGACGCGTAAGCTGGCGCACTGATCCATGGCCAAGTCTTTCGCCGAACTCGGCCTGTCCGAGAACACACTGCAAGCGCTCGCCGACGTCGGCTACGAGTCGCCGAGCCCGATCCAGGAACAGGCGATCCCGGCGCTGCTCGAGGGTCGCGACGTGATCGGTCAGGCGCAGACCGGCACGGGCAAGACGGCGGCCTTCGGTCTGCCGATCGTCGAGTACATCGATCCCAGCAGCAGCGAAGTGCAGGCGCTCGTGCTGACGCCGACGCGCGAGCTCTGCATCCAGGTGACGCAGGCGCTGCGCACGTACGGCTCGCGCAGCGGCGTCGACGTCGTCGCCGTCTTCGGCGGCGCGCCGATCCGCACGCAGCAGGCGCAGCTGCGCGGCGGTGGGCACGTCGTCGTCGGCACGGTCGGGCGCGTGCTCGACCTGATCTCGCGTCATTCGCTCGTACTGCACGCCTGCCGTTTCCTCGTGCTCGACGAGGCCGACGAGATGCTCGACCTCGGCTTCCTCGAAGACGTCGAGAAAATCCTCTCGCTGACGCCGTCGAGCCGCCAGACGGCGCTGTTCAGCGCGACGATGCCGCCGCCGATCCGCAAACTCGCCGACCGCTACATGTACGACCCCGAGATCATCAAGGTCGAGGCCGAGACGCTGACGATCGACACAGTCGCGCAGTTCCAGCTGCCCGTCGAGACGCGCGCCAAGGCGGACAAGCTCGTCGAAGTGCTTCAGGCCGAGAAACCCGAGCAGGCGATCGTCTTCGTGCGCACGAAGATCCGCGCCGATCAGCTGTTCCGCACGCTGAAGGACCGCGGCATGAACGTCAGAGCGCTTCACGGCGATATGTCACAGGGCTCGCGCGACGGCGTGATGCTCGCGTTCAAGGGCGGACGCGTGCCGATCCTCGTAGCGACCGACGTCGCAGCGCGCGGCCTCGACATCTCGACGGTCACGCACGTAATAAATTACGACGTGCCTACATCGCCCGACACCTACGTCCACAGGATCGGCCGCACCGGCCGCGTCGGGCGCTCGGGCCGGGCGATCACGTTCGTCGAGGATCGCCAGAAGCGCGAGCTGGAGGCGATCGAAAAGCACATCGGCACGAGCATCGCCAAATGGGAGCAGGGCGCCGAGGCGGCGCCGACGCCGGTCAGCGAGCGCCCGCGACGGCACTCCAAGCCGCGCATCTCGCGCCGCGACGAGCAGGAGCCCTACGTCAAGCTGGTGCTCGACGGCGGCCGCGCGACGGGCCTCAACGTCGCCGACATCGTTGGCGCCGTGACCTCGTCTGCCGGCCTCGACGGCGAGGCGGTGCGCGACGTGCTCGTGCTCGATCGCTTCTCCTTCCTGTCCGTCCCGGCCGGCGAGGCCGATCGCGTGATCGACTCGCTCGACGGCCACGCGGTGCGCGGAGCAGAGCTCAGCCTGCAGCGCGTATGAGCGTCGCGCAGGCGCAATCCACCACGAGCGCGAGGCGCCGAGCCTCGCGGAGGTAAATCGAATGTCCACAGCCACGATGCAGACCACAGCCGGCCCGATCGTCTTCGAGCTGTTCGACGAGGACGCGCCGAAGACCGTCGAGAACTTCCGCAAGCTCGCCGGCGACGGCTTCTACGACGGGCTCTCGTTCCACCGCGTGATCAAGGACTTCATGATCCAGGGCGGCGACCCGCTGGGTACCGGCACCGGCGGCCCCGGCTACACCTTCGAGGACGAGATCAACTCGCACAAGATCGTGCGCGGCGCGCTGGCGATGGCGAACGCCGGTCCGAACACGAACGGCTCGCAGTTCTTCATCGTCACGACCGCCGCCGCGCCGTGGCTCGACGGCAAGCACACGGTCTTCGGCCAGGTCAGCGACGGCATGGACGTCGTCGATCAGCTCGAGAGCGCCGAGACCGATGCCGGCGATCGCCCGGTCGAGCCGATCGGCATCTCCTCGATCGAGCTCTCCTAGTTCGTATAACGAGGAGTAATCTGTTTGGCCAGAGAGCCAGCAGCTACGAGCGAGGTAGGGGAGGGTCAGATGGCGTCCGTCGAGCAGGCTGAGAGCGTCGAGCAGACCGTCGAGCAGGCACCACCGATCGTGAACGGCGGCGCGCCGGCCGGCACAGCGATCGAGGTCGAGAACCCGGCGACCGGCGAGATCGTCGCGTCGGTTCCCGATCTGGACGCCGACGTCGTCGCGGCGATGGCCGCGCGCGCTCGCGCAGCGCAGCCGGAGTGGGAGGCGTATGGCTTCGACGGCCGCGCTCGCATCATGCTGCGCGCGCAGAAGTGGCTGATGGACAACGCCGATCAGGTGATCGCGACGATCATCTCCGAGACCGGCAAGACCTTCGAGGACGCCTCGCTCGCCGAGATCTCCTACGCCGGCAACGCATTCGGCTTCTGGGCGAAGAACGCGGCCGGCTACCTGGCCGACGAGCGCGTCAAGTCGAGCCAGCTGCTGGTCAAGGGCAAGAAGCTGATCCTGCGCCACCGCCCGCTCGGGCTGATCGGCGTGATCGGCCCGTGGAACTACCCGCTGACGAACTCCTTCGGCGACTGCATCCCGGCGCTGATGGCCGGCAACAGCGTGATCCTGAAGCCGTCGGAGATCACGCCGCTGACCTCGATGCTGATGGCCGAAGGACTGCGCGAGTGCGGTCTTCCGGACAACATCTTCCAGGTCGCGACCGGCCGCGGGCAGACCGGCGCGGCGCTGATCGAGCAGGTCGACATGATCATGTTCACCGGCTCCACGCGCACCGGGCGCAAGGTCGCCGAAGCGGCCGGCCGGCGGCTGATCCCGGCGTCGCTCGAGCTCGGCGGCAAGGACCCGATGATCGTGCTCTCCGACGCCGACCTCGAGCGCGCGGCGAACTTCGCGACCTACTACTCGATGCAGAACGCCGGGCAGACGTGCATCTCGATCGAGCGCGTCTACGTCGAGGCGCCGGTCTATGACGAGTTCGTCGCCAAAGTCTCCGACAAAGTGCGCGCGCTGCGCGTCGGCGAGCCGAACGGGCCGGGCTCGGTCGAGGTCGGCGCGATCACGTTCCCGCCGCAGCTGCAGACGATCGAAGACCACGTCACCGACGCCGTCGACAAGGGCGCGCGCGTGCTCGCCGGCGGCCACACCGTCACGAAAGGCCGCGGGCGCTTCTACGAGCCGACCGTGCTCGTCGACGTCGATCACACGATGAAGTGCATGACCGAGGAGACGTTCGGCCCGACGCTGCCGATCATGAAGGTCGCCGACACCGACGAGGCCGTCAGGCTCGCGAACGACTCGCCCTACGGGCTCGGCGCGTCGGTCTTCTCGCGTGACACCGAACGCGGCGAGGCCGTCGCCCGGCGGCTCGAAACGGGCGCGGCGAACGTCAACGACGCGATGATCAACTACACGGCGCTGGAGCTGCCGATGGGCGGCGCGAAGGCGTCGGGCCTCGGCTCGCGCCACGGCGCCGGCGGCATTCGCAAGTACACCTCACAGCAGGCGATCGTCGTCACGCCGAAGCTCGCGCTGAAGCGCGAACCGCACATGTACCCGTACAAGAGCCGTAACTCGCGCCTGCTCGCAGGCATGTTCAAGTTTCTCTACGGCAGAGGTCGGCGGGACTAGCGACGCATGGGACCGGCCCGGTGCGTAGCGCTCCGGGCCGGGCGCCGCTGAGGACGGTCGCTCAGCTGTGGCCGAGCGCGACCACGGCCGATTCGGTTTCGCGGTCGAGCAGCGCGATCAGCGCGCGCACGACGCGCACGTCGAACTGCGTGCCGGCGCAGCGCTCGAGCTCGCGCTTGGCGGCCGCGTGCTCGAGCGACGAGCGGTAGGAGCGGTCGCTGGTCATCGCCTCGTAGGCGTCTGCGACCGCCAGGATCCGCGCCTCCAGCGGGATCGCGTCGCCGGTCAGGCGATTCGGATAGCCGTCGCCGTCGGGCTGCTCGTGATGCGCGCCGACCCATTCACCGACGTCGGCCAGGCTCGGATGGTCGAGCATCTGCGCGCCCAGTTCGGGATGGCGCCTGATCACCTCGAGCTCGGCGTCGTTGAGTCTGCCGGGCTTCTGCAGGATGCTGTCGGGAACGCCGACCTTGCCGATGTCGTGCATCAGGCCGGCCAGGCGCACGCGGCCGATGCGCGCCTCGGAGAGCCCCAGCTCTCGCGCCATCATCTCGGCGTAGCGCCCGACGGTCTCCGAGTGCCGCGCGGTACCGCTGAAGCGCAGGTCGACCGTCTCGGCGAGATCGAGCATCACCCCGAGCAGCCGTTCGGCGGCGATGTCGGCGCCCTCGCCGTCGAGCTGCGGAACGATGCGCATCGCCGGCGTGTGCATCATCGTGCGATCGCCGCCGTTCCACTTCGCCGCCTGCAGCGCCTCACCGCTCGCGCGCAGCAGCGCCGCGGCCGTCTCGCCGTTGCGTGGATAGCCGGCGAGCGCGAAGCTGATCGTGACCGGCGTTGTGCGGTCGCGGAACTCGACGCGCACCGAGCTGCGCAGTCGCTCGGCGATCACGAACGCGCCGTTCTGATCGGTATCGGGCAGCACCAGCGCGAATTCGCCGTCGCCGACTCGCGCGAGCGCATCGCCGTCACGCTTGCCGCGAGCGAGCAGCTGCGCGATCAGCTGTAGCGCCGCGTCGCTCACCTGCTGGCCGGCGCGGTCGTTGACCTCCTTGAAGCGATCGATGTCGCCGACGATCAGAGTCAGCTGCCCGCTGCGCCGGCGCGCGCGGGCCAGCTCCAGATCGAGCGCCTCGCGAAAGCCGCGCCGGTTCGTCAGCAACGTCAGCGGGTCGCTGCGCGCCGAGTCATGCAGCCGCGCGATCAACAGCTCGACGTTCTCGCGCATCACGCGAATCACGATCGCAGCGACGGCCAGCGTGCCCATTCCGACCAGCCACCAAGCCGTGATCCGCTCCACCGGTGCGCGCTCGGTGAGCAGGACCGCGAAGCTCGCGCCGACGTAGGCGACCTGCGCGGTGAGCATCGTCGTCGTGAAGAAGTAGGCCGAGTAGAGGAACACCCACAGGTACAGGAAGATCAGCGGGCTCGGGTTCTCCGCCGAGAAGTAGGCGACAGCAGTGATCAGCGTCGTGCCGCCGCCGAGCGCCAGCGGCAGCACACCGGCCGCGATGTGCCCGGCGCGCCAGAACAGTAGGCCTGCGACCGCATAGGCGACGGCGACGACGCACAGCACGCCGAGCACGTTCGCCTTCGCAGAGTGCGGCAGCGCCGTCGTCAGCAGCGCGAGCGTCGCGCCGGCCGCGAACAGCGCGGCGAGGATGCGCGCTCTGAGCCCGAGATCGAATCTCGTGGCGGCTCGCACCGGCCGCGCATCGGCGATCGCGACGTCCGCGTCGAGCGCTCCCCGGTACATGTGCTCTTCTCGGCCGCGAACACCCGGCGCATGAGCCAAATCGCCCGCTGATCGGCGCCTTTTCTCCAGCGGATATCAGCCGTCGCGAAGCGACGGCAATCAAAACCTCTCGCGCGCTCCGCTCAGGAGAGCTTGAGCCCGAGCAGTCGCTCGAGCTCGGGAATCGTCGTCTCGGCGCTCGTGTGGTGAACGGTCGCCATGCCGAGCTCTTCGGCCGGCTTCAGGTTGAACGGAAGATCGTCGACGAAGACCGCCTGCTCCGGCGTCGTGCCGGCGCGCTCGGCGCCGAGCTCGTACATCCGCCGCGACGGCTTGCGCGTGCCCTCTTCGGCCGAGATCACGACGCCGTCGAACAGCGCGTCGAACAGGTCGTGCGGATAGCGGTGCACGCCCCACGAGTTCGAGACGAGCGCCGTGCGCACGCCGCCTTCGCGCGCCTTTCGCACCGCCTCGACCATCGCGACGTCCGGCTGCACGCCGGCGAACAGCCCGTCGACGAGCCCGTCGGAGTCGATCTCGAGCAGCTCGGCCAGGCGGCGCTCGAAGTCAGGCTCCTGCAGCTCACCCTTCTCGAGCGCGATCAAGAGCGCACGGCACTCGGGGTCTTTGCTGAAGCGCCCGCGCAACGTCTGCGGGTCGATCTGCATGCGCTCGCAGTAGGCGCCGAAGGACTCGAACAGGTTGCTCGTCAAGACACCGCCCCAGTCGATCAGCAGCGCGCTGCGCTGCGCATCCTCAGTCCTCGCCATGCGCGATCAGCTCGGCTTGCTCTGCCATCTCGACGACGCCGTCGCCGAACGACTTCAGATACGGATCGTCGGTCGTGCCGGCGACAGCGCGCTTGTAGTTGCCCTCCATGAACACGACCGACTTCCAGACGGCCAGCGTCGTGTACCAGCGCAGATCGCGCATCGAGCGCCCCGAGCGCTCTTCGTAGGTTGCGATCAGCTCCGCTCGTGTCGGAAAGCCCTCGAGCCGCGTGACCACGCCGAGCGCCTCGCGCATGCCCTTTTTCGGGTCTCCCGGCTCGGTCCACATCATGCACAGGTAGCCGACGTCCGCCAGCGGATCGCCGATCGTCGCCATCTCCCAGTCGAGCACGCCGAGCAGCCGCGCCGGCGCGCCCGGCGCGAAGATCGTGTTGCCGAGCCGAAAGTCGCCGTGCACGATCGTCGCCGGGCCGGACTCCGGCATGTTCTCGGCCAGCCACGCGCCGACGCGCTCGACGGCCGGAATCTCTCGCGTCCTGTTCAGCTCCCACAGCCCGCCGAAGCGACGCAGCTGGCGCTGCAGATAGCCGGTCGGCTTGCCGAAGCCCTCGAGCCCGGCGGCGCTCCAGTCGACCGCGTGGATCTCGACGAGCGCGTCGATCAGCTCGTCGCTGATCCGCGCCCGTTCGCTCGGCGTGTCGATCGCCGCAGGTATCTCCGTGACGATCACCTCGCCCTCGATCAGCTCCATCACGTAGAACGGGCTGCCGATCACGGCCTCCTCGTCGCACACCGCAAGCACGGCCGGCACGCGCGCAGGCGTCGGCTCGAGCGCGCGCAGCAGGCGCGCCTCGCGCAACACGTCGTGCGCGCTCGGCGGCAGCGGCGGGCGCGGCGGTCGGCGCAGCACCATCTCGCGCCCGCCGCGGCGGATCAGGTAGGTGACGTTCGAGTGGCCCTCGCCGATCGGCTCGGCCTCGATCGCGCCCTCGCCGAGGCCGTGCGCGTCGAGGAACGCCTCGAGCGGCTCCAGCACGAGCAGCGGTGCACGCTCGTTGGCGCGCCCCTCGGCCGCCGTCTGCACGATGTCGTCCGGTGCGATGGCTGTACTCACTGGCGCAAAGCTACACGTCGCGCCGCTGCAGCGACCGCAACCTTGCGCCGGCGCGAGTGTCTCAAGCAACCATGTCCCGAATCCGCAAGCTTCTCCTCACAATCTCCTTCTGCGGCCTGGCCGCAGCCGCACTGAGCGCCGCACCGGCGCTCGCATCGCACGCGCAGACCAACTACTTCGAGGGCTCGACGACGCTGCTGAACGCCAAGACGCGCCCCAAGGCGATCGTCCAGATGCAGCACCTCGGCGTCAAAGCGCTACGCG
This sequence comes from uncultured Solirubrobacteraceae bacterium, assembly GCA_963812575.1. Classification (GTDB taxonomy): domain Bacteria; phylum Actinomycetota; class Thermoleophilia; order Solirubrobacterales; family Solirubrobacteraceae; genus Palsa-744. Next base: position 49,650 of record CAWEVS010000007.1, on the reverse strand, counting down.
TCGAGCTGTACTGGGCCGACGTCGCACCAAGCCCGACCGGCACGGCCAAGCCGCCATACGACCTGACCAATCCCGGCAACTACGTCTGGGGCGAATACGACGCGCTGATCGCCGAAGCGCAGCGGCTGCACTGGAAAGTGCTGCTGACCGTGACCTCGCCGGTGCCGCGCTGGGCGACCTCGAACAAGAAAGCGCCGTACGTCACGAAACCGGATCCGAAAGACTTCGAAGAATTCATGACGGCCGTCGCGCGCCACTACGGCCCGAGCCGGCCCGTATGGCTCGACCGTCTCGCTGTTCTCGATCTGGAACGAGCCGAACCACCCCGCCTTCCTGCAGCCGCAGTGGAACACGAACGGCACGCCCGCCTCGCCGCGGATCTACCGCGCGCTCTACCAAGCCGGCTTCGCCGGGCTGAAAGCGGGCGGCATCGCCAGCCCGAAGGTGCTGATCGGCGAGACCGCGCCGACCGGATACGACTCGGTCAACTACAAGCGCGAAAAAGCGAAAGCGCTGCTGCACGACGTAGCTCCGCTGCTGTTCCTGCGCGAAACGCTCTGCCTCAACGCCAAGTACAGGAAATCGAGCTCGTGCACGCCGCTCACGGCCGCCGGCTACGCGCACCACGCATACTCGACGGCAGCCGGGCCGCTGTACAGCAAGTGGCCGAAGGACGACGTCACGATCGCCGTGCTCTCGCGCCTGTCGAGCGCGCTCAGCAAAGCGTTCGCAGCGCACGCGACGACGACGAACCTGCCGATCTACCTGACCGAGTTCGGCGTGCAGAGCAAGCCGAACAAGTACTTCGGCGTGCCGGCCGCGCAACAGGCCGAATTCGACGCGATCGCCGAAAAGATCGCGTGGAACAACGCGCGCGTCTCGGCCTTCTCGCAGTACCTGCTGGTCGACGACCCGCTCGGCGGCAAGCCCGGCTCGAGCGTCAACGGCGGCACGATCGGCTTCCAGACCGGCCTGCTGTACATCTCCGGCGCGCCAAAGCCGCTGTACGCCGCCTGGCCGGTTCCGCTCGTCGTCTCGAAATCCGGCCACGGCTACTCGCTGTGGGGTCTCGTGCGTCCGACTACCGGCGCAACGAAGCTGACCGTGCTCGTAGAGCCGAAGGGCTCGCACAAGTACCGGACGCTGAAGACAGTCACGACGAACAGCCTCGGCTACTGGACGCTGAGATCGTCGACGAAGGGCTCGCGCTGGCGCGTGAAGTGGGTCAGCCCGACGGGCGTCAAGTACGAAGGACCACCGATCGCAGCCCACTAGGGCGACGCTGGCCGGCGCGCGGCGGCGTCCTCGGTCGCTCGCGTGCTATCCGCACGCCACGCGATCCTGCTTGTGCCCGTCAGGGTGCGTCCTTGCCCCGCTTGGCCAGCGACGCCCTAGGCGCGGGTGGGCTTGGCCGGCGCGCGGCGGGGTCTTCGGTCGCCACAGGCATCGCCCTCCTAACCTGGAGGGCGATGCCCGAGCTTCCCGAGGTCGAGATAACCGCGCGGTTGCTCGATCGTGCGCTCGCGGGCGCTGAGATCGAGTCGGCGATCGCGCCGGGCATCAATGCGCTGAAGACGTTCGATCCGCCGCTGGCGGCGCTGGCCGGCGAGCGGATCGCCGCCGTGCGCCGGCGCGGCAAGCATCTGATCATCGAAACCGGCGGTGCCGGCGACGGCGCTGAGCTCGCGCTCTTGATCCACCTGATGTCGGCCGGCCGGTTGCAGCTGTACGAGAAGCGTGCCGGCCCACGCGATCGCACGTCGCGGCTGCTCGTGAGACTCGCCGATGGCCGCGAGCTGCGCCTGCGCGAGTTCGGCTCCAAGCAGGCTGCCTGGGTCAAGCTGCTGCCCGCTTCGGCGCTCGAGCAGGACGAGGCGCTGGCGACGCTCGGCCCGGAAGCGTGGCCCGATCCGCCGGACGGCGAGGAGCTGGCCGAGCTGCTCGACACGCCGCGACCGCTGCACTCGCTGCTGCGCGACCAGCGCACGATCGCCGGCATCGGGCGCTCGTGGGTCGACGAGATCCTGTGGACGGCCGAGCTGTCGCCCTTCAAGCGAGCTGCCGACCTCGACGAGCGGGAGCGAGCACGCCTGCGCGCGGCGATCGTCGAAGTGCTCGGCGCGGCGATCGCTCACTACGAGGAGGTCGTCGAACTTCCGATTCCCGACAAGCTGCCGATGCCGCTGAAGGTCCATCGCCACGAGGGCGAGCCGTGCCCGCGCTGCGGAGCGACGCTCGAGGCGGTCCACTTCGAGGACTACGTGATCGCCTACTGCCCGCACGACCAGACCGACGGGCGCGTGCTGAAGGACCGGCGGCTGTCGCGGCTACTCCGTTGAGCGAACCGGCCGGCGGCCTGCGAGACGCTACGGTCATCGCATGTCAGCGACCAGCGCCGAGCACGACGAGTCGCTCGTCTGTGTAGTCGAGATCCCGAAGGGGACGCGCAACAAGTACGAGTACGACCCGCAGCTCGGCGGCATCAAGTTCGATCGGCTGCTGATGAGCGCTGCGACCTACCCGACCGACTACGGCTTCCTGCGCGGCACGCTCGGTCAGGACGGCGACCCGCTCGATGCGCTCGTCTGCCTGCACGAGCCGACGTTTCCCGGCTGCCTGATCCCCGTCAAGGCGCTCGGCATGTTCATGATGCGCGACGAGAAGGGCATCGACGACAAGGTCATCTGCGTGCCGGTGCACGACCCCTATTGGAACGGCTACGAACTGCTCGAGGAGCTGCCGCTCCTGCTGCGTCAGGAGATCGAGCAGTTCTTCACGATCTACAAGGACCTCGAGGGCAAGCAGGTCAGCGTCGAGGGCTGGCGCGGGCGCGACGAGGCGCTCGAGGAGATCGACGCGGCGCGCCGGCGGCTGCTCGACTCCATGCGCGGCTGAGCGCGCGGCGCCGGCGCCTGCAATCGGCGCCCGACACTCGCGCAGATCCGTTTAGCCGCAAGCCACGCGGCTATAGGAGTACGGAGGGCTTCGCCGAGCGTCACGTGTCGCTCGGCGGCGCCGTATGGGTGCGAGGAACGTGGTGCCTTCTTCGGGTCTCGCGGACTCGCATCCTCTCTCAGGTCGGTGCGCGGCCAGAAGCGGCGCGGCCGAGCGGGCGTCGTCGCAGCCGCACGAGCGTTGCTGCGAGAATGTCGAGCGAGTACCAATGAGCAAGTTGATCTTCAGACCGGTCAGCATCGTCGCGGGAGTCCTTGCAGGAGTGCTCGGCCGCAAGCTGTTCCAGCGCGTCTGGGGCGTCGTCGACGACGAGCAGCCGCCAAAGCCCGAGCAGCGCCCGGTCGCGATCGGAAAGCTCGCACTGGCACTCGTGCTCGAAGGCGCCCTGTTCCGGCTCGTCAAGGGCCTCGCCGACCACGGTTCGCGCGAGGCCTTCTCGCGCCTGACAGGCGCCTGGCCGGGCGAGTCGCGCGCCGACACACAGCAGTGATCTGAGCGCCGTGGCCGGTCCGCAGGTCGCAACCGTCGGCGTCTACGGCGCGACGTTGCCGCGCTTCCTCGAGTCGCTTCGCGCGGCCGATGTCACGCTGCTGCTGGACGTGCGCCAGCGTCGCGGCGTCCGCGGCTCAGAGTACGCGTGGGCCAACTCGCTGAGGCTGCAGGCTGCGCTGCGCGATGCGCGAATCGCCTATGAGCATCACAAGGAGCTCGCGCCCAGCACCGAGCTGCGCCACCTGCAGTATCGCGAGGACGCACGGCTGAAAGAGGGCAAGCGCTCGCGCAGCGTGCTCGCAGAGGAGTACCGCCGCCGCTACCTCGCCGAGATCCTCGATCGCGTCGACCTCGCCGCGCTCGCTGCAAAGCTGCCGAGCGATCACCGCACGGCGCTGCTATGTGTCGAGCGTGATGCGCGCGCCTGTCACCGCTCGCTGATCGCCGAGCGGCTGCGCGATCGCCACGGAGCGGTCGTCGTCGATCTGCTGCCGTGAACGCCTTCTCGCGCTGCGCCGGCGGCGAGCACCCGGCATCGCGACACGCTGGGCGCGATATCGTGTGAACGGTGCGCTGCGTGCCGAACGGGCGGCGGCGCGCGGGCAGGCGTCGTCCGGCACGCGTAGAGCGCTGTTGCGCAGCCGGAGCGCCCCGCTGAACAGCGATAGAGACGGGGGCGACGTCGATGGATCATCAGGGTCAGGGCAGTGACGAGCTTGTCGTCGGCGATCACGCGAGTGGAGAGCGCGGGCAGGTCCTGGCCGACATCTCCAACGCCGTCGTCCGGATCCACAAGCGCTTCTACGGCAAGGGCCCGGTCAAGGCACGCGCGCATCTCTCGCAGGATCTGCTGACCGTCGTGCTCGAAGGCGGCTTCACGCGCGGCGAGCAGACGCTTCACGATCACGGGCACTCACAGGAGGTCGTCCGCTCGCGGCTCGCGATGCAGGAGTCGATCGAGAGCGACTATCGCGCCGCCGTCGAGTCGATCCTGCACCGCTCGGTCCGCTCGTTCATGAGCGCCAACGACCCGTCGAACGACATGCAGGCCGAGATCTTCGTGTTGCACCCGCGCGGCTCCGAGTCGCTCGAGCCCGAGAGCGGCGAGTCGGCCAACGGTGAGCTCGCCGCGCCGGAGGGCAAAGCGGCCGATCGAGACGGCGCAGCGCCAGCTCCGCGCTCGGCGGTGCCTGCAGAGCAGTAGGCCGATCCGGCGCCGAGGTTTGGACTGGCGCCGCTTGGGTAAAATGAACTTGCGGGGTCCTCCTCACGGGGGTTTCCGTGTGAAAGCGGAGGAACGACTGCGGCGACATTTGAGCGCTGCGCCTGCCGGCCGCCAAACCTGACTTCAGGAGCGCCGGTGCTGTTTCTGCATTGCCCCCGCTGTCAGCTCGTGATCGAGACCAAGCGTCACGAGCCGCTGGTCGAGCGTTGTCCACGTTGCCTTGCCCGCTCACGCGTGCTGGTCGAACTGCGCGTCTCATCGAGTCGCGAGCTTTCGTCCGGCCACCTGCACGAGCTGCCTGGCACAAAGGCAGCACAGCCCGACCGGCTCGCCAAGAGCGGCAGCGCAGGAACAGATCGCTCCGGCACGCCTGCGCAAACAAGGAGATGATCGATGACTAACCCGATCAGCACGCTCACACCTGCAGCCGAACCGGCCGCGCGCCGGCGGCCTCGCGGCAGCCGGATCGACGAGCACGCTCTGTTCTTGCGTTGGCACAACGAAGGCGACGAGCTCGCGCGCGAAGCACTCATCAGCCACTACACGCCGCTTGCGCGCAGCCTGGCGCGACGCTACAAGAACACCTCGGAGCCATTCGACGACCTATTCCAGGTCGCCCAGCTGGGGCTGCTGAAAGCGCTGAATCGCTTCGACGCCGACCGCGGCTTCCCCTTTCAGGCGTTTGCCGTGCCGACGATTCTCGGCGAGCTGCGCCGCTACTTCCGCAACTGCAGTTGGGCCGTCCACGTCCCGCGCGGCGCACAGGAGCGAGCGCTGAGCCTTCGCGACGCGAAGTCGCAGCTGGCCGAGCGCTACGGGCACGCGCCGACCGTCAACGAGCTGGCCGAGTACCTGGAGCTCGGCACCGAGGAGGTGCTCGACGGCCTGCAGGCACTGCAGGGATATGGCTCGCTGTCGATCGACGCTCCGCGCGGCGAAGAGAACGGCCGCGCGCAGGAGACCTTTGCCGACGCGCTCGGCAGCGACGACTCGCACTTCGAGCTCGTCGAGCTAGGTCTGACCGTCGCCTCGGCGATCCAGCAGATCACGCCCGAGCAGCGCGAGATCCTGCACATGCGCTTCGGCGAGGAACTCAGCCAGACGCAGATCGCTGAGCGGATCGGCGTCTCACAGATGCAGGTCTCGCGGCTGCTGAAACGGTGCCTCGAGGAGCTGCGCTCGATCGCTCTGGCCGAGGCCGCTTGAGGCGCGTTCTGTGCCTGACGCGACTAAGAGCGCAGCGCCCGAAAGACGACGCGAGGGTGACGCGCGACCTTGGGTCCGAGAACCAGCGCGAACAGCGTCAGCGCAAGCCACGGCCGCAGGTGCGGCCGGATGCGGCGGATGCGGCCGTCGTCCGCCAGCTCGAAAACCTGCGCGTCGGTCAGACGGAGCGGTCCGATCTTGCCGTCGCCCAGCGCGACCATCGTCTTGCCGTCGCCGACGGCCGGATCCCAGCGCAGCCCGCTCATCGATCCGTAGACGGCGGACAGCAGGATCCGCAGATCGTGCTCGCCGCGAAAGACCATCCGGCCGGAGATCGGTGAGACGAGCTCGGCGTCGGATGTCAGCGACTCGAGCAACCGATCGATGTCGTTTGTCTCGCTTGCCTCGAGGTACGTCGCGACAGCGTCCACGTTGCGAGTTTGCCATAGGCATGCGCCGGCCGGCAGCCTCGCGAGCGGATCGAGGCGGTCGACTGCTCAAAGTGCGGCCGGCGCGCGAGCCTAAGCTCGTCGTCCTCTCAGGGACGGCGACGGGGCCGGTCGTTTCCGAGCCGCATTGCCGCGCCGATCACGAGAGCCAGTGCGATCAGCCCCAGGATCACGAATGCGATCCCGCCGACGCCGTCGTTTCCGAAGACCGATATGCCGGCTATCACGACGAGCAGGCCGATCATCGCGGGCAACCCCAATGCCTGCGGGCCGAAAGCAAACCAGAGGGCCCAGACGAGCAGGCACGAACAGGACGATGATCACGCCGATGCCCAGACACGCTGATTGTTGCCGGTGGTGAAGCGAGTGCGGCCACGTGCGCGACTGTAGAGGGACGGTGCGCGAGCGTCAACGAGGCGATGCAAGGCGCACGCAGATGCGGCGTGAGCTCCGTGAGGCCGTCGAGTGTTCAGAACATCGCAAAGCGCCACGCGTATCTTGCGGACGCTGCACCAGCCGCTTGCATACATCGCGCCCCCGCCGAGGACGACCGATGCGATCCTTGGCGCACCTGGGATTCCTGGGTCTCCATCCACGTCCTAGGTGCGCCGCACCCTGCCACGACGGCCGGACGCTGGTTCACGCGGCTGACGGTCGGGCGGCACGGCTCCTACTCCTCGAGCCCAAAGGCTTTGAGGGCCTCGGCGAGATTCGTGAAGCCTTTTGCTGCAATCACCTTTTCGTCTCGAAACCGGTACACGCCGGCCATCTCGGTCGTCACCCCGTGCGCCGCTCACGCCCTCGGCGCCGACTCGCACGCAGATGGTTCCAAGCCTCGGGTTTCGCGCCGATCTTTACGCCGAGGATCATCTCGCGCCGGTAGGACGCTGGAACCGGGCAGGGGGAATCTAGTACCGCGCTTTGGAGTGGTGCCCATGCCGACCGTTCGTCGTGGTCGGCGTCGATTTTCCACCGCAGCCTGCGACCCCGATGCCGACAGCTAGAACACAAGCGATGCACAACGCGCGCAAGGGGCAAACGTATCGGCCTCATCTGCGACTGGCCGAAGCTTTGCCGAAGAACTGACCGGCCCAAATCGAATTAGGTTGTCTGCGGCGGGCCTGGTGGCCCACTACCGCCGACGCTTCGTCCGCTTGTCATTTTTCGTAAACGCAAGAACTGCCGTTGCGCTCGAGAGAATCGGCGTTAGATGGTCCGCCGTCGCGGCAGCAGAAGCGCGCCGACTAGGGCGAGCGGCCCAACGAACAGAGACGCCGCGAAATACAGCCAGTACGGCCGTCCCTTCCGCTCCGCGATCGATCCCGTCGCCGCCGCGATAAGCAGAATCACGCTGACAGCAAACAGGATTGAGAGCACCGTGAGCATGGGGCATGGCTGCCCTCATTGTGCGGCTTCTAACGGCACGGATCGTCGCCGATCGCATGTAGCTCTGCCGGCCGTCTGCCTTGCGGTAGGAGGTCGTTAGGATCGCCCCGTGATCGAGCAAGGCGACAAGGCCCCCGACTTCGAGCTGCCCGACCAGGACGGCCGCCCGGTGCGGCTCTCGGACTTTCGCGGTCAGCGCGTCGTTCTCTACTGCTGTCCGAAGGCCGAGAGTTCGGGATGCACCGCGCGAGGCTGAGGACTCACCTCGTCGTCGCAGCAGCGTGCGTCGTCTGCGCTGCCGTGAGCGCGGCCACGGCTCTCGCGTCACTTGGGCCGGTCTCGGTCCGAGTTCCCACGGCTCCGAGCCCCCGGCGGTCGGTTGCGATCAGCTTTCCGCCGCACGGACATCTTCCGCGCGGCGGCTACTACTACGCAGTGGTCGTGCTCACCGACTTCATCGAAGGCACCAAACCCGCGCCACCTCAGTGTGCGGTATCCAGCGATATGCGAAGAACCGCCTACGCCTATCCGCGCGCCGATCGTTGGATCAAGCTGAGGCTCTACGCGGCCGCGTCGGCTGACGATGAGTGGTGCCAGGGGGGTGATTACGAAGGTGCTGTGTACGCCGTTCCCCATCGTCCTCGGTGCAGCGCCGCGCAGCCGTGTGCCGGTCACAGCACCGAGTATGGAAGCTGCGAACCTGGACCGGCCCCCTGCGTTCCGGTGACCGGTGTCCTGCCGCAATATGTCTACAGGTACCCCGGCGGGCTCCCAAAGCCGATCGACCGTACCGCGCGCGTCGTCGGGCGGTTCATGCTGCGATTCCCGTGATCGTCGCGCGGATAGCAAGCCCTAACTCGGCCGCTAGGATGCCGGCGTGATCGAGCAAGGCGACAAGGCTCCCGACTTCGAGCTGCCCGACCAGGACGGCCGCCCGGTGCGGCTCTCGGACTTTCGCGGTCAGCGCGTCGTTCTCTACTTCTATCCGAAGGCCGACACGCCGGGCTGCACGACGCAGGCCTGCGGGGTGAGGGATCGAAGTGCCGAGTACCTCGACGCAGGCGCGGTCGTGCTCGGCGTCTCACCGGACCCGGTCGCCAAGGTCAAGAAGTTCTACGACAAGTTCTCGCTCGGCTTCACGCTGTTGGCCGACGAGGATCACGCCGTTGCCGAGTCCTACGGCGTGTGGGTCGAGAAGTCGATGTACGGCCGCACCTATTGGGGTATGCAGCGCACGACGTTCATCATCGACTCGGACGGGGAGATAGCCGAGGTGCTTCGCAACGTGAAGCCCGCCAAGCATGATGCGCAGGTCCTGGCTGCGCTCGGTCAAGCAGAGCCGCCTGCTGCCTAGCCCCGACCGCGGCGTTGGCCGTGGACGTCGCGGCTAGTGCGTGTTGGGAGTGGGTGTTGCGAGTTCCCGCTCGAGTTCGTTGAAAGCGTCGATCATCTCGGTTGCCTCGAACGCCCGGTTGCGTCTGCCGATCGTGGTCTGGGAGAGGATCTCCGCGTCGAGCAGCCTTGGGATCGCGGTATTGATGGCCTGCTCGCTTCGGCCGGTCAGCGCGGCGGCGCTGTTGACGGTGATGATCGGCGCGCCGGACAGCACGTCGAGGAGAAGCGCGGCGGCAGAGCCCTGGCGTAGCGGGCTCAGGCGCTCCCGCCAGCGCGCGGTGATCTCGCTGACTGTCTGCTCGTAGGTTTCGGCGTCCGTTACGGCGCGGCTGGTCGCGGCGGCGAATGTTGCGACCCACGTGTTCAGTCCCTGTTGTGCGGCGGAGCTGTCGGCGCGCTGGGTGTGGCGGGTGGCGGTCAGGCCGCCCACGTAATCGCGAGGGCGGGTGGCGAGCACGAGTGAGATCGGGGGGGTGATGTTGCCGGTGAGGCCGCGCCGGCGCAGGATCAGCTGGATCAGGGCTCGCCCGACGCGGCCGTTGCCGTCGATGAATGGGTGAATCGTCTCGAACTGGGCGTGCGCGATCGCGGCCTGTGCGAGCGCCGGCAGGCGGTCCTGGTTACAGAACTCGCACAGATCCTCCATCAGCTCGAGCACCCGACCGGGCGGTGGCGGTGTGAACTCGGCGCTGCACGGGTTGTACGAGCTGCCGCCGATCCAGTTCTGTGCCTCACGCAGCCTGCCCGCCTCATCCTCAAGGCTGGTGGCGCTCAGCAGCCGGGTGTGTGTGTCCAGCAGCCGTTCGATCGTGATTGGTGCGCCGGGTTGCTGCTCGGCGAGCGCTTGGGCCATCGCGTTGATGTTGTTGAGGATCTCCTGTGCGGTTACGTCGGCGGGCGGTCGGCCTTGGGCCTCCGCGAGCTGTGCTTTCAGCAGGCGACGTCCGCCGATCTGGAGGCCCTCGATCTTCGAGGAGGCGACGGCCTCGGCGCGTAGCAGTAGCCGTGCGATTGCCTCGGTGTCGGCGAGCGTGTGCGCGCCGGCCTGCAGGCGATGGATCGCGTGTTCGGCGTCGGCAGCATCGGCCGCCGTCTGACCGGTCAGGTTGATCGGCCTGTCGGCGAGAGGGTCGGGCACATAGGCTTCATAGGTGCAGCCATCGCGGTCTGCGCGAGGCAGGCCCTCGGTGATCGCTGGAGTCCAGCGAAGCTTTACCAAGCTGGGCATATAACAAAGCTTAGCGGCGAACCTTGATTATAGGTGTTGCCTGGCCACGGTGCGCCACGGTGCCCGGAAGTAGGAGCATGTATGGCCGCAAGCACTTCGGCAACGAGGCAAGAGCACGGGACGCCGTGGCCGTGCGAGCGGCACTCGATGGCCCCATCCTCACATCCGGATTGAGCGCGACAGCCGGGCGGGAGCCCTTGTAAAGGAGATGTAGCGAGACCTATACTTCGCGGCGCACGGAGGCGGAGTTCATGCGCCGGGAGGGAGTCCAGCCGTCAAACACTCACAAGTAGGGGCCGATCGCCTGCAAGGGGGTCGCTTCGCCGGGGGGTTGAGTTCCACGGGCGGAGATCGGCTTCGATCGATCGAAAGGGACTCGAGGATGACACTCCGCCACTCCACGGCCTCACCGACGCGAACAGCCGCCGTCGCTTGCACCGCGCTCGCACTGGCGCTGGCCGGCGCCGGTCTACTCGCAAGCGGATCGAGCGCCGCCACGCTGCCGACGCTGACGGCGACGGTCAGCCCGACCTCGGTCGTCATATCCGGCTCGGTGCAGTCCGGCGCCGTCAACATCGCGACGCTCGGCACGTCGGGCAAGGAACCGAGATCTGACGCTGATCCTGCTGAAGCCCGGCGCTACGGTCCAGCAGGCCTACTCGCTGTTCGAAACGAACCAGGCCTCGAAAGATCCGAACGTTGTCAGCCAGGTCGGCGCGATCGTGTTCGACAACGAAGCCGGCAAAGGCAAGCCCTCCGAAGCGCAGACCGAGCTCGCCGCGGGAACGTACATAGCGATCAATCCCGAAGGTGAAAAGTCTTCGAAGTGGCCGCGCGCGACGTTCACCGTCGCAGCATCACCCTCGCCGGCTGCCCTGCCGGCCGCGCAAGCGACCGAGAAGACGATCGACTTCGGCTTCAAGGGGCCGAGCGTGCTGAAAACGGGAGAGCTCGTGCGCTTCGAAAACGAAGGCTATCTAGTGCACATGGACCTCGCATTCGCCGTCAAGAGCAAGAAGCGCGGCGCAGAAGGTCGTCAAGGGCCTGCTGACAGGCCACGAAAAGGGGCTTGAAAAGCTCGTCGCCGGGCCGCCGGCGAACTTCGCCGGGCCGCTCTCGACCGGCGCCTCCCAGCAGGAGGTGATCACGGCCAAGCCGGGCTGGTACGTGCAGGTCTGCTTCATGCAGACGCAGGACGGGCGGCCGCACACGCGCCTGGGCATGGAGCGCATCATCAAGGTCGTCAAGTAGCGCCGATCCGGCGTTGACGCCGGCTGCTCGAGCCCGTCCCGTTCGCGGGGCGGGCTCGACGCGCTCTGCCCGAGCCGGGGCTCAGCCGGCGGGCGGCTGCTGCGTGGTCATGCCGCCGACCAGCACGCCGGCGCCGAGATGCGCGCCCAGCACCGGGCCGACCTCTGTGCAGAACAGCGGCTCGTGCCCGAAGATCTCCTTACCGCGCGCGACCAGCTGCGCGGCCTCCTCGCTCGACTGGGCGTGTTGCACGACCCAGTCGGTCGCGCCGCGCTCCTGCAGCTCGACGAGGTACTCGACCATCCGCTCGAATGCGCGCCGCCGCGTGCGAACTCGGCCGACCGGTGCGATCTCGGTGGCGAACGTGAGGATCGGCTTCACCTTCAATGCCGTTCCGACGACGGCCTGTGCCGCGCCGATCCGCCCGCCCCGTCGCAGGTACTCGAGCGTGTCCAGGCAGAACCAGATGTCCAGCGTCGCGCGCGCATCGGCGACCGTCGCCTCAGCTTCGTCGAGCGTCGCGCCCTGCGCCAGCGCGCGAGCTGCGGCGATCACGAGGCAGCCGAGCCCGCCGGCGCCGGTTTCGGCGTCGATCACGCGCACGCGGCCGGCGCCGCCGCGTGCGGCGATCAGGCGCGCCGCCTCGCGTGCGCTCTCGCACGTCCCCGAGAGGCCACCGGCGATGTGAATCGAGAGCACGTCGCGCCCGGCGTCGATCAGCGGCTCGTAGCAGGCGAGGAAGTCGCCGACGGACGGCTGCGAGGTCGTCGGCAGCTGGGGCGAGCTGTGCAGGTTCGCGTAGAACGCGTCGAGATCTGTGTACTCGCTCTCCGGGCGCAGCTCTCCGTCCCAGCCGACATACAGGCTGACCTCGTCGATCCGCCAGCGCTCGAGCAGCTCGCGTGGCAGGTAGGAGGTCGTGTCAGTTACGAGCCCGACACCGCGTTGCGCGGGCGTCTCAGCGTCTGGTTGGGCGGTCATCGGTCAGCAAACCCTACGACGCCGACTCACTTGACGCTTCGCACGTCGATGTTCTCGAGATCGAGATGCGCGACCGGCAGGTTTCAGCGAATCAGTGGATCCATCCGCGCTGCGGCGATCGTCGCGCGGAGCGTCTGCAGCGCGTCATATCGCGGGCGCCAGCCAAGCTCGCGGCGCGCCTTCGATGCGTCCATGATCACGGGCTCGCGAAAGGCGCTGATCCACTGCGCCTGCGCCGGCAGGAAGCCGAGCCGGCCGATCATCTCGGCGACCGCGTCGACGGCGAGCTCGGGCACCGGGATCGAGTACCAGCCGAGCTCCTCGGCCAGCTGCGCGACGGTCAGCCGACCGGAGGCGGCGAGGTTGTAGGCGCCGGCCGGCCCGCGTCCGAGCACGGCCGCGCGCATCGCCGTGGCGACGTCGTCGTGATGCACGAGCTGGAACGGCACGCCCGGGTCGGGCAGCACCGGCTTGAGGATCGGTACGCCGTCGAGCAGCCGCAGCACGGCGCGCGGGAGGCGCTCGGAGACCTGCGTGTAGGGGAGGCTGTCGATCAGCATCGGCGCGTCGGGGCCGGCGACGATGCACGGTCGCAGCACGTAGGCGTCGGTCGCCGTGCCGTCGAGCGTCTCGCGCAGCGCCGCCTCGACCGCCGCCTTCTGCGCCGAGTAGTAGTGCTCCTTGCTGCCGCGTGCCGGAACGTCCTCGGTCAGCGGCTGCGGATTGTCGGAGTGGTAGCCGTACGCGGCGACCGACGAGGCGTAGACGAGGCGCTGCGCGCCGGCGCCTGCAGTCGCCTCGAACACGTTGCGCGAGCCCTCGAGGTTCACGCTGCGGCTCTCCTCGGCGCTGCCCATGATGATGAACGCGAGGTGGACGACGACGTCGGCCTCCGACACCAACGCCGCGACTGCCGAGCGGTCGAGCACGTCGCCCTGCCGGTAGGCGACCTTCTTCCAGCCGCGAGCTGCCGCGTCGAACGGCCGCCGCGCCATGCCGAGGATGCGCTGCACCTCGCGCGAGCGCTCGAGCGCGCTGACGACAGCCTGACCGATCTCGCCGGTAGGGCCGGTGACGGCGACCGTCAGGCCTCTGCGGCTGGGCGCGCTCGGGGCCATGCGCCGGGTTCTATCACCGCCGGCGGGCCGGCGGGCGCCGGTCGCCGGCCCGCAGTGGGCCGATCGGTGGCTCGCGCCTGGCGTCGAGGCGGGCCTGTGAGGGCCGTACGCTTCAGTCGTGCCTGCGCTGCTCGCATCGGCTTCGATCGGCGACACGATCAGCTCGTTCCTCGACGCCGTCGGGAAGTTCTTCTCCGATCTGGCGGCCGTCCACTGGGGCCTGCTGCTGCTCGGCCTCGCCTGCTTCGCGCTCAACCTCACGCTGCGCTCTCGCGCCTTCTTCAACAGCCTGCGCGCGGCGTATCCGGCGGCGAAGTTCCAGTGGCGGCGGATCTGGGGTGCCTACTGGGCGGCCGTCGGCTTCAACAACGTCGTGCCGGCACGCGGCGGCGACGTGATCAAGCTGTTCCTGACGCGCAGCTCGATCCCGGGATCGACCTATCCGACGGTTGCGGCTGCGTTCTTCGTCGAGTCGGTCTTCGACGCCAGCGTCGGCGTGTTCGTGCTGATCTTCGCCTTCACGCAGGGCGTCTTTCCGAAGCCGCCGGACTTCTCCAAGCTCGACGCCTTCGAAATCTCCTACTTCGCCGAGCACTTCCGCTTCACGCTCTTCCTGATCACGGCGATCGGCGTGCTCGGCCTGCTCGCCTTCGCCGTGCTCTCCTCGCACGTCAAGGCCTTCTGGGCGCGCGTGCGCCAGGGCGTGACGATCCTCTACGACCGGCCGCGCTACCTGCGCGAAGTCGCCTCGCTGCAGGTGCTCGCCTGGCTCGCGCGGTTCGCCGCCTTCTGGTTCCTGCTCGACGCCTTCGGCGTCGGAGGCTCGGTCGAGAACGTGCTGCTCGTGTTCGGCGTCAACCAGGTCGCAGGCGCCGTGCCGTTCACGCCGGGCGGTGCCGGCGTGCAACAGGCGCTGCTCGTCAAGGTCTTCGCGAAGAGCGCGCCGACGGCGGTCGTCGCGGCGTACTCGGTCGGTCAGCAGATCGCGATCGCCGCCTTCACGGCGACCGTCGGGCTTGCCTCGGTCGTCTTCATCTTCCGCTTCCGCTCGTTCAAGGAGGTGATCGCCGCCGGGCGCGCGTCGCGCGACGAGGAGCGTGCCGAACAGCGCGAAGCGGAGGCCAGGGCAGCCGAGCGCCGCGCTACTGAAGCCCCGCGCGCGCCTCGCGCACGAGTGTGACGGCCTCGGGAAAGATCAGTGCCATCACGGTGCGGATCTGCTCTGCCTGAGCCTCGGCGTTGCCCTGCAGGTTGATCCGCTCGACTGCCGCGACGGTCATGTCGACGGCCAGCTTGATCGCGTTGTCCGCCCAGGCCAGCCGCTGCTGGCCCTGCATCTGTTCGGCGAACTCCGCCAGCCGTCGCTGGAGCTCCTCTGGATCTCCGAACAGGTCGCCGAGGCCGCCGCCCTCCATGCAGTCATCATAGACTGACCGACTCGATGCCCAGCAAGGATCAGATCTCCGAGCAGGTCGCGCGCGAGACCGAGTGGCGTACGCGGCTCGGCGTGCCCGCATTGGTCGGCGGCGTCTTCTACCTGCTGAGCGGCATCATCACCAACTCGGTCGCCAGCGGCGCGCCGACGGTCGGCATCCTGCAGGGCCTCGCGCCGGCGCTGAAAGGCGAAGCGAGCCCGGCCGTGAGCCCGCGTGCGCCGGAAGTCAAATACCTCAGCCACCACGCTTCCTCGCTGATCATCGCGAGCGTGATCGCGGCGATCGCGATCACCGTGCTGACGCTCGTCCTGGTGCTGCTGAGCACAGCGACGCGCTTTCGCCGGCCTTCGAGCTGGGCGCTCGCCCGGCCGCTGATCCTGTTCGGCGGAATCGCGCTCGCCGTCATCAGCATCGCTCATCAGGCGGTGCTCGCCGTCGAAACGCACAACTTCGCGATCGGTCACGACTTCACGAGCCATGCCGTCGACAACGCGCTGGCAAAGAGCACGCCGAACGTGGTCACTCAGTACCTCGATCTGCTCGCCGGGCTCGCCGTCGCGGCCGCCACGATCGTGATCTCCATCAACGCCATGCGCGTCGGGCTGATCACGCGCTGGCTCGGCATCGTCGGGATCATCAGCGGGATCCTGATCTTCCTGCCGCTGGGCGGCGCCGAGCTTGAGGTGATCCCATCCTTCTGGCTGGTCGCGATGGGGATCCTCTACATCGGCAAATGGCCACGCTCGAAGGCCACGCCGCTTGGCATGCCGCCCGCCTGGGAGGCCGGCGAGGCGCGACCGTGGCCCTCACGCGTGCAGATGCGAGAAGAAGCACGCGGCACCGGCAACGGAGCCGGGCGTGGCAGGCCGGCGCTCGCGACCGGCTCCGGCGACGTCACGCCCGAACCGACCAAGCCGGCCGGCGCCGGCTCGGCGCGCAAACGTCGCAAGCGCGGCGCGCGCGACGGCGACGGCACCCGCTGACGCCTTTATTCGGCTGACCTGACGCGGCGCGCCGGGCGCAGTCGTGCGCCGGCGCGCGGTCCGCCGGGCGCTCCCGTGCGTGAGCGGGCAGGCGCGATTAGTTGTTCGCTCAAACGGGAAGACTCTTACTGAGTGAAACCCGGGGCCGCGCAACTGCGGTCTCTCGATCACTCGCCGCTCTCGGCAAACCGCATTCGCCGCCCGAGCGGGCGACGGGATAGGAGGGTTCGATGGAGGCAGGCACCATGCACCGGGAGGAAGAACCGGCTGCTACCTCAGCGGGATGGAAACCGGCCGATCCGGGGCCACTCGGCTTGGCGGGCTTCGCGATGACGACGTTCGTGCTGTCGATGTTCAACTCAAACCTGGTCGACGTGAAGGGCTTGCCGGTCGTGCTCGGTCTGGCGCTGGCATACGGCGGGATCGCGCAGCTGCTCGCCGGCATGTGGGAGTTCCGCACCGGCAACACGTTCGGCGCGGTTGCCTTCACGTCGTTCGGCGCGTTCTGGATCTCGTTCTGGGCGCTCAACGTGTTCTACGCCAAGCAGATCGGCGGCAACGCCGGGCACGCGGTGGGCGTCTACCTCTGGGCCTGGGCGATCTTCACGGCCTACATGACGGTCGCGGCGATGCGGACCAGCGGCGCAGTGCTGCTCGTGTTCGTGCTGCTGACGATCACGTTCGTGCTGCTCGCGATAGGCGCGGTCGGCCCGCACGAAGGCGTAACGCACTGGGGCGGCTACCTCGGGCTCGCAACGGCGGCTGCGGCGTGGTACGCCTCGTTCGCGGCCGTCACGAACTCGACGTTCGGACGAACCGTGCTGCCGGTAGTGCCGCTCGCTCCAAAACGCTGAGCGAGCGCAGGTGATGGATGCTGAACCGGCGCGTCCCGTGGCGGACGCGCCGGTGGAAGAATGAGCAGTGAGCTCGATACGAGAGGAGACAGCATGCCCAGCGATTCAGAAAGCGCGACCGGTGAGGCCCTCGACGGGGAGCTCGCGACACTGCTGGACGTCGAGACGTTCGAGCCGCCGTTGGCCTTCCGCGAGCAGGCGCTGTTGAACGATCCGGCCGTCTACGAGGATGCGGCCGCCGATCCGCTGGGCTGGTGGGTCGCGCAGGCCGAGGAGCTCGACTGGTTTCAGAAGTGGACGCGCGTGCTCGACGACGACGATCCGCCGTTCTACAAGTGGTTCACCGGCGGCTCGCTGAACGTCTCCTACAACTGTCTCGATCGGCACGTGATCGCCGGGCGGGGTGAGCGCATCGCGCTGTACTGGAAAGGCGAGGACGGCTCCGAGCGCGCGATCAGCTACGCCGAGCTGCTGGCCGACGTCGAACGTTTCGCCAGCGCGCTGAAGGACCAGGGCGTCGAGAAAGGCGACGTCGTCGGCATCTACCTGCCGATGATCCCCGAGGTGATCGTCGCGATGCTCGCCTGCGCGCGCATCGGCGCGCCGCACAACGTCGTGTTCGGTGGCTTCTCCGCCGAGGCCGTGCGCGAGCGGATGGAGTTCTCCGAGGCGAAGGTCCTGATCACCGTCGACGGCGCCTCGCGCAAGGGCAAGATCGCGCCGGTCAAGGACCGCGTCGATGAGGTGATGGGCGGGCTCGGAAGTCTTCAGCGAATCGTCGTCGTGCAGAGCTCCGGCACGCCCTGTCAGATGCAGGAGGGTCGCGACGTCTACTACGAGGAGATCGTCGCGGCAGCCGATCCGGCCTGCCCGCCGGAGCCGTTGGACGCCGAGCACCCGCTCTACATCCTCTACACCTCGGGCTCGACGGCCAAGCCCAAGGGAATCCTGCACACGACCGGCGGCTACCTGACCGGCGTCTCGGCGACGCACCGCTACGTCTTCGATCTGAAGCCCGAGTCAGACGTCTACTGGTGCGCCGCCGACGTCGGCTGGGTCACCGGCCACTCCTACATCGTCTATGGCCCGCTGTGCAACGGCGCCACGTCGGTGATGTGGGAGGGCGCGCCGGACTATCCGGCGAAGGACGTCTGGTGGGAGATCGTCGAGCGCTACGGCGTGACGATCCTCTACTGCGCGCCGACGGCGATTCGCGCCTGCATCAAGTGGGGCGCGCAGTGGCCGAACAAACACGACCTCTCGAGCCTGCGGCTGCTCGGCTCGGTCGGCGAGCCGATCAATCCCGAAGGCCTGGCTCTGGTACCACAAGGTGATCGGCCACGAACGTTGCCCGATCGTCGACACGTGGTGGCAGACCGAGACCGGCGCGATCATGATCACGCCGCTGCCGGGCATCACCAAGACGAAGCCCGGCTCGGCCACCTTCCCGTTCCCCGGCGTGTTTGCCGAGGTGCGCGACGAGTCGACCGGCGAGCCGATCGAGGAGGGCCAGGGCCTGCTTGTGCTGACGCGCCCCTGGCCATCGATGCTGCGCACGCTCTACAAGGAGCCCGAGCGCTTCGTCGAGACCTACTTCAAGCGCTTCGGATCGGAGACCTATCTGGTCGGCGACGCTGCTCGGCGCGACTCAGACGGCTACCTGTGGGTGATCGGGCGGATCGACGACGTCGTCAACGTCTCCGGGCACCGCCTCTCGACCGCCGAGGTCGAGTCTGCGATCGTCGCGCACCCCGACGTCGCCGAGGCGGCCGTGATCGGTCAGCACGACGAGGACACGGGCCAGGCGATCGTCGCGTTCGTCACGCTGCAGGGCGATCTGGCCGGCGACGAGCAGACCGTCGAGGGGATCCGCGAGACCGTCGCGCAGCGGATCGGCAAGTTCGCGCGGCCGAAGCGGATCATCTGGGCCGACGACCTGCCGAAGACGCGCTCGGGCAAGATCATGCGCCGGCTGCTGCGCGACATCGCCGAGGGCCGTGCGCTCGGCGACGTGACGACACTGCGCGATCCGGCGGTCACCGAGCAGCTCGAGGAGCGCGTCAAGGAGATGCAGGCGCAGGAGGATTGATTGGGCCTGCCTCCGGCCGGCCCCGGCCGATCCTTCCGTGCCGCGCTGCAAGCGCTGCCAGTGCAGCGGTGGAGCGGCTAGGACTGTCGCGTGCAGCAGATCGCGGTGATCGCCGACACGCACCTGCCCTACGGGAGGCGCCGGCTGCCCGATCGCTGCCTCGCGCTGCTGCGCGGCGCCGCGCTGATCGTGCACGGCGGCGACCTTTCGACGATCGACGTGCTCGAGGAACTGACCGCGCTGGGTCCGCCGCTGGTCGCGGTCCACGGCAACGTCGACGAGCCTGAGCTGGTGGCGAGACTGCCGGCTCAGGCCGAGTTCGAGCTCGGTGGTGTCACGTTCGCTCTGACCCACGACGCCGGGCCGGCGAAAGGTCGTATCGAGCGGTTGCGAAGTCGGTTTCCGAACGCCGGCGCGGTGATCTTCGGACACTCTCACATCCCGCTGCACGAAGCCGCGCGCGACCTGCAGATCTTCAACCCGGGCAGTCCGACCGATCGGCGTCGCCAGCGGCAGCGGACGATGGGCCTCGCGAGCGTCGAGCATGCGCGGGTGAGCTTCGAGCACGTGCAGCTCGGACCCTGAGGGCAGCGAGCGTCGCTCCGCCCGCCGGAGCGCTCGCGCTGTCAGGCCCGATCGATCGTGGCGAGGAAGTCGTGGAAAGCGCGGTTGATGCGCGGCGCGTCGGCGGTCGCGTCGAGGTCCATCAGCAGGCCGCGGATCACCGCGAGCACGACGCTTGCCAGCTCAGGTCGGCCCAGACTGCGCATGCCGTCCTCGAGCGGTGCGAGCCAGTCGGTCGTCGCGGTCCGCCGAAAG
The DNA here is from genome assembly GCA_963812575.1 of uncultured Solirubrobacteraceae bacterium. Classification (GTDB taxonomy): domain Bacteria; phylum Actinomycetota; class Thermoleophilia; order Solirubrobacterales; family Solirubrobacteraceae; genus Palsa-744. The sequence goes on along the minus strand of CAWEVS010000007.1, from coordinate 29,783 downwards.
CCGGGCCAGAGCGGCTCTCCGGCAGTGTCGTGCAAACGGCCGAACATACGGAGGTAGGGCTCGCCCGGGGGCCCGGAGATCGCCGACCAGGCTCGCGCCAGGGTCGTGGAGTAGGGCTCGTCGGGCCGCAGGCGGATGAGGTCGGTGAAGGCCTCGACCTGGCGCCGGCGGGCCTGTCTGAGGACCTCGCGAAGCAGGCCGTCGCGGGTTCCGAAGTGGTAGATCAGCATCCGGCTCGACGTGCCTGCGGCGGCGGCCAGCGGCCCGAGCCGGTCCGGTAGGCCATGCTCGAGCGCGTGGTCGGTGCACGCGTCGAGCAGACGCTGCCTGATCTGTGGTTGGCGCCGTCTGCCCACCGCCCAATGTTTTCACGTAACGATTAGTACGTCTATCGTTCCTCGACAGCAATCGGAACACGGCGAGGAGGTCACGGTGAGGATCGTTTTCGTGCACGGCGCATGCGTCAAGGATGGATCGTGGTGGTGGCATCGCACCGGCGAGCTGCTGGCCGAGTCGCGGCCTCGCCAGCGAGGCGCCCGTCCTGCCGAGTTGCGGCGAGACGGGTGAGCCGATAGACGCCGGCGGCCCCGGGCTGGCCGAGGACGTCGATGCGGTGCGTCGCGTCCTGACCGCGAGCGAGGAGCCGGCTGTCGTTGTCGCCCACAGCTACGGCGGGATCGTCGCCGCCGAGGCAGCGGCGGGCGTCGGGGTCGTGCGTCATCTGCTGCTCATATCCAGCTACCTGCCCGAGGTCGGGCAGAGCCTCTCCTCTTTCGGCGGCGAGGAGCCGGCGCCGTTCCTCGAGATCGACCCCGAGCGCGGCACCTTCACGGTCCGGCCGGACGCCTTGGCCGAGACGTTCCTGCAGGACTGCGATCCGGAGATCCAGCGAGAGGCCACGCGCAGGACCGCCCGCCAGAGCCTCGCGGTTCTCGCGCAGCCGGTGCAGTCAGCAGCCTGGCAGCACGTGCCCTCGACTTACCTGCTCTGCGCAGAGGACCGGGGCACGCCCGCCGAGTCCGCAGCGCGAGTTCGCCGCTCGTGCGGGCAGCGTCGTGAAGCTCGGCGCCGGTCACCACCCGTTCCTCTCCCAGCCTGCCGCCGTGCGCGACCTGATCCTGGCGCTGTGACGGCGAGCGCAGGCGCGCCCGCTCAGGGCTCAGACCTTGTGGTACTCCGGCACCCAGGAGCCTTCGCCGTCCTTGCTGAAGTCCTGGAACAGCCCGGGCGCCTCTGCCTGCATCATCCGTGCGATCACGTCGAAGACCAGCCGCAGCTCCTCCTCGGCGCCGGGCGCGGTGCGCATCTCGATCACGTGGCGCAAGGTGCGCACGTTGGCGGTCCAGACGATGTCGGTGCTGAGGCCGAGCGGCGCGAGCCGGCGCAGCGCCGAGGTGACCTCCTTCTTGACGTGAAACGGCACGCCCTCGTCGTCGATGCCAAGCTCTGCAGCGGCGGTCAGCTGGAACTCCTCGAGCTGCTCGACGATCGAGAGCACCTGATCGCGCACCGGCTCGAGTGCCGGCGGCACGCGGAAGCCGATGTCGGTCAGGCGGACGTAGCGCAGGCTCTCCTGGCTGAAGGCCGATCCGGCGCGATGCCTGACAAGCTCATGTGTCATTACTCTCGAACAATTCCGAATAACGAAAGAGTAGTTCGCATGCTCCATCACGCTCCCGTGCGCCGAGCGCAGGATGTTCGCGAAGTACTCGCGCTGGTCGGTGCGCACGCGCGAGACGTTCGCGTTGAGGCCGGGCTCCCAGCTGCGGTAGCAAGCGCGCCCGCCGAACTCGACGATCAGCTCGCCGCCGTTCGGCGCGCCCTCGGCCTCCTCCAGGCGGCGCTCGAGCCACGACTCGCCGCCGACATCCGCGAGGTAGCCGCGGATGCCCTCGACGTCGATCGAAGGGCGCGCAATCAGGAAGACCTGCGGTGTCGTCTCGTGCATCGGGGGCGAGGATGCTAGGCCGTGCTCCGGACGCGTCCGAGGCCGGCGCGGTAGCTTGCCCTCACGCGGCCGCCGACGCCGCGCAGAGACCGACGAGGAGGAGACGATGAACAGGATCCAGACCGCTCGTGGCACGATCGGACCGGCCGGCGCGCTGGTCGCTCTTCTCGCGGCCTTCGCAATCGTCCCGCCGGCGCGTGCCGACACCGGCTCCGGCCAGGGAACGCTTGCGATCGACAACTGCCACGTCAAGCACAGCAGCGCGGCAGGAGGTTTCTCGTGGTTCTACTGCGGCATCGTCGCCAACTCGAAATCGGCCGTCAGCTTCCAGTACCGCGTCAACCTGACGACGTTCAAACCGAACACGGGCGGAACGTGGGACAGGGGCTCCGGCAGCGAGCGCTTCGGCGCGGGCGAAACGATCTTCACCTTGAAGTTCGCCGTTCGCAAATTGTCGCCGGCGCAGGTCCGCAAAAGCCTCAAGGTCACGCTGAGCAACGCTCAGGGCGCCAAGATCACCGATGCTTCGGCCGTCGCCTTGAGCTCCTAGGCCGGGGCTTCGGCGGTCGGCTGCGCGACGTCGAGCCGATCGATCGTCCAGCCCGGCTGCGCCCTCGTCGAGCCCCCTGATCGGTTCTGTACGCTGGCTGGCAGTGGAGTCTGCCTCGAGCGCCAACGGCGTCACGCCGATCATCGAAGCGCAAGCGCTGAGCCGTCGCTACGGCGAAGGCGAGGCTGCTGTCGACGCGCTGAGCGACATCACGGTCGCCTTTCCCGCCTCGCGTCTCGCGGCGATCATGGGCCCGTCGGGCTCGGGCAAGTCGACGTTGATGCACATCCTCGCCGGGCTCGATCGGCCGACGTCGGGAACCGTGCGCCTCGGCGATGTCGAGCTGACGGCGCTCGACGACAAGCGCCTGACGGCGCTGCGCCGCGATCGGATCGGGTTCATCTTCCAGACCTTCAACCTGCTGCCGGTGCTGAGCGCCGAAGAGAACATCCTGCTGCCGCTTTCGATCGCCGGTCGCGATCCCGACCGCGAGTGGTTCGAGCGCCTGATCGACACGGTCGGCATCGCCGACCGACTCCATCACCGTCCTGCCGAGCTCTCCGGCGGACAGCAACAGCGCGTCGCCGTCGCTCGCGCGCTCGTCTCCAAACCCGACGTGGTGTTCGCCGACGAGCCGACCGGCAATCTCGACTCGAAGGCGTCAAACGACGTGCTCGGGCTGCTGCGACACGCCGTCGACGACTTCGAGCAGACCGTCGTGATGGTCACGCACGACGCGCACGCAGCATCGTTCGCCGACCGGCTGCTGGTGCTCGCCGACGGCCGCATAGTCCACGACAGCCCGTCGGTCTCGAGCGACGAGGCGCTCGACTTGATGAAGTCGATCGGCTGAGATGGGGAAATTGATCCTGCGCGGCTTCGCCCAGCGCAAGCTGCGCGTAGCGCTGACGGCGATCGCGATTGCGCTCGGCGTCGCGCTGATGGCCGGCACCTACATCCTCACCGACACGATCAACCGGTCGTTCGCCGGCATCTTCAAGACCGCCTCGGCCGGCGACTCGGTCGTGGTCAGCCCGGCGCAGACGCTCGGCAACCAGATCGAATCGGAAACCTCGCCGATCACCGGGCAGATGCTCGCGCAGGTGCGTGCGACGCCCGGCGTCGCCGAAGCGGCCGGCGGCATCTTCACGCCGGCGACGCTGCTCGACGCCAATCGCAAACGGCTCAGCTCCGGTCACTCGCCGGCGTTCGTCTCCGCGCTCGTGCCTCAGCGCTTCGAGTCGTTCACGCCGATCAAGGGGCGCTTCCCGCGGGGAGACTCAGAAGTCGCAATAGACCAGGCGACGGCTGAACGGGCGAACGTCAAGCTCGGCCAGCAGATCATCGTCGCCGGCCGTTCGGTCGCGAAACGCTACACCGTCGTCGGCGTCCTCAAATTCGCCGGCGGCACGTCGTTCGGCGGCGCCGGCGTCGCGCTGCTGACGCTGGCAGAGGCGCAGCGCGTCGTCGGCGAGGAAGGCCGCTTCGACCACATCGACGTGGCTGCCGCCGCCGGCGTCAGTCCGGAGACGCTCCGCAAGCGGCTCCGCGCGGTCCTGCCGCGCACGGTCGCCGTGCGCACCGGCGAACAGCAGGCCAAAAAGAACACGTCGAACCTCGAAGAAAACCTCGGCTTCCTGCGCACGTTCCTGCTCGTCTTCGCCTACGTCGCGCTCGTCGTCGGCGCTTTCATCATCTTCAACACGTTCTCGATCACGGTCGCGCAGCGCACACGCGAGTTCGGCCTGCTGCGCACGCTCGGCGCCTCGCGCCGGCAGATCCTGCGCTCGGTCGTCGCCGAAGGTCTGCTGCTCGGCGTGCTCGGCTCGGTGCTCGGGCTGCTCGCCGGCATCGGTCTGGCGCCGGCGCTCGACCAGCTGTTCAAGGCGTTCGGCGCCGACATTCCCGACAACGGCACCGTGCTGGAGACGCGCACGATCGTCGTCTCGCTGCTCGTCGGCACGATCGTCACCGTGCTCGCCGGCCTGCCCTCGGCGCTGCGCGCCACGCGCGTGCCGCCGATCGCGGCGATGCGCGAGGGCGTCGAGATCCCGCCGCGCTCGGCGCTCACGCGAGGCCGCCACGCGGTGCCGATCCTGCTCGCCCTGATCGCGATCCGACTGGTCGTCGCGATCGTGGGCGGAGAGGGGACGGGGACGATCGTGGTGATCGTCGCGATCGGCATCCTGCTCACAGGCGTGCGGTTGCGACAGCGCTCGCGCGGGCGCCACTACCGCGTCGTGCCGTTCCTCGCGCGCACGCTCGGTGTGCTCGTCACCTGGCGAGGCATCACCGGCCGCCTGGCGAAGGAGAACTCGATGCGCCAGCCCGGCCGCACGATGGTAACCGCGGCGGCGCTGACGGTCGGGATCGCGCTGGTTGCCTTCGTGTCGGTGCTCGCGGACGGCACGAAGGCGACGATCAACCAGGCCGTCGACCGCTCGTTCGCCGGCAACCTGATCATCGAGAACTCTCAGGGCGGCGAAAACCAGGGCATTCCCGCGCTGATCGCGCCGGCCGTGCGCAAGCTGCCTGGCATCGCCAGCGTGACGCCGATCGCGTTCACCGTCGGGCGCCCGCGCGGCACGAGCAAGAACGCCTCGATCACGGCGATCGAACCGAGCACGTTCGTGCGCGCCTACCGTGTCGAATGGAAGCACGGCTCCAACGCGGCACTGCTGGCGCTTGACGAAACCGGCGTCGTGGCGTCGAAGGACTACGCCGAAGAACACCATCTGAAGGTCGGTGAGACGATCAGCCTGCTGACGCCGACCAACCGTTACACGACGCTGCGCGTGCTCGGCGTCGTCGAAGAAAAATCGCGCCTGCTGGCCGACCTGACGATCAGCGTGTCGCTCGCGCGCAGCGCGTTCGGGCTGCGCGAAGACGCGATCGACTTCGTCTCCTACGCGCCGGGCGCGACCAACGCGCAGGTGCAGCCGGCCGTCGACAGGCTGCTCGCGGCGCAGTTCCCGCAGGCGCGCTCACGCACGGCCGCGCAGTTCAAGAAAGAACAGTCCGAACAGGTGAACACGCTCCTCGCGCTGATCTACGTGCTCCTCGCGCTGTCGGTGATCGTCTCGCTGTTCGGCATCGTCAACACGCTGATCCTGTCGATCTACGAGCGCACGCGCGAGCTCGGCATGATGCGCGCGATCGGCGCCTCGCGCAAGCAGATCCGCCAGATGATCCGCTACGAGTCGTTGATCACTGCGCTGATCGGCGGAGTCTTCGGGCTGATCATCGGCATAGTCGCGGCGATCCTCGTCACCGCTCTCTTCCTGTCCGGCTCCGGCTACGTCTTCTCGATCCCGATCGCGACGCTGATCATCCTGCTGCTCGTCGCGGCGATCGCCGGCCTGCTCGCGGCGCAGCTGCCGGCCCGCCGCGCCGCGCGACTCGACGTGCTGGCGGCGCTCGCAGGCGACTAGAGGGAACGCGCGCCGGCGGCGCGTACGCCGAGCGCGTTCGACGCGGCTAAGCTGCCAGCAGATGGCAGCAGCAGCAGCTCCCGAGTCGACCGATCCCGAGCTCCAGGCGACCGCCTGGGACCTCGAACCGCTGGTCGAAGGCGACGGTCCGGCGGGCGTCGAGCAGCGCCTGGACGACGCGCTGCAGCGGGCGCAGGCGTTCGCCTCGCGCTACGCCGGCAAGCTCGGTGAGCTCGACTCCAGCGGGCTGCGCGAGGCGATGGAGGAGCTCGCTGCGATCTACGATCGCGTCGGGCGGGCCGGCGCCTACGCTTCACTGCGCTTCTCGACCGACACGGCCGATCCGGCCAACGGCGCACTGCTGCAGCTGGCACAGGAGCGCGGCACGGCGATCGAGACGACGCTGCTGTTCTTCGAGCTCGAGTGGGCTGCACTGGATGATGAACGCGTCGAGCGACTGCTCGACGCCGATGGGCTGGAGTTCTGTGCACACTTCCTGCGCAACGTCCGTCGCTATCGCGAGCATCTGCTCAGCGAGCCGGAGGAGCGGATCCTCGCCGAGAAGGCGCTGACCGGCGCCGGCGCCTGGTCGCGGCTGTTCGAGGAGCTGACCTCTGCGATCGAGGTCGAGCTCGACGACGGCGCCGAGCAGCCGGTCGCGCTCGACGTCGCGCTCAGCAACCTGCAGCTCGCAGACCGCGATCTGCGCCGCCGCACGGCCGAGGCGGTGACGGCGTCACTGGCACCGGGGCTGCGCACGCGCGCGTTCCTGTTCAACACGCTGCTCGCCGACAAGTCGGTCGACGACCGCCTGCGCAACTACCCGCACTGGCTGGCGGCGCGCAACCTCGCCAACGAGGCAAGCGACGAGTCGGTGCGCGCGCTGATCGATGCGGTGCGCAATCGCTATGAGATTCCGCGGCGCTGGTATCGGCTGAAGGCGCAGCTGCTCGGCGTACCGCGGCTTGCCGACTACGACCGGATGGCATCGGTGATCGAGGATCAGGTCAGCTACCCGTTCTCGCGCGCGAAGGAGATCGTGCTCGACTGCTACTCGAGCTTCTCGCCGGAGCTCGGCGATGTCGCGCGCGGCTTCTTCGAGCGCGACGCGATCGACGCGCCGGTGCGACCGGCCAAGCGTGGCGGCGCGTTCTGCGCCGCGGCCGTGCCGTCGGTGCACCCGTACGTGCTGCTCAACTACACCTCGCGCCGGCGCGATGTGCTGACGCTCGCGCACGAGCTCGGCCACGGCGTGCACTTCGCGCTGGCCGCGCGGCAGGGCATCTTCCAGCAGGGCACGCCGCTGACGCTGGCCGAGACCGCCTCGGTGTTCGGCGAGACGATCGTCTTCGGTCGCCTGCTCGAAGAGGACACCGCGCCCGCCTCGCGCCTGGCGCTGCTCGCGGAGAACCTCGAGGACACGATCGCGACGGTCTTCCGCCAGGTCGCGATGAACCGCTTCGAGGATCTCGTGCACACCGCGCGGCGCGAGCAGGGCGAGCTGTCTGTCGAGCGCTTCGGCGAGCTGTGGGCCGAGAGCCAGTCAGAGCTGCTCGGCGACTCGGTCGAGCTGACCGACGGCTACCGCTCGTGGTGGTCTTACATCCCGCACTTCATCGGCACGCCCGGCTACGTCTACGCCTATGCCTATGGGCAGCTGCTGGCGCTGTCGGTCTACGAGCGCTACGAGGAGCTCGGCGCCGAGATCGTGCCGCGGTATCTGGAGATGCTCGCCGCGGGCGGCTCGAAAAGCCCCGAGGAGCTGGGCCGGATCGTCGGCATCGACCTGGCCGACCCTGGTTTCTGGGACGCCGGCCTGGATCTCGTCGAGCGCCAGTTGAGCGAAGCCGAAGACGCCGCGAAAGCGGCCGGCCGCGCCTAGCGCTCAGCTCGGGAAGATCCGCTCGAGCATCGCCGGCACGTCGGCGATCGAGTCGACGATCACCGTCGGCGTCACTTCCGGCGGCAGCTCGCGCTGCACGAACTTGCCGGTGCGCACGAGCACGCCGGCAAGGCCGGCGGACATCGCGCCGCCGACGTCGGCCTCGACGTCGTCGCCGATCATCACGTTCTGCAGCGAGGCCCATCTCGGCGACGGCCGCGTCGAAGAAGTCGCGCGATGGCTTGCCGACGACGACCGCCTCGCGCCGCGTCGCGTACTCGAGCGCAGCCGAGTAGGCGCCGACGTCCAGCGCCAGGCCCTCCTTGCGCCGCCAGTAGCGGTTGTGCTGCAGCGCGATCAGCTCGGCGCCGTCCATCAGCAGGCGAAAGACCCGATTGAGCAGCTGCGCGTCGAAACGGTCGCCGACGTCGCCGAGGATCACGGCGTCGACGCTGGCGCTGCGCGACGGGCTCTGAAGCGCCGCGAGGTCCTCGCGAAGGCCGTCGCTGACGACCAGCTCGACGAGCTCGTGCTCGTGCTCTTCGCAGTGGCGCAGGGCCATCGCCGCAGGCGTCAGGATCTCCTGCACGGAGGTCTCGAAGCCGAGCTCCTGCAGGTGCTCGGCGACCTGGCGGCGCGAGCGCGAGGTCGTGTTCGTGACCAGCCGCAGACCGCCGCCGAGGCGGCGCAGCTCCTCGAGTGCCTCGTGCGCGCCGTCGATCGGCTCGTCGCCGACGTACAGCACGCCGTCGATATCGAGCAGCACGCCAAATGATCCGCTTGCGCCGCTCATGCTCAGAACAGTCCTCCCAGCGCGCTGCCGGCGTGGTGGACGAGCTCGAACAGCGGCTGCGGCACGATCCCGAAGAACAGCGTCGCGGCGCCGGCTACCAGCGCGACGAACAGGACCTCCGGCTGCGGGCGCCTGGCGGTCGCCGTCGCGTCGAGCACGGCGTCGTCGAGCTCGGGCGAGCCGCCGGCGAGCGCCGGCAGTCCCTCGCCGCCGCGCGGTGCGAGCAGCGGCGCGGCGGGCTCGAGCGAGTCGCCCTCGCTGTCGGGCGCGGCGCGCATCCAGATCGAGGCGACGACCGGCAGGTAGTAGCCGAGCGAGATCATCGAGCCGATCACGATGACGACGCCGAGCCACGCGTAGCCGCCCGAGACGGCCGCATCGATCAAGTAGAACTTGCCCGTGAAGCCGGCCGTCGCCGGAATCCCGGCGAGCGCCAGCATCGAGAGCGTCAGCGGCCACGCCAGCAGCGGGCGCTGGCGACCGAGGCCCTGCACGCCCTGGACGGAATCGCCGAACTGCGTTTCGCGTTCGCGCGCGACGATCACGGCGAACGCGGCCATGTTCATGAACACGTAGACGGCCAGGTAGAAGACGGTCGCGCGTACGCCGAGTTTGGTCGCGACGACGACGCCCGCGAGCATGTAGCCGGCCTGCGCGACCGACGAGTAGGCGAGCATCCGCTTCAGCGAGGACTGGCCCAGTGCGCCGACGTTGCCGACGATGATCGTGATCGTCGCGAGCACGGCCAGCGCCGGGCCCCAGTCGCCCTGCACGTTGAGCAGCGCGACGTCGAAGAAGCGCAGGAACACGCCGAATGCCGCCGCCTTCGTTGCGACCGCCATGAACGCGGTGACCGGCGTCGGCGCGCCCTCGTAGACGTCGGGCGTCCACTGGTGAAACGGCGCGACCGAGGCCTTGAAGCCGAGGCCGGCGACGCACAGCGCGACGCCCGTCAGCGTAAGCGGGTCGGTCGCGAGGCTGCCGCTCGAGAGCTTTTCGGCGATCGCGCCGAAGTCGGTCGCGCCGGTCGCGCCGTAGATCATCGCGATGCCGTACAGCAGCGTCGCCGAGCCGACGGCGCCGACGATCAGGTACTTCAGGCCGGACTCGAGCGAGTGCTCGCGACGCAGTTCGGTCGCGCACAGCACGTACAGCGGGATCGAGAGAAGCTCGAGGCCGACGAACAGCGCGACCGTGTTCTGCGCGGCCGCGAGCAGCGACATGCCGGCGACCGAGCTGAGCAGCAGCGCATGGAACTCACCGTGCGCCGCTTCGCGCGCGGCCAGCGAGCGCCACGCCAGCAGCACGGCGAGCGCCGCGCCGGTGATCAGGATCAGGTTCAGCACGAGCGACAGGTCGTCGATGCGGAGTGCTCCGGAGACGATCGACTTGCCTTCGTTCCACTGCCAGATCGACAGGCCGGCGGCAGCGCCGAGCGCAACGAGCGTGAGTGCCGGCACGACCTGCGCGCGCACGAAGCGCGTGCGGATCAGGCCGACGAGCAGCGCCAGCACGGCGCCGCCGAGCAGCGCGATCAGCGGCGAGAGGCCGCCGAAATCGACGTGCGGGCCTTTCAGGTGGGCGGTGGCGAGCGTCAGCGCTGTCATTCGCTGCCTTCCGGCGTCGCTTCCGGCGTCGCGGCTTCGCTGCCTTCGGAGCTGCCGGCGGTGCTCGCGACTTTCTCGGCGTGCGGGCGTGTCGCATCGACGTGCGCCGAGGCGACGGCCGTCTTGACCGAGCTTTCGCTGCGGCGCAGCGCGAGCTGCGGGTAGAGCGCCATGAACAGGATCACGCCGATCACCGGCACGAGCACGAGCCCGTCGCTCACGTTGATGTCGCGCGACTGCACGTCCTTGCCGACGCGGTTGTGCATCGAGCGGATGAACAGACGCAGCGCATAGACGCTCGCCAGCACGACGCCGCTGAACGCGATGATCGCGATCGCCAGCTTCGCTTTGAAGACGCCGAGCAGGATCAGGAACTCGCCGACGAAGTTCGACGAGCCGGGCATCGCCAGCGTCGCCAGCGCGACGATCAGGAAGATCGTGGCTAGCACCGGCGCGCGGAAGGCGATGCCGCCCATCTCGCGGATGTCCTCCGAGCCGCCGGCGCGCTGCGCGAGCAGCCCGACGATGAACAGCAGCGGCGCGACGACGAGGCCGTGGTTGATGATCTGCAGCATCGCGCCCTGTGCTCCCTGCGGGTTCAGCGAGAAGATCCCGAGCGTGATGAAGCCGAGCTGCGCGATCGAGGAGTAGCCGGCGATCAGCCGCGCGTCGGTCTGTGTGAAGGCCACGACAGAGCCATACAAGATCGAGGCGAGCGCGATCAGCAGCATCAGCGTCTGGAAGTGCGCTGCCGCCTGCGGATAGAGCGGCAGCACGATCCGCAGGAAGCCGTAGGCGCCGACCTTCGAGAGCACGCCCGAGAAGACCATCAGCACCTCGATCGGCATCGCCTTGTAGCCGTCGGGCATCCAGCCGTGCAGCGGAAAGGCCGGCATCTTCACCAGGAAGGCGGCCGCGAAGAACAGGAAGATCCACTCCTGCGAGCCTTTGCCCAACGGGATCTGCTGCAGCGATGAGAGCACGAACGTGATGTGCCCACCGCCCTGCTGCGCCGCGAGAACGCCGGTCGCGACGGCGGCGGCGAGCATCAGCAGCGAGCCGACGAGCGTGTAGATCACGAGCTTGATCGTGGCTTTGACGCGCCCCGGCTCACGGCCCCAGACGCCGGTCAGGAAGTAGAACGGGATCAGCATCAGGTCGAAGAACGCGACGAAGAGCGCGAGGTCCTGCGAGAGCAGCGCGCCGAGCACGGCTGTCTCGGCGAGCATGAAGTTGAAGTAGAAGAAGCGTGGGCGCTCCCACTCGCGCAGGTTCGCTGCCAGAACGGCAGCGGCGAACAGCAGCGTCGTCAGCCCGACAATGAACACGTTCAGACCGTCGATGCCGAGCTTGTAGTGGATCCCGAGTTCGGCGATCCAGACGACGTCGGTCACGTGCGTCAGGCCGGCGCCCGGCGAGTAGTCGGCGATGTAGCCGATCGCCAGACCGAGCGCCGCGAGCGAGCCGAGCAGCGCGATCGCGCCCGAGGTGCTGATCCGCGAGCGTAGGTTGCCGGGCATGCTCGTCGCGCCCGGCGGCATCGGCGCGACCTCGACGACGCCCGTGCGCCGGCCGAGGAGCGAGAAAAGCGCACCGAGCACGCCACACGCCAACGGCAGCCAGAGGATTATCGAGAGGGGCGGCATCAGCTGGGTCTCACGTCTGCAGTAGGAAGTAGAAGCCGACGCCGGCCAGGCCGAGCACGAGCAGCGCCGCGTAGTAGCGCACGAAACCGCTCTGCACCGCGCGCACGGCCGCCGAGCCGACGCGCACGAGCCCGGTCGTGCCGCCGATCAGCGTGTCGTCGACGAACACGCGCTCGAACGTGTCGTTTGCAAAACGCCCGATCATCGCCACCGGGCGCACGACGAGCTCGTCGATCAGCTCGTCGAAGTACCACTTGTTGACGAAAAGCGTGTATAGCGGCCGCAGGCGTTCGCGCACTTGCGCGGCTGTGCCCGGCTTTGCGACCCACACGCGATATGCGATCGCGATGCCGATCAGCCCGAGCGTCGTGCCGAGCACGATGCCGAAGATCAACAGACCGGTGCGCGAGTGCGCTTCAGAGGCATACAGGTGAGAGCCGGCGAAGCTCGGCCGCAGGAAGTCGTCGATCACGAAGTCGACACGCGGGATCTGCACGAGCCCGGCGCCGACCGCGCCGAGCGCGAGCACGCCCATCGCGACGCGCATCGGCAGCGCCCGCTCGGCGATCGTGTGGAAGGGGCCGGGGAAGCCGACGTCGGTGTCCTCGACTTCGCCGTTGGCCGGATTGCGTGGCTGCTCGGCGTGCGCCAGATGACCTCCTTCGAGCTCGACCGCCTCGGGCACCGGATCGCCGTGGAACGCGCGGAAGATCATCCGGAACGTGTAGATCGCGGTCAACAGCGCACCGATGTAGCCGGCGACATACAGCGCCCAGTGCCAACCGCCGCGTTCGGCCGTGACGAGCAGGATGTCGTCCTTGGAGAAGAAGCCGGAGAACGGCGGGATGCCCGACAGCGCCAGCCCGCCGACGATGAACGCGCCGTAGGTGAACGGCATCGCCTTGCGAAAGCCGCCCATCTTCTCCAGCGACTGCTCACCGGCCATCGCGCCGATGATCGAGCCGGCGGCCATGAACAGCAGCGCCTTGAAGAAGGCGTGCGTCATCAGGTGGAACAGGCCCGCCGCGTAGGCGCCGACGGAGACGCCCATGATCATGTAGCCGATCTGCGACATCGTCGAGTAGGCGATCACGCGCTTGATGTCGGTCTGCGTCAGCGCGATCGTGCCGGCGACGAGCAGCGTCACGGCGCCGACGACGGCGCCGACGTCCTCGGCCGCCGGCGCCAGTTCGAACAGCGGGTGCATGCGCGCGATCAGGTAGACGCCGGCCGTCACCATCGTCGCCGCGTGGATCAGCGCGCTGACCGGCGTCGGACCTTCCATCGCGTCGGGCAGCCAGGTGTGCAGCGGGATCTGCGCCGACTTCGCGAACGCGCCGACCAGCAACAGCACGCAGCCGGCGACGAGATCGCCGTTGTTCGTGCCGTGGCCGAACGCGCCGCTCTGCGTCGCGTGGAAGGCGCGCAGGAAGTCGAGCGTGTGCGTGTGCTTGAAGATGAAGTACGTGCCGAGCACGAGGCCGACGTCGCCGACCACGTTGATCACGAACGCCTTGATGCCGGCGCGCGTCGCGGTCTGGCGGCGGTACCAGAACGAGATCAGCAGGTAGGAGGCGGCGCCGACGAACGCCCAGCCGACGATCAGGATCATGAAGTTGCCGGCGAGCACGAGCACGAGCATCGAGAAGACGAAGAAGTTGAGATAGGCGAAGTAGCGCGCGAAGCCGCGGTCTTCGGTCAGGTAGGAGATCGAGTAGAGGTGGATCAGCGTCGAGACGCCGGTGACGACGAGGATCATGAAGACCGACAGCGGGTCGACGAGGATCGACAGCTGCGCGTCGATGCCGACCGTCGAGGCGTAGTTCCACAGCGCGGAGACCGCCTGGCGGTGCGCCGGCGCGAGGTCCTGCATCTTGATCAGCGCTCCCAGCGCCGCGAGGAACGCGAGGAAGATCGCGGCCGTCCCGATCCAGCCGGCGCTGCGCCCGGGCAGCACGCGGTAGCCGAAGCCGATGATCAGCGTGCCCAGCAGCGGGAACGCCAGCACCAGCCAGCCGAACGTCGTCTGCGTCATCAGCCCTGGAGCTCTCTCAGCTCGTCGACGTCGATCGGCAGGTTGCGGCGGTACAGCGCGACGATCATGCCCAGGCCGATGCAGACCTCGCAGGCGGCGACCGTCATCACGACGATCGCGAGGATCTGCCCGTCGCCGTTGCCCCACATCCGCGAGAAGGCGATCAGCGCGAGGTTGCCGCCGTTCAGCATCAGCTCGAGGCAGAGCAGCACGACCAGCGGGTTGCGACGCGTCATCACGCCGACTGCGCCGAGCGAGAAGACGATCGCCGAGACGGCGAGATACCAGGCGATGCTCATCGCGCGGCCGACTCCCTCGGCCATCGTGCCGACAGCGCCGCGGCGCAGCACGTCGATCGGCGTCAACGTCTGCTCCTCTTCGTCCTCGTGATCCCCTGGCGGCGGCGTGCCAGCACGACGCCGCCGACGGCTGCGACGAGCAGCAGGAAGGAGGCGATCTCGAACGTGAGCAGAAAGCGCGTCAACAGCAGCTTGCCGATGTAGGCCGGCGTGCCGTATGCCTGCGGGCCCGGCACGTAGCCGGCGCCCTTGCCGTTGATCGCCTCGAGGCCGGTGCCGAGCAGCGCGATCAGGAGCTCGACGAGCAGCGCGCCGGCGACGATCGCGCCGCCGAGGCGCAGCTGCGAGCCGACCGCGCCGCCGCCGCGCAGACGCTCGCCGATCGGCTCGGCCTGGTCGCCGACGTAGGCGACGACGAACACGTAGAGCACCATCACCGCGCCGGCGTAGATCACGACCTGGATCGCCGCGACGAACTCGGCTCGCAGCAGCAGGAACAGCACGGCCAGCGAGAGCAGGTGAGCGACGAGCGCGAGGACCGAGAAGAACGGGTTGCGCAGCACGACGACGCCGACGGCGCCGCCGATTACGCCGATCGCCGCGATGAAGAAGAGGACTGCTCATCGTCGCCGCTCACTCGCCCTCGTTCCGCAGCGGCGTGCGCTCGAGCGACTCGGCCAGCAGCATCGGCTTGGTGAAGATCAGGTCATGGCGGTCGTAGTCGGAGAGCTCGTAGTCGTGGCCCATCGTGATCGCGTCGAACGGGCAGGCGATCTCGCAGTAGCCGCAGAAGATGCAGCGCGACAGATTTATCTCGTAGACCGCGGCATAGCGCTCACCGGCGGAGACGCGGTTCTCAGGCGTGTTCTCGGCGGCGACCACTCGAATGCAGTCCGCCGGGCACGCCGCCGCGCAGAGCGAGCAGCCGACGCACTTCTCCAGGCCCGCTTGTGCCCCGTTGGAGGGTATGTCCTCGAAGCGATGCAGCTTGTGGCGGCCGCGGAAGCGCGGGTAGACCGGCACCTTCTCCTCCGGATACTGGATCGTCGACGGTCCTTCGACGATCCGCGCAGCGGTCGTCTTCAGGCCGCGCGCGGTCTCGCGGAAGGAGCGCCAGGCGCTCCGCGTCGCGCCCGGCTTGGGGCTGCGCGTGACCTCGATCACGTCCTCGCCCGGCGTCCATTCGGTGACCTTCACGGCCGGCAGCGGCGCCGCCTCGGTCGCGCCGGCAGAGCTCGGCGCGGAAGCCGGCGCGGGCGCGTTGCTGTCAGGTGTATCGGGCATCTCGGTCTCGGTTTCAGTGCGTCGCCACGACGACGATCGCCGTGACGAGCGCGTTGAGGGTGGCCAGCGGCAGCAGCACCTTCCAGCCGAAGCTCATCAGCTGGTCGTAGCGCAGCCGCGGAAGCGTCGCACGAACCCAGATGAACAGGAACGTGATCAGCGACATCTTGAAGAGCACGACGAACGGGTCGACCCAGCCGGGCGGGTGGATGCCGAACGGCAGCAGCCAGCCGCCGAGGAAGACCGTCGTGACGACTCCGGAGACGACCAGCACGTTGAGGTACTCGGCGAAGTAGTAGGAGGCGAAGCGCCCGCCGCCGAACTCGGTGTTGTAGCCACCGACGAGCTCGGCGTCGGCCTCGGTCAGATCGAACGGTGCGCGGTTCGTCTCGGCGAAGCCGGCGACGAGGAAGATCAGGAAGCCGACGACCTGCGGGATGAAGTACCACATGCCTTTCTGCGCCGTCACGATTCCGGTCAGCGAGAGGGTCTGTGCGGTGATCACGACGCCGACCAGCGCGAGCCCCTGCGAGACCTCGTAGGAGATCAGCTGAGCCGCGCCGCGCATCGCGCCGAGGAACGAGTACTTCGAGCCCGATGCCCAGCCGCCGAGCATGATCCCGTAGAAGGCGACGGCGCCGAATGCGAACAGGTACAACGGGCCGATCGACACGTCGACGCCGTACAGACCGACTTTCGTGCCGAAGATGTCCTGTGTGTTGCCGAACGGGATGATCGCGAACGCGGCGACTGCCGTCAGGATCGAGATCGTCGGCGCCAGCGCGAACAGGAAGCCGACCGACGTGGTCGGGCGGAACTGCTCCTTGGTCAGCAGCTTGAGGATGTCGGCGAGCGGCTGCAGGGCGCCGTAGGGCCCGACGCGATTGGGCCCGTAGCGACCCTGGAAGCGTCCGAGCAGCTTGCGCTCGGCGATCAGCACGACCGGCACGAGCTGCAGGCCGACGGCGAAGATCACGATCGCCTTGATGATCTGGATCCACCAGGGCTCGAAGTAGCCGACGACCGCCGGCGTCGCGAAGGTCATGCGCCGTCCTCGGCTTCGGAGGGGTGCTGCTCGACTTCGGCTCCGCTGAACGACTCGGGGTCCGGCGGCGGCTGCTTCGACGCCTCGCTGTGCCCGGCGTCCTCGGACTGCGGACGCTCCTGCCAGCGCACGCCGCGGCCACCGATCTCCTCGAGCGTCAGACCGCTGTAGAACGGCACCGCGTCGAACAGCTCCTGCGATGCCTCGCGCTCGTTTCGCACGCCCGTGTCGAAGCCGACGCGCTCGGCCAGCTCGGCGAGCACCTGCCAGCCGGCGCGTGTCGCGCCGGCGCGCGCGACCGCCTGGCGCACGCGTTGGAGGCGGCCGTCGGGGTGCGTGACCGTGCCCTCCTTCTCGGCGTAGGACTCAGCCGGGAAGACGACGTTCGCGTGCTCGTGAACGCCGGCGCTCAGCAGCGTCGCGTGCGCGACGACTGTGCTCGCACGCTCGAGTGCATCTGCCCACGGCGCATCGCCGGCGGCCTGCGCGAAGACGTCGCCGGGCGCGAGCGGGTCGGCCTCCAGCAGGTAGAGCGCGCTGAGCTCGCCGGCGGCGAGCGCCTCGGCGATCGCGCGCGTGCCCAGGCCGTCGTCATCGGCCGGACGCAGGCCCGGTGCGGCGTCCGGCAGCACGCCGGCCTCGCGCAGCCCGCGACCGTTCGCGCTCGCCGGGATTTCGAGCAGCCCGGCGCCGTCGGTCTCGCCGAGCGACAGCGTCTCGGCCAGCTCGAGCAGCGCACGCGCGCGGGCGGCGCCGTCGGCGCCTGCGGCGAAGCGCTCGCCCCAGACGATCACGAGCTCCTCGCCGGCCTCGCGTGCCAGCCGCGTCGCGCCCTCGCGCAGCGCATCGAGATCGTCGCCGCTGAAGCGCTCGAGCTTGAGGCCGTGACGGCGCACGCCCTTGCGCAGGCGCAGGTCGAGAATCGGTGCGTCGTGCA
Organism: uncultured Solirubrobacteraceae bacterium; assembly: GCA_963812575.1. GTDB lineage: Bacteria > Actinomycetota > Thermoleophilia > Solirubrobacterales > Solirubrobacteraceae > Palsa-744. The sequence continues at coordinate 12,326 of CAWEVS010000007.1, read as the reverse complement.
GCGGCTCGCAGTCGAGCAGCAGCACGGCGTGCGCGAACTCGAGGTCGGAGACCTTCGCCTGCAGACGCGGCTCGGCCAGCGCGCGAGCGAGCTCGAGCGGCAGCCCGCCGCAGGCGCGTGAGTCGACGTGCGGCGAGCCGAGACCCTCGCGCAACAGGCGCGCGAGGAGCAGCCCCTCCTCGTTGGTCGTGCCACCGCCGGCGAGCGCCGCCGTCTTCGTGCCGGCGCGTCGCAGCGCGACGCCGGCCTCCTCGAGCGCCCGCTCCCACGGGACCGGACGCAGCTCGCCGCCGTCGCGCAGCAGCGGCTCACGCAGCCGCATGCCGACGCGCACGCCGTGCGAGATCTCCTCGGGCTCGGCGATCGACGGCGCGATGACGATCTGCTCACCGGTGGACGTCGGCTCGAGCACCGCGCCCGCGCCGACGCCGTTGCCCGGCCGCGCGGCGCCGTTCAGCAGCTCGGTCGTCTGCCCCGCGCCGACCGCCGGGCGCTTGCCGACGCCTTCGGCGAGCGCCGGGTAGGCGAAGCGGCCGTGATCGCAGAGCCAGCCGTCGTCGACCTCGGAGTGCTCGCGTGAGAGCACGCGCATCACGCGCTCGTCGCGAACCGTCAGCTTCACGTTGCACTGCGCCGGGCACAGCGTGCAGACGGTGCCGGCATCCTCGATGTCCCACGGGCGCGCGCGAAAGCGGTAGGAGCGCGAGGTCAGCGCACCGACCGGGCAGAGCTCGATGATGTTGCCGCTGAACGGCGCCACGTAGGGGTGGCCGTCGAAGGTCGAGACGAACGAGTGCGCGCCGCGCTCGAGCAGCACCAGCTGGTAGTCCTCGGAGATCTCCTGCGAGAAGCGCACGCAGCGGTAGCAGAGGATGCAGCGCTCGCGATCGATTGCGATCGTCGGCGAGAGTTCGAGCGGCTTGACGAAGTGGCGCTTGGGCTCGATGAAGCGCGAGATGCCGCCGCCCCAGCCGAAGCTGATGTCCTGCAGCGGGCACTCGCCGCCCTTGTCGCAGACCGGGCAGTCGAGCGGATGGTTGATCAGCAGGAACTCGACGACCGAACGCTGCGCCTCCTTCACGCGCTCTGACTGCGTGTGCACGACCATGCCGTCCTTGACCGGCGTCGAGCAGCCGGTCTGCAGCTTGCCGATGCCCTCGATCTCGACCAGGCACATGCGGCAGGCGCCGACCGGGTTGCCGAGCTTCGGCTCGTAGCAGAACACCGGGATCTCGACGTCGCCCTGCTTGGCCGCGTCGACGAGCATCGCGTTCTCCGGCGCCTGCACTTCGCGGCCGTCGATCGTGAGGCTGATCGTCTTCGGTTCGGGGCGCGGCATCAGTGCAGTTCCTCACCGAGCGACTGCGCGCTCTCGTACTGCACGCCGGGATGGCGCATCCGCTCCTCGTCCCGCGCGCCGCCCGCGCCGGCGACTCCGGCCAGAGCCAGCTCGCTGCGCGCTCGCGCGGCCTCGATGTGCGCCTCGAACTCCTCGCGGAACTTCGCGATCATCGAGCCGATCGGCATCGCCATCGCGTCGCCCAGCACGCACAGGCAGTTGCCGATGATGTGATCCTGGACCGAGGCCATGATGTCCAGATCCATCGGCGTCGCCTCACCCGAGTCGATCCGTTCGAGCATCTTCACGGTCCAGTTGGTGCCCTCGCGACACGGCGTGCACTTGCCGCAGGACTCGTGCCGGTAGAACTTCGCCACCTTCATCGCGAGATCGACGATCGGCGTCGAGTCGTCGACGACGATGATCGCGCCGGAGCCGAGCATCGACCCGGCTTTCGCCATCGAGTCGAAGTCGTAGGGGACATCGAGGTCCTCTGCAGTCAGCACCGGCGAGGACGAGCCGCCGGGGAACCAGCACTTGATCTCGTGCCCCGCCAGCGGGCCGCCCGCCAGGTCGTAGATCAGCTCTCGGGACGGAACGCCGAGTTCGACCTCGTAGTTGCCGGGACGCTGCACGTGGCCCGAGACGCTGACGAGCTTCGTGCCCGTTGAGGTCTGCACGCCGAGCTCTGCGTACTGCCCTCCGCCGAGCTCGATGATGCTCGGCACGGTCGCGAGCGTCTCGACGTTGTTGATCAGCGTCGGACCCTGATAGAGGCCCTGGTTGGCCGGGAACGGAGGCTTCAGTCGCGGGTTGCCGCGCTTGCCTTCGAGCGAGTCCAGCAGACCGGTCTCCTCGCCACAGATGTAGGCGCCGGCGCCGCGATGGACGTGCAGCGAGAGCGAGTGCTGCGAGCCGAGGATCCGCTCGCCGACGTAGCCCGCCGCGCGCGCTTCGACGAGCGCGCGCTTCGAGGATGTCGGCCGGATACGCGTACTCGCCGCGAATGTAGATGAACGAGCGCTCGGCGCCCGCCGCGTAGGAGGCGATAATGATGCCCTCGATCAGCATGTGCGGGTTCTTCTGCAGCAGTTCGCGGTCCTTGAACGTGCCGGGCTCGGACTCGTCGGCGTTGCACACGAGGTACTTGTCAATCGCGCCCTGCGGCAGGAACGAGACCTTCTTGCCCATCTGAAAGCCGGCGCCACCGCGGCCGCGCAGTCCCGATGCTTCCAGTTCGGCGAGCACCTCGGCCGGCGTCATCGCGAGCGCCTTGCGCAGCTGCGCATACCCGCCGCGCGCTTCGTAGACCGAGATCGTGTTCAGCCCCGGTTGATCGATGTCCTTGAACAGCAGCGCCTCGCTCACGGCGCTCCCTCCTCGACAGCGTGCAGCGGGAACTCCCGCGAGTTGGCCTTCGGGTCGGCGACGAGTTTGCGCGCGAGCTGCTTCTCGGGCAGCACCGGGCGCCCGTCGCGCGCGTCCTCGAGCAGCTGCGGCACGTCGGCGAGCTCGAGCGGGCCGACGTAGACGCCGTCGACGGACGCCATCGGCGCGATGTCGCAGGCGCCGAGGCACTCGAACGCGCGCACGTTGAACTCGCTCGGCTCGCTCGCCGGCCGCCTCGAGCATCGCTTCCAGCAGCGCGTCGGCGCCGCGCAGCGAGCAGGAGATGTTCGTGCACACGTACACGCTGTGCTTGCCCACCGGTTCGTTCTCGAGCATGTCGTAGAACGTCGCGATCGAGTCCAGGTAGGCCGGCGTCACTGCCATCACCGCGGCGACCTGCTCCAGCGCCTCCGGCGAGCACCAGCCGTGTAGCTGCTGCGCGGCGTGGAGCGCCGGGATAGCCGCCGAGTGGCGGTCGGGATAGCGCGCCATCGCCGCCTCGACCTCTCGGCGCAGCTCCTCCGGAACATCGACGCTCGCCGGGTCCGGCACGAGCGCCGGGTCCTTCTCCAGGTCGGCCGGCCGATCCCAGCCGGACGCGCGTCCGCCGTCGGGAATGCGCGGGGCCGGCGTCATCGGTCGATTCCTCCGAGGATCGGATCGAGCATCGCCAGCGTCGCGATCATGTCGGCGATGTAGGTGCCCTCAGCCATCTGCGAGAAGGCCTGGAGGTTGACGAACGACGGATCGCGCATGTGCACGCGCGCCGGCTTGGACGAGCCGTCGGAGCGCACGAAACAGGCGAGTTCGCCCCGCGGTCCTTCGATCGGGTAGTACGCCTCGCCCGGCGGCACGCGGAGCCCCTCGGTGACGAGCTTGAAGTGGTGGATCAGGGCCTCCATCGACGTCGCCAGCTCGTGGCGCGGCGGCAGCGCGACCTTGCGGTCGGTCGTGATGTAGGGCCCCTCCGGAAGGCCTTCGATCGCCTGGTCGATGATCTTGACCGACTCGTACATCTCCGCCATGCGAACGGCGAAGCGATCGTAGTTGTCGCCGACCGTGCCGATCGGGATCTTGAAGTCGAAGTCGGCGTAGCAGCTGTAGGGCTGCGCCTTGCGCAGGTCCCACGGCCGGCCGGCGGCCCGCAGCAGCGGGCCGGTCACGCCGAGTGAGAGCAGCGTCTCGGCGTTCAGCGCGCAGGTCCCGCGCAGCCGCTGCAGCACGATCTCGTTGTTGTTGAGGATGTCGCCGTACTGGTCGAGGCTCGACGGCATCCGCTTTACGAAGCCGCGCAGCTTCTCGGCCCAGCCGACCGGTATGTCCTCTGCGACGCCGCCGATCTGGAAGTAGCGCGTGTGCATCCGCTGGCCGGTCGACATCTCGAACAGGTCGAGGATCTGCTCGCGCTCGCGGAAGCAGTACCAGAACATCGAGATCGCGCCGAGATCGAGCGCGCTGGTGCCGAGCCAGACGAGGTGCGACATGATCCGGTTCAGCTCCATGTGGATCACGCGCAGGTACTCGGCGCGCGTCGGCACGGTCACTTCGACGAGCTTCTCGACGGCGCCGATGTACGCGAGCGAGTTGAAGTGGTAGGCGAGGTAGTCCATCCGCTCGATCACCGGGATGACCTTCCAGTAGGACTTGTCCTCGGCCGTCTTTTCGATGCCCGTGTGCACGTAGCCGACGATCGGCTTGATGTCGTGCACGACCTCGCCGCGCAGCGTCACGAGCAGTCGCAGCACGCCGTGCGTCGCCGGGTGGTGCGGCCCGAAGTTGAGCGTCAACAGCTCCTGCGTCTCGTCCTCGCCGCCGGCGACCGGCTGTTCGACCTGCTCGCCGAGCGGCGAGAGCGTGATGCTCTGCTCGCGACGGCGGTACTCCGAGGCGGACGGCGGCGTGCTCACTCGGCGCCCTCGAGCGTTCGGCGACTCGTTGTAGGTGAAGATGATCGGTTCGCCGCCGACCGGGAAGTCGCGCCGCTGCGGGTAGCCCTCGTAGTCCTCGGGCATCAGGATCCGTCGCAGGTCCGGGTGATCGTTGAACGTCACGCCGAACATGTCATAGATCTCGCGCTCCTGGAAGTTTGCCGCCGGCCAGCCGGCGTGGCCGTCGCCCGGGCCGTCGGCTCCGGCGCCGTCGGGCACGATCGAGTCGACCGCCGCCGCGTCGCTCGGCACGCGCAGCTTTACCGAGATTCGATCGACGCGCGCCATGTCGAGCAGCTCGTAGATCAAGCCGAGGCGAGGCTCGTTCGGGTAGTAGTCGACGCCGTGCAGGCTGGCGAGGAAGGAGTAGCCCTTCAGGCGCAGCGCCGCGAGCACCTCGCGCACGCTCTGCGGGTCGTATCTCCAGCTGTGCCTGCTCGCGAAAGAAGCTGGTGTCGAGTACAGCGTCGCCCAGCTCCTGGCGGATCAGCTCCAGCCCGGTTGCGTCAGGCACCGGGCAGCGTCTCCTCGGTGCCGACCGCGTCGTAGCGCTCGCGCCAACCGAGGTCGGGATCGTCCTGCACCATCTTGCGGAGCTTCAACACGCCGTGCATCAGCGCCTCCGGCCGCGGCGGGCAGCCGGGCACGTGTATGTCGATCGGCATGAACTTGTCCGCCGGCACGAGCGAGTAGTTGTTGAACACGCCCATCGACGAGCAGCACGCGCCCATCGAGATCGCCCACTTCGGCTCGAGCATCTGGTCGTATATCCGCCGGACGATCGGCGCCATCTTGATCGAGACGCGGCCCGAGAGGATCAGCAGGTCGGCCTGCCGTGGCGATGCGCGGAACGCCTCGTAGCCGAACCGCGCGACATCGACGCGGGCGGCGACGATCGACATCATCTCGATCGCGCAGCAGGCGAGCCCGAAGGTCGCGGGGAAGAACGAGTTGGAGCGCGCCCACGCGACGGCTTTGTCGAGCGTCGTCGTCAGCACGCGCTCTTCGACGTGGCGCTCGAGGTCGAAGTCCTCGTTGCGTTCGAGCTCGATCGCCGGTGTCAGGCCTTCGATGTCGCCGCCGCGCAGCAGCTGGCGCGCGTTCATCTGGCGGACCCGAAGCGTGTCGGGGTCGACGGGCGAGGATCCGGCCGCTTCGTCGGGACCGGGCGCGTCCAGGCGCTGGCGTTTCACTTCCACTCGAGTGCTCCTCGCCGCCAGACGTAGAGGAACGCGACGAACAGCAGCACGATGAAGACGATCGTCTCGGCCAGCGCGTAGCTGCCGAATGCTCGCAGCTCGACGGCGATCGGATAGAGAAACGCGACCTCGATGTCGAACAGGATGAACAGCATCGCGATCAGGTAGAAGCTGATCCCGAAGCGCATTCCGCGACGCACCTCGGAGGGCAGGCCGCACTCGTAGGGGTCCTGCTTGTGCGGCGTCGCCCGCCGCGGGCCGATGTAGGAGTTCAGCGCCGCGAAGGCCCCGCCCACAGCACCGCCGAGGATCAGGAAAACGATCGCCGGGAGATAGCTACGTAGCACCGTGCGCTGTTATATCACCCTTGTGGCAATGTGTTACATAGTGGCAATCGGCTCGAAATCGAACCAATCCGGCGGCTCGAAATCGGTTCACTCGAACTCGCGTGAAACCGATCGCGTCGCCCGCCCGCACATGCCCGCCGCGCGCGCATGACGCAGGCCGTCGTCGCCGGCGCGATCTTCCTCGCCGCGCTCAACCTCCTACCCGGGCTGCTCGGCGGATGGCTGTGGTACGACGGCGATCCGAGCGAGCGCGCCGCGCGGAGCTTCTGGCTGCTGCTGCGCGCCGCCGAGGGCGCAGCGCTGGTCCTCGCGATCGCCGTCGGCTCGCTCGCGGCGGCCGGTCACTACTCGAGCGACCACCTCTTCTATCTGTACGCGCTCCTGCCGCTGGCGATCGCGTTCGTCGCCGAGCAGCTGCGCGTGACCTCCGCCGAGGCGATCCTCGAGCAGCGCGAGCTGGCAGACGCGCAGGCCGTCGGTCGCGCTGCCGGCGGCCGAGCAGCGCGCCGTCGTGCGCGCGATCGTCCGCCGCGAGATCGGCATCATGGCGCTGTCGGCTCTGGTCGTCGTCTTCCTCGCGCTGAGAGCGGCCGGCACCGCGCATGGCTTCTGAGTTCGGCCGATCGACGCGCGACGAGCACGCGCCGGCAGAAGGGGCGAAGTCGCGCCCAAGCTCGCCGGGATGGCGACGCCCGGATCGGCATCGCCGGCCGGCTGCCCGCCAGAGCTATATATTCCGCGGCGCATGAGGCTTAGGTTCAGCGCGAAGATCGCAGCCGCCGTCGCGGTCCTGCTCGCGGCGGCCGTCGCGCTCAGCGCGTGCGGCTCGCAGGGCATCAGCGTCGCCAAGTCGAGCCCGTACTACCGCGGCGCGGTGCTGTTCCGCGACCACTGCTCCGGCTGCCACACGCTGAAAACGGTCGGCGCCGAGGGCTCGGCGACGAGCATCAAGAACCGCGTGAAGACGAACGGGCCGAACTTCAACATCCGCCCGGAGACCGAAGTGCAGGTCCTCTACGCGATCCGCAACGGCGGCTTCTCCGGCGCGATCATGCCGGAGAACATCGTCGTCGGCGACGACGCCAAGGCGGTCGCGCAGTTCCTCGCCAAGTACTCGGGCAACGAAAAGCAGTCTGCACCGAGCACGCCGATCAAACTCTCGACGAAGTAGCCGCCGCGGGCGGCTGCGGCGGGCGTGCTCGACCTCAAGCGCATCCGCGAGGATCCCGACGGCGTGCGCGCTGCGCTGGCGCGTCGCGGCGAGGGGTTCGACGCGGCGATCGATGCTGTCCTGAGCACCGATTCGGAGTGGCGCGGCGCGACGGCGACCGCCGAGAGCCTGCGCGCGACGCAGCGCGCGAGCTCGGAGAACATCGCCGCGGGAAAAAAGGCGGGCGCGGATGTCTCGGCAGAGCTCGCGAAGATGAAGCAGATGAGCGCCGAGGTGAAGGCGCTCACCGAGCAGGCGACGAGCGCCAAGGAGCGCCTCGACGAGCTCGTCGCGCGGCTGCCCAACCTGCCCGATCCGACGGCCGCCGACGGGCCCGAGGACGAGATCGTGAGGGTCGCCGGCGAGCCGCCGAGCCTCGGCTTCGAGCCGCGCGACCACCTCGAGCTGGCCGGCCAGATGATCGACATGGATCACGCCGCGAAGCTCTCCGGAGCGCGCTTCGCCTATCTGCGCGGCGATCTCGTGATGCTCGAGCTCGCGCTCGTCGGCTGGGTGCTCCAGAAGCTGCGCGAAAAAGGCTTCGAACCGGTGATTCCGCCGGTGCTCGTGCGCGAACGCGCGCTTTATGGAACCGGCTTTCTGCCCGACACAGAGCAGCAGATCTACTCGTTGCCCGAGGATGAGCTGTTCCTGCTCGGAACCTCCGAGGTGGCGCTGGCCTCGCTGCACGCCGATGAGATCCTCGAAGCCGACGGCCTGCCGCTGCGCTACGCGGGCTACTCGTCCTGCTTCCGCCGCGAGGCCGGAGCCGCCGGGCGCGACACGCGTGGCATCTTCCGCGTGCACCAGTTCGAGAAGGTCGAGATGTTCAGCTTCGTCGCTGCCCGAGCACTCCAGCGAAGAGCACGAGCGGATCCTCGCGATCGAGGAGGAGATCCTCGGCGATCTGCAGCTTCCCTATCGCGTCGTCAACATCGCCGTCGGCGACCTCGGCAACTCGGCCGCGAAGAAGTTCGACTGTGAGGTGTGGCTGCCCAGCCAGCAGCGCTATCGCGAGCTCACCTCGTGCTCGAACACGACCGACTACCAGGCGCGGCGCTTGAGCATCCGCCTGCGCGGCGAGCAGTCGCAGGGCGGCTCGCGCACGCAGACGCCGCACACGCTGAACGGCACGGCCGTCGCCGTCGGGCGCACGATCGTCGCGCTGCTCGAGAACGGGCAGCAGGCCGACGGCTCGGTCGAGCTGCCGGCACTGCTCGTCGGCTACGGCGCGCCGGCGCGCCTGGCGCCGGCCGGCTGACCAGCGCCGTGCGGCGATCGCGCGCGCGGCGCGGAGCGGCGCGGCGACGGCGCCGCGCGCCGGCGCTCAGTAGCTGCTGCCGAGTAGCTGGATGTGGTCGGCCTCGGCGGCGCCCGGGAATGGGCGGATCAGGCCGAACTGGGCGAGCGTCGACTCCGGCACGCCCTCGACGCCGGGCGTGTCGGAGGCTTCGCCGCGCGTGTGCGGGTCGTTGGCGAAGCCGCCGACCTCGATCGAGTGCTCGGGCGTGCGGTAGCCGGAGATGCCGATCAGGTGCAGGTGGAGCGCCTTGCCCATCGTGTTCAGGTGCTCGGCCAGCGTCGGCTCCTCGCCGACGGTGTAGTTCGTGCCGGGCGCCGGGAAGAAGCCGTATTCGCCTTCGGTCGTCGCGTTGAATTCGCCGATCGGCCCCGCGTAGGTGACTCCGGCGGCCTCGAGTTCGCTCGCTTGGACGTGCGCCAGCTCGTGTTCGAGTGACTGCTTGTGCGCCTGCAGCTGTTCGAGCTCGGCGCTCTTTTCGTCGCGCGCGTGGATGAACTCGAGCTGGCGCTTGACGACGGCGAGGTGCAGTTCGGCGACCTCGTCGCGCTGTACCTGCATCGGCGCGCGTCTCGCGCGCGTGCGTGCTCTCGAGCGTCGCGAGGTGCGCCGCTTCGGCGCTGACCGCGTGCTGCGTGTCGATCACGTCGGTTGTCGCCGAGGCGTTCTCGCGCGAGATCGCCTTGAGGTCGTCGAAGCGCTCGATCAGGTCGGCGAAGCCGTGCGCCTGCAGGATCACCGTCGCGATGTCCGGCGGCGGCGCCTCGTAGGAGGCGACGACCTGTTCGACGAGCACCTTGCGGTCGTGTCCGAGCTGCACCTGCAGCGCGGCCAGGCGCGTGCGCGCGACGCTCAGCTGCGAGCGGATGCTCGCGAGCAGGTTGCGCTCGGCCGCGAGGCTCGTTTCGAGCGCCGACAGCCGCGCCTCGAGGTCGTCGATGTTCCCCTGGAAGCCGGCGATCTGATGCGAGTCGGCGCCGATGCCCGAGCGCACCTCGCCTTCCTTGGCCTGCGAGGAGGAGATCTTGCTTTCCAGCGAGCCCGACGAGGCGCCGAAGGCGACGGTCGCGATCGCCGCGGCCGCCGCGAGCACGAGCACGAGTGCCGCGATCAGCCCCGCGTGCGCCGGTGCCGATCGGCGTGCGAGCAGACGTGCCCGTCGCGAGCGAAGCGCGCGCGAGCGTCGGACGCGCGCGCGGCGCGAGGCCGGCGCCGGCGCGCGGTGCAGAGGACTGCCGAGACATCGGCGGCCCAAGCTAGCCACGCGCATGCGCCGATCTCAAGGCGCGGGCGATCGCCTGCAGCGCGGCTTCAGGCGATCCGGAAGAACAGCGCTCTCGCGGCGCCGCGCGCCGGCGTCAGCGTCAGCAGGTAGCTGCCCGGCGCGAGCCGGGCATGGCTGCCGAGCGCGCGCGTCTGTGCTCCGCTCTTCGCCAGGAACGACAGCAGCGAGATCGTGCGCCAGCGCAGCCGGCCCTTGACGCGTACGCGCACCGCGAGCGTCGCGCGCAGGCGCGTCGCGGCGCTGAGCTTGAAGCTGAAGCCGAGCTGCGAGAGCTTCGGGCGGTGATGCGCGACGCCGCGATCGCGGCGATCGCGCTGCGCGTGAGCTTCAGCGCGCTGAGCACCGGAGCGCTGCTGCGCCGGCGGCTTTGCGCCGCCGCTCGGTGTCGGCGTCCCGGACGTGTTCGCGCCCGGCTCGCTCGAGCCGGGCGCGTGCTGCGAGGAGTTCGAGCCTTCGAGCGGCGTGACACCGCCTTCGTTCGAGTGTTCTGAGAGCGGACGGAAGGCGGCGAGTCCGTTCGGCGTGCCGACGCCGCTCGGCCCGTCGTAGCCCGCGCCGGCGAGGCAGATCGCGTGCTGGCTGCAGATCGTCGCCTGTTCGGTCAGCGAGCACGACGCCGCGCCGTAGCCTTCGCCCGCCGTTTCGCTGACGCGCGCGCGGCATTCGCCATTGGAGCCGACCGTCACGTCGTGCAGCGAGCCGGGATCGAACTGCTCGTTTTCGTACAGCGTCTCCGCCGGATAGGGCACGCCGTGCGCGCCGCCGGCCAGCGCGAATGCGGCGGCGACGATCGGCGAGGCGACGCTCGTGCCGCCGATCGTCGCCCAGCCCTTGCTCTGTTCATATTCGGTCGAGTCGTACACGGCGACGCCGGTGTACGGATCGGCGTCGGCCGATACGTCGGCGACGGCGCGCTTGCCTTCGCAGCCGACCGACGACCAGTCGGCGACGCTCTGCTGCCAGGCCGGAGCGGCGAAGTTGGCGCTGCAGCCGCCGCCGCCGGCTCCATGCGGTTCGAAGGATGCGTGTTCTTTTTGCCGCCGTCGTTCCACACCGTCTCGCTTCGCCAGCGCTCCTGTTTTCGCGATTCAGCTTCAGACGCGTGCCGCCGACGGCGACGACGTGCGGCGAGCTCGCCGGATACTCGGCTGCTTTGGCGTGTTCGCCGTCAGCCAGTCGAGATAGCCTTCGTCGCCGGCCGAGGCCGTGATCACGACGCCGGGATGGTTGAACGCGGGTAGTCGAGCCCCGGCTCTTCGCCGCCGTAGGAGTTGGAGATCTCGTTCGCGCCGAGCTTCGCCGCGGTCTGCTCGGCGGTGTAGAGGTCTTTGTTTTCGTTCGTGTTCGCCTCGACGAGCAGGATTTCGCAGCTCGGGCAGACGCCGTGAGCGACCTCGACGTCGGTCGCGATCTCGTCCGCCCAGCCGGCCGCCGCTTCGGCTTCTTCGCGTTCGGCCGCGTTGCCTTCACGCGCGAGTTTGAGCTGATGCGGCGTCGTCGGAAACGGCAGGCTCGTGCTTTCGCCGCGCTGGTTGACCTTGCGGAAGCAGTGGTTGGCTTCGTTGCATGCGGGCAGGCCGAAGTGTCCGCCGAAACTTTCGAGGTCGGCTTCCGCTCCTCGATCGTCGTAGGCGTCGACGAGCGCGATCTTCTGCGTGCTCGGCGGCGTCGCGCCGGTCAGGCCGTACGCGCTGAGGATCTGAGCCGGGCCGAGGCTTTCGGCGATCTGGCTTTTTGTTCGGCGGCCTCGCCCGGCGGCAGCCCTTCGCGCGCCGGCGTCGCTTCGCGTCGACGAAGGCGCGGCCGCGGGGACGGCGCGCGTGCCCGGCTGCGAGAGCGGTTCGTCGGCGCTAGCTCGAGCCCGAGGCAGCCGGAGTACCCGGGCGCCGGTTCGCCGCAGAGCGGCCGGACGCTGAACTGCGACGGTTCGAGCGGCGCGGCGGCCGCGGCACTCGGCGCGCGGACGGCGAGCGCGCCCAGCAGCGAGCCGAGAGCGAGCAGGCGGCGCCAACGGCGCGCAGGGCTGCGCGCACTGGACCGGCGCCGGTTAGGGTGGACGTGCTCATCGGATTTGATGCTCTTCTGCCCAGTCGGCCCTGAACGCGGCGCGCTGGAGCTTGCGCGCGATCTTCCGACGTACGTCCTAGGCGCCCACGCCGCGCGGCCGTGCGCGTGTGAGCCACTCGGCGCCTCATGCCGCATTAGGCTGGATCGGCGATGTCCTCGCCGTTCGGCTTCCTGCTCTCACCAGAACCGCCTTCGCGACGGGTCGGACTGTTCGTGGCCGTGATCGTCGTCGCGCTGTGCACGCTGATCGTCTATCCGCTCA
>CAWEVS010000006.1:0-176519 GCA_963812575.1 uncultured Solirubrobacteraceae bacterium | reverse complement strand
CCCGCCGAGCAGCGCGCCGGCGCGCTCGGCCGCGAGATAGGCGTAGGGCGAGCCGAGGTCCAAATACAGCACGGCAGTCTCACGCGGCACGGCGCCCCTCCTACAAATAGCTGAACGCTCAGCAAGCTATCACGACGAGCTACGATGCGCGCCGTGGCCGTTGAGTCTCGCGAGAAGATCAGAGACGCAGAGCGCAGTCGTCGCGCGATCCTGGCGGCCGCCGAGCGCGAGTTCGCCGAGCGAGGCTTCGACGGCGTCAGTCTCGGCGAGATCGGCGCTGCAGCCGGCCTCTCGCGAGGCTCGCCCAGCTACTTCTTCGGCTCGAAGGCGCAGCTCTACGACGAGGTGCTCGGGACGGTCTTCGCCGCGCGCCAGCAGGCGACGACCAATGCTTTCGCGCCCGTCGTCGTGTGGGCGGGAGGAGGCGATGGAGTCGATGGCCTGCGCCGCGCACTCTCGAGCGCCGCTGCCGGCTACATGCGCTACCTGGTCGAGAACCCGTCGTTCGTCGCGCTGATCATGCGCGAGCAGCTCGCCGGCGGCGCGCGGCTGGGCGAGGCCAGCGGCTCCTCGACGGCGATGACCGATGCCTTCACGTCGGTGCGTCGCGCGGGCGCCGGCCGCGGCGTGCGCCGCTTTCGCGTCGAGGACGCGGTGCTCCTGTTTGTCTCGCTGACGTTTGCGCCGATCTCCTACCGCAGCACGCTCCTGCCGGCGCTCGGCGCCGAGATCACGACAGCGGCCGGCATTCGCCGCCAGACGAAGCTCGTCGTTGAGCAGATGATCAGCTTCCTCTGCGCGTAAACGCCCGGTGACGGCGTACAATCGTACGCTATGACAGACGCGACCTCTGCATTCGATCGACAGGCCGACAGCTACGACGCAGCGCGCCGACGGCTGATTCCCTGCTACGAGCGCTTCTACGCGAGCGCCACTGCCGCGCTCGCGCTGGCCGGGCGCCTCGAGCGAGTGCTCGATCTCGGAGCCGGCACCGGGCTGATGGCTGCGCACGTGCGCGGGGCCTATCCGGGCGCCGAGCTCGTGCTGAGCGACGGTGCGGCGGCGATGCTCGAGCAGGCTCGCGAGCTGCTCGGCGAGCAGCGCACGAGCTACGTGCAGGCCGATCTCGCCGAGCCGCTTCCGCCCGGGCCGTGGGACGCGATCGTCTCTGCGCTTGCGATCCACCATCTCGACGACGACGGCAAGCGCGACCTGTTCGAACGCATTCGCGAGCAGTTGCGCGCCGGCGGCGTGTTCGTCAACGCCGAGCAGGTCCGCGGCGCGAGCGCGCTGTTCGACACCTTCAACGCGAACTGGCACGAGACGCAGGCACGCGCGGCCGGCGCGGACGAGGCCGAGTGGGCGGGAGCGCTCGAGCGCATGGCGCACGATCGCTGCGCGTCGGTCGAGGCGCAGCTGAGCTGGCTCAGGCTCGCCGGCTTCGCCGATGTCGACTGTGTCTTCAAGCAGCACCGCTTCGCGGTGTTCGTCGCGAAGAACTGAGCTTCGCGCGCCGCGCTCGTTGGGTCGAAGGTCTGGTTCTCGCAAGCGCGATCCGCTAAACTTCATAAAAATGATCGACAAAGATGTAAAGACGCGAGCGAGTGCGATCGGGGGCGGGGCGGAGGCGGCGACGGCGCGAGTCGACGTGCATCAGCACATCTGGAGCGAGCGGATCGTCGCAGCGCTACAGGAGCGCGAGGAGCTTCCGTTCGTGCGCCGCGAGCACGGTCTTTCCGTGCTGTACCTCGCCGGCGAGCGGCCGTGCGTGCTCGACACGCCCGGCGAGGCGCCTGCCGCGCGCGCAGCGCTCGTCGAGCGCGACGGTCTCGACCGTGCGCTGATCTGCCTGTCGAGCCCGCTCGGCATCGAGTCGCTGCCGCGCGAGCAGGCCGAGCCGCTGCTCGAGGCCTATCACGACGGCGCGCTCGCGCTCGACGCGCACTTCGGCGTGTGGGGCGCAGTCGCGCTCGATCGGCCGCAGGCGAGCGACGTCGATCGTGTGCTCGGACGCGGCTGCGTCGGCCTCTCGCTGCCGGCCTGCGCGCTGGCCGGCAGTCGACGCGCTCGCTCGCTCGAGCTCGCTGCTGACGCGACTCGAAGAGGCCGGCGCGCCGCTGCTCGTGCATCCCGGGCCGGCGCCCTCAGCGCGCACGCCTCAGCAGCCGTCGCTCGGCGAGCCGCTCTGGTGGCCTGCGCTGACGCGCTACGTCGCCGAGATGCAGGCCGCCTGGCTGGCCTTCGTCTGCGCCGGGCGCAGCGAGCATCCGCGACTGCGCGTGATCTTCACGATGCTCGCCGGCCTCGCGCCGCTGCAGGCCGAGCGGCTGGCCGCGCGCGGCGGCCCCTGCTCGCTCGAGGCCGATCCGCTGCTGTTCTACGAGACCTCCTCCTACGGCGCCGGCTCGGCCCGGCGGCTGGCCGAGGTCGTCGGCGCCGCTCAGCTGCTGTACGGCTCGGACCGGCCGGTCGTCGACCCGCACGAGCACACTGCGCTGCACGAGCTCGACTGGGACGCGATCGCAGACGCGACGCGGCGTGCGCTCGACCGTCGTCGCCCGGCGACAATCGACAGCCGCCTCGCGGATCCGAGCTCATCGAGCCGTCGCCGGCGCGCAGGAGCGCTGCTGCGATGAGCGCGATCCGCGAGAGCAGCCGGCCGACGTCGCTGCCGCTGCCGGCGCTGTCCGGCGTGCCGCGGCCGCGAGCGCGCGACCTCAGCGCCGTCGAGCTCGAGACGTTCGTGCGCGAGCTGGCCGATCGTCCCGAGCTGTGGATCGACTTCGTCCACCACGACGCGACGCAGCGCGTCTACCAGGAGCTGCTCAGCGACGAGCACCTGACCGCCTGGCTGATCTGCTGGATGGACGACCACGACACCGGCTTTCACGATCACGACCTCTCGGCCGGCGCCGTCGCCGTCGTCGGCGGCCGCGTCTGCGAGGAGCGGCTGGCGATCGGCAGCGAGCCGAGCCGCAGCGTGTTCTCGGCGGGCAAGTCCTTTCACTTCTCCTCGGCCGACATCCATCGCGTGCGCCACGCCGGCAGCGATCCGGCCGTCACGCTGCACGTCTACTCGCCGCCGCTCGCGCGGATGGGCGCCTACACGATCGACGAGCACGGCGTGCTCGCGCGCCACTCGGTGCCCTCCTCGGAGGAGCTGCGCCCGCTCGCCGACGTCGCCTAGCGGCAGTCGGCGCCGCTACGCCTTGGCGCCCGGCAGCCGCTCGACGCCGCGCTCGCCTGCGACGATCACCTCGCTGACGAGCTCCGGCTCGAACAGGCCGTGCTCGACGACGCCGGGCGTCGCGCTCAGTCGCTGCGGCCAGCGCGCGCGGATCATCGATCGCGCCGAGATAGTCGGCGATCAGGCCGCCGTCGGGACTGACCGGCACGTCGCGCAGCTCGGCCGGCGCCAGCTTCGCGAGCGTCGTGTGCACGGCGAACGGCACGAGCTCGAGCGGCACCGGCGCGTGCAGTCGCGCTACGAGCTTCTCTGCCGAGACGATCACGACGAAGCTTCGCGCCGCCGCGGCGACGATCTTCTCGCGCGTCTGCGCCGCGCCGCCGCCCTTGATCAGCCAGCCGTCGGCTGCGACCTGGTCGGCGCCGTCGATCGCCAGATCGAGCTCGCCGAGCTCGTCGAGCCCGAACACGCTGAGCCCGAGTGCGCGTGCGGCGACTTCGGTCGCCGGCGAGGTCGCCGCGCAGCGCACCTCGCGTAGCGTGCGTTCGGCCAGCGCGTCGAGCAGGTAGGCGACCGTCGAGCCTGTGCCGAGGCCCAGGCGCATGCCGTCGCGCACGAGCTCGGCTGCCGCGCGCGCCGCCGCGCGCTTGTAGCGCGCGGTCTCCTCCGCCTCGCTCAGCGGCGGCTGCCCTCGCCCAGACGCACTCGCGGACGCCACGGCGCGGACGTTACAGCGCCGCCGTTGCCCGCGAGGCGCAGCCGCTCGGGCGAGTCCGGGCGGTGCAGCAGGAACCCCTGTCCGTAGGCGCAGTCGAGCTCGCGCGCCAGCGCGAGCTGGCGATTGGTCTCGATGCCGACGGCAACCGCCTTCAGACCGGCCTTGTGTGCGAGCGCGACCATCGCCGCGAACATCGCGCGCGCCTCGCGGTCGCGATCGAACGTCTCGATCAGGCGGCGATCGAGCTTCAGCATGTCGAGCGGCAGGTTGCGCGGCAGCTTGATCGCCGCGTCGCGCGCGCCGACGCTGTCGAGCGCGGTTGCAACTCCGAGCCGGCGGACTTCGCCGAGCGTCGCGCGTGCGCGCTCGAGATCGCGCAGCACGGCGTCCTCGCCGACCTCCAGGCAGAGCGCGCGGCCCGGCAGCTGGAAGCGCTCGAGCTCGCGGCGCACGCGCTCGGCGAGGTCGGGCTCGCTCAGCTCGCGCGCCGACACGTTGACGGAGATCGGCAGCGTGATGCCCTGGCGCCGCCAGCTCGCCGCCTGCGCGCAGGCGGCATTCAAGACCCAATCGCCGATCTCGACGATCAGCTCGCTTTCCTCTGCGCGCGGCAGGAACTTCGACGGCAGCAGGTCGTCGATCTTCGTTTCGGCATCGCCTTCGGGATGCCAGCGCACGAGCGCCTCGCAGCCGATCGCGCGACCGCCGGCCAGCGGCATGATCGGCTGATAGGTGAGCGCCAGCTCTTTCTGCGGCAGCGCGCGCAGCAGGCGCTTTTCGATCTGCAGGTGCGCCGTCAGCTCGCGCCGCAGGCTGTCGTCGAACATCTCCTGGCGGCGCCCGCCGGCGCCCTTCGCGCGGTACATCGCGACGTCGGCCTCGCGCAGCATGCTCTCCGGATCGGCGTCGGCATCGTGCGTCACGGACACGCCGACGCTGGCCGGCATCGTCACCTCGACAGAGCCGACCTGAAACGGCTCACGCAGCGTCTGCACGATCCGCTCGGCCAGCAGCAGCGCTTCGTCCTCGCTCTCCAGTTCCTCGCCGAGGATCACGAACTCGTCGCCGCCGAGACGCGCGACCGTGTCGCTGTCGCGCATCATCTCGGCGAGCCGCTCGGCGACTGCGATCAGCAGCCGATCGCCGACGTCGTGGCCGAAGTTGTCGTTGACCGCCTTGAAGCGGTCGAGGTCGGCGAACAGCAGCGCGACGACACCTCCGCTGCGTCCCGAGCCGCGCCAGCGCCTGGCGCGTGCGGTCCATCAGCAGCAGCCTGTTCGGCAGGCGCGTCAGCGGGTCGCGCAGCGCCTGGCGCTCGAGCCACATCCGGTCGGTCACGTCCTTCGCCGCCGCATACCAGAGCTCGCCGTCACAGCGCGCGCTCCACAACAGCCAGCGCCACGAGCCGTCGCGGTGGCGGTAGCGGTTGGTGAAGTTCTCGAGCTGCGCCGGGCGGTGGTTGCCGGCCAGCAGCAGCGCGAGCGTCTGCTCGACGTCGTCCGGATGGATCAGCTCGTGCACCGGATTGGCCAGCAGCTCATCGGGCGTCCAGCCGAGCAGCGCCTCCCAGGCCGGATTCAGCAGCGTGAAGCGGCCGTCGAGCGAGATCGTCGCGAGCAGGTCGCTGGTCATCTCGAACAGGCGCTCGATCCGCGGATCGCCAGACGGCGTCGGCGGCGCGCTCGAAGGGCTGAGCTTCAGCGCGCGCGACTCAATCCGCGCGTCGTCAGCCGGCAGCGAGTCGAGCGCTGCGGCGGCCTCGGCCTGGGTAGCGGGAATCGAATGGCGCATGCCTGTTCGTTCCCTCGACGCCGCGCGCCCGGAAGTGCCGACCACGAAGCGCGAGTGGACGGATTGACTAGGCCGCCCGGCCGATCGCGGGCCGTCAGCGCGCGCGGCGCCGAAACCGCGCTAAGAGCGTGCCGCGCCGAGCGGCGCCGGCGACTCGCCGAGCGGCGCATCGACTGCTTGTGCGCCGGGCGACGGATCGCCGCGCAGGAAGCGCCATACCGACAGGCACATCAGGATCGTCACGATCACGGCGCTCGAGACGCACCACTCGCAGATGTGGTGGATCGAGAACAGCTCGCGATAGGTCAGATAGAGGCTGAAGCCGAAGCCGACGAGCGTGAACGCGACCGTCGCGAAGCGCGACGTCTCGTTTTCCGGCGCCAGCAGCGAGCCGAGGATCGCGATGTAGCCGAGCAGCCCGATCAGCGCGACCGGCACGCCGGCGAGCTTCGAGTACTGCGAGGTCTGCACGATCTCGCAGCCGCCGCCGTTCGTGCCGCACAGCGGCTTGATGCCGGCGTAGTGGATGTAGGTCAGATACGACGCGACGCCGAGGCCGATCGTCGCCAGGACGATCATCGTCACGCGCAGCGCTCGCGGGCTCATCGCGTCACCCGCTCCGCCCTAGAGCAGCTTGTTGATCGCCGATTCGAAGCTCGACGGGTCGCTCAGCGAGGCGTATTCGAGCTTCTGCGTCGACCCGCCCGTCTTGCCGATCAGGAACGACGGCGTGCCGGTGAAGCCGGCAGCCGTCGCCGCCTGCGCATCCGACGTGACCGTGTTCGTGAATCCGGGATTGTCGCGGTCGGCCGTCCACGCCGTGAGGTTCAGACCGGGCACCTGTTTGGCCAGTTCCTGGAGGTATTTCTCGCTGACGTAGCCGGTGTCCTCTTCGCCCTGCTGGTGGTAGAAGAGCTCGATGTAGTCCCACGCTTTCTGCTGCTTTCCGGCCGCCAGCGCCGCGATCTGCTGCGTGCGGAACGTTTCCGGTTCGCGCGTCGCCGTCTCGAGGTTGCGATATTCGATCTTCAGCTTGCCCGTGCGCACGTACTTTTCGATCAGCGGCTTCAGCGCGCCTTCGGTGAACTCACGGCAGATCGGGCACTCCAGGTCGCCGAAGTACTGCAGCGTCACCGGTGCTTTCGGGCTGCCGAGCGTGTTGCCGCTCTGCGGGATGCCGGCGAGCAGCGAGGTCACTTCGGTGACGACCTTCGGCGTGCCACCTTTGCCCGTGGTCGATTCAACCTTTGTTTTCCCGCCGCCGCCGCTCGTCGCGACGAGGATCACGACGACGATCACGACGACCGCGCCGATCACCGATCCGAGCTGAATCAGCCGTTTGCGCCGCTGTGCAGTGGAGGCCTCGGCTTCCTCCAGCGCTTTGCGCTGAGCGCGCGCCTGCTCGCGGCGCTCCTTGCGCGTCAGATCCTGCTCATTGTCCTCCTCCACCGGCGACATGCTCGCAACTTATAGAGGTTTCCGCTCAAGCGTGCCTAAGTTCATGCCACGATTAGCTCACACGCTCGCGCGTGAGCTGATGATCCGAACGGCTCGCCCTCGTAGCTCAACTGGATAGAGCACCGGCCTTCTAAGCCGGGGGTTGCTGGTTCGAGTCCAGCCGAGGGCATCGCCGGCGCATTCGAACAGTGCGGCCGAGTTCGCCGAAGGCCGTTTCCGCTCGCCGCGAGTGGGTAGGAGGGGAGTCGGGGCCTCGCTCACCCCGGCAATGAGGCCTCGATGGGGATGGGACCGTCTCCGACCGGTTCCTACATTCAGCTCCAATCCCCCGCGCGGAGCTGTCGGAACCGGCGGAGCGGTCCTGGATCAGCAGGCGGCGCGTCCGGCATCGAAGCCGGGCGCGCCGCCACTTTCGCCGGGCCGCGCGCCGCGCTGGAATGATGGCGCGACTTGTTCGCGCTCACGGTGCTCGTCTATCCGCTGGCACTCGCGCTGCTGTGCCTCGGCGCCGGCCTCTTGATCGACCGCTGCAGCGGTCGCTTCCTGCCCGCCGCGCTGCTGCCGAGCGTCGGCGCCGCCGCGCTCATCGCGCTGTCACAGCTGAGCACGCTGGCCGGCGCGATCGCGCCGGCGACGCCGTATCTGATCGCCGCATTCGCACTCGCCGGGCTGCTGCTCGGCGGCGCTCGGCTGCGCGCTCTGCGCGAGCGGCTGCCGGCGCAGTGGCCGGCGTTCGCGCTGGCGCCGCTCGCCTACCTGCTCGCGATCGCGCCGGTGCTGCTCGCCGGCCGCGCGAGCTTCTCCTCGTTCATGGCACTGTCGGACTCGGCCGTGCACATGCTCGGCGCCGACTATCTGATCCACCATGGCCAGAGCTACGCGCAGCTCGACCTGCACAACTCCTCCGGGCGGTTCGTGCGCGACTACTACGGCACGAGCTACCCGTCCGGCGCCGACACGTTGCTCGGCGGCAGCACGCTGCTGCTCGGCCTGCCGCTGATCTGGACCTTCCAGCCGTTCACGGCGACGATGCTCGCGCTCGCGAGCGGCCCTGCCTGGACGCTCGCGCGTGCGCTCGGGCTACGTCGAGCAGGCGCTGCCGTCGCGGCGCTGGTCGCGACGTTGCCGGCGCTCGTCTACGGCTACGAGCTGATCGGCTCGATCAAGGAGATCGTCTCGATCTCGATGATCCTGCTGCTCGGCGCGCTCGCGATCGAGCACCGCCGCTGGCTCGCGCGCGGGATGCTGCGAGCGCTGCCGTTCTCATTGGCGCTCGCCGGCGGCGTATCGGCGCTCGGCGCCGGCTTCGGCGCCTGGGGTCTGGCGGCCGCAGTCGTGCTGCTCATCGTGCTGATCGCCGGCCTGCGCGCGGATGAAATTGAGCCGCGCGCGGCGCTGACGACGATCGCGTTCGGCGCGCTCGTGCTGCTGATCGCAGCCTGGCCGACCTGGCGCCATCTCTCTGCCTCGCTGCACGTCGCGCAGAACATCGCAGCGACGGCGAACGCCGGCAACCTGCAGGCGCCGCTGAAATGGACACAGGCGTTCGGCGTGTGGCTGCACGCCAGCTACAAGCAGTCGCCGAGCGGCGGCGCCCTGGCCGCAACCGACGCGCTGATCGTGCTCGCGCTGCTTGCCTGCGCGATCGGCGCGATCATGCTCCTGCGCGCGCGCTCGTTCGCACTGCTCGGCTGGATCGCCGCCGCGTTGATCGTCTGGATCGGTCTCGAGCACTCGGCGACGAGCTGGGTAGACGCCAAGGCGCTCGTGCTGAGCTCGCCGATCGTCGTGCTGCTGGCCTGCGCCGGGGTCGGCGCGCTGCTGAGTGTGGCGCCGTCGCGGGCGCTGCGGCTGCTGCCGGCACTGCTCGCACTCGCGCTGATCGGCGGCGTGCTCGCCTCTGACGCCGTGCAATACCACAGCTCGAACCTCGCGCCGACCGCCCGCTATGAAGAGCTCGCCTCGATCAACCGGCGCTTCGCCGGCCGCGGCCCAGCGCTGTTCACGGACTTCGACGAATACTCGATGTACGTGCTGCGCGACCTCGACGTCGGCGGCCCCGACTTCGTCTACCCGCCGCCGGCGCTCACGTCGCTGGCCCGCGGCTACGGACGGCCGGTGGTGCTCGACCGCGCCTCGCCTCGGTCGCTGCAGAGCTATCCGTTGATAGTCACGCGCCGCGATCCGAGCGCCTCGCGCCCGCCCGCCGTCTACCGCCTGGCTTGGCGCGGCGTCTACTACGAAGTCTGGCAGCGGCGCCGCGGCGCCGAACCGGCGATCAAGCACATCGCCGGCGGCGGGCAAGCGCCGCTCGCGTGCGCGCGCGTGCGTGCGGACGCGCGCATCGCCCGCGCGTACTGGCTCGATCTCGTCGGCGCGCCGCAGCCCGAGCTCGTGCGTGTCCGGCTGCGCCGCGCGACGCACCCGCGCGGATGGGGGCGCATCGGCGACGGCTGGGCGATGCAGCACGCCGGCACGCTCTCGGTGCGTTTCAAGCTGCCGCACGGCGGTGTCTGGCAGCTGTGGCTGCAGGGGCAGTTCATGCCGAGCATCGGCGTCAGCGTCGACGGCCGGCGGCTGGCTGCGCTCGGCGGCCAGCTCGCCGGCAACTCGCTCGTGCCGGACACCGTCGGGCCGCTGCGAGTGACGCTCGGCGCCGGCGAGCACCGTCTGCGCGTCACGCGCAGCGGCTTCAGCCTCGCGCCGGGCAACGGCGGCGCGGCCGTGCTCGAGAGCGCGTATCTCCTGCCGGCCGGCACGTCCTCGCAGCGGCTTCGCACACTCGACCTCGGCGCGCCTGCGAGCGCGCTGTGCCGTACGCCGTATCGGTGGATCGAGCTCGTCGAGCGCGAGCCGCGAGTCTGACGGCGACCGTCGAGGCCCAAGCACGGCGCCGGTCGGCTCCTGTCATGCCGCTGTCGGCGTAGATCGCATTTGGACATCTGGCCCGGTTGACGCACGTGTCAGCGGGCACATGGATATCGGTTCGGTTTGTGAACACGGGGAACCGAGCCGTCTAAATGCGAGGTCGGCGGCTCGTTGACTCCCCTGTCCTGGGTCGCCGACCTC
This sequence comes from uncultured Solirubrobacteraceae bacterium, assembly GCA_963812575.1. Lineage (GTDB taxonomy): Bacteria > Actinomycetota > Thermoleophilia > Solirubrobacterales > Solirubrobacteraceae > Palsa-744. The sequence goes on along the minus strand of CAWEVS010000006.1, from coordinate 166,296 downwards.
GTCAGCCCTCCGCGCCCGAGCGCGGACTCAGCTTCGCCAGGGTAGGCGCTGGAAATACCGGACAGAACAAGGCGACGGCTCCATCGGGCGCCCGACGTAGGCTCTCGCTCGGTGCGCCCCGGCGAATCGCCAACGACCGATCAGATCCTGCTCGGCGAGAACCTGCAGCTGCTACCGCGCTTCGCCGACGGCTCGTTTCAGCTGATCTACATCGACCCGCCCTTCAACACCGGCCGCGCGCAGGTGCGAAAGACGCTGTCGGTCGTGCGCGACGCCGAGGGCGAGCGGACCGGCTTTCAGGGCCGGCGCTATCGCACGCAGCTGCTCGCCGAATCGTCCTATCGCGACAGCTTCGACGACTACCTCGGCTTCCTCGAGCCGCGGCTTCAGCAGGCTCGCAGGCTGCTGCGCGAGGACGGCACGCTGTACTTCCACATCGACTACCGCGAGGCGCATCACTGCAAGCTGCTGCTCGATGAGATCTTCGGCCGCGAGCAGTTCCTCAACGAGCTGATCTGGGCGTATGACTACGGCGCGCGCGCCAAGCGCCGCTGGCCGGCCAAGCACGACACGATCCTCGTCTACGTCAAGGACGCGGCGTGCTACTACTTCGACTCCGAGGCCGTCGATCGCGAGCCCTACATGGCGCCCGGGCTGGTCAGCGCCGAGAAGGCCGCGCGCGGCAAGCTGCCGACCGACGTCTGGTGGCACACGATCGTGCCGACAGGCGGCGCCGAGAAGACCGGCTATCCGACGCAGAAGCCCGAGGGCATCGTGCGCCGCATGCTGCAGGCCTCGACGCGACCCGGCGACTGGTGCCTTGACTTCTTCGCAGGCAGCGGCACGCTCGGAGCAGTCGCCGCCAAGCTGCAGCGCCGCTACGTGCTGATCGACTCGAGCGCAGAGGCCGTGCGCGTGATGCGCCAGCGGCTGAGCCTTCCAATCGCGCCGGCTGCCGCCGGCGCGTCGAAGATCGCACCGCGGGTATAGACCGAGCGTGGCGCGCGCGACCGCCAAGACGCGGCGGTCTCAACTGTCAAGGCCGAGCGGCCGCGCGCCGATCAGTTGATCGTGTCCGAACATCCGGTACAGCTGCGCGTCGGCGACGACCTGCACCGCTCGCGCCTGACCGTCTTCTTTCGCGCGATCCTCGTGATCCCGCACCTGATCATCCTGGGGCTGTGGTCGCTCCTCGCCGCGTTCCCGGCCGCGATCGTCAACTGGCTGGCGACGCTCGCCCTCGGCCGCTCGCCGCAGCCGCTGCACCGCTTCCTCTCCGCCTACGTCAAATACGTCACGCAGCTGTTCGCCTACCTGCATCTCGCCGCCAATCCGTATCCGGGCTTCGACGGCGGCGAGGACTACCCGGTCGAAGTGACGATCGCGCCGACCGCGCGACAGAGCCGCTGGAGCGTCCTCTTGCGCATCGTCCTGCTGATGCCGGCGCTGCTGCTGTTCGTCGCGCTCAACGGCAACTCGTTCAACGGCAGCTTTGGCTCCTCGCGCGCCTCGTTCTCATCGGGCATCGGCCTGCTCGCGGCCGTCTCGTTGCTCGGCTGGTTCGCGATCCTGGCGCGCAGTGAGATGCCGCGAGGCCTGCGCGATGCGGCGGTCTACGCGCTGAGCTACGGCGCCCAGTTCTGGGCGTACGCGCTGATCCTGACCGATCGCTATCCCGACAGCGATCCGATGTCGGCCGTGCCCGACGTGCCGGTTCGCAGCGACCCGATCCACCTCGAGCTGGAGAGCGATCTGCGCCGCAGTCGCCTGACCGTCTTCTTCCGCCTGCCGCTGACCGTGCCGCACTTCGTCTGGCTGCTGCTGTGGAGCGTGCTCGCAGGGCTGGCAGCGATCGTCAACTGGCTGATCACGCTGATCGCCGGGCGCTCGCCGGCCTCGCTGCATCGCTTCCTCGCGGCCTATCTGCGCTACGAGTTCCACGTGCTCTCCTTCTACGCGCTGATCGCCAACCCGTTTCCCGGCTTCGTCGGGCGCGCCGGCAGCTACCCGTTTGAAATCGCCGTCGCCGAGCGCGTGCGCCAGAACCGATGGAAGACCGGCTTCCGCGCGATTCTCGCGATCCCCGCAGCGCTGCTCGCGGCCGCCTTCAGCGGCCTGCTCAGCGTGCTCGCGCTGCTCGGCTGGTTCAGCTCGCTCGCGCTCGGCCGGATGCCGCGCGGACTGCGAAATGCCGGCGCGATGGCGCTGCGCTACCACGCACAGACGCACGGCTACCTGCTGATGCTGAGCGACGCCTACCCCTACAGCGGCCCGGCGCGCGGCCCGGCGCCGAGCGCCGAGTCCAGCGCCGCACCGTCGACGCCGGCGCTCGGCAGCTGAGCGTCGTGTCGCACGTGCGCGAGGCGCTCGACGCGGCAGCGCGGCGCCCGGCGCGCTCGCTGCTCGTGCTCGCCGGTCTGCTCGCATTCGCGGCGTTGTGGGCGCTCGCCGCGCACGCGCTGTGGCACTCGACTGTGCCCGGCGACCTCCACCTGCCGCACGTCGATCCGCGCTCGCTGTTCTCTCGCTCGTTCCTCGCGCGCAGCTCCTCCTACGAACGCTTTCTCGCCGTCGACAGCCTGCTCGCCGACGTCGCGCTGATCCTCGCGCTGGTGCTCTACGCATGGCGCGGCCAGCGGTTGATGCGCGAGTCGGCCGCCGGGCGGATCGGCACCGGCATGATGCTCGGCATGCTCGGCTTCGGCGTCGTCTGGATCGCCGAGCTGCCGTTCGACCTCGCCGCCGTCTGGTGGGAGCGCCGCCACGGCGTCTCTCATCAGGGCTACCTCGCCTCGGTGCTCGGCAGCTTCCTCGCGCTCGGCGGCCAGTTCCTGTTCGTCGCGCTCGCATTGCTCGTCGCGATGGGCCTAGCCGGCCTGCTGGCGCGCTGGTGGTGGGCTCTCGCCGCACCTGTCTTCGCCGCGATCGCGCTGCTGTCGAGCTTCCTCAGCGTCTATCTGCTGCCCGACACGCATCCGCTGCGCAACCCGCAGACGCTCGCCGACGTGCGCGAACTCGCGCGTATAGAGCACATCCCGGGCACGAAAGCCGAAGTGCAGGACGTCAATCGCGAGACGACCGCGCCGAACGCCGAGTCCGTCGGCTTCGGCCCGACGCGCCGCGTGATCCTCTGGAACACGCTGCTCGACGGACGCTTCGATCGCGCCGAAGTTCGCGCCGTCGTCGGACACGAGCTCGGCCACATCGCGCACCACCACCAGCTCAAGCGCGTCGGCTGGCTGGCGCTGTTCCTGCTGCCTGCAGCCGGCCTCGTCGCCCTCTTCACGCGCCGGCGCGGCGGTCTCGCGCGTCCCGAGGCCGTGCCGATCGCGCTGCTCGTCTACGTCCTGCTGCAGCTTGCAACCGGGCCGCTGATGAACATCGTCTCGCGCCGCGAGGAGGCCGAGGCCGACTGGTCCTCGCTGCGCGCCACGCGCGACCCGGCAGCCGAGCGCTCGCTGTTTCGCAATCTAGCGAGGACCAGCCTCGCCGACCCCGACCCGCCGGCCTGGTCCTACGTGCTCGACGACGACCACCCGACGATCGTGCAGCGCATCGCGATGGTCGACGCCTGGCAGGCGCGCAACGCCCGCTGACGGCCGCGCTGCCTCGCCGACGTGCGAGCCTGTTGCGCATGTACCACTACGAGCTGCGCAAGTTCCCGCACACCTTCTGCGTCTTCAACCAGAGCGAGCAGCAGCTCCGTGCGATCGTCGCGCCGTGGACGAGCGGCGAATGGATCGAAGTCGGCGAACGCAGCTGGAACATCCATGAGACCAAGCTGACGATCCTCGAAGGCCCCGAGCTGTCGCTGCCCGACCTGGCGATGAACCGCGGCTGGCGCAATGCGCAGCGCCGCAGCGAGGACGTCACCGAGCGCGTGCTCGGCGGCGCGAATGTACGAGGCGTGCGTGGCGGCGTGACCGGCCCGGCCGTCGAAGACCTGGCTCGGCACGGAGTCGCACGCGCCGCAGTTCCGACGGACGCCGGAGCCGGCTCAGGCGGTGCGCTCGAGCTGCTCGCCGACTCGCTCGCTCTCGAGATCCTCGCGCTGCTCGACGACGGGCCGGTCGGCGCGGCGCGCGCATGGCGTCTGGCCGCAGCGCGTGTGCCTGAGCAGCCGGCAGGCCAATCGCTCATGCTCGCCGAGCAGGCGATCCGCTCGATGCTTGCACGGCAGCTCGTCGTGCTCGAGCGCGCTGGGCAGCCGTTCGATGAAGGGCAGTACGAGCTCGCGCTGCGCTCCGTCGAGAGCTGGAGCGAGAGCGACCCCGACGCGCTCTCGATCGCGCGCAAGCGCTGAGAGCGCGGCGCTAGACTGCGTTGCTGCTTGGTGGGCGTAGCTCAGTTGGTAGAGCTCCTGGTTGTGGTCCAGGCGGTCGGGGGTTCGAGTCCCCTCGCTCACCCCTTGCAGATGCCGGTCGCGAGCAGCGTGTGCGCCACGGGCTCTCGTGGGCCTCGGCGCGCTAACCCGGTCGGTCGTCAGGGAGCAGGGTGGGGGGTGAAGGCCGGGCCTTCGCGCTCCCGGTCCCGACGCGCCTCGCGTTCGGAGCCCGGCACGGCGGAACCGGCCGGCCACAGGCTGCCGAGGGCGCCGATCGCGAGCATCAACCCGCCGGCGATCGCTACGAAGGGACCGCCTTCGAGAGCCGTGACCGCTTTCGTGGCGACGACGCCGTGAGGACCGACGAGGGCGACGCCAAGCCTCGGCAGGTCGAAGCATCGGACGGCTGAATAGACAAGGATCGCCAGCGCGATCAGCGCGGTCACGAGCCCCATCAGCCGTCCTTCGTCGATGGCGAGCAGGACCAGTGCGACGCTGGCGCCGACGAGCACCAGGATCGGCGCCAGGGTGGTGAAGCCCCACAGCGTGCTCGTCAACGCGAAGAAGTGCAGCGGCGTGCCGCGCACCTGCAGCACGACCTCGAACGAGTACCAGGGCAGGAATGTGGCAAGCAGGGCGAGGCTCGCGCCCACCGCCGCGCAGACACGCGACGCGATCTTGAAGTCTTCGAACATACGCAGCTCCTCGGGTCGAATGGGATCGGTCAGGGGGTCACGCGCGCTTGGCGCCGGTGCGCCCGCAGGCCCCGAATCCAGTGGTCGAACCAGTCCACCGCCGCGGCGAACAGCACCGCGAACAGCCCGTACATGAAGATCGCGAACACGATCGACAGGTTCAGCACCGATCGCGAGTGGTGGACGTTGGCCGTCGGGTAGAGCGACCGGAACGGCGTCAGCAGCGGGTCGCTGCTGCGGTACACCCATGCCGCGAACGGCGCGGCCGGATTGGCGCCGGTCAGCTGCAGGAAGAAGGCGATCAGCAGCAGGACCGCGGCAACGCTTGCAAAGGCGTAGACGAGCCACACGAGCATCCGTCCCATCCATAGGGAGGCGACGGCCGCCTCTGCGACGCGTGAGCTCCGCGCGTCCCTGTCCGGCTGATCGCGCGGGCTGCCGGGCAAATCTAGGTGCTCGAGACTGCTCATGCGGGCCTCCTTGGCCATCGCCTCAGCAGTATCGGTAGGCCGCCCGGGGGTCGGAACAAGCCGGCTCGACGGCGTAGCCGCCTGCGCTGGTGCCGGCCGCGCCGTGGCCTACCTCCACAGTCAGAGATCGAAGCAGAGGCCCAAAGCCTCTGAGCCCAGCTACGGCCAAGAAGGGACTGGACCATGGCGCAGCAATGGAACGAGCAGTTCGCGGCGCGCGGCTACGGCGCCGAACTTGACGAGCGGATCACACGCGCACCCCTCACCAAGGAGCAGTTGAAAACCGCTCATCTCTGGTTGATCGTGGTCGCGGTGCTCGCTTTGACAGCCGGCCTGGTGTCGATCGCGATTCCGATCATCACATCGGTGGCGATGTCGATCCTCATCGGTTGGGTGCTGCTCGTGGCCGGCGTCACGACAGGCGCGCAGGCGGTCTCGCGTCGCGCTCCACTGCGAGGTCTGGAGGCGATCGTGACCGTCCTGGCGGGCCTCTACCTGCTGATCTTCCCCCTCAGCGGAACCGTGACGCTGACGTTCGTGCTCGCTGTCTGGTTGTTCGCGAGCGGCGTGCTCTCGCTGGTCGCTGCAGCGCAAGCGCGTGGGATCCCCCAGCGGGGATTGGCCGCATTCGGCGGGCTGCTCTCGATCCTGCTGGGCGTTCTGATCGCGGTCGAACTGCCGAGCTCGGCGGCGTGGGCGATCGGGCTGCTGGTTGGCATCAACCTGATCTTCTGGAGCGTGCGTGCGATGTTCGGCGCACACCTGATGAAGGAGCGCCTGCAGAGCGGGTGAGGCGGTGGCTTATGCCATCCGTTCTGCTCGCCACCTCGGGTCTCGCGGCCACGACCGCGAGACCCCAACCTCGGCCGCGTATCCGGGCTGACGGGATCGCTCTCTGCAGATCTTCAGCGTCCTCTCGCAACACGCATACGGAGTCCGACCATCGTGGAAGTCATACCCGGGAACGTCCCGGCGCGAGAAAGGAACACGATGATCTCCAAGCGCCTCAAACAGCTCTTGGTCGGTAGCGCAGCCGTGGCCGCGCTCGCCTTTGGCAGCTCGGCCAGCGCCGGAGCCGCCGCGAGCACCAGCGGTAGTGCATCGGCGACCATCGCAACGCTGCAGAAGAGCGGCAGCGGAGACGGTTGGGTTCACGATCCCTACCTCACCGATCACGAGCAATACGTCAGACACCACGAGCGACTCGCGTCGGCAGCGTGATGGTGACGTGCCGACCTCCGAAGACGACGGGATCGAAATGCTCAGTCCACGAACGGTCCGGGATCGGTCGGCACGTCGACGGCGTGTTCTCTCAGCGCGGCCAGAGGAACGAGCTCGAGCGCCCGCTCGTCGGTTGACGCCAACACCGTGTAGGCGGCTGCGCCGTCGTGGTGCGCGCGCAGCCAGTTGGACGCGGTCACGCACCAGCGATCGCCCGGCGTGAGTCCGGGGAAGTCGTACTCGGGCATCGGCGTGATCAGGTCGTTGCCGATGCTCCGCTGGTGCTCCAAGAACTCGGCGGTGACCACTGCGCAGACCGTGTGGCTGCCACGGTCTTCCGGGCCCGTGCGACAGCAGCCGTCACGGTAGAAGCCCGTCAGTGGATCGACACCGCAAGGCTCGAGCTCGCCGCCGAGGACGTTGCGATCGCTCACGGAGCCAGTATCGCGGTCGCGCGCGTCGACTACACCCACCCGTGCACGGTCGCAAGCGTTTCTATCGTGTCTGCCGTGCATTGTTATGACAACCGAGATAACGCGTGAGCGCTCAAGTCCTGCAGATCGCTGACTACAACGCCGAGGAGTCCTCGAGTCGGCCGGCTGACGCATCTCGTCCCGGCGAGGTCGAGGCGCTCGATGCCTACTCGCGCACGGTTACCGGCGTCGTCGAGCGGCTCGCCCCGAGCGTCGCCAGCCTGCGTGTGCTGCGCAGGACGTCTCGGGGGCGTGTGCCCGCCGGCGCCGGCAGCGGCGTCGTGCTGACACCTGACGGTTTCATCTTGACCTCGGCGCACGTCGTCGCAGGGCGCGACCGGATCGGCCGCGCCACGTTCGTCGATGGGCGCGACATCGGCTTTCGTGTGCTCGGGAGCGACCCGCTCTCGGACCTGGCCGTGCTGCGCGCTGACGCGGACGATCTAGTTCCGGTCACGCTCGGCGACGCGGCGCGCCTGCGCGTAGGTCAGCTGGTCGTTGCGATCGGCAACCCGCACGGCTTCGCCGGCTCAGTCACCGCGGGTGTGATCTCGGCACTCGGGCGCTCGCTGCCGGCCCGCTCGGGCAAGACGGTCCGGATGATCGACAACGTTATCCAGACCGACGCGGCGCTGAACCCAGGAAACTCCGGCGGCGCGCTGGTCGACTCAGCCGGTCGGCTCGTCGGAATCAACACTGCAGTCGCGGGCGTCGGCCTCGGGCTCGCGGTGCCGATCAACGACGCTACGCGCAAGCTGATCGGGGATCTGATGACGCGGGGAAGGGTGCGCCGGGCATACCTCGGCGTTGCGGGAGGCCCCAGGCCGCTACCCGCTCGCGCGCGCCGGGAACAACGCCAGGATCGTGGCGTTGAGGTAATCGAGGTCGTCCCCGGTAGCCCCGCCGATCGCGCAGGTCTGCGACCCGAGGACCTGATCGTCGAGCTCGCCGGGTCGAAGGTGAGCAGCGTGGAAGACATCCAGAGGCTGATGGTCGCCGATCTGATCGGCACGGAGGTTGAGGTCGTCGTGCTCCGCGCGGGCACGGCGCAGCACCTTCGGCTCGTGGTGCACGAGCTCGATTCTTAGGAGCCTCAGCGCGCCAGTTCCTCCTCGGCTTTGGCATCGGCGATCGCGCGCACCAGCGCGGCGTCGCCGTGGTGAAGCACCGGCTCGCCGTGGGAGACGAGCACGCGCTCGATCGGCAGCTCGACCAGCGGGCGCAGCAGCTCGATCAGCCCTGAGCGGTTGACGTGTACATCGCTCAGCCAGCTTTCTGGGCAGACTTGCAGCCCACCGCCGGGTGCGCCTATCAGGCGGTCGCCCGCGACGAGCGAGGCGACGGCCTGCAGCCAGAACATCGTCTCACCCGCTCCGCGCAGCGGACGCGGAGTGACGCCGCGAGGAATCACGTTCCAGGCACGCGAGCTGTTCGCCGCGTACCGCTCGGCAAGCTCCTCGCGGTCACGTCGATGCCATTGGATCGTGGTCAGGATGCTGGCCGGACGAGCGCCGATCCGCGCATCGAGCCAGTCCAAGGAACGCATCACGACCCTCGGCTCGGGAGCAGCGGGTCGATCAGCACGACCGTGTCTGAGACTTCATAGAGCACCGATCCGACGTCTTGGGGCCAGTAGCTCGAGCCTTCCGGCGGCGCCTGCGGATTCCAGGCCGGGTGCGGCGCGGTCCAGCGAAACAGGCCGGGAGCGATTTCAGTCGGTTGCATCGGCGAAGGGTAATCACTCAACTTGCGCTGGCCCCGACGAAGATCCTCGGACCGTCGGAGCAATAAGCTCGCTCCGTGCAGTTCGCGATCTCGATTCCGCAGTACGCCCGCGACAGCCGCTTCGACGAGCAGGCCTTTCGCGCGCACCTTCGTCGTGTGGAGGAGCTCGGCGTGTTCGAGAGCGGCTGGGTGCAGGAGCAGGTGCTCGGAGCAGCCGGCGTCCTCGCGGCGCTGCAGACGCTCAGCTACGCGGCGGCCTGCACCGAACGGTTGCGACTGGGCTGTGCGGTCTTCGTCCTGCCGTTGCACAACCCGCTGCACCTGGCGAAGGCGATCAGCTCGCTCGACTGCCTCAGCCACGGCCGTGTCGAGGTGGGCGTCGCTACCGGCGGCCAGGGACGCCCGTTCGCCGCCTTCGGCGTCGATCCGGACAAGCCGGTCGCCCGCTTCAACGAGGCGCTTGCGCTGATGAAGAGCTGCTGGAGCGACGCGCAGATCGACTTCGAGGGACGCTACTGGACGCTCCAGGGAGCGAGCATGGAGCCCAAGCCGGTGCAGAAGCCGTACCCGCCGGTGTGGTTCGGGGGCAACGCGCCCGCCGGCATGCGCCGCGCGGCGCGACACGGTGACGGGTTCATGGGAGCGGGCTCGCAGACGACCGCCCGATACGCCGAACAGGTCGCGATGGTGAAGGACGAGCTCGCCGTGCAGAACCGCGACCCCGACGCGTTCCGCTTCGGCAAGCGCGTCTACGTGCACGTCGAGGACGACCCGACGGTCGCTGAACGGCGGCTCCAGGAGGCGCTCAGCCAGCACTACGGCGGCGGCGACTGGTCGGAGCACATGCTTGCCGGCACCGCCGAGGAATGTGTCGCAGGAATCCGCGCGGTCGCAGAGGCCGGCGCCGAGCTGATCCTGCTCAATCCGCTCGTCGACGATCAGCGCCAGCTGGAGCGGCTCGCCGGCGAGGTCGTCCCGGCGCTCGTTTGACTGCCGCAGGGCGCTGTCGGGTCAGCCAGGTCGGCGCTCGCGCAGCCCCTCGCCAGTGATGCCGGCGGCAGCGAGCATGCGCCTGAGGTCGACGACCATCTGCTCGCCGACATCCTTCCCATTCGGCCGCTCGAGCGTCTCGGTCTCGCCGCCGACAGCGACCTTGAACTTTCCGTTGTGCTCCTCGGTCACCTCGCCGATCGCCTCCAGCAGCGAGAGGACGTCACGCCACTCGATGTTGTGGCTGACCGGGTGCGAGAGGATCGCCTCTGCCGTGCTGCGATGGTGGTTGTCGAGGAGGGGCGTGTCGATCACTCGGACTCGAGCAGCTTCTTCGCGTGCGCCAGCGCCTCCGCCAGGCTGTGCGCGCCGACGACCACCGCGCCGCCGTCGCTCTGCGGTTCGATCCTCAGAACGAGCAGGCCGTCCTGCATCCGCGTGTAACCGAAGAGCCTGCCGCCCGCCCAGAACTCGGCGACGCCGTACTCGGCCTCTTCCGGGCTGACCACGCTTACGTCGAGCTCGTAGGAAGCGTCGCTCATCGGCTTGCGTTTCTCCGCTGCATCAGGGAGCAGGCGCGCCGTTGCCGGGAGCACTCATGGCCATCTCGTCACTGTATGCAGGCATCGCGGCCGGGTCAAGCAAGCTGGCGCCGCACATCAAGCGCGAGCGCCGCGGCCGTCCTTCGGCGCCCATCCAATTGCCGGCGCCACGTCCCTGGCGATCGTCTCGAGCAGGTGCGCGTTGTACTCGACGCCAAGCTGGTTCGGCACGGTCAGCATCACCGTGTCGGCGGCCTGCACAGCTCGATCCTCGGCGAGTTCCCGCGCGATCACGTCCGGCTCGCCCGTGTAGGTGCGTCCGAACCGTGACGTGTGTCCGTCGAGGTGGCCAACCTGGTCGCCGCTGCCGTCGCGTCCGAAGAACCGGCGGTCGAGGTCGCTCGTGATCGGTATCACACTGCGGCTGACCGACACTCGCGGCGTGCGCTCCCAGCCGGCCTCGCGCCACGCCTCGCGGTAGGCCTCGATCTGCTCGGACTGGAGCTCGTCGAATGGCACTCCCGTGTCTTCGAGCAGCAGCGTCGAGCTCATCATGTTCATCCCCTGCTGCGCCACCCAGCGCGCCGACTCGCGCCCGCCGGCGCCCCACCAGATGCGCTCGGACAACCCCTCGGCATGCGGCTGGATCGGCAGCAGGCCATTCATTCCCGTGTGCGCAGGATCCGCATGCGCCACGCCCTCACCGGCGATCGCCCGGCGAAACAGCTCGGTGTGAGCTCGCGCGAGGGCACCGCCCGCATCGCCCTGCGCGTCGGCGTAGCCGAACGATTCGGGGCCGTCTAGCACCGGCTCCGGCGAGCCGCGACTGATTCCCAGCTGCAGCCGTCCGCCGCCGATCAGGTCCGCCGCAGCAGCGTCTTCGGCCATGTACAGCGGGTTCTCGTAGCGCATGTCGATCACGGCCGTGCCCAGCTCGATCCGGCTCGTGCGCGCGCCCATCGCCGCCAGCAGAGGGAACGGCGAGCCGAGCTGGCGAGCGAAGTGGTGCACGCGCACGAACGCGCCATCTATCCCGATCTCCTCCGCAGCCTGTGCCAGCTCGATCGTCTGCAGCAGCGCATCTCTTGCGCTCGTCGTCTGCGACCACTCGGCTCGCTGCCAGTGGCCGAAGCTCAGAAATCCGATTCGCAGGTCCTCTCGAGGCTGGCTCATGCCGCCTCCGCCGCCAGCAGCGCCTCGTCGTGATCGAGATAGCCACGAATGCGAGCGATCTCGCCGGCGCGAAAGTCGAAGACCATCCCGAGCGACGAGTCGACGGGGACGCCGCTGTTCTTCCCACGTCCGCTCAGCCGACCGAGCATGATCACCAGATCCGGTAGGTCGCGAAATCGGTCGGGAAGGATCAGGAACTCCTCCCAGGCGTCACCGAGGCTGGCGAAATACGCGCGAATGCCCTCGCCTCCGTGGAACACCTTCCCCTCGATTGCGACCATCGACGGCGACCATTCGAAGTCGCGCGTCGTGAGCGAGGTGAAGGCATCGACGTCGCGCGCGTTGAAGGCCCGTATGGCGCGCGTGGCGATCGCGACGTTCTGCTGGGACACGCGCGCAGTATCTCCCAGGTGACACTGCGCGCCGCTGCTGCTCTCAGCGGTCGTTCCAGCCGGCGCCGGTCGCCTCGTACTCATCGACGCGTGCCTGCATCAGCGCCTTCAGCAGCTCGATCGGCAGATCGCGCTCGTAGGGGAGCTTGATGAAGCCGGCACCGGCCTCGTAGCCGGCGGCTTCGACCGCCGCTTTCTGCGTTGCGAAGAAGGGCGGCGGCAAGCGCAGCGAGCAGTGGTTCTTGAAGTTCTGAAGCATCCACAGCGTCGTGTTCTTGCCGCGGACGTACACGGGCAGATTCCACTTCAGCTCCTCGCGCGCCTCTGGGTCGGCATCGCGGCTCAGTTGTCTGAGCGCCTCGAGGTGGGGCCGCTGGACGTCGCTCAGTTGCGCGAAGTAGTCCGCGACGCTGGTGCGTTTGGGCATCGGCATGGCGCCAGCGTATCCCGATCGGATCGCTCTTGGCCTCAGCCGACGCATGCGGCTATAAACGACGCAAGGATGAGTCCTTCGATCGACCTGACCCGGCACGCGCGTTCTCGTGACCGGCGGAACGAGCGGCCTGGGCCGCGCGATGGCCGAGGCGCTCGCGCAGGCGGGCGCCCGCGTCGCACTGACGCAGCCGCGATGTCGCACGCGCGCAGGCGACCGCGGCGGAGCTGGGAGCAGGCGCAGCAGGCATTGGGCTCGACGTCCGCGACGTCGATTCCGTCTCGGCGGCCGTCGAGGAGACCTACGCGCTGCTCGGCGGGCTCGACATGCTCGTCAACAACGCCGGCATCGGCATGCTGACCGTCAACCCGCGCTTCATGACCGAGCCGCAGCCGTTCTGGGAGGTGGCGCCTGCCGGCTTTCGCGACGTGCTGGAGACGAAGGTGACCGGGTCGTTCCTGGTCGCGCGTGAGGTCGTGCCGCGAATGTTGCGCGATGGCGGCGGTCGCGTCGTCACGATCTCGATGAACGAGCAGACGATGACCCAGCCGCGGCTTCGTTCCATACGGGCCCTCCGGCGCGGCGGTCGAGGCGCTCGCCCGCGTGATGGCCGCCGACCTGGCCGAGACGCCGGTCAACGCCAACATCCTGCTGCCCGGCGGCGCAACGGCCACCGGGATGATTCCGGACGACGTGCCGGATGAGCTGCGCGCGAACCTGCTCGACGCCGACCGTCATGGGCCCGCCGATCGTCTGGCTGGCGTCGCGCGATGCCGCCGGCGTCCACGACGAGCGGATCGTCGCGCGCGATTTCGAGGATTGGTTGGCGGCGCACGGCAAACCGCATTAGCGATGATGTGCGGTCAGCGATGAATGCCCCATCTGAGCACGACGACACAGCGCGTCGCGATCATCACCGGCGCCTCGCAGGGCATCGGCGCCGGCCTCGCGAAGGCCTACCGCGAGCTCGGCTACGCCGTGATCGCGAACGCTCTGTCGATCGAGCAGTCCGAGGACGCCGGCCTCGTCGCGATCGCGGGCGACGTCGCCCAGCCCGAGACGGCAGAGCGGATCGTGGGGGAGGCGCTCGCGCGCTTCGGCCGGATCGACACGCTGATCAACAACGCCGGCATCTACATCGGCAAGCCGTTCACGGACTACACGCTCGAGGACTTCAACGCGCTGATCGCCGTCAACCTCGCCGGCTTCTTTCAGATGACGCAGCGCGCGATCGAGCCGATGCTCGAGCAGGGCAGTGGGCACGTCGTGAACGTCTCGACGGCGCTCGTCGAGCAGCCCGATCACACGCAGACCGGCGGCGCTGTCGGTGCTGACGAAGGGCGGTCTCGTCGCGGCGACCAGATCGCTGGCGATCGAGTACGCCTCACGCGGCCTGCGCTTCAACGCGGTCTCGCTCGGCGTGATCAAAACGCCGATGAACGACGCGAGCTCCTATGCCGGCATGGGCGCGCTTCACCCGCTCGGACGGGTCGGCGAGGTCGAGGACGTCGTCGGCGGCGTGCTCTATCTCGAGTCGGCGCCGTTCGTGACCGGCGAGATCCTGCAGATCGACGGCGGCCAGAGCGCCGGGCACTGAGCGCGCTCAGCCGAGCGGCAGAGCTCGAGCGCGGTTTTCTCGCGCGGGTTCGCGCGGCGCGCTGCCGTCGCCGGGCAGATCGGGCGCGACGCTGCGCCGGCTCGATCGTCCGTCGCGCTCGCGGCGGCCAGGCGCAGCTGATCGGCCGACTGCGGTCTGCCGATGAAGTAGCCCTGCGCGATGTCGCAGCCCAGCCCGTTCAGCAGCTCGAGCGTCGCTGCGTCCTCGATGCCCTCGGCGACGACGCGCATGCCGAGCGCGTGCGCGAGCTCGACCGTCGATCGGACCAGCTGCAGGTCGCGCGTGCTCTCGTTCTCGGTCAGTCGCGTGATGAACGTGCGGTCGAGCTTCAGCTCGGCGACTCGCAGCGCGCTGAGGTAGGCGAGCGAGGTGAAGCCGGTGCCGAAGTCGTCGATCGAGACGACGACGCCGAGCGTGTTCAGCTCGTCGACGACCGCTCGCGCGCGGTCGAACTCCTCGATGATGCTCGTCTCGGTGATCTCGAGCACGAGCGCTCGCGCGGGCAGGTCGTGCATGATCAGCTGCTCCTGCACGACGCGCGTGAATCCGGCGTCGATCAGGTTGCTCGCGGAGATGTTGACCGAGACGCTCACGTCCTGGCCGCTCGCGCGCCACGACGCGCACTGAGTGAGCGCCTCGTCGAGCACCCACTGCGTCAGTTCGCGCATCATGCCGGCCTGCTCTGCCAGCGGCAGGAACTTCAGCGGCGGAATCGCTCCGAGCCGCGGGTGCGGCCAGCGCAGCAGCGCCTCGACGGCGAGCGTCTCGCCGGTGCGCATGTCGAGCAGCGGCTGGTAGTGCAGCGTGAGGCCGCCGTCGGCGACGGCGATGCGCAGCTCCTCGGCCAGACGCAACAGGTTGCCGTCGTCGTCGAACTGCGGTTCGTAGATCGCGAACGGCTCGCTGCGCAGCTTCGCGCGGTACATCGCGATGTCGGCGCAGGCGACCAGCCCGTCGGCGTCGGTCGCATCTGCCGGCGCCTGCGCGATGCCGATGCTCGCGCCGATGCGCACGCTGACGGCCTCGAGCACGAACGGCTCGGCGAGCGTCGCCGTCAGTCCCTGCGCGATCGTCGTGACATCGTCGGCGTCGGCGTCGAACAGCACCGCCGCGAACTCGTCGCCGCCGAGCCTGACGAGCGCGTCTCTCGCTCGCAGTGGCCCGCGGAAGCGCTCGCCCAGCTGGCGCAGCAGTTCGTCGCCGGCCGGATGGCCGAAGGAGTCGTTGATCTCCTTGAAGCGGTCGAGGTCGATGTACAGGAACGCCAGGCGCGCCTGGCGCAGCGAGCTGTCGGCGCGATCGGCGAAGAAGCCGTCGAGCACGCCGAACAGGAAGCGCCGGTTTCCGAGACCCGTGAGGTGGTCTGTGATCGACTGGTGGTGGCGCTCCTGCGTCAGCTGGCGCAACCCTCGCACGGACAGCGACAGGCGGATGCCGACGACGGCAAGCGTCGCCGAGGCCAGTCCGACGGCGACCGGCCCGGGATGTTCGAGAGCTCGCGTAGATCAGGATCGCGAGCGAGGCGAGCGCGGCGATTCCGGGTAGCGCGAAGCCGGTCGGCTTCTGCAGGAGCCAGCGGATCGGGATGGCCGCGAGGTATCCACATCGCGAAGGAGACGAGCAAGATCGCGCCGGGCCAGGCGATGCCGTTGACGATCACGCCGATGTGACGTGGCGCCGACTCCGGAGCCGAGCAGGTTGAACGTGTCGCCGACGGCGTTCAGCGCCATGCCGGTCGCCAGCAGAATCCAGGGCGCGCGGCTGCGTCCGGCGAGCATCGCCGCGCTGCCGACGACCAGCGCGAGCAGCAGCACGTCGCCGACCGGATAGGCGAGGTTCGTCGCGACGGCGAGCGCACTTTCACCGCCCGTTCGCACGAGATCGCTGAAGACGAACGTCGCGCAGATCGCAGCTGCGCCGAGCGCGGCGATTGCGCTGTCGAGCCAGCTCGGCGTGCTCAGGCGCCTGACTTCGCCGCGGATGAACATCACGATGCCGACGTAGGCCAACGGGAAGAAGGTCAAATAGAAGCCGTCGGCGACCGACGGCGTCGAGGGTTCGGCGCCGCCGAGTGACTCGATCGTCAGCGTGAGATCGCCGAGCCCCCACGCGAGCAGACTGGCGCCGAGCACGAGCGGCACGAGCCTTCCCGTCTTGCGTGTCAGCCCGCGCGCGATGCACATGCAGGAGGCCGTGATGTTGAACGCTGCGACTCCCCAACCGTCGATCAACGTCGAGGACTCCGATGCCGGCCGCGCGATCAGCAGTCCGAGATAGGAGAGCAGCAGCGCTGCCAGCACGCCGAAGACGATCCAGACCCCACCGCTCCGCAACCGGGAGAGCATCGATACGTCGCGATTGGACTCGATCGACAGGCGACACGTTAACTCTTGCTTTCCGCTCGACAGTGGTGCCCGGTGAATGAGATCGGCACGCGCCAGCGGACAAACGTGCGAGCTCCTCACCAGCACGAACCATGCCAACCAGTCAAATTCAAGTGCCGAAGTCGCAGCGTTCCGGCTGATGCGCGTGTCAGCATCAGCAGCTTGCGAGCAGCCGCGCGCATCCAAGCGATCGTCGTCTGCGTGGCGCTGGCGCTGCTCGCGGCGCCGGCTGCGCGTGGTGAATCGCCGATCGCGACGCTGACGGCACCGACGCCGATCTCCGGCGGCGGCGGCTGGATCGTCTGGAGCGCGCCGACTGCCGGCGGCTGGACGCTCGACGGCTGGCATGCCGGCACGACGCGTGTACTCGCGCTCGCGCGCCGGCCGCAGCCGTTCGACGCGTCGGTCGGCAGCGACGCGCGCGGGCGCCCGGTCGTCACGTTCTCGCGCTGCCGGCGCACGCCGAAGCTGTACGCGTTCGGAACCGAAGATCGGGGCGGCACGCTGCTGCTTCCAGGGAGTGGCGCCGGCTGCCGCCTGCGCCTATTCGAACTCGCCAGCGGTCACGAACGGGCGCTCGCCGTTCCGCACCCGGCCGGCACATCCGACACGACGCCGTCGATGTCGCACGGCGTGCTCGTCTTCGCGCGCCACGCGCGCGCGCACGGCGACACGTGGCAGGTGCTCCTGTGGTCGCCGCGCCATCGCCGCCGTCTCGTCGACCTTCCGCACGGCGCCGTGCCGACGTGTCGCCAGCGGCTGCGGCGGCGAACGCAGCGGCGGCGACGTCGAGGCGCTCTCCTTTCGCGGCAGCACGGTTGCGTTCGTCTGGTCGCCGAGCGGGCCGGGCCTGCTCGGCGAGGAGACCTGGGAAGACCGCGTCGACCGTCTCGGCCACGGCGGCCGGCTGATCGGCGTGCAGCTCGGCGTCGAGTCGTGTACCGGCGAGGGAGCGGCGATCGAAGAGACCTATCCGCTGACGCCGCTCGCTGCGCCCGCGCCGCTGTTTCCGTTCTACGAGCGCGGCGGCTGCTACACGCTGTTCGGCACCGGCTTCGACGCCGAGTTGGGCAGCGCGCTCCTGACCGGCTCGCTCGACCGCCCGCTGTGGGGCGTCGCGAACGACGGCAGCGGCTACTTCGGCCTGCTCGCGCAGCGCCCATCGCAGCGCCGTCGAAGCGGTCTGCTCGACGGCCACGCCGTGCACGCTCGAACGCCTGAGCGCTGCCGGTACTGCGCCGCGTGCACAGGGCGCCGACCCACCCGTTCCTGGCTACGCGAGGTAGAGCCTGAAGCCCTCGGCGGCCGCGTCGAAGCCGAGGCTTCGATAGAAGGCGTGCGCGTCGGCGCGCTCCTTGCGCGAGAGCAGCTGGACCTTGTAGCACCCGGCCTGCCTGGCCAGTTCTACGGCGTGCGTCATGAGCATCCAGCCGACGCCCCGCCCGCGCACCGAATCGGCGACGACGACGTTCTCGACGATCGCCCACGGCGTCGCTCGATGCGTCAGGTTCGTGACGATCAGCAGATCGACGGTGCCGATCACCTCCCGATCGATCTCGCCGACCAGCAGTTGGCGATCGGGCGCGGCGATGATCTGCGCCAGCACCGGCGCCGAGATCGCGGCGCCGGCCGGCTGCGGCGATTCACGCTCGCCTGCGAGTTCTCGATAGAGGCCCAGCAGCGCCTCGAGGTCGCTCGGCTTGGCCTGGCGCACGCTGACGGGAACCACGCTTCGATCGTTTCACAGCCCTCGAGGGCGCGCAGCTCGGCAGGGCGACGGCGATGCGCCGCCGGCGATCGGCGGTTCCCGCGCCGGCAGGATTCTCCTGCGAGGGCGCGAACCTCAGCAGTCGAGGCCGGAGCCGAGTCAAGGGAGCGGGGAAGTGGCACTCAAGCGAGCAAGCGCAGAGTTCATCGGCACGTTCGTGCTCGTCTTCGGCGGCGTCGGCACGGCCGTGATGGCCGGCCACAAGGTCGGCTACATCGGCGTCGCGTTCGCGTTCGGACTGGCGCTGCTGGCGATGGCCTACGCCGTCGGCCCGATCTCCGGCTGCCACATCAACCCTGCCGTGACGCTCGGGCTGCTCGTCAGCGGCAAATTCGAGCTGAGCGAGGCCGTGCGCTACTGGATCGCGCAGATCCTCGGCGCGATCGCCGCCGCGGCCGTCCTGCTGGCGGTCGTCTCAGGGCGCAAAGGCGGATATGACGTGCGCATGGAAGGGCTCGGCGCGAACGGCTACGGCGCGCACTCGCCGGGCGGCTTTCCGGTCGGCTCGGCGCTCGTCGTCGAGGTGATCCTGACCGCCTTCCTCGTCTTCACCGTGCTCGCCTCGACCGATCGCCTGGCGAACGTCGCCTTCGCCGGCATTCCGATCGGGCTCGTGCTGACGCTGATCCACCTCGTCAGCATTCCCGTCACGAACACGTCGGTCAATCCGGCGCGCAGCATCGGCCCGGCGATCTTCGTCGGCGGATGGGCGCTGAAGGAGCTGTGGCTGTTCATCGTCGCGCCGCTCGCCGGCGGCCTGCTCGGCGCGCTCGTGCACCGGCTGCTGTTCAGCCACAGCGCTCAGATCGCGCCCGGCGAGTCGGCCGTCGAGGCCGGCGCCTAGCAGCGCATCTCCGCCGGCAGCGCTTCGTTACTACGATGCGCGCGCCCGGTGCAGACCGGCGCAGGACATCTTCGACGAACGGAGGGAAGCATGCTCACGCTCAACGGCCTCGACGAGGTGAAGGCCTACGTAGGCAAGGAGCTCGGCGTCAGCGACTGGCTCGACGTCACGCAGGAGAAGATCAACGAGTTCGCCGAGGTGACCGGCGATGACCAGTGGATCCACATCGACGTCGAGCGCGCCAAGCAGAGCCCGTTCGGCGGCACGATCGCGCACGGCTACTTCACGCTGTCGCTGGCGCCGCGCTTCTCCTACGACATGTTCTCCTTCGAAGGCTTCGCGTTCGGCATCAACTACGGCCTCAACCGCCTGCGCTTCCCGGCGCCGATGCCGGTCGGCGGCAAAGTGCGGATGCGCGCGAAGCTGATCTCCGTCGAGGAGATTCCCGGCGGCGCGCAGATCACGACCGAGCTGACGTTCGAGCGCGACGGCGGCGAGAAGCCGGTCTGCGTCGCCGAGTCGCTGTCGCGTGTCTACACCGGCTGAGCCCGGCGCTCGGGCCCACTCGGCTACGCTGCGCAGATGAACGACGCGTCGATTCGCAACCACATCGAGGCGCTGGTAGCCGAGGAGAAGACGCTGCACGCGCGCGAGCAGGCAGACGCCGAGCAGCCGGCAGAGGAGCCGCTCGAAGCCGACCGCGAGCGCCTCGCGCAGATCTCACTCGAGCTCGACCAGTGCTGGGATCTGTTGCGCCAGCGGCGCGCGCGCCGCGACGCCGGCGAGGACCCGGACGCGGCGCGCGCACGCGACGTGAACACGGTCGAGAAATACCTGCAGTAGCGACGCGATGAGCGCCGGCATGGTCGCCGCGTTTGCGCTGGCGCTCGTTTCGACGACGCTCTCGAGCCTCGCCTATCTGCGCGAGCACGACGCCGCTGCGGCGATGCCGGCGCTGTCGATGCGCCGCCCGCTGCAGTCGCTGCAGGCACTGCTCGGCGACCGCAGCTGGCTGCTCGGCTTCGCGATGGAGGGCGGCGCCTTCGCGCTGTATGCCGCCGCGCTGGCGCTGGCGCCGCTGGCACTCGTGCAGAGCATCGCTGCCGGCGGCATCGGCCTGCTGGCGTTCTTCTCGATCCGCCTCAGCGGCGGCCGGCTCGGCCGCCGGCGCATGATCGGCGTCGCGCTCTCCGTGCTCGGCCTCGTCGCGCTCGCCGCCTCGCTGGCGAACGGCAGCGGCGAAGGGCACAGCGGCTCGACGCTCGCCGTGCTCGTCTGGATCGCTGCGACCGCCGCGCTGGCCGTCGCCGTGATCGTCTTCGGCCGGCGGCTGCTGGGCGTCGCCGTCGCCAACGCGATCGCCGGCGGGCTCTGCTTCTCAGCCGGCGACATCTCGACGAAGCTCGCGACGCAGGGCGGCGCGCGGCTGGGCTTCCTGCTGACGCTCGTGCTCGGCTACACGATCGGCACCTCGCTGCTGCAGCTCGGCTATCAGGCCGGCGCCGCGCTGACCGTCGCCGGCCTGGCGACGCTGCTTACGAACGTGCTGCCGATCCTGGCCGGCACGATCGTGCTGGAAGAGCCGGTGCCCTCCGGCGCGCTCGGCGCGCTGCGCGTGCTCGCGTTCGTCGCCGTCACGGTCGGCGCCGTGCTCCTGGCGCGGCCCGAGGCGCAACCGGCGAAGGTCGCCGGCGCGAGTACGCCGGCGCCGGCGCCGTCAGCCGGTTCCTAGATCAGCGCGAGCCCGGCGCCGTGATCGCGACGGCCGCCTCGGGCGTCAGCACGCGGAAGCTGTAGGACTCCTCGATGTAGAGGTTGACGACGTTCGCGTCGTGCGAGTCGTAGCCGACCGACAGATCCTCGCCGGACTCGAACGCGAAGTCGCCGCCGCGCATGCTCAGCACGACCGCGCCTTTGACGCCAGGCGCCCACACGAGCGGGCCCTTGACGATCTCGCGCAGGTGCTCGAGCAGCGGATAGCCGCCGTGCTCGGCGGTTTCGACGACGCTCGTGTAGTCCTCGCCGCCGAGCGCGACGCCGTAGGGGCCTGCGATTCCGTTGCGCAGCAGCAGCTCGACGGCGCGCGCGACGCAGCCGGGGTAGTCCTCGAAGCTCTTCTTGCGCACGATCGGCGGATGCGGCGAGCTGCTCGCGATCCCATCGACGCCGGCCTTCGGCCACGAGTGGAAGATCGCCGAGTTCTCGGCCTCGACGATCCGCTGTGCAGCAACGTCGAGATCGTCGAAGTCGACGTCCTCGGCGCCGCGGTCACCGGCGCGCAGCTCATCGCGCGTGACGCTGAAGCGAGCGCGCAGCTCGACCAGCGGCAGCACGACGCGGCGCCTGGCCTCGATGCCTTTGAGCGCGCTCACGTTGGCATCCTCGACGCGCCCGAGGTTCGTCGCCGAGTGCTCCCAGCCGAGCGGGCCTTCGAAGTCGACGAGTCTGCGCACGGCGAGACCCGGCAGGAGGCGCTCACGCGCCTCCTCATCGATCAACTGCCAACCGGCGTCTGAGATCGGCGCGTGCTCGCGAAGCAGATGGTTACGGCTCACAGTCCCTCCCCACGTAGGCTGCCGATTCCCAAGGACCCGCCGGCGCCGACGGCGACGGCAGTGTCGCCGCCGTCATCATCGTCGTCGTCGGCAGCCGCCTCGGCAGCCTCGCCGTGCTCGACGATGTCGCCGGGCTGAAACAGCACTCCCTCGGCGATCTCACGCCACTTCGGCGTGCGCCGCAGGAGGAACTCGAGGTCCATGCTGAAGTGCTTGTACTCCTCGCCGACCGCATCGGCCATCACGGCAGCCGCTTCCGGATCCTTCTCGACCGCCAGCCTCTGCTCGTACCAGCCGATCGCCTCGGCCTCCTCGGTCAGCGACGCGCACAGCCGCGCGAACGTGCGCGTCTGCTCCGGCAGCTCATCGGGCGGCTCGTGGTACTGGTCGAATCCCATCGGCTCCTCCTGTGAAGTCTTCGCGGCCCGGCTCAGCAGCTGGCGGCTGCCGCGATTCTATTGCTCTGCCGACGACGAGCCCAAACGGCCGCCGACGAAGAGCACGGCGACGACCAGCGCACACAGCGCGAGCGCCGTATCGAGGCCGAACGCGGCGTGCAGCCCAGCGACGAACGAGTCGCGCACGAGCGAGGAGAGGCGCGCGGCGACGCTGCCCGAGAACTGCGCCAGCACGTGCCTGCCCGACGCCGTGCCGGCAAGGATGCCGTGCACGAGATCGGACTGCGTCGAGCTGACCCTCGCGCCGAGCGCTCCCAGGTGGCTGTTCAGGTCGCTCTTCGAGCGCGACGTGAAGATCGTCGTGTTCAGACCGAGCCCGACCGAGCCGCCGGCGATCTGGAACATGTAGACGATGCCGCCGGCCAGCGCCGCGCGCGAGGCGTCGAGCGCGGTCACGCTGGCGGTCGTGATCGACGAGTAGAACAGCCCGATGCCGACGCCGAGCACGAGCATGCCGACGACCAGGCCGCCGTAGCCGGCCTCGCGCGAGACGAGCGACAGCAGCAGGATGCCGGCGAAGATCGCAGCGCAGCCCAGCGAGACGATCAGCTTCGCTCCGAGCTTCGTGTACAGCGGGCCGGCGATGAACGACGTCAGCGCGAACGTGCCCATCATCGGCACCAGACCGACGCCCGATTCGAGCGGCGAGTAGTGCGAGGATCTTCTGCATGAACTGCGGCAGGTAGAGCAGCGTCGAGAAGAAGACAGCCGACATCATCAGCACCGTCAGGCAGGCCGTCGCGAAGTCGCGATTGGCGATCACGTCGCGCGGGATCAGCGCGGCGTCCTTCATCCGCCGCTCGATCAGCCCGAAGCCGAGCAGCATCGCGACGCAGATCGCGAGCAGCAGGATGATCCGCGTGTCGCTCCAGCCCCAGTCGGTCACCTGATCGAGCGCCACGAGCAGCGCGACGAGGCCGAGCGAGAGCGTCACGACGCCGGCGTAGTCGATTCGCCGATCGCTCGGTTCGGGCTCGTGCTGGTGGATCGCCAGCCACGTCGCGAGCACGCCGAACGCGGCGATCGGAACGTTCACGAAGAAGATCCAGCGCCAGCTCAGCGCTTCGGTCAGAACGCCGCCGAACATCGGCCCGACGGCGTTGCCGATGCCGGCCGCGCCGAGGATCAGCCCGCCGGCCAGACCGGCGCGGCTTTCCGGCAGCGCCGCGAAGGTCATGCCGAGGATCGCCGGCCACATCATCGCGCCGCCGATGCCCATCAGCGCGCGGCAGGAGATCAGCCAGGCGGTGTCCTGCGCGGCGCCGCCGAGCAGCGAGAAGCCGGCGAAGATCGCCGCGCCGATGATGAAGATCCGCTTGCGCCCGAAGATGTCCGCAAGCCGCCCGCCGACGACGATCAGCACGCCGAACGTCAGCGCGTAGGCGTTGATCACCCACTGCACCGTGCCGACGTCCGTGTCGAACTGCTTCTCGATCGACGGCAGCGCGACGGCCAGCGCCGTGAAGTCGTTCGCGACGATGAACACGGCCACGCCCATCGCGACGAGCGCGAGCACGGTCTTGCGGTCGAGCGACTCTCCGCCGGCCGTCGCTGTGCTGGTTGCCGCCACGCTGGCCGCGAACATATCGGCGCGTCCCGACGATCCGAAGCGGACTGGACGCGAGGACGAGCGAGCGCCCGGCTCGCGCGCGTGTCCGCGGCGTATGCTGCCGCCATGGCCGATGCCGAGGTCAGCTTCACGACGCTCGACTACGAGCGCGGCGAGCGCTTCCAGACGCTACGACGCGAGCTCGGCGTCAGCTCGTTCGGGCTCAACCTGCTGCTGTTCGAGCCCGGTGAGCGCGCTCGCATCCACACGCACGTGCGCCAGGAGGAGGTCTACATCGTGCTCGCCGGCGAGCTGACGCTGCTGATCGAGCGCGAGCCGCACGTGCTCGGCGAGCGCCGTGCCGCGCGCGTCGGCCCCGGCGTACGCCGCCAGCTGCTGAACGCCGGTCACGAGCGCCTCGTGCTGCTCGCGCTCGGCGGCGACGGCGAGCACGTCGGTCGCGACGGTCGCGCCTGGGAGTCGTGGGAGGAGGGCGGAGACGGCCGCCCACCGCAGGAGATCCCGCTGCCCGAGAACCTGCCGGCGCCGTAGCGATGCACGTCACCTCCTACGCGGCGATCGCGCCCTTTCAGACGCTCGACGGCTCGCAGATCCGCGAGTGGGCCGGCGCGGTCTCGGCGCCGGCCGAGAACCAGAGCCTGGCCGAGGCGACGATTCCGGTCGGCGGCGCGACGACCGAGCACTTCCACCGGCTGACCGAGGAGCTGTACCTCGTGAGCGCGGGAGAGGGCCGGCTGCTGATCGACGGCGAGGAGCGGATCATCGGCGAGGGCGACTGCGCGCTGATCCCGCCGGGCGCGAGGCACAAGCTTTTCAACGTCGGCTCGCAGCCGCTGCGCGTGATCTGCGCCTGCGCGCCGGCCTACTCCGACGCGGACACCTGCCTGACCGAGTGAGCGCGCGACTCGATCCGTCGAGCGCGCCGCGCGAGCCGCTGGAGCTGCTCGAGCGCTGGCTCTCAGACGCGCGCGAGGCGCGCCTGCCCGAGCCGGCATCCGTTGCCTTCGTGACGGTCGGCGAGCGTGGCCGACCGAGCGCGCGCACGGTCTCGCTGAAGCGCGTCGAGGCCGATGCGCTGCTGTTCAGCTCGGCGCTGTGGACGCGCAAAGCGCACGAGCTGCAGGAGAATCCGCATGTCGCGCTGCTGTTTCACTGGCCCTCGCTCGCGCGCCAGGTGCAGGTAGCCGGCGAGGCGACGATCGCCGAGCGAGCGCTCGGCGAGGAGCTGTTCGCCGAGCGCGACCTGGCGCATCAGCTGCAGACGCTCGTCTCGCGCCAGGGCGAGCCAGTCGAGGATCTGCAGCCGCTGCACGACCGTCACGCGCATCTGAGCGAGACGACCGAGGCGCCGCCGCTCTGTCCGCCCGACTGGGGCGCGCTTCGCGTGCGCCCGAGCGCCGTCGAGTTCTGGCTCGGCGCCGAGGACCGGATCCACGACCGGCTGCTCTACGTGCGCGAGCCCGAGCGCTGGTCGCTGACGCGGCTCTCGCCGTGAGCGTGCTCAGCGCCGCCGCGCGCTGACGAGCATCGCCGTGTAGGACATCTCAAACGAGCCGCCGAGCTCGTCGAGTGCCTGCCCTACGGCATCGAGCAGCCGCGCGAGGCGCTGCGGCGCGAGCGTCTGGTGGTCGCTGTGCGTCTGCAGGAAGTCGAGCCAGCCGGCCGTGTCGTAGCGCTTGCTCCAGACGAAGTCTCTCTTCTGAAGCTCGGCGAAGCTGGGCTCCTCGACGAGCGCCGTGAAGGCACCGTCGATCCGTCCCTCGTGGTGTCCGAGCAGCACCGAGTAGCGCTCCAGCCCAGGCTCGAGCTGCGCGTAGATCGGGCGCAGCCGCGCGGCCACCTCGGCCGGCGGATTGCCGAAGTTCCAGAACACGCCGAGCTGTGCGCCGGGCGACAGCGCCGAGGCCGCCTTCGCGAGCGCCGGCTGCGGCGCGAGCCAGTGCCAGGCCTGCGCGCAGATCGCCAGCTGGAAGCTGCGCCCGGCCGGCTCCCAGGCCTCGAACGGCGCGACCTCGACTTCGAGCCCGCGCGCTCGCGCGAGCGCAGCCATGCGCGCGTCGAGCTCGACGCCGAGCACCTCGCAGCCGCGAGCCGCGAACAGCGCGCCGGCGATGCCGGTGCCGCAGGCGATGTCGAGCACCTTGTGCGGAGCATCCGCCAGCAGCGCGTCGATCAGCGCCGGAGGGTAGGAGGGACGCGTGCGGTCGTACAGCTCGGCGACCTCCCCGAAGGACTCGGCTCTCTGGCGTTCTTCGAAGAGCATCGATTCATCGTAGGCTGAGCGGGTCGCTGCGATGCCGGCACCGGGTCGCGAGCCCGATCGTCGGGCGCGCATAGGAGAGGGAGGAGCGCAGATGGCAGACGTTCAGACCGTCCAGGGGCCGATCGACGCCGGCGAGCTCGGAGTGACGCTGATCCACGAGCACGTCCGCTTCCGCGACGAGGCCGTCGCAGCCGAGTGGCCGGGGCGCTACGACGAGCAGCTCGAGCTCGACGCCGCGCTCGTCGTCGTCGGCGCGGCGAAGGAGCGCGGCGTGCGCACGATCGTCGATCCGACGGCGATGTTCGGCGGGCGCGACGTGCGCTTCATGGAGCGCGTCGCCGCCGCGAGCGGCGTGCAGATCGTCGCCTGCACGGGCATCTACAGCTATGACTACCTGCCGCACTACTTCGCCAATCGCGACATCGACGTGATGGCCGACCACTTCGTCGAGGACATCGAGATCGGCGTGCAGGGAAGCGCGATCCGCGCGGCCTTCCTGAAGTGCGCCGCCGACGCCGCCGGCGTGACCGAGAACGTCGAGAAGATCCACCGCGCGGTCGCGCGCGCGAGCCTGCAGACCGGCGCGCCGATCATGGCGCACTCGATGCCGGCCGTCGCGACCGGCCCGCGCCAGATGGAGATCTTCGAAGAGGAGGGCGTCGATCCGGCGAAGGTGCAGATCGCGCACTGCGGCGACACCGACGACGTCGACTACATCGAGGCGCTGATCGAGCGCGGCGCCTACGTCGGCCTCGACCGCTACGGCCTCGAGATGTTCCTGCCGATCGCAGCGCGCAACGCGACCGCCGCCGAGCTGCTGCGCCGCGGGCACGCCGAGCGGCTGATGATCTCGCAGGACTTCTGCGCGACGATCGACTGGTTCCCGCCCGAGGCCGCCGAGGTCTTCGAAGGACAGGGAGCGATTCGCAACTGGTCGATGACGCTCGTCTTCGACGAGGTCGTGCCGGCGCTGCGCGAGCTCGGCGCGCTCGATGACTCATCGTTTCAGACGATCTTCGTCGAGAACCCGAAGCGCTGGCTGACGGCGTGAGCGCTAGGGTCAACGCGTGGCGCTGAGGTCGCGAAAATCTCGCAGCGCCGGCGAGGAGCTCGCCGGCAGCGCGCCGCTCGCGCCGGCGCCGATAACGGCGCTTCCCGAGCGCTTCGACGAGTGGCAGATCGAGTTGCACGGGCGCCGCGTGATCTATCGCGTCGCCGGCAGCGGCCCACCGGTCGTGCTGATCCACGGCATGCTCAACTCCTCGAGCCATTGGCGCTCGGTCGCGCTCAGCCTGGCCGGCGAGTACACCGTGATCGCACCCGACCTGATCGGCCACGGCGACTCGGCCGCGCCGCGCGGCGACTACTCGCTGGGCGCGCACGCCGCGAGCATCCGCGACCTGCTCGCAGCGATCGGCATCGACCGCGCGACGATCGTCGGGCACTCGCTCGGCGGTGGCGTCGCGATGCAGTTCTTCTACCAGTTCCCCCAGCGCGTCGAGCGCCTCGTGCTGATCTCCAGCGGCGGCCTCGGACAGGACGTGACGCCGTCGCTGCGCACGGCCGCACTGCCGGGCGTCTCGCCGGCGCTCGCGCTGACGATCAGGCCGCGTCTGGTTGGCGCGCTCGCGCACGCGGGCGCGCGCCTGCGCGAGCGCGGCGTCGGCACCGGCATCTACCTGCAGGCGGCCGCTCGCGCGCTGCGCCCACTGCAGAGCGCCGATGCGCGTCAGGCGTTCCTGCAGACGCTGCGCGCCGTGATCGACGTACACGGCCAGCGCGTCAGCGCGACCGACCGTCTCTACCTGCTCGAGTCGCTGCCGACGATGATCGTCTGGGGCGAGCGCGACAACACGATTCCGCTGGCGCACGGGCGCGCGGCGCACGAGGCGATTCCCGAGAGCAGCTTCCGCACGCTGGCCGACGTCGCGCACTTCCCGCACCTCGAAGACCCCGACGGGCTCGCCGAGCTGCTGCGGGAGTTCCTCGCGAGCACCCGCCCCGGCGTGATCGAGGACGGCGATTGGGGCGCGATCCTCGCGCGCCGCTCGCCACCATCGCGACGGCGAGACGATGCGGCGGCCTAGCGCACCGATCCTCGCGGCGGCGGTCGTCGCGTTCGTACTCGCGACGGCGCTCGCTGCGAGCAGCACGGCGCTCGGCGCGCCGAGCCGCTGGACGCCGCCGCAGCACCTCACCTGGTTCTGGCAACTGCAGGGCAACGTGGTGGGCGGCCACTCGGTCGCGGCCTACGACATCGACGGCTTCGAAAACGAAGCGAGCGAGGTGGCGGCGCTTCACGCCGAAGGCAAGCACGTGATCTGTTACATCGACGTCGGCACGGCCGAGAACTTCCGCCCCGACTACTCCTCCTTCCCGAAGTCCGTGCTCGGGCGCTCCAACGGCTGGCCGGGCGAGCGCTGGATCGACATCCGCAAGCTCAGCGTGATCGAGCCGATCATGCAGGCGCGCTTTCAGATGTGCCGCGAAAAGGGCTTCGACGCGGTCGAGCCGGACAACATCGAAGCGTTCTCGAACAAGTCGGGCTTCCCGATCACCGCACAGCAGCAGCTGACCTACAACGAGTGGATCGCCGAAGCGGTGCACGCGCTCGGCATGGCCGTGCTGCAGAAGAACGACGGCGAACAGACGCCGCAGCTCGAGTCCTACTTCGACGGTGCGCTCTCAGAGCAGTGCAACCAGTACCGCGAATGCGCCGACTTCGAGCCGTACCTGGAGGCCGGCAAGCCGGTGCTGAACGCCGAGTACTCAAAGCCGGTCGCGAAGTTCTGCGCGGCCGACAACGCAGCCGGCATCATGGGCGCGCGCTTCGCCAAGAGCCTCAACGGCAAGCGCTTCGAACCCTGCTGGTCGGGTAGCTAGAAGCTGCAGCTGGCGCGACGCGCGCCGGCGCCGGTCATGATTCGATTCTCGAGGCGCGCAGCGATCGCCGTGCGAGCACGCGCGGTGGCGGGTTAGGGTGACCTAAGTAGGGCCGCCTAAGTTGTGATAGCGTCCAGCTCGATGGCGGCCGGGCCTATCAGCGAGTCACCACCAGCGGCGCCGACGCGCGACGCGCCTGCAGCGCCCGCCAACCGGATCGCGCCCCGCAGCCAGGGCAAGAAACTCGGCGAGCGCACCAGCTTCTACGTCTGGACGGCGGTCGTGCTGGCCGTCGCCGTCGCCGCCGTGATCCTCGGCTGGCACGCCTCCGGCGGCACGACCGACCCGACCGACCTGCCGGCCGGCCGCAGCCTCAGCCACACGACGGTCGTCGTCAACAGCGCGATCCTCGTGTTCCGCGAGGGCCTCGAGACGATCCTCGTGCTCGCCGCGATCACGGCGAGCTTCCTCGGCGCGAACAAGCTCTACCGCCGGCCGGTCGCGTTCGGCGGCGCCGGCGCGATCCTCGCCTCGATCGGCACCTGGTTCCTCGTGATCTGGTTCATCGGCCAGTTCCACGGCGGCGAGTTCGACGTGCAGGCGGCGACCGGGCTGCCGGCGCTGATCGTGCTGCTGCTGGTGATGAACTGGTTCTTCCACAAGATGTACTGGACCGGCTGGATCTCCAACCACCACAAGCGCCGCCGCAGCCTGCTCTCCTCCGACCCCGAGACCAATCAGCGGCGGATGCTGCTCGGCCTCGCGCTGCTCGGCTTCACGTCGGTCTACCGCGAGGGCTTCGAGATCGTGATCTTCCTGCAGAACCTGCGCGAGCTGTACGGCTCGAGCGTCGTGCTCGAGGGCGTCGCGATCGGCGCGCTGTTCACGGCCGCCGCCGGCGTGCTGACGTTCGCGCTGCACCAGCGCCTGCCGTACAAGCGGCTGCTCGTGATCACCGGCGTGATGCTGCTGTTCGTGCTCGTCGTCTCGGTCGGCGAGGAGGTCAACGAGATGCAGCTCGCCGGCTGGATCGGCACGACCGAAATCACCTGGCTGCACATCCCCGGATGGATGGGAACGTGGTTCTCGCTGTTCAACAACTGGGAGACGTTCATCGGGCAGGGCATCGCGCTGTTGATCGTGCTCGGCTCCTACTTCGGCGCGCAGTACATGCGCGTCTGGCGCCCGCGCCGCCGCGGCCAGGCAGTCGCGCGGCGCGCGACGGCGCCGCCGCAGCGCGCCTCCGAGCAGCTCGGCGCCGGCGAGCCGATGCTCGGCACGCTGCTAGCCGCGGCCCGCGATCTCAGGCCCGAGCGTGTACGGTCGGCGCTGACACAGCCGTCGAGCTAACGCGCATCGCGCGGAATGGGGGACAGCATGGCCGTAGGGATCTACTTCGAAGACAGCAAGTTCACGCCTGAGCAGTACGACGAGGCGCTCGGCAGGCTCGAGGCAGCCGGCGCCGGATCGCCGAGCGGGCGTCTGTACCACGTCGCGCTGGAGGCCGACGGTCAGATCAGCGTGTTCGACATCTGGGACTCGCAGGAGTCCTTCGAGGCGTTCGGAGAGGTCCTGCTGCCGATCCTTGCCGGGCTCGGCGCCGACCCGGGACGGCCGGTCTTCTCGCCGGTGCACAACGAGATCAAGGCATAACGCGGGCCGGCGGAGCCGGCGCTCGGAGGCCCTGTCGGCGCTTCAGCGGGCGGCGCTGTCCTTCAGCGACTGCTTGTGCGCCCGCTTGGCCGCTTGGTAGTCGCTCAGCGCCTGCGCGAGTCGACGTCACCGAGCGTCGGGTGCTTCGGCACCAGCCCGCGCGCGGCCTTGACGCCGTAGCGCTTGGCGAGCACCGCGCCGAGCGCCTTGATCTTCATCTCTCCGAAGCCCGGCAGCGCGGCGATGTTCGCCCGCAGCGCGTCGGCGTCGGGCGCGTCTGTCCAGACGCGCGAGGCGTCGCCGCCGTACTCGTCGCGCACGTGTGTCGCCAGCTGCTGCACGCGCTCTGCCATTTTCGCCGGGAAGCGGTGGACGGCAGGTTTCTCGCGGAAGATCGGCTCGAGGTCGCTCGACGCCAGCCGCGCCGGATCGAGCGTGCCGAGCCGCTGCTGGATCGCCAGCGGACCGGAGAACGCCTTCGGCACACTGACCTGCTGATCGAGCGCGAAGCCGATCAACAGCGCCATCGGATCGCTCGCGATCAGCGCGTTGGCCTCGTCGGAGTCGGTGAAGTGGAGGCGGTCGGGCAAGGCAACGGAAATCGCTACCCGCAGCTGAACGCCGCCCCTGGCGCCTCGAGCGTCGCGCCGGTGCATACATGCCCACGATTCGGAGGCGTTCGCGCACTTGACATCCGCAGCGGGTGAGCCTACGTTGACCCGACGGGAAGCCAGGAGGGGAGAGGGCGTTATGAAACTGGCGAGAGACGCTTCGTGTGTAGGTGCGTGCGCCGCGGTGATCGGGCTTCTTGGCCTGGCGCCGAACGCGATGGCCGCGCCGGCGTTCAAGCCGTGCGGCAGGATCGTCGGCTACCAGCACGTCGTGGCGATGAAAGTCGAAGTCAGCGGACTCTCCTGCGAAGTGGCCGGAAGGGGGCTCAAGTCGCCGAAGACGCCCGCGCAGCTCGGCTATCGATGCGTCGTCAGGGCGGTGTCTCCGCTCGAGTACTTCACGTGCTACCGCAAAGCGGGAGGAACCATCAGGTTCCGAGAGGCGCTTCCGCAGGGCAAGTGAGCTAGACGGCGACCGTCTCGCTCGCCGCCGGCGCGAGCACCGCGTCGAGCAGGCCGGGGAAGCGCGCGTCGAGATCGGCGCGCCGCAGCGTGTTTAGCTTCGTCGTGCCGATCTGGTGCTGCTCGATCACGCCGGCTTCGCGCAGCACGCGGAAGTGGTGCGTGCAGGTCGACTTGGTGACGTTGACGACGAACGCGCCGCAGGGCTGAGGCTCGTCCGCGCTGGCTCAGCTCGCGCACGATCTGCAGCCGCTGCGGATCGCTGAGCGCGTGCAGCACGGTCGGCAGATCGAGCTCTTCGGTTGCGGGGTGGTGGAGGCCCATGAGATTTCTTCTCCTATTGTACGACGTTCATCGAACTTCTGCTACGATGGTCGTCGTACTTACGAACGAAGGGTAGCAAGATGCCGAGCACACTGGAGATTCAGAAGACGCAGAACGAGGCGCAGTCCTCGTCGCAGATCACGCGGCCGACATCCGAGGCACGCCTCTCGGCGGTCGTCCAGGCCGCATACATCCTCGAGGCGCGCTCGCGATGAACGCGTTCGCGGCGACGGCGATGCGAGTGCGCACCCGGCGCAGTCCGGGCGCGTTGCTCGCGCTCGTCTGCATGGCGCAGCTGATGGTGATCCTCGATGTCTCGATCGTCAACGTCGCGCTGCCGTCGATCAAGCACGGGCTGCACTTCTCGACGACCGGCCTGCAGTGGGTCGTCAACGCCTACACGCTGACCTTCGCCGGCTTCCTGCTGCTCGGCGGTCGCGCCTCCGATCTGCTCGGCCGGCGCAGCGTGTTCCTCGCCGGCACGGCGCTGTTCTCGCTGGCGTCGCTCGTCTGCGCGCTCGCCGACTCCTCCTCGATGCTGATCGCCGCGCGCGCGGCTGCAGGGGATCGGCGGCGCCGTGATCTCGCCGGCGAGCCTCGCGATCATCACGACCTCGTTCAGCGAGCCGGGCGAGCGCAACCGCGCGCTCGGCATCTGGGGCGCGATGGGCGGCGTCGGCGGCGCGCTCGGCGCGCTGCTCGGCGGCGTGCTGACGCAGGGCCTCGGCTGGCCGGCGATCTTCATCGTCAACGTGCCGATCGGCCTGGCCGTGCTCGCGCTCGCACCGTCGCTGGTGCCCGAGGGGCGCTCGGAGCTCGAGCACCGGCATTTCGACGTGCTCGGCGCGAGTCTCGTGACGGGCGCGCTGACCGCGCTCGTCTACGGAATCGTGCGCACCGACACGCTCGGCTGGGGCGCCTCCGGCGTGCTGATACCGGTGCTGCTCGGCGTGGTCCTGCTGGCGCTGTTCGTGCTCGTCGAGGGCCGCATCGCGAAGGCGCCGCTCGTGCCGCTGCAGGTCTTCCGCCTGGCCAGGCTGCGCGCGGCCAACCTCGTCGTCTTCCTGCTCTACGCGCGCTGTCTTCTCGATGTGGTTCTTCATCTCGCTGTTCATGCAGCAGGTGCTCCATCACGACGCGCTGCTGACCGGGCTGAGCTTCATCCCGATGACGCTCGGCGTCGTGCTCGCGACGTCGTTCGCGGCACGCCTCGTCGCACGCTACGGAGCGCGCAGCGTGATCGCGGCGGGCATGCTGGTCTCGGCGGTCGGCCTGGTCCTGCTCAGCGGCGTGCGGCCGGGCGACAGCTACTTCACCGGCGTGCTTCCCGGCGGCGTGCTCTCGGCGCTGGGGCTCGGCCTGGCGCTGGTGCCCTCGACGATCGTCGCCGTCTCCGGCGTCGAGCGTTCGGAGAGCGGCCTGGCGTCGGGGCTGTTGAACAGCTCGCGGCTGATCGGCGGTGCGCTCGGGCTGGCCGTGCTCAGCACGATCGCCGCCTCGCAGACGCGTGAGCAGATCCACGGCGGTGCCGCGAGCCTTTCGGCCCTGACGAGCGGCTTTCAGCTGGCATTCGTCGTGAGCGCCGCGATCAGCCTGCTCGGCGCCATCCTCGCCGTCGCGCTGCTGCGTGAGCCGCGCGCTCAGCGCGAGGCCGGCGTGAGCGCGTCGAGCCCCGCCAGATAGCTCTGCGGCAGCCCGCGCGAGAGCGCTGCGGCACGGATCAGCTCGAGGTACTCCTCCGACGGCGCAACGTGCGCGGCGTCGGGCGTGATCACCGCATAGACGTGCGCCGCGTGCTCTGATCCGCCGTCGCGCAGGCGCACGTCGAGCAGTCGTCGCTGATACGCCCAGCCGTTCCCCTCTTTCTCGTCGATCGCCGCGAGCTGCTCGTCGTCGATCTCGTAGAGCACGCCCCACACGCTCTCGCCGGGCGCGGCGAGGATGTCGGCGACGCCGGTACCGGTGCGCACCGAGCGGCGGTGAACGCGAGGCGATGCTCGCGCAGCTCGGCCACGCCGAGTACGCGGTGGCCGGGTGCAACACGCGCCATCAGCGCCGCGTCCATGTTGCTGGCGTAGGCGAAGTACAGGCTCGGCACAGGTGCCGCGAAGCTAGGCGGCGAGGAGCGCGTCGCCGGCCGGCTGGCGTGCCCTCGCGCGTACCGTCGCCAGGCCGCCGTCGGCCGGCGCCCAGACGATGCCGCGGAACGCCCAGTTCTCGTCGGGCTCGTCGGTCGGCACGAGCTCGACGCGTTCGAGCAGCACGCGCAGCACGACGTCCATCTCCATGTGCGCGAAGGTCGCGCCGATGCAGCGGCGAACGCCGCCGCCGAACGGAATCCACGAGTAGGTGTCCGGCAGTTTCTCGAGGAAGCGATCCGGCTCGAAGCGGTCGGGATCGGCGAACAGGCTCGGGTCGTAGTGCGTCAGGCAGGCGGCGAGCAGCACGCGCGTGCCGAGCGGCAGCTCGTAGCCGCCGAGCTCGAACGGCTTGCGCACGATCCGCCCGGCGAAGGCGATCACGGGCCGCGCGCGCTGCACCTCGCGGATCGTCGCCTCGCGCAGCGCCTTGCCGCCTTCGTCGGCCTCGGCGACCAGTCGCGCCAGCAGCTGCGGATGGCGACGCAGGCGCTCGACCGCCCAGGCGAGCGTGTGCGCGGTCGTCTCGTGCCCGGCGACGAGCATCGTCACGAGCTCGTCGCAGATCTCGGCGTCGCTCATCGGGCTGCCGTCCTCGTGTCGCGCCTGCACCATCAGCGCGAGCACGTCGGTGCGCTGCTCGAGCTGCTCGTCGTGCTTGGCCGCGGCGATCAGCTCGCAGAGCACCGCGTCGATCTTCGCGCGCACCTCGAGCAGCCTGCGCCCAGCGGCTCCACGGACCGAGGCGGCGCTGCATCCCGGGCGCGAGCGAGAGCTGTGTGGCGAGCTTCGTCCAGCGCGGGATCAGCGCTTCGAGCGTCTCGAGCTGCGCGCCCTCGGCGCCGAACACCGCGCGCAGGATCGCGCGCAGCGTGATCCGCTGCATCGCCGGCGCCGTCGCCAGCTCGGTCTCGCTCGGCCAGCCGTCGATCTCCTCGGCGGCGATCGCCGCGATCATCGACTCGTACGCTTTCATCCGCTGGCCCTTGAACGGCGGCAGCAGCAGCCGGCGCTGTTCCATGTGCTGCTGCTCGTCGATCCCGAGCAGCGAGTTCTCGCCGAGCAGCGGCGCGCAGCGGGCTGCCGGTGCCGGCATGCAGCACGGTCGGATCGGCGCGGAAGACCTGTTTGATCAGCTCCGGATCGGAGACGATCACCGCCTTGCCGAGGCCGATCAGACGCGTCGTGAAGAGCCCGCCGTAGCGGCGGCGCGCGCGCTCCAGGTAGGGCCGCTGGCGCGTCCGCATCGCGAGCGTCTGCAGCGCGACCGGAGCGCGCGGGCCGGGCGGCAGGCCGTCGATCGCGCGCTCCGGCGAGCTCGTCGAGGCGGCTGCTTGCGGAGCGGCGCCGGCGAGCGTGCTCACCGCACTACACCTCGACGGCGTCGCGCAGGGCGGACGCCGCCTCGCTCGCCGCCGCTGTCGGCTCGGCCGCCGAGAACTGCGTGCTCGGCGCGCCGGACGCCGCTCGCTCGCCGCCGTGAGAAGCGCATCGCGTCGTCGACCGGCCCGCGCTTCAGCAGGCGCACGTCGCGGATGTAGTTCTGGTGAAGCTTCCACGGCGCGATCGTGCCCTGGCGCGGCAGCGCGCGCAGCGAGCGCTGCACGTAGCCGGAGGTGAGGTTGAGCGCCGGCTCGGTCGGCAGCGAGGCGTCGGGCGCCTCCGGTATCGCGATCTCGAGGCCGCGCGCGTCCATGTGGTTGAGCACGCGGCAGACGTACTGCGCGACGAGGTCGGCCTTCAGCGTCCACGACGCGTTCGTGTAGCCGAGCGTCATCGCCATGTTCGGCACGCCGCCGAGCATCATGCCCTTGTAGGCGACCGTCTCGCCGATGTCGACGGAGCTTCCGTCGACGCTCAGCTCGAGTCCTCCGAGCATCAGCAGGTTCAGGCCGGTCGCGGCGACGATCACGTCGGCCTCGAGCTGCTCGCCCGAGGCGAGCTCGATGCCGTGCTCGGTGAACGTCTCGATCTGCCCGGTCGCGATCGAGGCGTTGCCGTGCAGCGCCTTGAACAGGTCGCCGTCGGGCACGAGGCAGAGCCGCTGATCCCACGGGTCGTAGCGCGGTTTGAAGTGCGTGTCGACGTCGAAGTCCTCGGGCAGCTGCTTGCTCGCCAGCCGCCGCATCAGCTTCGCCGTCCTGTCGGGCGCGAGCCTGCAGACCTGGTAGATCAGCGTCGCCAGCGTGACGTTCTTCGCGCGCACGAGCGAGTAGGCGAGCTTCGCAGGCAGGCGGCGTCTGAGCACGTCGGCGATCGGGTCTTTGCCCGGGATCGAGAGCACGTAGCTCGGCGAGCGCTGCAGCATCGTCACCTCGGCGCCGAGCTCGGCGAGCGCCGGTACGAGCGTCACGGCGGTCGCGCCGCTGCCGATCACGACGACGCGCTTGCCCGCGCAGTCGAGGTCCTCGGGCCAGTGCTGCGGATGCACGAAGGTGCCCTGAAAGCGCTCGCGCCCGGCGAACTGCGGCGTATAACCCTCGTCGTAGCGGTAGTAGCCGGTGCACGCGTAGAGGAAGTCGCAGCTGACGCGGACCGTCTCCTGCGTGTCCGCGCGCAGCGCCTCGACGGTCCAGCGAGCATCGGCGCTCGACCACTCGGCGCGCACTGCGCGGTGGCCGAAGCGGATCGCCTGCTCGACTCCGTGGTCGCGCGCGGTCTCGCGAACGTACTCGCGGATCGAGCTCCCGTCGGCCAGCGACTTGCTGTCCTCCCAGGGCCGGAACGAGTAGCCGAGCGTGAACATGTCCGAGTCCGAGCGGATGCCGGGATAGCGGAACAGGTCCCAGGTGCCGCCGATCGTCTCGCGCGCCTCGAGGATCGCGAGCGTCTTCTGCGGGCAGTGCTCACGCAGGTGACAGGCGGCTCCGATTCCCGACAGTCCGGCGCCGAGGATCAGCACGTCGACGTGCTCGATCTCTGCCGTCTGGAGCGCAGGCTCACCCATCGCGACGCGATAGCGTATCAACACTGTGTCGAGAACGCTTGACGATGTGTCGAGAGCGCTCGACGGACGGTATGATCGGTCCGTGGCGATCGCCAGCGAACAGGTCGAGACGACCGAGCAGCAGACCGCGGCGCGCCCGCCCGCAGGCGGCGGCGCGCGCGCGCATCCGCCATCGGGTCGTGGCCGGCGCAGCGCTCGCGCGGCTGGCGATGAACGCGAACAGGCGATCCTGCGCACGGCCGAGCAGCTGCTCGCGGCGCGCTCGCTGGCGGAGATCTCGGTCGACGACCTCGCCCAGGGCGCCGGCCTGTCGCGCTCGGCCTTCTACTTCTACTTCGCCTCGAAGGACGCCGTCGTGCTGACGCTCGTCGATCGCATGGTCGAGCAGACGGCCGGCGTTCACGACGTCGCGCTGCAGATGCTCGACAGCGATCCGGCCGACGCCTGGCGCAGCGGCATCGAGAGCTTCTACGCGACCTTCGGCGCACATCGCCCGGTGATCCGCGCCGTGACCGAGCTGAGCGCGACCAACGAGGAGGCGCGCGCGCTCTGGTCGCAGGTGATGCAGGGATGGGTCGAGCAGGTCGCAGTGCTGATCGACGCTGCGCCCGCGCAGGAGCGCAGGCGCGCTGTCTCCTCGCGCGATCTGGCGACGGCGCTCGTGCAGATGAACGAGCGGGTGCTGCACGCGATCTTCGTCGAGGAATCGCCGGCGGTCAGCGAGCAGGCCGTGATCGACACGCTGACGCACGTCTGGGTCAGCGCGATCTACGGCGCGAAGGCCGCGGGCTGAGCGGTGCGGCTCGTCAGCTTCCAGACCGCCGACGGGTCCCGGCGCGGGCGTGCTCGTCGACGAGTCAGATCGTGCCGGTCGGCGGCGCTACGGGCGCCGAGCACGACGGTCAGCGGCCTGCTCGCGCGCGCTCGACGCCGAGGCGCTGCGTGAGCTCGGCGAGCAGGCGGCGTCGGCCGGCGAGCGGATCGCGCTGGACGCCGCACGCCTGCACGCGCCGATCCTCGCGCCGCAGAAGATCATCTGCATCGGGCTCAACTACCGCGACCACGCCGAAGAGACCGGCCAGGAGATCCCCAAGGCGCCGATGTGGTTCGCGAAGTTCGCCAACTCGCTGATCGGCAGCGGCGAGGACATCGTGCTGCCCGCGGCGCATCCGAACCGCGTCGACTACGAGGCCGAGCTCGCGCTCGTGGTCGGGCGCCCGGCGCGCAACGTCAGCGAGGCCGACGCGCTCTCCCATCTCGCCGGTGCGATGCCGTTCAACGATGTCAGCGCGCGCGACCTGCAGATGCAGAACCCGCTGTGGACGAGCGGCAAGGCGATCGACACGTTCGCGCCCTGCGGGCCGGCGCTGGTCACGCTCGACGAGATCGGCGACCTGCGCGAGCTGAAGCTGCGCACGCGGATCGACGGCGAGACGGTCCAGGAAGGAACGACGGCGAACATGATCTTCGGGCCCGGCCGAGCTCGTCGCCTGGCTCTCGCGCACGATGACGCTGCTGCCCGGCGACATCATCGCGACGGGCACGCCCGCCGGCGTCGGCGCATCGCGGCGCAGCTACCTGCAAGCCGGCCAGACGGTCACCGTCGAGGTCGACGGGCTGGGCGCGCTGGTCAACCCGGTTCGCGCCGAATAGGCGCCAAGGCGAGCGCGAGCAGCGATGGCCAAGCCGAAGGAGCTCAGCGAGAAGCAGTACGAGAAGGAGCTGCTGCGCCTGCAGACCGAGCTCGTCTACATGCAGGAGTGGATCGTCGCGCAGGGCCAGCGTCTGGTCGTCCTGTTCGAGGGCCGCGACACGGCCGGCAAGGACGGCGTGATCAAGCGCATCACCGCATTCCTGAACCCGCGCACCGCTCGCGTCGTGGCGGTGCCGACGCCGGGCGAGCGCGAGCGCACGCAGTGGTTCTTCCAGCGCTACGTGCCGCATCTGCCGAGCGCCGGCGAGATCGTGCTGTTCGATCGCAGCTGGTACAACCGCGCCGGCGTCGAGCACGTGATGGGCTACTGCACGCCGGCCGAGTACGAGGAGTTCCTGCGCTTCTGCCCGCAGTTCGAGCAGGCGCTGCAGAACGACGGCATCATGCTCGTCAAGTACTGGCTGTCGGTCAGCGACCGCGAGCAGGAGCGCCGCTTCGAGAAACGGCTGTCCGATCCGCGCAAGCGCTGGAAGTTCAGCCCGACCGACGTGCAGGCGCGCGCACGCTGGGTCGACTACGCCGAAGCGAAGGACCGGATGTTCGAGCGGACCGACAGCGACGCCAGCCCATGGCACGTCGTCGAGGCCGACGACAAGCGCACGGCGCGGCTGAACCTGATCAGCCATCTGCTCTCGCTCGTTCCCTACGAGCACCTCGACGACGCCGAGCACATCGTGCTGCCGCCGCGCCAGCGCAAGCGCTACAAGCGCCCGCCGAAGCGCACCGAGCGGCTCGTGCCCGAACGCTACGTCGTCGAGTCCTGAGCGCGAGGCGCGCCGCTCAGCGTTCGAGGCGCTCGATCGGCGCCGGAGGCTGTTCGCCGAGCCCGTTCAGCTCCCGGGCGGCGCCGATCACGTCGCCGCTGTCGTAGAAGTCGGTCAGGATCAGGTTCGGTATGTGATGGCGTTCGCGCTCGCACTGGCGCGCGCGTTTGATGATGAAGCTGCGTTGCGTCAGCGCGACGTTCGGGCTGCGCCGCGGCGGGAACACGTCGGCCCAGTCGTTCATCATCAGCAGCGGGCTGTTCGGCTGTCCGCGGTAGAGCTTGCAGCTGAACTGGCTCGGCTTGACTGCGCCGAGCGGCGTGTCCTGGATGAAGCCGTCGAACGCGTACATGTCCCACGGGTAGCGCCCGCTGACCGGCTCCTGCGTGAACACGAGCACGTTGTGCTGCGAGCGGATCAGTTGACCGAGCGTCGGCATTTCCTGTCCCTTGCGCAGCACCGCGAGGTGCGAGTAGAGCCCGGCGCGCTTGAAGACCTCTTCCAGCGACGCCTCCGTGACGTAGTCCTCGTCGAACATCACGATCACCTGGCCCGGGTTCAGCTTCAGAAAGCGGCTGATCGTGCTGAAGAAGCCGACCGCATTTGTCGCGCCCAGCTCGCACAGCGTGTGGCAGAGCCACACTTCGCGCTTGCCCTTGGCCTTGCCGAACCCGACGGATTTGCTGAACCGCTGCAGCGCTTCGCGCGCCTGACCGGACAGCTTCTCCGAGACGCGATTGACGCGCGCGCCCTCGCCGGTGATGTCGGTGCGCACGTCGCCGGTGCGCCCGATGCCGTAGTGCGTCGAGATCTTGAACGCGCGCAGTCCGTCGTCGAGCTGGCGCGCGATGCCGCGGCTCTGATTGGCGATGAACCAGCCGGGCGAGTTCGCCGCCGACATCGCGTTGTGCGTGCCCGCGAAGACGACCTGGTCGATCCGTCGCGAGCAGAGCTGCGCGTAGCCGTTGCACGTCAGCGGCTCAGACAGCGCTCGTTGCGGCACGCTGCGAGCGCCGCCGCCGCCGGCCAGCGCGATCGCCGGGCCACCGATCAGCGCCGCGAGAGCGATCGCGGTCGCCGCCAGGCCGCCGCGGCTGCGGGCGAACGAGAAGCGCGCGTCCTCGCCGGCCGCGCCGACCGTCGAGAGCAGCTCGCCGGTGCCGAAGTACATCAGCAGCACGCCGCCGGCGACGACGACGACGTCCAGCACCAGCGTCGGCTCGACGATCAGCAGCGCGCCGGCGATCAACGCCGCGACTGCCCGCAGCAGGTGCCCGCGCGTGCTGCGCGGCTCCAGCACGCGCGTGCGCATCCGCTGCAGTCGCGCGCCGGCCGTATAAGGGCGCAGAACGCTCGCCGAGGCGGCGGCGACGATCGCACCGAGCGCCGTCAGGCCGAGTGCCCAGCCGGACAGGTCGTCGAGATAGGAGTTCCACAACGCTCCTGCCGCCGCGCGCACGTCGCCGTTGCTCAGCTCGTCGGAGCCGAACAGTTTGACGAGCAGGCTGTGGCGCGCCAGCAGCAGGTCGACGAACAGTGCGGCGCCGCCGACCATCAGCGCGACCGCGCAGCGCGTCACCGCCACCCGCCGCCTTGGCGCGAGCGCGATCGACAGGGCGAGCAGCGCGAGCCCGACAAACGGAAGCAACACTCCGAGCAGTCGCACTTTCTCGGCCACTCGCAGCGTGTGCACGGCGAAGCTCTGGCGGCGTAGCTCGAGCAGTCGCACGTCGACCTTGGCCGGGATCTGCTTGGCGACGCTCGGCGCGAGCGTGCGCAGCGCCGAGATCACGACGGTGCTGGCGTCGGCGATGCTGAACGCGACGTTCTCGCCGCGCTCGAACAGCAGGCGATGAGCCTGCTCGGCGGCGAGCCGGATCACGCTGCGGAACTGCGGCGAGGCGACGACCGCTTCGACGACCGAGTTGAGCAGCGGGCGCGCCGCGAGCAGGTCGGGCGAGCTCTTGTCGATCACCTGCACGACGAGCTCGCGCGCGATCACGCGTCGCACCGGTGCCTCGTTCAGCGCCGCGACGGTGCGGTCGGTGAAGGCGTGCGACTTGAGCAGCTCCTCGCGCGCGTACAGGCAGGCGCCGCCGAGGACCAGCGCGACCGCGGCGAGGATCGCGCAGGCGACGCTTGCGGCCGAGCGCGCACGTCGCGGCGGGCGCGCTCCGGCCTCACGCGCTACACCGACGGACACGCGCCGATCCTACACGCGGCGCCCGCCGTGCAGGAAGCCGCCGAGCATCGACGTCCTCTGCGCCAAGCCGACGTCGCGGGCGCCCGGCGGCGCTCGGCTCAGACGGCGACCGGCGAGCGGCTCACCTCGCGCAGCTCACCGCTGTGCACGTCGTAGAC
Source organism: uncultured Solirubrobacteraceae bacterium (assembly GCA_963812575.1). Lineage (GTDB taxonomy): Bacteria > Actinomycetota > Thermoleophilia > Solirubrobacterales > Solirubrobacteraceae > Palsa-744. The sequence continues at coordinate 124,541 of CAWEVS010000006.1, read as the reverse complement.
GAAGCCGCGCACGTTCTTGTGCGGGATGAACGGGCTCGCCTCGATCCGCGCGATCGACTGGCGCACGTCCTCGTCGAGGTCCGCGAAGGCCTCGGCGCCCACTCCGGCTTGATCCCGACGTCGTCCTGCACCGAGCGCTTGAACTCGTCGTCGGTGAACGTCAGCATGCCGCAGTCGGTGTGGTGGATCAGGATGATCTCCTCGGTGCCGAGCAGCCGCTGGGAGATCGCCAGCGAGCGGATCTCGTCGTCGGTCACGACGCCGCCGGCGTTGCGGATCACGTGCGCATCGCCCTCGCGAGCCCGAGCAGGCCGTAGGGTTCAGGCGCGCGTCCATGCAGGCGAGCACGGCGATCTTCTTCGCGGGCGGCAGCGGCAGCTCGCCCTTGTCGAAGGATGCTGCGTAGTCCTGCGCGTTTGAGAGAGCTCGTCTGTGGTGCTCATGCGAACCTCGACTTTCGTTGGCGGTGAGGACGTATTATGCATAATGACGATGGTTTTTGAACTTTAGCTCGACGGCGAACTCTCCGATGGTGTTCCACGCCAGCGTTCTGCGGATTGCGCCACGTGCGCTCGCCGCGTGCCAAGCTGACGTGCGAGCAGACGAGCGAGGGGAGGGCCAGCGATGCTGTTCAAGCAGATCACCCATGACGACCTCGGCTGCGCGTCGTATCTGATCGGCGACGAGCGCGCCGGCGTGGCAGCGGTCGTCGACCCGCGCTTTGAGATCGACGAGTACCTCGAGCTGGCGCGCTATCGCGCCGTCAGCATCGAGCACGTGCTGGAGACGCACACGCACGCCGATCACGTCTCCGGCCACGGCCGCCTGGTCGCCGCGACCGGCGCGCGGATCCACGTGCACCGCCTTGCCGAGCCCGACTACGAGGCCGAGCCCTTCGACGACGGCTGGGAGCTACAGCTCGGATCGCTGCTCGTGCGCGCGCTGCACACGCCCGGCCACCGCCCCGAGCACACCGCGTTCCTGCTGATCGACACGCGCCGCGGCGCCGAGCCGTGGGCGGTGCTGAGCGGCGACAGCCTGTTCGTCGGCGACGTCGCGCGCACCGATCTGGCGGTCGAGCAGCACGAGGGCGCACGCGAGATCTTCCACTCGGTGCGCGAGCGGCTGCTGACGCTGCCCGACGACTGCGAGGTCTGGCCGGCGCATCTGGGCGGCTCGATGTGCGGCGGCCCCGGCATGGACATGAAGATCTGCTCGACGATCGGCTTTGAGAAGCAGCACAACGCGACGCTCGCGATCGAGGACGAGGAGCGCTTCGTCGCGCAGGCGATCGCCAAGCTCGGCCCGCAGCCGCCGAACTTCGAGCGGATCGTCGCGCTGAACCGCGGCGCGCTTCAGACCAGCGGCGTCGAGGTGCCGGCGCTGTATCCGCATCAGGTGCTGAACAAGCGCGCCGAGGGCGCGATGCTGATCGACGTCCGCACCGATCTGCAGTTCGACGACGTCCACATCGCCGGCTCGATCTGCATCCCGTCGTTCAGCGCCGGCTTCGGCTCGAAGCTCGCCTGGCTGGTCGATCACGATCGCGAGATCGTCTTCATCGGCCGCGATGACGCCGACGGTCGCCGCGCCGCGAAGCTGGCGCTGTCGGTCGGCGTGCGCAACGTCGCCGGCCTGCTCGCCGGCGGCATGACCAACTGGCGCCAGGAACGCCAACCGGTCAGCGAGACCGAGCGGCTGCCTGCCGCCGAGCTCGCGCGCCGACTCGTTGCCGGCGAGCAGCCCGACCTGCAGCTGCTCGACGTGCGCGAGCGGCGCGAGTGGGACGCCGGCCACGTGCCCGGCTCGGTGCTGACGCCGTGGCACGACGTCGCCGGGATCCCGGCTGGGCTCGATCCTGCGCGAACGATCGCCGTCGTCTGCGCGCTCGGCGTGCGTGCCGCGACGGCGGCGAGCCTGTTGAAGCTGTACGGCGCCGAGCACGTGATCCACGTCGTCGACGGCGGCGTGCCGCGACTGGAGCAGGAGGGCGTTCGGCTCGAACCGTCGGTTGCCGCGAGCGCCTCGGCCTGAGCCTCGCTGCTCGGGCACGCGCGCGCGCCGCCGCGTCGGCTCGGATGCGCGCCAACCACGCATTTTGCGCCATTCGAATGGATTGACGGAGGCGACTGAGTGCGGATAGGTTGACCAGGTCCGCGCCCGGGGGAACGCGCGATGGGACAGAGGGGACCCCCTGGCGTATCTGCAACCAGAGGGAGATCAGATGAGCAAGCGAACCCGGATCGCCGGGCTTGCGGCGGTCGTCGTCGGCGTGCTCGCGCCGGCAGCCGCAGCTGGCGCCGCGCCTCAGTACGTGGCGCTCGGCGACTCCTACTCCTCCGGAGTGGGAACGCGTGTGTTCTACGAAGAATCGGGAAGCTGCAAGCGCAGCCCCGACGCCTACGGGCCGAAGGTCGCTGCGGCGAAGGGCTACACGCTCAGCTTCCAGGCGTGCGGCGGCGCGAAGACGACCGAAGTGAACGAAAAACAGCTCGGCACGTTGAGCAGCACGACGAGCCTGGTGACGATCACGATCGGCGGCAACGACGCCGGCTTCTCCAACGTGATCATCAACTGCGCGCTGTACTACTTCACCTGCGGCAGCGCGATCGGCGAAGCGAACGAATTCATCGCCAAGAAGCTGCCGGCGTTGCTGGAAACGACCTACAAGGACATCCGCGCGAAGGCGACTACGGCGAAGGTCGTCGTGCTCGGCTATCCAAAGCTGTTCACCAAAGAAGGCACGACGTGCAACGTCAACTTCCTCACGTCGGGCAACGAGAAGAAAATGAACGAATCGGCTGAAAAACTCGACGCCATCGTCAAGGCGCGCGCCGAAGCGATGAAATTCACCTTCGTCAACCCGACGGCGGCGTTCGAATCACACGAGGTCTGCTCCTCCTCGGAATGGCTCAACGGCCAGTCGAACCCGCTTGAAGAAAGCTACCACCCGAACGTCTCCGGCCAGAGCGAGCTGACGACGCTCGTCGAGGGCGTGCTCTAGCGACGGATCGGCGCAGCCGCCCGCGGTCGTCGCCGCGGGCGGCTGCCGATCCGAGCGCGCCCACCGGCAAGCGGCGTTGCGCGAATGCGCGCTTTGTAAAGCTCTCGCCATGAGCAAGCCGCAGAAGCCGCCCCCGCGGGCGACGCCGGACGCGCTCGCAACCGATCGGCGCGGCTTCATCAAGCAGACGCTCGCTGCCGGCGCGCTGCTTAGCGGCGCCGGCGGCCTCGCCTCGGCGCTCGCCGGCTGTGGATCGTCCTCGCCGGCGCCGCCGAGCAGCGCAGCGACGGTTGCGACGCGCGCCGCCGGCCCGCCGCCGCCCGGCGCGCCGAACATCCTCGTGATCGTGATCGATCAGATGCGCACGCCGGTCTGGCCGCGCACGGTTCCGCTCGAGCACGCGATGCCGAACCTCGACAGGATCCGCGACGGCGGCGTCTCCTTCGCCAACCACTTCACCGCTTCGAACGACTGCACGCCGTCTCGCTCGACGCTGCTGACCGGTCTGTACACGCATCAGACGGGCTGCCTGATCACCGGCGGCAGCACGCTCGACCCGGGCTTTCCCACGTGGGGCTCGATGCTGCGCGAACACGGCTATGAGACCTACTGGTACGGAAAGTGGCACCTGACGCGCCGCGACGGTCACTGGCGGCCGGGTCCCGGGCCACGCGGCGCTCGAGCGCTACGGCTTCGCCGGCGGCACCTTTCCCTCGCCCGACGGCGGGCCGGGGCAGGGCCTGCGCAGGGACCCGCACGTGGCAGGCCAGTTCGAACGCTGGCTCGAGCAGCGCGGCGGCGAAGGGCCGTGGTGCACGACCGTCTCGTTCGTCAACCCGCACGACATCGCCTGGTGGTACGCCTTCACGCAGCGCGTCCGCGGCGAAGCCGATCCGCCGGCCGTCGCGCGCACGCTGGCGCCGAACTTCGAGACGCCGGCGCAGCTCGTCGAACGCAACAAGCCGAGCCTGCAGCGCTCGCTGCAGGACACCGCCGCCGCCTCCTTCGGCGTCGTCCCGTTCGAAGGTGAGGAGGCGATCGATATCTGGCTGCCGTTCATGGATCTCTACGTCTACCTGCAGCGACAGGTCGACCGCCAGATCGGTCGCGTGCTCGACAGCCTGCAGCGCAACCGCGCGATCGCCGAGAACACCGTCGTGCTGTTCACCTCCGACCATGGCGAGTACGGCTCCTCGCACGGCCTGCGAGGCAAGGGCGCGAGCGCCTACGAGGAGGCGCTGCGGGTGCCGCTGATCGTCAACGACCCGCGCGGTGAGCTCACCTCCGACGGCGTCGCCGAGCGCCGCCAGCTGACCTCGAGCGTCGACGTCGCGCCGCTGCTCTTGACGATCGCCAGCGGCTCGAGCGGATGGCGCGATCAGCCGCGCTACGCGCATCTCGCGCGGCGGCTCGACCTCGCCGCGCTGCTGCGCGATCCGCGCGCGCAGGGCCGCCACTACGTGATGCACGCGACCGATGAGATCGTCACCGAGTTCGCGATCGAGCGCTACGCCTACAACGCGCCGCGGCATGTGATCGCGGCACGCACCGAGCACGCCAAGATCGCGACCTACTCGCACTGGGACGAGCAGTCGACGGCGATCCTCAGCGAAGCGCAGGAGCACGAGATGTACGACTACACGACGCACGCCGGCCGTCTGGAGATCGACAACGTGGCCGGCTCCGGCGCGCTCTACACGCAGATGCACGGGCTGCTGACGAGCGCGATCGCCGACGAACTGCGCCGGCCGCTGCCGGCGTTCCTGCACGGCTGCGCAGCAGCGCGGGCTGAACGACTACTTCCAGGTCGCCAAGCGCGACGCGCTCGCGGCCGTCGCCTCGCGTGCGGCGCGCGAGCGCAACCGGCCGACGCCGCGGCCACGCGGTCGCAAAGGCGTCAGGGTGCGCGCCTGAGGCGCGAGCGCCGACAGCTGTCCTCGAGCGCGGACGGCTAGTGACCGTGGCGCGGCGCTTTGGCGAGGTAGGAGTGCCCGGCCGTGACCGTCAGCCGGCGGTGCGTCACGAGATTGGTGACCCGCACCCGATCGGTCGCGACGCGGATCAGCGTGCCTTCGCAGAAGTCCTCGGTCAGCCAGCGCGTGCCGAGCACCGCGCCGGTCGCGTAGCTGCCCTTCGTCGAGTAGCTGCCGTGTCCTTCGGCCCACAGCTTGCGCACGGGACGCTTGGCGCGCGCGGCGCTCGCCGCCGCGCCGTGCCCGCGCCGCTTCGTCGTCTTGCACGAGGCGAGGTCGCCGCCGACGAGCGTCGCCAGCGAGGACCCGTCGGGGCCCTGCGTCAACGCGAACTCTCCTTCGAAGAAGACCATCGTCTGCGTGCCGCCGCCGGGCGTCGCGGTCGTCACCGAGACGCGGCCGTGGCGCGCGTCGATGATGCTGCCGAACGGGATCTGCTCGGCGCTCGTCAGCAGCGTGAAGTGCGAGGCACCCGGCAGCTTGATCCTGACCGTGCCGGTCAGCCGCAGCACGTTTCCGGTCTGCCCGAGCTTCGGCGCCGGCAGCTGCGCGAGGATGCTGGCGAGCACGCCCGAGCGGGGGCTCGGCGTGCCGGCGCCCGACGCTCCGGCCGGCGTGCTCGAGCTGACCGTGCTCGTCGTCGTGGTCGTCGGCGTCGACGTGCCGGCGAGGAACGTGTAGTCGGCACCGCCGCTCGAGGTCCCGTCCAGGTCGCTGACCGACACTTCGAAGGTTTCGGCCGGCGCCGGCGCTGTGACCGCGGTGATCTCGTTTTCGGAGAGCACTTCGACCGATGTCGCCGGCGTGCCGATCGTCACCGTCGCGCCGGCGAGGAAGCCGCTTCCGAGGATCGTCACCGGCGTTCCACCGGTGGCCGGGCCGGAGCTCGGTTCGATCGCGCTGACGTGCGGAGCGCTCAGCGGCAGGCCGAAGTATCCGAACACCGATCCGGCGCGGCCTTCGCCGGCCGGGCCTCCGAGCAGCGTCGATCCGGAGTTGGCCGCGAGCGCGACGCTCGCTCCGAACGCTGCTGCTCTGGCGGGAGCCTGCGGGCCTTCGGGCCGCTCGATTTCCTGCTGCGTCCAGGTCGTGCCCGCGCGCGTGAACCTCCATGCGCCTCCAGCAGAGCCGTCGTCGCGCGGGCCGCCGATCAGTGCCGTGTCGCCGTCGGCCGACAGCGCCGTGCTGTAGCCGAATCGGGCTTCGCCGAGCTCGTCGCCGGCGGTCAGCTTCGGTCCCTGCTGCTCCCAGCCCGAGGCGCCGTGCGTGAGCACCCAGGCGGAGCCGGTCTGATTGTCGTCGGCGATCGCCCCGATCAGTGCCGTGTCGCCGCTGGCACTGAGCGCGACGCTCCAGCCGAAGCGACCGCCACTCTGCAGTTCCGCTCCGCCGGTCAGCTTGCCGCCCTCTTCACTCCAGCCGGCGCCCGAGCGCGCAAAGGCCCACGCCGCACCCGTGTGTTCGTCATCGCCGGGCGCGCCGACGAGCGCCACGTCGCCGGTCGCCGAGAGCGCGACCGACCGGCCGAAATGACCGCCGCCCAGCTCTTCGCCGCCGGTCAGGTTGGCCTGCTGGACGAACCCCGAGGCCGAGCGCGTGAATGACCACACGGCGCCGATGTCGCCGTTATAGGTGGGAGCGCCGACGAGCGCCGTCTGCCCGTCACTCGAGAGTGCGACGCTGCGCCCGAAGCTGCTGCCCGCCGATTCGATGCCGCTCGTCAGCTGTCCTCCGAACTGCGTCCAGTGGCCTGCGCTGCGCGTGAAGACCCACGCCGTGCCGGCATGGCCGTTGGCCCGCGGCGCGCCGATCAGTGCCGTGTTGCCGTCGCCCGAAAGCGCGACGCTGCGACCGAAGCCGCATTCGCCTTCGCCTTCGTGGCACGGTTCTTCGCTCACGCCCGTCAGCTTCGGCCCCTGCTGCGTCCAGGTCGAGCCGCTTCGCGTGAAGACCCACGCGGCGCCGGCGGCGGCGCCGTCGCGCGGCGCGCCGACAAGCGCCGTGCTGCCGTCTGCCGAGAGCGCGACGCTGAAGCCGAGCTGGCCTTCGCCCTGCTCGTCGCTCGGTGCCGGCAGCGGCGCCGATTCGATCATCGGATCGATCCGCACCGGGAAGCGCGCGCCGGCGGTGTCGACGCGGATCAGCGCACTGTCGCCGCGGATCGCAAAGCTGCTGTTCAGCGACCGGCCGGTCGCGTCGCGCGCACTGAGCGCGCGAATGCGCAGCGCCGGCGCGCCGGCGTGTGAGAGCACGAGCGAGGAGCCGCCGCGAGATAGCGAGGCGCGGAGGTCACCCGACAGCGCGAGCGCGAGCGTCAGCGACGGGGTGGCCGATCGCCGGCCCTGGATCGTGAAGCCCTGCTCGAGCCCGAGCGGCCCGTTGGCGTACCACTCGCGCACGCCGGCGTGCGCGTATTCGACGCGGTTGGCATGCGCTCTCGGCGCCACTGCGCCAATGCGAACGACGTCGTTGCCGTAGGCGGCCGAGAGCAGGCGCACGTGTACGCTCGCGCGCGGCGCGTGCAGCGTCACGCCGCCGGCGGTGAAGCGGGCGCGCAGATCCGCGGGTGCGCTGCGGGCGAGCGCTTCGCGACCGGACTCGACGATCCGATAGCCGGGCTGCGAGGCACCGACGCGTCGCGGAGATCGGGCCGAGTGCGCTCAGCGGCAGCGACGCGACTCCGGCGCCGGCCGCCGGCTCGCCCGACGGCGGCAGCGGCGATCGTGCGCCGTTCGAAGTGGCCCGGTCAGCGCCGCGAGTACGGCGAGGGCGAGCAGCGTGAGCGCGGCGGCGGCGAGCGGCCTCAGCGTCGAGCGCCTTGGCGCCGGCCACGTTCTCTCGGCATGACTGCTGGTTGTCATCCGCAATTCCCCCTGAAGCTGTCTGCCAGCGCACACGCGAGATCGCGCCGCGGCGGACTCACATCAAACCGTCGCGGCCGGCGCGGCGATACGGCCAGCGCGCCGATAATCGGCAGTCTGGCTTGGACAAATGCCCAGCCTGCTCGCGCAGCGTCGCTCAGCTGCGAAACGCGCACTCCATACCCCCGGTCCCTGACACAAATCGCTGCTGCGGGCACGGTATGCGCGTCCCGGGCGGAAGTCAACCTGACGCGACTTGTCGCGATCGGCGTCGCGCGCGCTCGCGCGGGTCGAGGCGTCGCGCCTAGACTCCCGCGCCTGGGGGCTGTGACGATGGAAACGAAGCTCGGGACGACCACTCCGAACGAGGCGCGCGCCGCGCCGGCTTCGGCCGGCCAGTGACGTTCGCGCCCGCCGTGAGCTGCTGATGGCTCACGGCGCCGGCAGCGTCACGATCACACCCTCGCGCGCTCGACGCGTCGCCGCGCCGACGGCGGTGCTGGCAGTCGCCGTGCTCGGCAGCTCGATGGCGTTCGTCGACGCCAGCAGCGTCAACATCGCCGTGCCGAACATCGCCGCGCGCTTCGGTTCGCCGCTGTCGCAGGTGTCCTGGGTGCTGAACGCCTACAACATCGTCTTCGCGGCGTTTCTGGTGGGCGGCGGACAGCTCGCCGACCTGCTCGGGCGCCGGCGCGCGTTCGCAGTCTCGATCGCCGCGTTCACGTTCGCCTCGGCGCTCTGCGCGCTGGCGCCGACGCTCAACCTGCTGATCGCGGCACGCGTGCTCGAGGCCGCGGCCGGCGCCCTGCTCGTCCCCAGCTCGCTGGCGATCGTGCTCGAGGCGCACGCCGCGCGCGAGCGCACGCACGCCGTCGGCATCTGGGCCGGGCTGGCAGCGCTCGCGGCCGGCATCGCGACGCCGCTGGGCGCGCTGTTGATCACGCTGTCGAGCTGGCGCCTGGTGTTCCTCGTCAACGTTCCGCTCGGCCTGCTCGCGTTCGCGCTGTCGCGGCGCGTGATCGTCGAGAGCCGCACGCCCGGGCGCAGGAGCGTTCCCGATCTGATCGGCGGGCTGATGCTGGCGCTGGCGATCGCAACGCTCGTGCTGGCGATCGTCAAGAGCGCGGAATGGGGCTGGGGCAACGCGCGCGTGTGGGGATCGCTGCTCGCGGCGCTGCTGCTCGGTGCGAGCTTCGTCGCGCGCTCCAAAAGCGGGCGCAGGCCGGTGCTGGAAGCGTCGCTGCTTCGGATCCCGTCGTTTGCGATGGCGAACGGCGCGACGCTCGTGATGGCGGGCGGCTTCTTCGCCTACACGCTCGGCAACGTGCTGTTCCTGACGAACGTCTGGCACTACTCGATCCTGCGGGCGGGCCTGGCGCTGACGCCCGAGCCGATCGTCGCGCTGCTGATCGCCGAGCCGACGATCCGGCTGCTGCGGCGCCTGACGCAGCGGCTCGTGCTGATCCTCGGCGCCCTCGTCTGGGCCGGCGGCATGGCGTACTTCGCTTTGCGGATCGGCGCGCGGGCGAACTTCCTCGGCGACTGGCTTCCGGGCATGGCGATTCTCGGCGTCGGCGGCGGGCTGACGCTGCCGTCGCTCAGCGCGATCGCGATCGACGCAGTTCCCGGGCCGCGCTTCGCGCTGGCCAGCGCGCTGAACTCGGTCTCGACGCAGCTCGGCGCCGCGCTCGGCGTCGCGCTGCTGATCGCGATCGCCGGAGCCGAGACACTCGACGCATTGCGCAACGCCTGGATCTTCGCCGGCGGCTGCCTGCTCGCCGGCGCCGTGCCGTGTGTCGCGCTCGCGGTCAGCTACGAGACCGAGTCGCATTCGCTCGAGAGCGACAGCGCCGGCCGCCGCCGGCCGTCCACGCGCGCCGGCCGCCAGCACCCGTCCCGAGCTGCCGCGGCTGGCCGAAGCGGAGAACGAGCGGGCCGAGCTCGAGCCGCAGAGCGTCGCCGACTTCCTTCGCAACGTGCGCGTGTTCGCGCAGCTTCCGAGGAGCTGCGCGAGCGGATCGCAGAGCTCGCGAGCGACATCAGCATCGCGCGCGGCGAGTGGCTGTTTCGCGAAGGCGATCCGGCCGACGCCGTCTACGTCGTGCGCGTCGGCCATCTCAAGGTCGTGCAGGAGCAGCCGGAGTGGGCCGTGCTGAACACGCTCACGCGCGGCGCCGTTCTCGGCGAGCTGGCGCTGCTCAGCGAATCGCCGCGCAGCGGATCGATCCGCGCGCTGCGCGACACCGAGGCGCTGAAGATCGACAAGCGCCACTTCGACGAGCTGCTGGAGGACTCGCCGGAGTTGGCGCTCGCGCTGACGCGCGTGCTGAGCGGGCAGCTGCAGGCGAGCCGGGCGCTGCCGGCGATCCGCCGCGCGCAACCTGTGACGATCGCGCTTCGCGCGCTCGACGAGGACGTGCCGCTGCTCGATCTCCTCGACGAGCTGAGCGCGGAGCTGTGCGCGTTCGGCAAGGTCGCCGTGATCTACCGCGGCGAGCACGAACTGCTGGCGCGGCCGCTCACGCGCGCAGAGGCCGTCGTGCACTTCGCCGCGATCGTCGAGCGTTGCGAGCGCGACCACGACCACGTGATCATGGCCTGCGGCCGGGGCCAGCGGGCGCCTGGGACGAGTTCTGCATGGCGCGCGCCGATCGCGTGCTGACCGTCGCCGGCCCGCTCACCGCGCGGCGGGCGGCGTCCGCCCTCGACGCGCCCGCCGAGGAGGACTGGATCGCGGAGCTGCGCGGCTGCGATCTCGTCGGCTACGGCGCCGGTGCGTTCTCGCCGCGCGAGCACGACTGGGTGAGGATGCTGAAGCCGGCCAGCACGTTCGCGATCTCAGACGCAGGCGATCGACGCGAGGACGTCGCGCGGATGGCGCGCCGGCTGGCCGGGCGATCGCTGGGGATCGTGCTCGGCGGGGCGGGCGCTCGCTCGCTCGCGCACCTCGGCGTGATCGAGGTGCTGCTCGACGCCGGCGTGCCGGTCGATCGCGTCGGTGGCGTCAGCCTCGGGGCGTTCATCGGCGCTCTGCTGGCCGCCGGCAACGACAGCGCTGCGATCGACGCGTGCTGTTACGACGAGTGGGTCAGGCGCAACCCGATCAACGACTACACGATCCCGCGCGCCTCGCTGATCAAAGGCCGCAAGCTCCAGGCGATGCTCGCTCGCCTGTTCGGCGAGACGCGGATCGAGCAGCTCTCGCGCTCGCTGTACTGCGCGAGCGTCGACCTCGAGCAGGGCAGCCTGCGGATCGATCGCGACGGTCCGCTCGCCGACGCGATCGCCGCGTCGATCGCGCTCCCGCTGATCGCGCCGCCGATCCGCCGCGAGCAGAGCCTGCTGATCGACGGCTCGCTGCTCGACAACCTGCCGCTCGCGCCGATGAGCGCCAGCGGCGAGGGGCCGGTGCTGGCGGTCGATGTCAAGCGCGCCGAGCAGCAGCCGGCGAGCGCCTTGGCCGGGCAGCCGTCGGCGCCGTCGGCGCGCCCGCGCCGGCTGCCGCCGCTGACCGACACGATGGCGCGGATCGCGCTGCTCAGCAGCGCCAACACCGAGCAGGCGGCGAGGCTGCACGCGGACCTGTCGATCGACGTGCCGCTGAGCGGCGTCGGCCTGCTCGAGTTCCATCAGATCGATGCGGCGCGAAACGCCGGGCGCGAGGCCGCGCAGGCCGCGCTCGAGCGGGCGCCCGCGTGGCTGTTCGGCGAGCGCTCGGGCGCTCGCAACCTGTCCGGGCAGCGCACGGTTCTGCGGGTCTGAGCGGTGCGCGGCCGGCGACAGAGGATCACGGCGCTGCTGGCGATCGCGCTGCTCGCGGCCGGCGTCGGCGTGGCCGCCTACGCGACGCACCTGCTGCGCCGCAGCGAACTGCAGACGATCGACGCGCGCTTCTCGATCCGCGGCAAGCGCAAGGCGCCGTCGAACATCGTGCTCGTGCAGATCGACAACGCGACGCTGCAGCAGCTCAAGCACACGCAGTTCCCGTTTCCGCGACGCTACGACGCCAGCGTGATCGATCACCTGCAACGCGGCGGCGCCGCAGCGATCGTGCTCGACCTCGAGTTCACGCAGCAGACCGACGCGCGCGACGACGACGCGCTGATCGAAGCGCTCGAAAAGGCGCCGGGCAGGACCGTGCTGGCCGCCAGCCAGATCGGAGCAGGCGGTCAGACCGGCGTGCTCGGTGGCGGCAGCCTGCTGCGTGAACTGAAGGCGCGCGCCGCCGATGACAGGCTGGTGCTCGACTCCGACGGAGTCGTGCGTCGCTTCGCGCGCTCGCAGAGCGGGCTCAACAGCATGCCCGTGGTCGCAGTTGAAGTAGCCCGCCGGCGGCCGGTGCCCGCCTCGCTGTTCGGCGGCGGCACGTTGCCGATCGACTTCGTCGGGGCATCGGAATCCTACGAGTCGATCTCCTACTCGAAGGTGCTCAAAGGCGAATTCGCAGCACGCCTGTTCGCCGGCAAGATCGCGATCGTCGGCGCTTCGGCGCCGATTCTCGGCGACGTGCACGCGACGGCGACCAGCGGATCGCGAACGATGCCCGGCGACGAAGTGATCGCCAACGCTGCGAGCACGCTGCTGCGCGGCGTACCGCTGCGCGATGCCTCGGGCGCGATCGACATAGTGCTGATCGCGCTGCTCGGGCTCGCCGTGCCGTTGGGCAGCCTGCGCCTGCGCGGCTGGCGCGCGCTGATGCTCGGCGTGGTGCTCGCGGGCGTGTTCGCCGTCGCCGTGCAGATCGCGTTCGACTCCGGCCTGATCATCACGTTCGTCTATCCGCTGCTGGCGCTCGCGCTGGGCACGTTCGGAACGCTCGTCACGCTCTACCTGCGAGAGGCGATCGAGCGCGAGCGCGTGCGCGACGTGTTCTCGCGCTTCGTGCCGGCCGGCGTCGTCGACGAGGTGCTGGCGAGCGCCGACGAGAACCTCCGCCTGGGCGGCGTCGAACGCGACTGCACCGTGCTGTTCTCCGACCTGCGCGGCTTCACGAGCTTCTCCGAGACGCAACCGGCGGCACGCGTGATCGAGGTCGTGAACTGCTACCTGAACGAGATGAGCGAGGCGATTCTCGCCGCCGGCGGCACGCTGATCGCCTACATGGGCGACGGCATTATGGCGGTCTTCGGCGCGCCGCTGGAGCAGGACGATCACGCCGATCGCGCGGTCGCGGCCGCGCGCGAGATGATCGGGCCGCGGCTGGACCGGTTCAACGAGTGGGTCGTCGAGCAGGGCTTCGAGCACCGCTTCGCGATGGGCGTCGGCCTCAACAGCGGACCGGTGATGGCCGGCAACGTCGGCTCCGAGCGCCGCGTCGAGTACACGGCCATCGGCGATACGACGAACACCGCGTCGCGGCTGGAGGGAATGACGAAGAACAGCGAGGCGATGCTGTTCGTGGCCGACTCGACGCGTGCGCGGATGCGCACGCGAACCGACGAGCTCTCGCTGATCGGCGACTTCGAGGTCCGCGGCCGCGTCGAGAAACTGACCGTCTGGACGGTCTGGCCGGATACGACAAATGTCGAAGATCGGCGCCAGACGGCCGATTGAGGACTGTGCTCTGCCACTGTGCGCGCATGGGGGGCACGCAGGCCAGGGGCGAGAGCCACGCACGGCGCAAAAAGCGCTCAGCCGAGAAGCACGACAAGCACCGTCGCAAGCGCCATCACAAGCACCGCAAGCACCACAAGGCGCACGCGCAGCCGCAGTCCGCTGCCGTCGTCAAGCCGGCGCTGTCGCCTGCGTCGAACGCAGCCGGGCTGGCGGGCGCGCCGGCGCCGCCGGCGATCCCACAGCAGGCGCCTGCCCCGTCGAGCTCACCGGCGCCCGCCCTGAGTGCGCCGATCACGCTCGCGCAGGCGCGCCGGCTGCTGTGGCGCGCCGGCTTCGGCCCGACGCCGGGCCAGGCGCAGGCGTTCGTCGGCCAGCCGATCGAATCTGTCGTGCAGAGCCTGACGCGCCCGAGCGGCGCGGCCGTGCTGCACGGGCCGGCGCCGACTGACGACGAAGGCAACGCGCTCGCGCCGGCCGACGCGTGGGGCGAGGACCACTGCTGGTGGCTCGACCGAATGGTGCGCTCCGACCAGCAGCTGATCGAGCGGATGACGTTCATCTGGCACGACTGGTTCGCGAACTCCAACGAAAAGGTCGGCAGCCAACAGCGGATGCTCGATCAGAACGAACTGTTCCGCGAAAACGCGCTCGGCAACTTTCAGGACCTGTTCCTCGCCGTGACGGCGAATCCGGCGATGCTTGTGTTCCTCGACGGCATCTACAACGACAAGTGGGAACCGAACGAGAACTACGCGCGCGAGATGATGGAGCTGTTCTCGCTGGGCGCCGATCGCGGCGCCTACACCGAGGACGACGTGCGCGAAATGGCACGTGCGCTGACGGGCTGGAACGCCGAATGGACCGAAAGCTCGGGCCTGCAGAACTTCCGCTTCGAAGCCAAACGCCACGACGCCTCGAACAAGACGGTGTTCGGGCAGACGGGCAAGTGGAACTGGGAAGACGCCGTGCGGCTGTGTGTCGCAAATCCGCTGCACGCCTCTTTCTTCGTCGCCAAGCTGTGGAGCTACTTCGTGCCGACGCCGCCCTCGGAAGCGACGCTCGCATCGCTGCAGGGTCTGTACATCGGCTCGGGCTACGAGATCCGCCCGATCGTCGAGGCGATCCTGCAGCATCCCGACTTCCTCACGGGGCCCGAGCTCGTCACGCCGCCGGTCGTCTACAACGCCGGGCTGCTGCGCGCGATCGGCCGGCCGATCGATACGACCGCCTGGACCTGGCTGAGCGCCGCCGCCGGACAGCAGCTCTTCTACCCGCCGAACGTCTCCGGCTGGGACTTCACGCGCTGGCTGGACACCTCGACGGCGAAGGCGCGCTGGGAACTGGCCAGCTACGTGACGGCGAAGACCTATCCGAACCCGTGGCCCGGCACGGGCGAAGCGAAATACAGCGAACGCGAGGAACCGGCTGAAGCGCTGACGAGCGCACTCGCCTACTGGGCCAACCCGGAACTCTCGAGCGAATCGCAGGCGTCGATCGCGGCCTTCGCACAGTCCTGCCTGCAAGGTCTCGTGACGGCGAAGTGGCAGAAGAGCCCCTACCGGGCGATGCGCCAGAACGCGCTGCGAATGCTGATCGCAACCGCTCCCGACATGCAGGTCAGCTGAGCATGGCGCGCAGCTGCTCGTGCAACGACTTCACGCGCGCACAGCTGCTGCGCCGCGGCGTCGCGCAGGCGGGTCGCGGGCTTCCTTCGATCGAGCCCGGGCAGCCGATTCCGGCCGGCACCGGCATGGACCGGCGCGCCTTCCTGCTGCGCTCGGCCGGCGCCGTGCTGTCGGTCTACGGCGCCGCCGCGCTCGCCCCGCGACACCTCGAGGAGGGGATCCTCGCGGCCGCCTCGGCGGCGTCGCCGAATCAGCCGGTGCTCGTCTCGATCTTCATGGAAGGCGGCTGGGATGCGCTTTCGGTGCTGGCGCCGGTCGCCGAAGCCAAGTACCACGAACTGCGCCCGACGCTCGCGCGCCAGGAAGGCGAAGGCGTGCCGTTCAGCGAGGACGAAGCGCTGATGTGGCATCCGCAGGCGGGCGGTCTCGCGCAGCTGCACGGCGAGGGCAAAGTCGCCGTGTTCCCGGCGATCGGCTACGACCCGCCCGACGAGAGCCACTTCACGAGCCGCCACTACTGGGAGGTCGGCGAACTGAACGCGCAGGCGCGCTCGGGCTGGATGGGCCGCTACCTCGACGTCGCCGGCGATCCAGGCAATCCGCTGCAGGGACTCTCGCTCGACTACTCGCTGGCGCCGGCGCTGGCGACCACGCGCGTGCCCGTCGCCGCCGTGGCCTCGCCGACCGACTACCAGTTCTCGGCCTACGGGCTCAGCGAACCGCTGATCTCGCCTACGCTCGACGAGTTCGGCGCGCTCGGCTCGCTCGCAGCGCCCTCGCCGGCCTTCGCGCAGGCGCGAACGGCCTCGCTGAACACGAACGCGATCCGCAACCAGATCGCGCCGTTCGCCGAAAGCGAAGGCAAACCCGGCTTCACCTCGCCGGTCACCTACCCGAGCAGCGGCGGCGACTTCCCGCAGCGGCTGGCCGCGCTGGCAGCGATGCTCGACGACGAAGCGCTGCCGATCAAATGCGTCTCGCTGACCGCTGTCGGCTCCTACGACACGCACTCCGACGAGGTCGACACGCTCAGCACGAACCTCGGCGAGACGGTCGAATCGGTGCTCGCCTTCCAGCGCGACCTGGAAGCGCGCGGGCTCGACGATCGCGTGATCGTGCAGCTGTGGTCGGAGTTCGGCCGCCGCCCGCGCGAAAACGGCTCGGGCACCGATCACGGCGCCGCCGGACTCGCGTTCCTGATCGGCTCGCGCGTGAAAGGCGAAATGGTCGGCGAGTTCCCAGGGCTGAGCACGCTCGACCCGAACGAAAACCTGATCAACACCTCCGACTTCCGCGCGATGTACGCGGGGCTGCTCGGGCAGTGGTTCCAGACCGAAGCCGGGCTCGTGATCCCCGGAGCCGGCACCGGCGAGGCGGGCGCGAGCGCCTACGGCACGGTGCCGCAGCTGATCGCATGAGCCGGCGTGCGCGGGTGGCGGCGTGCGCGGTGCTGGCGCTCGCCGCGCTCGCAATGGCGCCCGGCGGCGCGAGCGCGATCTCCTCGCGCGCGGCCGGTGCGCATGGCAAGGCGCCTGTGAAGCACGGCAAGCGCCGCGTGAGATGCGCGCGCCGCGCGAGGCATCACTCACGTCAGGCCCGGCGCTGCCGGTCGGAGCCGCACAAGAAGACGATCGTGCCGATCGCGCCCGCCGCGGCCTCGCTCACTCCGGCGCCGGGTGCGCCTGCACCCGCGGCCGTCGCCCTCGCGCCATCGCTTGCCGCGGCGCCGGCTCCGATCATCGTCTCCTCGGCTCCGTCGGCCGAAGAAGCCGCGCCCGAAGCCGAAGAACCGGCACCGGAACCGCCGTCGGTGCCGCACGTCCAGGTCAGCGCGGTCGAGTACAGCTTCTCGCTGTCGCGCACGACGGTGCCGGCGGGCGAGGTCGTGCTCCAGTTCGTCAACGACGGGCAGGACGAACACAACCTGCATCTCGAAGGCGGCGAAGGGCCGCTGTCGGAATCGATCGGCAACACGCCGTCGAAAGGCGTCAGCGATCTGCACCTGCAGATGCAGCCGGGCAGCTACACGTTGTTCTGCTCGCTGCCGACGCACGAGGCGCGCGGGATGAAAGCGACGCTGACGGTCGAATAGGCGCCGGCCGACGAGCCGGCGTGAGCGGCGGATAAGCTCTCGCTGCCGTGCGTCCACCCGAACAGATCAGGCGATGAGCACCGTCGAGCCGGAGTCGCCGGCCGAGCCCGAGCCGCCGTATCACCTGTGGCTCGAGCCTGATGAGCTCGGCGTCACGGCGACGGCGCTGCGTCTGCTGGTCTCCGACGAGGCGCACGAGACGCAGATCCGCACGCTCGCGCGCGAGGTGCTGGACGAGCTCGACGGCGAGCCCGACGAGCGTGGACTCGTCAGGGTGACGCTCGGCTCCAAGCAGATGAAGATCACGCACACTGCGCTGCGCTCGCTGTTCCGTGACCTCGGGCGGGAGCAGGCCGAGGAGCTCGAGCTCGTTCGCAGCGTGATCGACAAGCTGCCCGACGAACACGTGATGCGCGCGATCTCGCTCGACTGAGCCGCCGGCAGGCGACGCGCGTCACGGCCGAGCGCCTAGGCCGACGCGACGATCAAGCGCAGCGAGCCGTCGAACTCGCGTTGCGCTCGCAGCTCGCCGTAGCGCTGATCCCACGCGCCTGTAGCGAGGTCTTCCCGCAGCCGCGCGACGGCACGCTCCTGCGCCTCGGGCTCGACGAAGCCCCAGGCTGACTGCGCGCGACGCGCGTCGTCTTCGAGGAGTCGCTCGGGACGCGAGAAGTAAGCCTCGGTGAAGCCATCGGTGCAGTCCGACGGCACGGGTATCGAGCGCACCTCGGACTCGCCTCCGAGCATCCCGATCAGCGACTCGATCTGCGGATAGCGCCTCCTCTCGGCGGCGATCAGCTCGGGCGCGTAGTCGGCCAGCCAGAAGCGCTCGAGCGCGTCGGGGTCGAACGTCAAGATCGCGATCGACCCTCTCGTCACGCGCCGCAGCTCGCGCAGGCCGCGAGACTTCTCGTGCCACTGGTGAACCGTGATCGTCGCCATCGCGGCGTCGAACGAGTCGTCATCGAAAGGAAGGCTCTCAGCGAACGCCTCGATCGCAGGCACTCGCGAAGGCGGGCGCTGCGCACGCATCGCCGGCGACGGCTCGACGGCGACGACGTAGCGATCCTCGGGCTCGTATGAGCCGGCGCCGGCGCCGACGTTGAGGACCGTCGCGGCATTGCCGAGCGCTTCGTGCAGGCACGCAGCGATACGCGGATCGGCTCTGCGCTGTAGCGCATATCCAGCGCCGTGAGACTCGTAGTCGAAGTCTCCCGCTGCAAGCGCCGTCACACACAAAGCCTAGAGCACGCCGGCGGTCGAACTCTCTAGGCGGAGCCGAGCTTCAGCAGGTGAGCCGGAGGGTGCGGGAACGCGATCGTCGAGCTGACGCGGAGCTCCTCGTCGACCTGCACGAGCTCGCCTGACTCGAGCGCGCGCCAGCCGGGATCGTCGTCCATCGGCTCGCTGGCGAGCACGACCACCGGGCGTTCAGCGGCCTCGTCGCATCGCACGAGCGTGCCGAGGCCGCTGTGATGACGCAGAGGTGACGATCCGCTTGCGCCGCCGGCCTCGCGCGCGAGCAGGTAGAGCGTGTCGCCTTCGGGGTAGCGCAGCGCGAACAGCTCTGACTCGGTCGTGACGATCAGGTTCAGCGAGTAGATCGGCAGGTGCGCGGCGACCCATTCGACCGCCGCGACGATGCCGGCGTGCAGATCGCCGTCGCGACGGCGTGTCTCGCGCGTGATCAGCGCGAACAGGCGCTCGGAGTCGGTCTGCCCTTTGACGAGCGCGAGGTCGGCCCCGAGCTCGGCTTCGAGCTCCGGCAGCCCGGAGAGCACGCCGTTGTGAGCGAACACGCGCCCGTCCTGCTCGAACGGATGCGTGTTCGCGAGCGTCAGCGCGCCGGTCGTGGCGAAGCGGACGTGGCCCAAGAATGTGCGCGAGCGCTCCCGCCTGGCCTCTCGCGCGAACGCTGCGTCCCTGTAGGCGGCGATCGGCTGCTTCTGCACCAGCGGACGACCGCTCGCGTCGAACGTGCCCAGCCCGGTGCCGTCCGGGTTGCGGTGGCTCTGAACGGCGAGGCTGTCGGGCGCGCCGAGCAGCCAGACTTCGGCACTGACCGGCTCGCGGCCGCCGCTGAGCGCGAACAGCCGGCACATCTCAGCGGGCCGCCCGCAGCGGGAAAGCCGGGCGATCGTCTGGCGAGGCGGTCATCTCAACGGTCACGGTAACGCGCGCACATGTGCGCCAACCGTCGATCGCAACGTCGTGCGGTCGGTTCGCTACTATTACGTTGTGCGATCTATCGGAGAGCGATCAACAGACCCGGGGCTGCTCGTGCTGACGAGCCTTGCCGACGGTCCGAAGCACGGCTATGCGATCACGGCGGATGTCGAGCGACTGAGCGGCGTCCGACTCGGTCCGGGAACGCTTTACGGAGCGCTTGCGCGGCTCGAGGGCAAGGGATTGATCCGGGCGCTGGCGACCGAGGATCGCAGGCATCCATATGCGCTGACGGAGGACGGCGGCGCCGCGCTAGAGCAGCAGCTGCGCGCGTTGCAACGGGTCAGCCGAACTGGACTCGAGCGCCTGCGATTGGCGGGGTCGCTTCGATGAGCCGGCGCGCGGCACGCTTCGCGCTTGCGGTCTACCCGCTGGCGTTCAGGCGCAGGTACGGCGACGAGCTGCGTGCGCTGCTCGATGAGTCGCACGTGAGCACGAGAAGCGTGCTCAACCTGCTGGGCGGTGCGCTCGTAGCGCACGTTCGCCCGGCGCCGGCGCTCGACGGCGTGCTCACTCCGTCGGAGCGCGTTCGTGCCAGCGCGAGCGGCGTTCTCGTCTGTTGGGTGGTCTTTGCGGCGACCGGCTTCGGCTTCTACAAGACGACGGAGGACGAGCCGTTCGCGCGGACCGGTCAACAGCACATGCTGCTGGCCGGCGCGCACTCGGCGATTCAGGTTCTAGCGGTCCTGGGCTCGGCAGCCGTTGTGATCGGCGCGGCTCCGCTGGTCGCGGCCGCGCTGGCCTACGCCCGACGCGAGCCGCGCGTGCGACTACTCGTCGGCGGCCCGCCGCTGACGCTCGCCGTGTTCGCGATCGCCACCTGCGCGCTCGTGCTGATTGCTCACGCCGCTCGCCCGGGCACGACGAGCGTGTTTGCACAATCGGCGTTCGTCGCGTGGTGCGTGTTCGGTCTCGGCTGCGGCGTGCTGTGCGCGGTCGCTGCGCGCAGAGCATTGTTCGCGATCGGCGTCGATCGCCTGCGCTTGGTCGCTGCGCTCGCATGCGGGGCGGTCGCGACGGTCGCGATGGCGGCGATGGCCGCCGCATGCGTCGTCTATGCGTTCGCCCTGTCGCTGGACGCGGCGACGCTGGCCGGCTCGTCGAACGGACCGTTCGGCCTGCTCAGCACGCGCGCGTCGCTGATCGGGCAGGCAGTTGTGATGACGCTTGCGGCGGCGCTCGCCTCGGTCGCAGTGTTGCGCGGCTGGCGCTCGGCGCATGAGCTGAGGGCTCCCGGCACATCAGCCGGCTAGCGCGAATCCGATCACGGCGCACCGGCGCCTAAGCTGCGCCAATGCCCGACCTCGACAGCGGACTCGTGCGTGGCGCCGACGGCGTGTGGCGCTGCTGGTGGTGCGATGCGAGTGAGCAGTACCGCGCCTACCACGACGACGAGTGGGGCGTGCCGACGGCGGACGACGTGCAGCTGTTCGAGACGCTCAGCCTGGAGGGCTTTCAGGCCGGCCTGTCGTGGCTGACGATCCTGCGCAAACGCGAGGGCTTCCGCGAGGCGTTCGCCGGATTCGATCTTCAGACGGTCGCGCACTTCGGCGACCGCGACGTCACGCGGCTGCTCGGCGACAGCGCGATCGTCCGCCATCGCGGCAAGATCGAAGCGGTGATCAACAACGCCTCTCGCGCGCTCGAGCTGATCGACTCGGAGGGCTCGCTGGCGGCCTACTTCTGGCGCTTCGAGCCGGCGGCGCAGCGCGGCAAGCTCGACCGGGCGACGCTGGCCGAGCGCCCGCTCGCGCCGGAGGCGAAGGCGCTCGCGCGCGACCTGAAGCAGCGCGGCTGGAAGTTCGTCGGCGTGCCGACGCTCTACGCGTTCATGCAGGCGGCCGGCCTCGTCAACGACCACCTGAACGGATGCGCCGTGCACAAGCGCACCGCGGCGGCGCGCGCCGAGTTCACGCCGCCGGGTGGCTAGCGCTCACAGCGAGACGCCCTCGAGCTCCAGCAGCGTGCGCTTGGCCTGCAGTCCGCCCGCGTAGCCGCCGAGGCTGCCGGCGCTCGTGATCACGCGGTGGCAGGGCACGATGATCGCGATCGGGTTGGCGCCGTTGGCGCTGCCGGCGGCGCGGAACGCGTGCGGGCGCGCGACGGTCGCGGCCAGCTCTGCGTAGCTGATCGTCTCGCCGTAGGGGATCTCGGCGAGGGAGGCCCAGACTTCTCGCTGAAAGGGCGTGCCTTCCGTGTGTAGCGCCAGCTCGAACGTTCTGCGCTGCCCGGCGAAGTACTCACCCAGCTGGCGCGCCGCTTCCGCGAGCGCGCGCGGAGCCGCCGCGAGATCGTGGTCGGCGCTTGCGCCGACGCTGCTCGCTCGCGCGCTGCCGGGCAGCACGACGCGGCTCAGCGTCTCGCTCGTCGCCTTCCAGCACCAGCTCGCCGATCGGACTGGGCACGGCGAGGCGTGTGCGCCGGTCGGTCGGTGGGGGAGTGGTGATGCTCGTCATCTGCTCGCTCCTATCTTGGTCGCGGCTGCGGTCGGGATTCTGCTTCGGCGTGGGCGCGCTCGTGAGGGCCTGGCCGTCTCGGCTGCGGGCACTCGCCAGAGGTGCGCGACGGCGTAGGCGCGCCACGGCCGCCAGCGCTCAGCGCGCGCGCTGACCGCTCGGACGCCGTCGGCCTCGCCGAGCCGCGCGATGCTGCGCCTGACGCCGAGGTCGCCGGCGATGAACGCGTCGGGGTCGCCGAGCGCGCGCATCGCGACGTAGCCGGCCGTCCAGGGGCCGACGCCGGGCAGTGCGAGCAGCGCGCGCTCGAGCTCGACCGGGTCGGCGCCGGGCGCGAGGTCGATCTGCTCGGCGGCAACGGCGTCGGCGAGCGCTGCGAGCGTCCGGCGGCGCGCGGCCGGCATTGCGAACGCGCCGGGCTCGCGGCGCGCCAGCTCGGCGAGCGCCTCCGGCGTGGGAAACGTGTGCGTGAGCTGCTCGTGCGGGTCGCGCAGCGGCTCGCCGGCGGCGCGCACGAGTCCGCCGGCGACGGTGCGTGCGCCAGGCACCGAGACCTGCTGGCCGACGACGGCGCGCACGGCCAGCTCGAAGCCGTCGACTGCGCCGGGCACGCGCAGACCCGGCGCGCTCGCGACGAGCGGGCGCAGCAGCCGGTCGGTGCCGAGCACCTCGTCGACGGCGAGCGGGTCGGCGTCGAGGTTGAAGAGGTGCCGGCAGCGCGCGATCGCGCTCGTCAGGTCGCGCAGGTCGTCGAGTGAGAAGACGGCGCGCACGCCGCTCTCCTCCGGCTCGACGCTCAGCTCGACCGTTCCGCGGCCGTGCGTCAGGCGCAGGCTGCGCCGGTAGCTCGTCGCGTCGCCATGCTCGATGCCGGGGATCGCGCGCAGCGCGAGGAACTCGTGCAGCTCGGTCGCGGCGAGCGGGCGGCGGTAGGCCAGCCGCAGCGGAATCGAGACGGCCGTTCCGCCGGCGAGCGGCTGCTCGCGGCGTCCGCCGGCGCGGCGGCGCAGCTCGCTCGGCGTGCGCGCGAAGACAGCGCGGACCGTGTCGTTGAACTGGCGCACGCTGGCGAAGCCGGCGCCGAACGCGACCTGCGTGATCGGCAGGTCGGTCGTCTGCAGGAGCAGCCGCGCGGTCTGCGCGCGCTGGGCGCGCGCGAGCGACAGCGCGCCGGTGCCGACCTCGGCGACGAGCACGCGGTGCAGCTGGCGCTCGGAGTAGCCGAGCCGCGCGGCCAGCCCGGCGACGCCTTCGCGATCGACGGCGCCGTCGAGGATCAGCTTGACCGCGCGCGCGGCGACGTCGGCGCGGCCGAGCCACTGCGGCGAGCCCGGCGCGGCGTCGGGGCGGCAGCGCAGGCAGGCGCGATAGCCGGCCTGCTGTGCGGCGGCGGCCGTCGCGAAGAAGCTGACGTTCTCCGGTTTCGGCGTGAGCGCAGGGCAGCTCGGGCGGCAGTAGATGCCGGTCGAGCTGACGGCCGTGAAGAACCAGCCGTCGAAGCGCGCGTCGCGGCTCTGCACGGCGCGGTAGCAGCTGTCGAAGTCCTCGAGCACGATGCTCATGCTGGCACGTCACGACGGCTATCGCTAGCGGGTTTCGGACAGGCAGGCGCCGGCGGATGACCATGTCCGATTTCCGCCGGTGCGGTCGGCTACGCTCGGCTGGTGACCGCGTCTGGATCTGATCTTGCCGGGCCTCGCGCAGCGCTCAGCGCGGTGCGTTTCGAGACGGCGCTCGGCACCTGCGGCTTGTACTGGAGCGAGCACGGAATCAAACAGGTGTGGATGCCACGAGCGCGTGCGCTCGCGCGACTCGACGCCGAAGCCGAGCATCCGCCGGCCGCGATCTGCGAGGCGATCGAGGCGATCGCCGCCCTGCTCGACGGCGAGCGACGCGACCTGCGCTCGATCGCGCTCGACGAGCGCCCGCTGGAGCCGTTTCGCCGGAGCGTCTACCGGGCTGCGCGCGAGGTCTCAGCCGGTCAGACGGTCAGCTACGGCGAGCTCGCGTCGCAGATCGGCGCACCCGAGCTGGCGCGCGAGGTGGGCGCGGCGCTCGCACAGAATCCGTATCCGATCATCGTTCCGTGCCATCGCGTGCTCTCGGCGAGCGGTGCGCTGCACGGCTTCTCGGCGCCGGGCGGCGTCGCGACGAAGCGCCGGATGCTCGAGATCGAGCGCGCGCCGGGCTTCACGCAGCAGACGCTGTTCGCCTAGTCAGAGGATCGCCTCGGGCGGGATCCGCGCCTCGGCCATCAGCACGCGCTCGCCGCGAAACGGCACGTCCTCTTCGCGCAGTCGCGCACGCTGGCGCTCGCCCTTCGGGCAGCTGCCGTCGCTGCGCACGACGCGCCACCAGGGGACCTCGGCGTTCGCCTCCGAGAGCACGCGGCCGGCGTGACGCGGAGCATCCGGCGAGACGTCGCCGTAGGTCGTCACGTAGCCGCGCGGCACGCGCCGCACGCGCTCGAAGATCGTCTCCGGCGTCACCGCCATGCAACCGGCCTCGCTCGCCGCGCCGTCGATGCCGACAGCCGCGGAGGACTCGCGCTACCGCGCATCTGTCGCGGTCGAGCTCGCGATCGTCGCGGCGACGAGCGGGCGGATCCGGCGCGCGGCATCGGCGTCGCCGCGACCGGCCGAGACGATCGCGCCCATCAGCAGCGTCTGCAGCTGGTAGCCGAGCTTCGCCGGGTCGAGCGCACCGGCCTGCTCGGCGTAGCTCTCCAGCAGCTTTCGCACGTTCGCCAGATGGCGGACGGTCTCGACGTGTACGGCGCTCTCGCGGTCGCTGACTTCGAGCAGCGTGTTGATGAACGAGCAGCCCTCGAACTCGGCCCGGTGAAACCACTCGTCGAGCGCGTCGAAGACGGCGATCGCACGCTGCGCCGGCGTATTCGCGAGTCGCTCGGCCTCGGCCTGCAGCCAGCCGTGCGTCCAGCGCTCCTCGCGCAGCTCGAGGAACGCGATGATCAGCGCCTCCTTCGAGCGGAAGTGGTGGTAGAAGGTGGCCTTCGCGACGCCGGCCTCGGCGATGATCCGTTCGATCCCGACGGCGTGCACGCCGTGGTGGGAGAGCAGTTCGTAGGCAGCCTCGAGGATCCGCGGGCGAGCGCCTCCGTTCGCGCCGCCGCGGCTCGCGCTCGCGCTGTCAACGGGCGAATGGCGCGCCTCCTCGGCCATCCGGCGATCCTAGGCAGACCGGTATGTATAGTCAAGGGCAGACAGACCTGTATGTCCAGAATCGAGCGAAATACGCCGGCCGAGCGGCGCTCCTCGCCCTCGTGCGGCCGCTCCGCGATCGAGCAGTCCGAGCGCGAGCGAGCGGTGCTGCTGTCGCTGCTGCGCGCGATCGGCGCGCACGAGCGCCTGGCCGGCAGCGAGCGCCTGCTGGGCGCGCTCGCCGAGGCGCTGGGCCAGGCGGCGGCAGCGCTGTGGGTGCCGCGCGAAGGCTCGCTGACGCTGGCGGGCGTGTGGTGCACTGCGGCGGTTCAGCGCGAGCAGCTCGAGCGCGCGCTACTGGCGCGACGGCTCTCGCGCGGCACCGGCCTGGTCGGGCGTGCCTGGCAGCTGCGCACGGCGGTCGGCGCGCACAGTGCGGCTGCCAATGGCGCCGGCAATCGCGCTCAGGCGGCGCGAGGGCTGCGCGAGACGGTTGCGTTTCCGTGCTGCGAGGCAGGCGAGGTGCTGGCGATCGTCGAGCTCTACGGCGGCGCAGGCGCGGAGTTGAGCGAGGTGTTGGTCGACGCGTGCACGGACGTCGGAGGCGCGGTTGGCCGGATCCTCGCTCGGCGCCGCGGAGAGCTCGGCCTGAGCCCGCTCAGCCCACGCGAGCTGGAGGTCCTCGCCTACGCCGGTCAGGGCCTGTCGGTACGCGAGATGGCGGTCGAGATGACGGTCTCGCCGGCGACGGCGAAGACGCACCTCGAACACATCTACCGCAAGCTCGGCGCGCGCGACCGGTCTGCGGCGGTCGCCGCCGGACTGCGCGCCGGCTTCATCGAGTGACGGCGCGCGCGCGGCGTCAGCCGGCGCGCCTGCGACGGCCCGCCTGAGCTCGCCGCGCTCCCGCGTTCGCGTGCGTGCGAGCGTGCCTGCGATCGAGCCGGATCCGCGCGCGGGCGGGCCTGAGGTCCGGCGCGGCGGTACGCCGGGCCTCGCTCGAGCTGAGCGTCCGCGCGGCGGTCTCTGCGCTGTTCGCGCGCCAGTGGAGATCGTGTTGCTGAGAGTGCTGCGCTGCGTCGCCGCGGCGTGCCATCGCACAGAGCGCGGTTACCGTCGCGAGGGCGACGATCCAGGCCGCGAGGATGAGCATCAGAATCATGAGTCGGCTCCGGGTTCGGTGATCGACGTTGTCAGGCCGGCGTCGATCGCGCGGCAGGCGCGCCGCGGAGCCGCGTGCAGCTCCGCGGTGCCTGCTCAGGCGGCGAGCGGCTGAGCTCGCCGGGCGCGGTTCGCCGCGGAGTGCGCGGGAACCTGCTCGAGCGCCGGCACCGGCTTGCGCGGCTTCTCGCCGGCAGCCTGCTCGGCGTCGAGGATCGCCCAGGCGAGGCGCTCGACGAGCTGTGCCGAGGCGTGCGCGGTGCTCAGGTGCACGGAGCGCAGGTCCTCGTCGAGCAGCACGGTCGGCTCCGCTTGGTCGGGCGTACGTCGGTTGTCACGATGATTCGGGGCATCGAGGCTCCTTCTGGACTTGAGTGGGCGAGGGTGCTCGCCGCGCCTCGCGCGGGGACGGAGCGCGGCAAACGAAGGAGGGTCCCTCCGGGACGCGCACGCCCCGGAGGGATCCAGAGAGAAAGTGAGACCTCAGCGTTCAGAGTGTCCGGCTGGCCGGACCGCTCTCGCGCAACGGGCTCTGTCGTCCGTACAGGCGCCGTACGCAAACCGCGGGAGAGGGGCGAGCGCCGGAGTCATTCCTCATCTAATGTAGCGACAAAGTCAGAGATTGTCAACCCTCCTGCGCTCGCCTCAGCGGCTGCCCGCGGGCGGCGATGCCGGGTGCTCGAAACCTCGCTGCCAATCGGCGGCGCGCCGCCAGGCGCGACGCAGTGCGATCAGGACTGGTGGTGCTGGAGACGATCAGGACCGGCCGTGCGCCGCGCACGAGCACGTCGTGCGAGACGCTGCCGAGCAACGTCGAGGCGATCACGCCGCGCCCGCGACGCCCGCAGACGATCAGCCGTGCGTCGATCTCATCGGCGACCTCGATGATCTTCGCTGCCGCGCCATCGTTGGCCTCCTCGACGCGCGGAGTGACCGCATAGCCGAGCTCGCGCCCACGAGCGGCGGCCTCCTCGGCGACCTTCCACGCCTCCTTCTCCTCGTCGACGTCGAACTGCTGCTCGTCGCCGAAGCCGACGGCGAAGCCTCCGGCCCGCGCGAGCAGTGCCGCTGCCGTCTGCCAGACCGTCAGGACGACCATCTCGACGGGTCGCGCGATCAACTCGGCGGCGGTGCGCAACGCCGCGCTCGACTCCTCTGATCCGTCGTAGCAGAACAGCACCGGTCCGGGCATGGACTCTCCTTGGGATGGGGAAGGTGATCGACAGGCAGATCGTAGTTGCCGCTGTACGCGGGCGGCGTGGCAACTCTCGCCGCAGGAGAGTACGGTCGCGTGGCATGAATCGCAGGCGCTCGTAATGGCCGCGGCAAGCCCCGCCGCGACGGCCGGGAGCTCACAGCCGGCGAGCAATCGCTGGGCGGTGCTGGCGCTGCTCGGTGTCGCGCAGCTGATGGTCGTGCTCGACGCGACGATCGTGACGATCGCGCTGCCCTCGGCGCAGCACGCGCTCGGCTTCTCGACCGACAGCCGCCAGTGGGTCGTCACCGCATACGCGCTCGCGTTCGGCAGCCTGCTGCTGCTCGGCGGCAAGCTCGGCGACCTGTTCGGCCGCAAGTGGACGTTCATCGCCGGGCTGATCGGCTTCGCCGCTCGCCTCGGCGATCGGCGGGCTGGCGCAGTCCTTCGGCATGCTCGTCGCCGCGCGCGCGCTGCAGGGCGCGTTCGGCGCGCTGCTGGCGCCGTCGGCGCTGTCGCTGCTGACCGTCACGTTCGCCGGCTCGCCGGACCGCGCGAAGGCGTTCGGCGATCTTCGGCGCGATCGCCGGCGGCGGCGCGTCGGTCGGCCTGGTGCTCGGCGGCGTGCTGACGCAGACGCTCTCCTGGCGCTGGTGCCTGTACGTCAACCTGCTGATCGCGATCCCGACGGTGCTCGTCGGTCTGCGGCTGCTGCAGAACCATCGCCCCGAGACGCGCCCGCGGATCGACGTGCCGGGCGTGCTGCTCGCCTGCGGCGGGCTGTTCGCGCTCGTCTACGGCTTCTCGAACGCCGAGACGCACTCGTGGTCGGCGCCGCTGACGGTCGTCGCGCTGGCGGCGAGCGTCGTGCTGCTCGCGTCGTTCGTGCTCGTCGAGCGCGTGCGCGCCGATCCGCTGCTGCCGCTGAAGATCGTCGCCGACCGCGGCCGCGGCGGCGCGTACCTGTCGATCCTGCTGGCCGGCGCCGGCGTGTTCGCGGTGTTCCTGTTCCTGACCTACTACCTGCAGAACAACCTCGGCTACTCACCGGTCAAGTACCGGTCTCGCCTTCCTGCCGCTGACCGGCGTGCTCGTCGTCACCTCGACGTTCGTGCAGACGCGGCGTGCTCCAACGCACCGGCGTCAAGCCGCTGATCGCCGCCGGCATGACGCTCGGCCTGATCTCGATGCTGCTGTTCACGCGGCTCGCGCCGGGCGCCGGCTACGTCGAGCCACGTGCTTCCCGTCGCTGCTGATCCTCGGCGTCGGCATGGGCTGCATCTTCGCGCCCGCCTTCGGCACCGCGACGCTCGGCGTCGAGGCCTCCGAGGCCGGCGTCGCCTCGGCGATGGTCAACACCTCGCAGCAGGTCGGCGGCTCGGTCGGCACGGCGCTGCTCAGCACGCTGTTCGCCAGCTCCGTCAGCTCGCTACGCCGCGAGCCACGCGCGCTCGCCGGGACTCGCCGACGCCGCGTCGATCCACGGATACACGACCGCGTTCGCCTGGTCGGCAGGGATCTTCGCCGTCGGCCTGCTGCTGGCGCTGCTGGTGCTGCCCTCGAAAATGCGTGCTCCGGCGCCGGAGGCGGCGGAGCGCGGACCGACGAGCGGTCGCGCGAGCGCCGGCTGCGGCCGCCGTCTCGGCGGGCGCCCGCCCGGCCACCGTCTCGGCACACGCCGATCCTCGTCACCGGGCCGTGCTGTCACTTCGTCGTCGTCAGGGTCAGGACCGTGCGCGTTCGGCGCCGCGCTGGGGGCGGCGCTCGATGGAGCCGGCGCGTCGCAGGTGACGGCTGCCAGCGGTCGGGACGACGGCAGCGCATGACGGCGGTCCGCGAGATCGGACTCTACGGCGTCATCACGACGCGCCCGAACGCCTGACGGCTCTCGATGTAAGCGTGCGCGCCGGCCGCGTCGGCGAGCGTGAACGTCCTGTCGATCTCGACACGCAGCTCACCGGTCGCGACGCGACCGATCAACTCGGCGATCATCGCGTGGACGCGAGGGTACTCCTGCAGAAGCGCGCCGCCGAGGAAGACACCGCGCAGCGTGTTGTTCTTCGCCCACAGCTGCCTGGCCTCGATGTCCGAGCCGGCGCGAGCCGCCAGCGCCGACGCTGATCAGCGAGCCGCGATAGGCCAGCGCCTCGATGCTGTCGATCAGGTTCTGGCCTCCGATCGAGTCGAGAATGACGTCCGCTCCGCGTCCGTCGGTCAGCTCGCGCGTCCGCTCGACGAAGCTCTCGCTGGCGTAGTTGATGCCGTGGTCGAGACCGAGCTCGCGCAGCCGTTCGAGCTTCCGATCGCTCGATGCAGTCGAGATGACGGTTGCGCCGGCGTGCTTGGCGAGCTGAATCGCCGCCATGCCGACGCCGCCGGCGCCGGCGTGAATCAGCACGGTCTGCCCGGCCTCGAGGTGCCCGGCGGTGAACAGGCACTCCTCGGCCGTGCCGAACGCGACCGGCACGCACGCCGCCGCAGCTGCGTCCAGCCCGTCGGGAATCGACCAGGTTGACATTGCGGGAACGACCCGTCTCGAGGCGTGCGAGCCTGCCGCGTTGAGCGTCACGACGCGTTCGCCGACGGTGCGATCCTCGACGCCGGCGCCGACCTCGACGATCGTGCCGGCGGCGAGGTAGCCGACGACGTGCGGCACCGACGGCGGAGCAGAGCCGGCGCGCGCGAGCACGTCGCCGCCCTCGATGCTGATCGCTTCGACGTCGATCAGCACGCAGCCCTCGTAGCACTCGGGCTCGGCTACGTCCGCGTAGATCAGGACGTCTGGACTGCCGTTCTCGTGGATCACAGCTGCCTTCATGTGGGGCTCCTCCCGGCTGTCATCTGGTGGGATGTCGCGTCTGCTCGACTGTAGCCGCGGCGCTGCGCGCGGAGCCGTCACGTCGCCCGCGGCGCTCAGTCGCCCTCGGCGCGCCAGCGCCGGTAGAGCGCCGCGAACTCCTCGCGCATCGCCGGCGTCAGATCGTCGGCCTGCAGTCGACCGGTCAGGCGAATCGTCTCGCGCATCTGCGCGAGGTACTCGGTGCAGTGCTCGCAGCCGGCCAGATGCGCGTCGAAGCGGCGGCGCTGCGAACGCGTCAACGTTCCCTCGAGATAGTCGGTGACCAGCTCGACGATCTCCTGGCAGACGAGCTGTTCGTCGCGTCGCAGCAGCCTCATACGCTCGACCAGCTCTTCCAGCGCCGCGCGAAGCTGGCTGCGACCTCGGTGCAGCAGCACTCGCTGGTTGCCACTCGCTGATCTCGAGCACCTCGCAGACCTCCTCGCCGGTCAGGCCCTCGACGTCGCGCAGGATCACGACTTCGCGCTGTCGCGCAGGCAGTCGCTCGAGCGCGATCTGCAGCTCGCTCGCAAGCGACTCGGCGAGCAGGCGGTCGTCGCTGTCATCGGCCCAGTGGCGCGGCGGCGAGCACCATGCGCCCGACGCGTCGAAGCGCGAGCCGTCGACGGCCGGCGCCGCGAGTCAGCCGGCTTCGTCCGCTGCTCACGCACGCCGGTGCTCTTCGCGCCTGTTGACGAGGATCGTGAACAGCCACGTCTTGAACGACGAGCGTTCGGCGAAGCCG
Organism: uncultured Solirubrobacteraceae bacterium; assembly: GCA_963812575.1. Lineage (GTDB taxonomy): Bacteria > Actinomycetota > Thermoleophilia > Solirubrobacterales > Solirubrobacteraceae > Palsa-744. The sequence goes on along the minus strand of CAWEVS010000006.1, from coordinate 93,647 downwards.
TCGATCCCGCGCACGACGGCCAGCCAGGTGTCCTGCACGACCTCCTCGGCAACGGCTGTGCTCGAGACGAACGTCCGCGCCAGCCGCAGCATCGCCGCGTGATGGCGGGCGACGAGCAGCACGAACGCCTGCTCGTCGCCCGTACGCAAGCCGCGCGACGAGCTCGTCGTCCGCGTCGCTCGCGGCGGTGCCCGTCGACGCCCGCGACGTCCTGCGGCGATGCCGCCGATCAATCCCATGCGCACGCTGGGAGGCTAGAGAAGGCATTCGCCTCGGCGGCCATTCACTCGCTCGTCGCCACGCAGGCTGCGCCGCCGAGGCGGCGGCGCAGCCTGCATCGCTCACACTCGCTACTGAGCAACGATGCCCTCGCCGCCGACCGCGCCGGGCACCGCGACCGAGCCGACCTCGCTCAGCGCGCCTGCCGCGCCGATCGCGTACTCGTCGACCGTTCCGCCGGCGCCGGCCTGCACGTAGAGGTAGCGACCGTCGCCCGTAGCCGCCGCGTCGACCGTACCGGCATCGGTGGCGACCTGGCCGAGCAGCGTCAGCGATCCGCCGCCGCTCGAGGACAGCACGCTGAGCGAGCCGCTGCCTGCGTTCGACGCATACAGGTAGCCGCCGACCGTGACGACCCAGCACGTCGCCGCCTGGTTCGTGTCGACCGAGGCGAGCGGCGTGGTCGTGCCGCTCCAGTTGAGCGCGAAGCTTGCGACTGCGCTCGGGCCGGCCTCGGTCACGACGAGGTCACCTGTCTGGTCGAAGCTCGCCGCGAACGGCACCGCGCCGGGCTCGGAGTTGACGACCGGCGTCGGCGAGAGCCGCCCGTCGAAGCCGACATGGAACACGTCTATGTCGTTGCCGTTCGCCTTCGTCGTGACGATCAACTGCGAGCCGTTCGGCGAGAACGCGACCTGCCCCGGCGTGTGCGTGAACTGCGGCGTTTCGGTCGCGTTGAGCCCGAGCGGCCGGTTCGAGCCCGGCAGCGGCACGAGCTGGCCGCCGGCGACCGTGAAGCCCTGCACCGACCCGCCTTCCTCGGCGTTCAGCACGTAGACGAGTCCGTGGTAGACGGCGATGCTGACGGGAAAGGCGCCGCCCGAGCCGATCACCTGGCGAAGCGCGAGCTTGTCGCCGTATACGGCGAAGACCGAGACCGAGTTGCTGCCCGCGTTGACGGCATAGAGCAGGCCGTTCGCCGGATCGGCCGTCAGCGAGCCCTGCGAGGCGAGATGGTCGACGACCGATTCGCCGAGCACGCCGCCGAGGCCGCCGGTCGGGTACACGCCGGCCTGACCGAGCGTGCCGTTGGCCGCGCGGTCGTAGGCGACTACCTGGTTTCCGGCGACGTTGTCGGTTTGCACGAACACGGCCCGAGGCGCTTCGGCCGGGGGGCCACCGGGCCCGCGTCCTGGTCCCGGCCCGGGCCCGTGACCAGGTCCGTGTCCCGGCGCCGGGCCGCGAGCCGGCGGACGACCGAACCGCGGCGGCTCGCCGCGGTGACGGCTGGGCGCGACGCCGTGCTCCGCTCGACCGCCAGACGATCGGCCGCCGAAGGCGCTCGCCGATCCGGCCGTTGCGGACAGGGCGGCGACGGTCAGAAGTGTCGCTGCGCCGATGCCGGTCGTTGCTCTCATTGGACGCTCCTTGCTCGGGAATGAAGTTCCGCGGTTGAGTCCGCCGAGCGCGCTGCCCCGTTACAAGTTTTCTCGAGAGCGGCGGGGAGACCGGATTAGCCTATGCAATAGTTAGCCTATGAATGAATCGATCCCCGGTTCTTCGGCGGGCTCGACCGATCTGGTCGACGCGGTGCTTTCGGCCAGCCGTGTACTGGTCGGTGTCGCGGCACGCTCGCTCGCCGATCTGCCCGAGGAGGTGACGCTGACGCAGTACAGGACGCTCGTCCTGCTCGCCTCGCGTGGTCCGCAGAGCCTCGCCGGCTTGGCAGCGGCCGTAGGCGTGACGCCGGCGACCACGACGCGCATGTGCGACCGACTGGTGCGCAAGGGGCTGATTCGCCGGCGTGCCGAGCCGGGCGACCGTCGTCAGCTTCGCGTCGGGCTGACACGCTCGGGCCGAGAGCTGGTCGACAGCGTGACCGATCGGCGGCGCGCTGAGATCGCCGCGATCGTCGCTCAGGTGCCATTGCGTGAACGCGCCGTGCTCGTGCGCGCGCTCGACCGCTTCGCCGCCGCCGCCGGCGAGGTCCCGGAGCAGGACTGGACCAGCGGCTGGGACCTGTAGATGCGCCGCACGCTCTTTCGAGCACGCGCGGCAAGCTGGGTCGACTCGGCGTCCTACGTTCAGAAGTGGCTCGTCCTGGGGTTGCTGATCGGAGTCATCGCGGGGCTCGGCGCGGTCGTCTTCTTCGAGGCGTTGCACGAGGCGAGCCGGCTGCTGTTGGGCGTGATCGCCGGCTACCACGTGCCGACGCCGATCAACGAAGGTGGCGCGGTGGGCTCGACCGGCTTCTCCCGTCCCTATGCGATCCCGCTGATCGCCTGCGCCGGCGCACTGCTCGCCGGCCTGCTCGTGTTCGGCTTCGCTCCCGATGCAGAGGGACATGGCACAGACGCCGCGATCCACGCGGTCCACCACGATCCCCGCGGGATTCGCGTGCGGACGGTGCTCGTCAAGATCGTCGCATCGGCGCTGACGATCGGCTCCGGCGGCTCCGGCGGCCGCGAGGGCCCGAGCGCTCAGATCAGCGCCGGCTTCGGTTCGCTGCTGGCCCGTTCGCTCGACCTGAATCCGGCCGACGCGAGGATAGGGGTGGCCAGTGGCATCGGCGCGGGGATCGGCTCGATCTTCGGCGCGCCGCTGGGCGGCGCCGTGCTCGCCGCGGAGATCATGTATCGCGACGACTTCGAAGCGGAGGCGCTGCTGCCGGCGTTCATCGCCTCGATCGTCGGCTACACCGTGTTCGGCTCGATCGAGGGCTTCACGCCGATCTTCGGCCATGCCGCGGCCGGCTATCAGCTCGTGATCGGCCAGCTGTGGTGGTTCGCGCTGATCGGTGTGATCTGCGGAGCCGTCGGGCTGCTCTATGCGAAGGGCTTCTACGGAATCGCGGCACTGTTCGGTCGCAGTGCGTTGCCGCCGTGGGCGCGCCCGGCGCTCGGCGGTCTGCTCGTCGGACTGATCGCACTTGCGATTCCCGAGGTGCTCGGCACCGGCTACGGCTGGATCCAGCAGAGCCTCGGCCCGCGATTGCTGCAGATCCCGCTGTGGATCGTTCTCGTGCTGCCGTTCGCGCGGATCATCGCCACGGGCCTGTCGATCGGCTCGGGCGGATCGGGAGGGATCTTCGGACCGGGAATGGTGATCGGCGCGTTCGTCGGCGCCGCCGTGTGGCGCCTGTTCGAGCCGATCGTTCCCGGCATCGGCGGCGACTCCGGCGGCGTTCGTGATCGTCGGGATGACAGCTTGCTTCGGGAGCATCTCGCGCGCGCCGCTGGCGATGATGCTGCTGGTCGCCGAGATGACCGGCACGCTCGCGCTGCTCGCCCCGGCGATGGTCGCGGTCGGTCTCGCGACGCTGATCGTGCTCGCGCAGCGACGACACGATCTATCGCAGCCAGCTGCGAAACCGCGCCGAGGCGCCCGCACACCGAATGCTCGCCGGACTGCCACTGCTCGCCGCGATCCCGGTGTCACAGGCGATGGCCGCACCGAGCAGGCTGATCGACTCGGCGATCGATGCCGACACCGCCCGGTCGCTGCTGCGCGCCAGCGGCGTCGCATCGGCACCCGTCATCGACGCAGGCGGCACATACGTCGGCGTGCTCGAGTCGCGCGAGCGCGAACCTCGCGCGCGCCACTCGCAGGCCCAGACGGCCGGCGAGCTCGCCGAAGACAGCGGCGCGCCTGTGCATCCGGCAGACACGCTCGACACTGCTCTCGAGGCGATCACGGCCGCGCCGCTCGCGTGGGTGCCGGTGCTCGACGAGGATCGAAGGTGATCGCCACGATCGCGACCTCCGACGTCGTGCGCGGTTATCGCCGTGCGCTGCACACGAGCCTTCGGCGAGCGAGCGAAGCCGGTCTCCCGGAAGACCTGACCGACCTCCTGGTGACGGATGCCTCCGCGATGGCTGGAGCGTCGCTGCGAGATGCCGGTCTGCCGAGGCGAGTGCTTGTCACGGCGATCGAACGCGACGGTCAGCTGATCACGCCGAACGGAGACTCGGTGCTGAGTGCAGGAGACAGACTGCTCGTGCTCGGCGACGAGGACGCGCTACGCGACCTGCGCACGCAGCTCTAACCGCGTCGGGTTGCGGAGTGACTCGTGGAGGGTCGTCCCGGCGGAACCCGCGACGGTGGCGAGCGCGATCCGCGCCGGCGACCTCACGTCGACTGCCGCCCGCCCGCGCAATACTCCGACGCCGATGCCACGCGACAAAGTGGATGTTGCCCAAAGCGTGATCGACGCCTACAACGACCGTGACGTCGATCGCTTGTTCGCCGAGCTCGCGACCGCCGACTTCGAGTACCAGCCGGGCATCGTCAGGGCTCTCGGCGGCGGCGGCTACCGCGGGCGCGAGGGCACCGAACGCTTCGCGCTCGACACTCGCGAAAACTGGGAGGAGCTGCAGAGCATTGCCGAGGAGTTCCGCGATCTCGGCGACCGAGTGCTGGTGATCGGGCGGCTGAAAGGGCGCGGCAAGGGCAGCGGCGCGCCGGTTGACACGGTATGCCTGACCGTCCTTGACTTTCGCGCCGACAGGGTCTCACGCGCGCGTGTGTTCCTCGACCGGGCCGAGGGGCTGCGCGCGGCAGGACTGTCCGAGTAGGCAACGATCGCGGAAGAACATCTCAGGTGGCCTGCTGCTCAAGCCGGCGGTCCTTGACGTGCGCCGACCTGGAAGGTCAGGTCGGTCAGGCGAGCGCGCGCGGAATCACCGGGAGTCCCGCGGAGGTTGCCGCTGTATGGAGGCGGACATCCCACGTAGCGACGGTGAGCGCCTCACGGGGAAGGACGAGCGCGGCAGCCAAATGCAGAGCGTCGAGACTGCGAAGGTCGTGGTCGACCGCGAGTCTCGCTGCCTCGTCGGCCAGCGGCTGGTCGCACTCGATGACACCGAACGCCGGCCACTCCTGGCGAAAGTGCGCAGCTGCAGTGTCGCCCGCTGCGAGCGTTGTAGCTCGAACGATCTCCACAAACCCGATGCGGCAGACGAACCAGCCGTTGGCTTGGGCCATGGCGTCGCGAACGGTCTCGCTCCCGTCCTCGGCGACGTAGCGCTTTACGAGCGCACTCGCGTCCAGATACAGGTTCAGCGCTCTTCGTCCCGCTCGGACAGCACGAGCGACGAAGCGCTCGCTTCGCTCTCGACGAGCGGCGGCGCCTTTCTCGGCCGGGCGCCGGTGGGCGCAACGAGCCGTCCCTCTGCCACCAGCCGCCGTAACCGATCGTCTTCCGACGCTGCCACCGCCGGGACGATGTCGGCCACCGGTCGGCCACGCAGCGTCACGCGAACTTGCTCGCCGTGACTCACCGACCGCAACGTCTTGCTGAGCGACTGCTTGAGCTCTCGGACACCGATCTCTCGCATGTGGACACCTTATCAGCGATGAGGCCACACTGGCCACAAAGCGGCCGCCTGCTGGCGACGTATCTCGGCGACTTCGGTCAGCATGAGCGGCTCGATGAGCGATGGGCCGCGCGACCTTCCGCTTCGCTTCGTGCATGACTCCCAACCCGGGCTGCACCGGGTGCGCGCCGCTGCAGGCTTCGTCTACCTCGACGAGCGTCAGGCCGCAGTCGAGGACCCCGTCGTGCTCGACCGAATCCGCCGGCTGGCGATCCCTCCGGCGTGGAGCACCGTGTGGATCGCTCCGAGCGCCGACTCTCATCTGCAGGCGACCGGCATCGATGGCCGCGGTCGCAAGCAGTACCGCTATCACCCGGCCTGGCGGCAGGAGCGCGATCAGCTCAAGTTCCACGACATGGAGGCGTTCGGGCGAGCTCAGCGCCGGCTCCGCACGCGGATCGAGCTGGGGCTCAGCGAAAGCGCGGAGCCGACCGGCCATCGCCGTGTGCTGGCGCTTTCGCTCCGTCTGCTCGACATCGGTCTGCTGCGAGTCGGATCCGACCGCTACGCGCGCGACAACAGGCACTATGGCCTGACGACGCTGCTGCGCGAGCAGGTGACCGTCCGCTCCGATCAAGCCGTGTTCGACTATGTCGGCAAGGCGGGGAAGCGTCAGCGCCTTGCCATCACCGACGCGCCAGCGCTCGAGGTGCTTGCGACGCTGAAGCGGCGTCGGGAAGATCCGCGTGAGCTCTTGGTCTTCCGCGGAGCTCGCGGCTGGACGCGAGTGCATCGTGAGGACGTCAACAACTTCCTGCGCGCCGAGTCGGGCGGTCCGTTCTCCGCGAAGGAGTATCGAACCTGGAACGCGACGGTGATCGCGGCATCGACGCTCGCCGCGCAGCAACCTCGCCGATCTCAAGCGGTGACGATCGCCTCGCGCGCGGTCGCAGCCGCCCTCGGCAACACTCCTACGGTCGCGCGCCAGTCCTACATCGACCCGAGAGTCTTCGAGCGTTTCAGCGCCGGCCGTGCGATCACGCTCGACGGGCTTCCGTCGGATCCGTGGCAGGCGCGCACTCGCATCGAAGGTCGCGTGCTGACGCTACTGTCCGCGTGACCGCGCCGCACTTCGCGAACGCGGTGCGTCCGAGGAGCGTTCCGGCGGGCCGCTCGCAGCGCGCGCGTGATGCGTCGGCCGCGAGAAGCCGGGTTGAGCGATGACCGTCTACGACGAAACCATCGAGACCGTCCGAGCGCTGGCCGCGCGAGCGGCGAGAGCCGAGGATGTCCTGTTCTGTGAGCAGCGACCGCTGACGTCACTCGAGGCGAGCTTCGCCGGGGCGGACGGCCTGGCGGAGGGTCTGCGGCCGATCGAGGACGAGGCGCTGCGAGCGCTCAAGCGGCTCGTCGACGGCGAGCAGAGCTACGAGACCGCGCTGCAAGCGATCGATGCTGTCGGCACCGACGCGACCAACTGGCTGCGGGCCGTATTGCTCGCTCGATCGCTCGAGACGCTCTGAACCAGCCGCTCAAACCGGCAGATCGTGCTCGCCGCGCGGCGCGCCGGGGCCGGGGAGGAGTTCGATCTGGCCGGGGCCCGCTTGCTCGCCGCAGCGATCGCAGCGGAGGTCTCGGCCGATGCTGCCGCCGCAGCCGGCATGAAGCGTGAGTCGGGGCGGCCCGGTTGGTGTCGGGTAGTGGCGATCGCCCCACTTCATCAACACGATCAGGGCAGGAGCGAGCTCGCGTCCCTTGTCGGTGAGCACGTACTTCGGCCGGCCGGGACGCTCCGGGTCGGGAACGCGCTCTAGGACCTGCTCGTCGCACAGCAGCTTGAGGCGGTTGGTGAGCACGTTCGAAGCGATCCCGAGCTTCTCCTGGAAGTCCTCGAAGCGAGTCAAGCCGAGGACAGCGTCGCGCAGGATCAGCAGGGTCCAGCGCTCGCCGACGATCTCGAGCGAGCGCGCGATCGAGCAGATCTGGCCGGGATAGTCGCGCTGGAGCACGGTGAAAGCGTAGCTGACTTGCTTGACAAAAGCCAGACCACTCCGGTAAGTTGCCTTTCGTGACGCAAGCTAGCCCTCGAGGAGGAGCCATGAACCGCAAGCCCGTAATCCTGATCTCGCTGTTGCTGGCAGCGTTCGTGATCAACCTCGACACGACGATCGTCAACGTTGCGCTGCCGACACTGGTGCGAGAGCTGCATGCGTCGGACTCTCAGCTGCAATGGGTAGTGGACGCCTTCAACCTGCTGTTCGCGGGAACGGTGCTGGCCGTCGGCAGCCTCTCAGACCGGTTCGGGCGCAAGCGGATGCTTCTCGGAGGTCTGTCGGTGTTCGGCCTGGCGAGCCTGGCGGGCGGGCTGATGAACAGCCCGGGACAGCTGATCGCTGCGCGAGCGGTCATGGGCGTCGGCGCGGCGATGGTGTTCCCCTCGACGCTGTCGCTGCTGACCAATGTGTTCACGGAGCGCGGCGAGCGCGCCCGCGCAATCGGACTGTGGGGCGCGATCACCGGTGCTGCGATCGCGCTCGGGCCGATCGTCGGCGGCTGGCTGATCCAGGCCTCAGACTGGCGCAGCATCTTCTTCGCGATGACCCCGATCGCGGTCGTCGCCGGCGGCCTCGCCGCCCGCTATGTCCCGAACTCGCGGGACCCGAACGCGCCTCGCACCGACCGCCCGGGGTTCGGACTGTCGACCGCGATGGTGGCCCTCCTCGTCTACACGATCATCGAGGCCCCGAATCACGGTTGGGGAAGCCTACGGACGCTCGCCGGCTTCGCGACTGTCGCCGCGCTGACGGTGGCGTTCGTGGCGTGGGAGCGGCGCACGGATCACCCGATGCTCGATGTGAGCTTGTTTCGAAATCCGCGGTTCACTGCCGCGAGCGCGTCGGTCGCGATCTCGTTCTTCGCGCTTTCCGGGTTCATCTTCCTGATCACCCAGTACTCCCAGTTCATAAAGGGCTGGAGCCCGCTGTCGACGGGCGTGCGGCTGCTTCCGGTCGCGAGTTGTGTGGCGATCTCCTCGGTCGTCGGTGCCAAGCTCGCGGTGCGACTCGGCACGAAGCTGATCGTCTCCTCGGGCCTGTTCTTGATGGCCGCCTTCTATCTGTGGGTCACCACCGCATCGGCGAGCACCGGCTACGCGACGATTGCCGCCCAGATGGTCGTCCTCGGGACCGGGATGGGCCTCACCAGCGCGCCCGCCACCGAGGCGATCATGGGCGTCGTCCCGAAGGCAAAGGCCGGCGTCGGATCGGCCGTCAACGACGCCACGCGTCTTCTCGGCGCCACGCTCGGTGTCGCGGTGATCGGCAGCGTATACGCGTCGCTGTACGCCAGCCGGCTCACGAGCGCTCTGCCCGCCGGACTTCCGGCCACGATCGCCCGGACTGCGCAGGCATCGGTTGGTGGCGCGCTGATAGAGGCAGGGAAGCTGACCCAGGGCGGGCATCCGGCGCTCGCGGCAGTCGTCCACAACGCCGCCAGCTCTGCCTTCTTCGGCGGCTTTCACGTGGCGAACTACGTCGCTGCCGGCGTCGCCGCCGCGGGCGCCGTGATGGCGCTGGCACTGCTGCCCGCCCAGCCGACGGTCACGAACGAAGACGCGCCGGAGGCACAACCGCTCGGAGCGGCAGCGACGCTCCCGGCGCACGGCTGATCACACCGCCAAACGACAGGAGACGAGGCCATGAGCAAACAACTCGCCACACAAGCGACCGGCGGCTCGCCGATCGGTCGGGCGACCGGTTTCGAGCTGGCCGATCCGGGCGGGCCCGCAGGGGCCAGGATCGGGTCCGCGCTCGCGCGCAACCGCGCCTTTGCCGCCGCCGGCGGCCACGAGGGCGCCGTTGTCTTCCCCAATCTGCGGCTGTTCGTTCTCACCTGCCTCGATCCGAGGGTTGATCCAGCGCACTTCCTCGGCCTCGGCCTCGGCGACGCGATGGTGATCCGAAACGTCGGCGGCCGGGTGACCCCTGAGGTGATCAACGACATCGCGTTCATCGGCCAGGTCGCCGAGAACGTCCTGCCCGACGGCCCGCTGTTCGAGGTCGCCGTGATCCACCACACCCAATGTGGAACAGGCGCGCTGGCCGACGATACGTTCCGTAGCCGCTACGCCGAGCGGATCGGCGTCGAGGAGTCAACCCTCTGCGAGCACGCCGTCCTCGACCCCGCGGAGACCGTCGTGCGGGACGTCGGTCGCCTACGCGCGGCCCCCGCGATCTCGCCCCGCGTCACCGTGTCCGGGTATGTCTATGACGTGCTGACCGGCTTGGTCGAGACGGTCCTGCCTGCCGGAGGCCGGCCGAGCGAGGATCGCTTCGCTATTGAGGACGCGAGGGCCTTTGCTTGACGCCGAGAGGGTGGCGGATTGACCGCAAATCGGCGCCTCACGCTGCGCGCCGGTAGCGGATGTGCGTGGCGAGCGGAGAGTGGAGCACCTCGACCGGCTCGAACTCAAGGGATGCGACTCCGTCGAACAGCCGCTCGCCGGATCCGAACAGGACAGGCACCACGTCGAGCGTGAGTTCGTCGATCACTCCGGCGGCGAGTGCCTGGCGGACGGTCGAGGCGCCGCCCGCGATGTCGACGCCATCCTCGCCGGCCGTCTTGCGCGCCTGCGCATAGGCGGCCTCGAAGCCTTCGGTGACGAAGTGGAAGCTGGTGCCGCCCTCCATCTCGACCGGCTCGCGGGCGTGGTGGGTGAGCACGAAGACCGGCGCGTGGTAGGGAGGCTCAGAGCCCCACCATCCATCCCAGTCCTCATCCCAGTCGCCGCGGATCGGCCCGAACATGTTGCGGCCCATGACATAGGCCCCGCGCGGTCGCATCAGCCAGCCTTCTGCCGTCGCGTCGGCGTCGTTCGCGCGCTCGTCGCCGAGGTGCCAGCTATGGACCTCCCTGCCGCGCCTGCCCAGCGGATTCTCCCGGCTCTGGTCCGGTCCGGCGACGAAGCCGTCGAGCGAGATCGACATGTGGCAGGTGGTGTCCGACATCCGCGTGCTCCGAAGCCTAACCCCGTTCCTCGGCGAGTCGTTCGGCGGTAACCCGGGCCTCGTCGATGTCGCAGGCGCTAAGGCGCGCGATCAAACCTCCCGCCCAGACGTAGACCCATCCCTCTCGCTGCTGAACGCGACCGGCGGTGCCGGCAGGCCGAGCCTCTTGGAGGACAACAGCAAGCACGACTCCGTTGCCGAGGTCGCGGACCTCCTCGAGCTTGAACTCCAACTCCTCATATATGCCGAACCAGCCCTCGACGAAGGCACGAATCGCCGCCTGGCCTTCGAAGAGCTCGCCCAACGCCCGCCCCTCGAGGACCGCACCCACAGCAAAGCTGCTCATCACCGCATCGATGTCACGCCGATTCCCAGCCTCAAACTGCCTGCGCACACGCTCCACCGAGTCCGGGGTCGTGGACTCCTCGGGCATGGAGGGAGTATCCCGCACGCTTGAAACGAACCTCGGCGATCGGTCGAGTCGGAGCCTCCGGCGGCTGGGCGCGTCAGCCTGCATCGTGGATCGTGATGGCGTAGCCGTCCGGGTCTCTCAGCGTGAACGTCCGGCCGAAGGGACCATCGACCGGCTCAGTCAGGATCGTCACGCCGTGCTCGGCGAGCCGGTCATGAAGGGCTTGGGCGTCATCGGCCCGCAGCCACAGCGCTACGCCGAGCCCGGGCTGTCCACGGTCGAGATCGGTTCCGGGCAGCGGGTCTCTGACCGCAAACGCGATCGGCTGGGTGGCGAACACGACGGCGTGCGGCGGTGAGCTGGCTGCGCGATTGAGCCCCAGCTCGCATTCGTAGAACGCGGCGGCGCGCTCGATGTCGCGGACCTGGAGGGCAATGAAATCGGGGCCTGCAACGGTAGACACAGGGAGATCCTTCCTTTTGTGTTGTCAAGGTCTTGACGTACGATACTATGTCAAGATCTTGACGTGCGCCAGGTCGATGTCGATCAATCCGTGGGCTACGCCCTCAAGCGCGCGCAACACGCCCTGCACTCAACGATGGATGGGGAGCTGCGCGACTACGGACTCAGCGTGTCGCAGTACGCCTGTCTGGAGATCCTCGCCTCGCGTCCGCGCATCTCAAACGCAGACCTGGCGCGCGCCGCGTTCGTCACCCGACAAGCGATGCACCAGCTCCTCACCGGCATGCAAGCGACCGGACTTGTGACCGCCGTCGGCCAAGGCCGCAGCCAACGCTACGCGCTGACGCCCGACGGGCGCACGCGCCTACGCAAGGCCTCGTCGACCGTCGCTGCCGTCGAGCAACGCATGCTTGCCACGCTGAGTCGCGCCGAGCGCGAGGAGCTGCACCGCCAACTAAGCATCTGCGCTACCGCGCTTGTCCCGCCCGATCAGCAAACGTACTGGGTGAGCACGATCAGCCGTGATCACGTGCGGCTGGGCGTAGAGGGCGGATTCACCCAGGCAGGCCATGGCAAGGCTTCCGGGCTCAAGCGGCTGAAGGCTGACGACTGGCTCCTCTTCTATTCACCCAAGACCAGCCTGCGAGACGGCGAGCCCGTCCAGGCCTTCACGGCAATCGGTCGGGTCGTCGACGAAGAGCTCTACCAGGTGCAACAGGCGCCGGGGTTCACACCGTGGCGCCGCAAGGTCGAGTTCGTCAGCGGCAGTGAGGCGCCGATCAGACCGCTGATCGATCAGCTCAGCTTCATCAAGGACAAGCGCCGCTGGGGGTACATGTTCCGGGTCGGCCTATTCAAGATCCCACAGGAAGACTTCGCGGTGATCTCACGGGCGATGGCAGTCGAGAACCCGAGGATTCGCTGAGCGCTCACAGAGAGGAGTCGTGCCGGCCTCGCTGGGCCGAAAGCGGTCGAGGCGCAGGTCGCCGGTCCCGTGCCAGGTGAGGTGCGTGTTCCATCGTCCGGCCGACAGGCGTTCGCGAGTGGGCTCGAACCACGACGGGACGCTCACCGTGGGTCGGCGGAAACCGCGCGCTAACGGGTGCTCTGAGGAGCGCGCTGCGCGGTGCAGCGGTCATCGAGCGTGCGGTCGGTGCGGCGCTGCAGCAGGCGCGTGGCCGAGAGCATCCGTGCGATCTTCACTCGCCTGAGCGTCCGCAGCCGCTCACGCCGCGGCGCGTCGAGTCGGCTGATTCGGGCGCGCTCGGCCGCGCGCTGGAGCTCTTGCTCGCGCGCATGTGCGAGGGCTCGTGCGGTGCTCGGATCGATCATGCAAGCACTCTCACGCAAGGTCGCGGGTGTGATAAGACATTTAGCGTGATCTAAATGGTCGATATGCGCTTCGACATCGAGTCCATCCGTGGTGTGCGCTTCGGCATCTCGCCGATGTTCGAGACGATGCTCAGCGTTGGCGCGCTGCGAGACCCCTCCGCGGCTCCCCTTCACCTGCCCTGGGTGGAGGATGCACGCCGGCTCACCGCCGATCTCGAGCTGGAGCCGCTGCTGTTGTTGCTGCGGCGTGGTGCGTACATGCCCGACTTCCTGAATCCTCCGCCGGCGGGCCCGACGGCCGAGCTCGAGGAGGAGCTCGAGGTGATGCTCTCGATCTCATCCGCGCAGATACGGGCAGAAGTGACTCGCTGCTATGAGGACACGACGGTGCCCGCGGCGCTGGAGAGGTTCCTCAGCCGGCCGCGCGCGGCTGTGCGCGACCTCGCCGAGCTGCTTCGCGCTTACTGGGAGCTCGTGCTGGCCGCACACTGGCCGCGCATCAAGTCGCTGCTCGAGCACGACATCCTGTATCGCTCGCGCCAGCTCGCCGATGCCGGCACCAGAGAGCTGTTCGCGGACCTCGATCCTTCGATCACCTGGCAGGACGATGCCGTCCTGCGGATCGAGAAGCCGGAATGCGCCGATACGGTCGTGCAGCTCGACGAGCGCGGCCTGCTGCTGCTTCCGAGCGCGTTCGCGTGGCCCAAAGTTCTGCTGGTCACCGAACCGCCGTGGCAACCGACCGTCGCCTACCCGGCCCGCGGCGTCGGCATGCTGTGGGAGCCCGAGCGACCCGCCCCCCCGGACGCGCTGTCGAAGCTGCTCGGCAGCGGTCGAGCGTCGGTCCTGTCCGCGCTGGACCGGCCGCGCTCGACCACCGACCTCGCGCGCGCGCTCGAGATCTCGCCCGGCGGCGTCTCCCAACACCTTTCGGTGCTCCATTCGGCCGGGCTCGTCAGCCGCCGCCGCGACCGCCGCGTGGTGCTCTACCTGCGCTCCAACAGTGGCGAAGCGCTGATGGATGCCGGCGCCCCGCCGCGGAGTGCTTGAGTCCCTACCGCTGTTCCGAAGCCAATGCACTTGGTAGGACGGCTTTCAAACCCACCAAACAGTCGACAATGCCGGTGTTGATGGCCTATCCGGCCGGGACACCGGTGCAGATCCGTCGCTCCTCCTCCGAGCCTGAGGCTCCGAGGCCGCTTCGCCTCGGCAACGGGGTGGTCGAGAGGTCCGTGATCAGGGCTTTCCTCGAGGCTGATCGCCCGATGGGGGTGGGGGAGGCGCACGCCACGGTCGAAGCGCTCCTCGGACATCCCGTCTCGCGGGATTCGGTCTGCAGCTGTCTTTCGATCGGTGCCCGTGGGGAGCGGCCCCGTTTCGAGCGCGTCGGGCGAGGCCGCTACCAGATCGCGCGGGCGCTCTGAGCGCGTCGCGGCGACGGCGGCGACGTTTCCGCTTTCGTCCGAGGCGGACGCCCGCACGGGTCCTTGCCGAGCGCCGGCTTGCCACGGGACGTCCTCTGGCGAGACCTATTTGGTTTCGTATGTGAACTGGTCGGTGGTGGTGCTCGGCGTTTGTGCCGGCCGAGGTGGTGAGTTTGACTTCCACGACGCCCGTGCTCGTGGACGCGGGGGTGACCGCCGTTATCGAGGTCGGCGAGGTGACCGTGAATTCTTTCGCCGGCAGTTTCCCGAACGACACGCTGGTGACGGTTGGGTTCTCGAAGTTCAGGCCGGTGATCTTGACCTTCTTGCCGCCCGCGATCGAGCCCTTCGCGGGTGACAGCTTAGTCACGGTCGGGGGGAGCCCGAGGCGCTGCACGCAGGTTTCCGTAGCGTTGCTGTACACCTGCTGCAGGTAGTAGTCGTGGCCGTCGATCACCTGGTTGTAGAGCGCACCGTCGGGCGCGGTGCCCACGGGCGAGCCCCACCTCATTTTTTCTTCGAACGGCACGCTCGGGTCCGCCCATCGCCCCGCTTGGCAGATGTCCACGACCTCTTCTTCTTCGACCTGCGGCTGTTGAGCCATCCAACTCCCAGACGGGTCGGTGATCATCTCGGCGAACTCGTGCTCCAAGATCTGGGCACTCGTCGTCAAATACGCCGTTCGGATGCTGAGGGCTTTCACATCCTTTGACGCCCGGGAGATATGTCAAGACCGCATACGGCACACTTTCAGACGCGCCTTTGGAACTCAGGGCGAAGGAGTGGAAGCCGCAATACTGAACAGACGAGCAGCCGTCGGTCGCGGCCGTTTTCCACGCAGTCCGAGACCCCTGGCGGCAGCAGGACAAAGTAGGCCTCCGTAGGTCCTTCCGACCCCAACGGGCCGCGTTCAAGCACCTGGCCGGGCAGCTTCTTCCCTTTTATCAGGCTCAAGAGCTCTGCCTGGATCTGCGGACCTGAGACGCATGGCGTGGAGGGTCGTTCGGCGCATTCGGAGTTTTCGGCGGGGTAGGGGTCCTTGTCGTTGACCGCCTTGCCCACGTGCGTTTCGTACTTCAGCCCGTACTGGGTGAGCGCCGAGTAGAAATTCTGGTCGGTCCCGTTGTCGTGTTCTAGGCCCTTGAAGAACGCCTTGATCGCGGACTCGTATTTCGCAGGGAACGCCGGCGCGCCCTTCGGATCCCAGTAGACGACATTGGTCCTCGTCGTCGGCATGACCCCCTCGCCTGAATCTTCGAGGTGCTGCAAGGACCCCTCCGTGGGGCACCTCGAGTTGCCGCTGTAGCATTCGGCCGCCGAGGCAGCTGCTGCACCGAAAGACGCGATCAGCGCAGCCAACCCGACGAGCAGCCCCAAGACCGCTGTAAGGCGTCGCGGGCGACCGGTGGACGGCTCTCGCGCTGCCCGGTCGGTGATCGTGAACTGGTTCTCCCGCTGCGGTCCGCTCATTTCTTGCTGTCCCCCGTCCTCGGCTTCGATGCCGGTGCGCCCGACTCGCTGATCCGCGCAGACTACGGGCAAACGGCGCGCATG
Organism: uncultured Solirubrobacteraceae bacterium; assembly: GCA_963812575.1. Lineage (GTDB taxonomy): Bacteria > Actinomycetota > Thermoleophilia > Solirubrobacterales > Solirubrobacteraceae > Palsa-744. The sequence goes on along the minus strand of CAWEVS010000006.1, from coordinate 77,923 downwards.
CATAGGGCACGCGCCCCATCACCTCGCCACGCACGACAGCGAAGCGGCGCCCACGCCCTCGCTCCGGGGCGCAAACAGGCGCCCCGCGAGGGGTCGCGCGACCGAGGCCCGCATGAGCCACGGTCCTCGCGTTCGAGCCAGAGAGTGTTTGAGTCCGCCACCCCTGCTCCGAAGCCAATGCGCTCGAGTGGACTCGAACCACCACGGGGAAAACTCCCCACAAGGCCCTCAACCTTGCGCGTCTACCAATTCCGCCACGAGCGCAGAGTGGGCGAGTATAGCCTTGGGCCCGAGCCCGGCGAGCGCGCCTGGGACGCGACTGGGGCGCGCATCGGTCCGGGCGTGCTCGAGCGGGCGCGCGGTCGAGAGCACGCCTGACGCGGCAGCCGTCTGTCGCGCCTTGCATCCGTCCACGGCCGGCGCTACAGTGCGAACACGTGTTCGTTTCAGGCAACATTTCCCCCGAACCGGGAGAGGATCAGGCATGGATCTGACCAAGCGCCAGCAGGAGATCTTCGACTTCATCCGCAAGTACTCGGCGAAGTACGGCTATCCGCCGACCGTGCGCGATATCGGCAAAGCCGTCGGCCTCGCTTCCTCGTCGACGGTGCATGCGCATCTCGCGAACCTCGAGAAACTGGGCATGCTGCGGCGCGATCCGTCGAAGCCGCGCGCGATCGAGCTGCTCGACCGCGCGATGGGCACCGCGGTCGACACGGTCCGCGGGATCGTCCGCACGGAAGGCCTGCCGCTGCTCGGCTCGGTCGCCGCCGGTCAGCCGATGCTCGCCGAGGAGAACGTCGAGGACTACGTCTCGGTCCCCGAGATCGCCGGCGGAGGCGAAGGGGAGTACCTGCTGCGGATCCGTGGCGACTCGATGAAGGAAGCCGGCATCATCGAGGGCGACTTCGTCGTCGTCCGGCCGCAGGACACGGCGCGCGACGGCGACGTCGTCGTGGCGCTGCTCGGCGAGGAGGCGACCGTCAAGCGCTTCTTCCGCGAGACCGACCACATTCGCCTGCAGCCCGAGAACGAGACGATGGAGCCGATCCGCAGCAAAGAGGTCAAGGTGCTCGGCCGCGTCGTCGGCCTGCTCAGAAGCGTCTGACCGCCGCCGTTCGCGCGCTCGCAAGAACTCCGCCAGCATCTTCACAGAGGCCTCGTTTCGCGCTACGTTGCGTACGCGGGTCAGGCAGCCGCGGAGGCGATGCCTTCGAGGAAAGTCGGGACATCACAGGGCAGGGTGGTCGAGGAATCGACCCGAGGAAACTCGCGGGAAAGTGCCACAGAAACAAACCGCCGATGGGGCCGTCCCACGTGAACGGCTCACAGGCAAGGGTGAAATGGTGCGGTAAGAGCGCACCAGCGCCGCGGTGACGCGGCGGCTGGGCAAACCCCGCCCGATGCAAGGCCAAACCGGACCGCTTGCAGGCTGCCCGCCGAGGTCCAGGTAGGCCGCTCAGATGGATGGCTGCTCAACGACAGAATCCCGCTTATCGACCCGCTAAGGAAAAGCCCCGCTCCGGCGGGGCTTTTCTATGAGCCGAGCCGCCGGTCCTCGACGCGCGAACCGCAGCCCGCTCATAATCAGCGGTCGCCGGTTCGAGTCCACCGCTTGCACGGCGGATGCGGCCGCGTCATTTGCAACTGACGAGATACCGGAGGGGCGATGTCGAGGAGAGCAACCGGAGCGTTGATCGCCGCACTGGCGGCGATGTCGCTCGCAGCATGCGGCTCCTCCTCGGGGCCGACGCCGGTCCAAGTCGGCGAACGCTGGTACCGCGCGGAGGCGCACGGCGACGGCAGCGAGCTGTGCAAGCTCAGTCTGCCGGCGCGCCAACAACGCTTCGTCGAACTCGCTCGACAGTTGCCAGGCGGCAGCGCTGTGAGCAGCTGCGCCGCCGCGGTCGACCTCGCGCTGAAGCATTTCGGCGGCAGCGCGCGGCTCGGCAAGCTCGCCGGCGTGCACGTTCGTCTCGTCTCGCAATCGGGCAGAACGGCTGAGGTCGAAGCCGCGAAAGCGGCGCCACTGAAGCTCGTGCGCTCCGGATCGACCTGGCTGGTCGCGGAACCGGCGGCCAAGAAGTAAGTCGAACCTGCGCGGGTGGGTTCTGCGCAGACTCGCGCTCAACTCAGCTGTTGGATGACGAGGGAGGCAACGACTGAGTGTGTGCCTCCCGCGAGCGGCGTGATCGTGAGGGCCGGCGTATTACCGGCCGGATTGCGGAGCTCAAGCGTCGAGCCTGCCAAGCTGGCCGTGACCAGCGCTTCGCCAGAAATCTCACTGGTCCCGGTCGCTCGTCCGTAAACCGTGTAGGGGAGTTCCACCATCCCGCCGCCGGAGTTGAGAGCAAGCACCAACTGGCCCGGCTCGGTGACGGACACCGAGAATGCGACCCGATAGGTGCCGATGCTAGGCAGCGAAAATTCGGTTGCTTCGATAAAGGCATTGCCGGCACGTCTTGTAATGGCGCCCGTGCTTGGGCCGCCCTCTGGAAACTGAACAGGGACGCCGGCTCCGACTGTCGTCGCATTGTCTGAAGGCATCAGGGCGTAGAACTCGGCGTATGCCGACACTCCGGCCGGACCTTCCAGGCCAGTAGGCCCCGCAGTCCCCGTCGCGCCCGTCGTGCCAGGAGTTCCCGTGAGCCCGCTCGGTCCGGTCGGCCCCGTGGCCCCCGTCGTGCCAGCGAGGCCCGTCAGTCCAGCTGGCCCTGTCGTGCCTGTCGCTCCCGTAACCCCGCTTGGTCCGGTCGCGCCTGTTGCTCCCGTCGTGCCTGCGAGGCCGGCTGGTCCAATCGACCCTGTCGTCCCTGTCACCCCGATCGGTCCGGTTGCACCGATGGCGCCTCCCATGCCTTCAAGCCCGGTCGGTCCCACGGATCCTGCTGTTCCCGCGAGTCCGGCTTGCCCAACGGAACCTGTAGTGCCTGTAACGCCGATCGCTCCGGTCGGTCCCGTGGACCCCGTCGTGCCCGCGAGTCCGGCTGGTCCAACGGACCCGGTCGCACCTGCAACCCCACTCGGTCCGGTGGAGCCTCCACTTGCTCCCGCAGCTCCTGCTGGGCCGGCTACGCCCGCGACGCCGGCCTCACCCGGAGACCCTGTCAGGCCGGCCGTTCCTGCGAGCCCGCCGGCTCCGCGAGGGCCTGCCGCGCCGACGAGACCGTGCAAGCCTTCAGGGCCGCTTGGCCCGGGTAGGCCGGCGAAACCTTTCTGGCCTCGAACGCCGGCCCGACCGCGCGGTCCTTGCGAGCCCGAAGCCGTCCGTTCATGTGTCCGGCAGAGCGACGGGCGTGCGGGTCCGACCCGTCCAGTGAACGCAGCCTTGTTGCAAGATCGAGTGGCGGGCGGTCGCCCCGCCGCGACGACGGGAGCCACGGCGCCGGCTGCGGAGAGTCCGCACGTCAAGGTGATCGCCGCGAGCACGCTGCAAAGGCGTTGGCGGCGCCCGGGTGATTCTGAGCGTCCTGGCGTTTGTGCGTGCCGAGTCGCGAACGCGTCCGCTGCGTGAACATTGCGTCTTCGGTCGAAGCGACTCGAGCGAACCGTCGTTACGGTGGGGAACACGTGACTGGCCTCCAGGGAGAAATTCCGAGCACGGAGCTCCCCACCTGGCTGCATATACAGTCCCCAGGCCAAGTCGCAAGATGCCTTGCAGACGTGTATCGGCACCCGTAGCGCGAAGCTTGAACGAGCGCGGACCTCGCGTGGACAGAGACGAGACGGTCACGTACTTCACCGAGGATCTGATCAGCGTCGTCATGAGCGACGCCTTGACGAAGGGCGAGCGCAGTCTGGTCCGCGACGGCAAGGATGAGCTCGTCCTCGACGTCCGCGTGGCCTTTCAGCAGGAGATGCGCCCGGACTTCATCACCGGGATCGAGCTGATCACCGGCCGGAAGGTACACGCGTTTCTCAGCGCCAACCACATTGATCCGGATATCGCGATCGAGTCGTTCGTCCTCGAGGAGCTCTCGGCGGTGAATAGAAGCGACGCGCGATCACCGGGCCGCGCCGAACGTCCCGGCAAGTGCGCACGTCGCACATACCCGCCTCTCCGAGCCGGCATGCTCTCGGCCGCCGGAGAGTAGTGTCCCCGCAGTCGTGCTGCACGCACTGCTCTGCCTGCTTCCGATCCTCGCCGTCGCGGCGCCGCTGTTGGCACGCCGCTACCCGGGTGAGCGCGCGCTTCTCGCGCTGCGGCGGACGCCGAGGCGGCGGCTGCCGCGAGCGCGCAGCGTCGATTCCCTCGCATGGTCGCACGCTCGTAGCTGCCGTCCGCGGGCGCCAGCTGTTCGGCCGCTCGCTGGCGGTGCGCCCGCCGCCGGCGCTGCTCGCGGCGAGCTAGCTCCTTCGCTCGGTTCACCGGGTGCAGGCTGCTCGTCCTGCCCGGTCTCGCGTCCCGCGCAGCCTGTACGCGAAACGAGCCGCATCGCCGAACGTCTAACGAGGAGCGACCGTGTTCCACCGCCTGACGTGTCCGAGCGCCGCGCGCACGCGCGCAGCATCTGGAGCCCGAGTCAACCGCCTTTCAGTACGCGCACAAGCGCGGCGCGGAGTCGCGAGCTACTGCCGTGACGCGCCGGCTCGCGCTAGCCGCTGCGCTCGCGCTCCTGCTCGCACTCGCTGCCGCGCCTAGTGCCTTCGCGCACGCACAGCTGCTCAGCACCTCGCCGGCGTCGGGCTCGACCGTCGCGTCCAGCCGAGCGAGGTGATCTTCGAGTTCAACCAGGACGTCGGCGGCACGCTCGGCGCCGTCCGCGTCTACAACGCGCAGGGCAACGAGGTCGACGATCTCGACGTCTCGCACCCGGACGGCAACGAGCACTGGATGGGCGTCGGGCTGAAGCCGCACCTGCCCGACGGCACGTACACGGCACCTACCGCGTGATCTCGGCCGACACGCATATCGTCTACGGCGGGCTCGTCTTCAACCTCGGCCATGCGGGCGCCGCGCCGAAGTTCACGGTCGCCGGACTGATCGGCAAAAACGAGACCGGGCACGTCACGAAGGTCGCCTTCGGCGTCGTGCGCGCGCTCAACTACCTGACGCTCGCGCTGATCGTCGGCGGACTCGTCTTCCTGTTGGCCGTCTGGCGCTCGCGCTGCGCGCTGCCGCCGGCGGCGAGCAGCGCTGGTCGCGCCTCGAGGCGTTCGCCTCGCGACTTGCCCGTCTGTTCGCGGTCGCGATCGTGCTCGGCGTGCTCGTCAGCGTGCTCGGCGTGCTGCTGCAGGGCGCGAGCGCAGCCGGCGTCTCGCTGTGGAGCAGCCTGAAAGGCTCGATCGTCGAAGGCACGCTCGAAACGCGCTTCGGCTGGGTCTGGGCCGTGCGCGCGATCGTCTGGCTGGCGCTCGGCGCACTTCTGCTCGCCACGCGCGCGGTCGGCCGCGACGATCCCGCAGCTGGCGCGGAGGCGGACGCCGACGCAGCCGGACGCTGCTCGCGCCGCCCGCCGCGCCCGCTGCGTCGCGCTGCTGCTCTCGGCGCCGCCTACCTGACGATCACGCCGGCGCTCGCCGGTCACGCCAGCGTCGAGAGCCCGGTCGGCGTGTTCTTCCCGTCCGATGCGATCCACGTGCTCGCAGCCAGCGTCTGGGTCGGCGGCATCGCCTGCCTGCTGCTGGCACTGCCGGCCGCCACGCGGCAGCTCGAGCGCGCCGAGCGAAGCCGGCTGCTGCTCGACGCTCGCGCGCTTCTCGCCGATCGCGCTCGGCGCGGTCGTCGCGATCGCTATCACCGGCGTGCTTCAGGCCTACATCGACGTGCGCAGCCTGCACGGCCTGCTGCACACGACCTACGGCGCGCTGATCCTCGTCAAGACCGGGCTGTTGCTGGCGCTGATCGCTCGGCTGGGTCAACCGCCAGCGCGTGATCCCGTTGCTCGAGCGAATCGTCGCGACGGGCGCGCGCCCGGCGGCGTCGGCGCGCTGGCGCGGCGCACGATGCGCGGTGAGCTCGCGCTGATGCTGTGCGTCTTCGGCGTGACCGCTGCGCTGATCAGCTACGCGCCGCCGATCGACGCCGCCAGCGGCCCGTTCTCGAGAACACCTCGATCGGCGCCGCCGAGCTCGAGATCAGCGTCGAACCGGCGAAAGTCGGGCTGAACACGATCCACCTGTACCTGATCGACGCGAAGACCGGCGCGCAGTTCACCGCGACGAAGGAACTCACGGCGAGCGCGAGGCTGCCGTCGAAGCACATCGGCCCGCTGCCGCTGCACGGCGATCGTGCCGGTCCCGGCCACTACATCCTCGACTCGGCGATGCTCAGCCCGGGCGGCACCTGGGACATCGAAATCGTCGACCGCGTCTCCGAATTCGAACAGTTCACGCGCGTTGTGAAGGTGCCGATCGGATGAGCAGCCGAACCGTCGAAGACACGCCACACATCACTCGAGGAGCGAGAACAGGAGGAAGATGAAGCAATTCGCCGTGCTGCGTCGCAGCGGCGCGCTGCTCGCTCCGGCCGGCGCGCAGGCGCACATCAGCCTGCATCCGAACACGATCCCCGCCGGCGCCTTCGCGACGCTCGACGTTCGCGTGCCGGGCGAGCAGGAAGGCGCCTACGTGAAGAAGGTCGACGTCCTGTTCCCGCCGGGCTTCGTCGGCGTCGACTATGAAAACGTCCCCGGCTGGACCACGAAGATCATCGAAACGAAGCTCGCGACGCCGATCGAACAAGACGGCGAAAAGATCGACACCGAGGTCTCGCAGATCGTCTGGACGTGGACCGGCCCGCTCGGCAAGGTCGAGAACGGCCAGTTCATCAACTTCCCGCTGTCGCTGGCGATCCCCGACGACGCGGCCGACAAATCGCTCGAATTCCGCACCGTGCAGACCTACAGCAACGGCCAGGTCGTCCACTGGATCGACCCTTCGCTGGAAGCCGAACACCCCTCGCCGCGAATCAACGTGACGGCCAAAGGCGGCGTGATCGAGGATCTCGCCGGCGACGAGGCAGGTCCGACAGCCGGGCCAGATGGCGACAGCTCAGCCGCCCGGCGCCGGCGCCCGGCGCCGGTCAAGTCGAGCAGCGGCGGCGCCAGCAAGGGCCTCGCGCTCCCCGCCCTGATCCTCGGCGCGCTCGGCCTGCTCGCCGGCCTCGCCGCGCTCGCGACCGCACGGCGCCGGAGCGCTGCCGCCTGAGTGGCGGCGCGGCTGAAGATGCGACCGCGTCGAGCCGCCTGGCGGCGCCGGCGCTGTCTGCCGCGTGCGCCGCTGCGCTGCTCGCGCTCGCCGGCTGCGGCTCAAGCGGCGGCGCCGCAGCGCGCACGGCGCACTCGGCGAGCGTGCCTGCCTACGTCACCGAAGCGCCGACGCACGAGCAGCAGCTGGTCACTGCCGGTGCGCGCTTCGTCGTCGCCGACGGCTGCTCGGCCTGCCATCTGCTGGCGAGCGCCAGGCGGTTTGCGCCGAGCTTCACGAGCCTCGCCGGCCACCGCGTGACGCTCAGCGACGGGCGCCGCGTGCTCGTCGACGAAGCGTTCGTCAGAGAAGCGCTGCGACGCGCCCGGCGCGAACGTGATGAAGGGATACGCGGCGGCGCCGATGATCGACGCCGTGCGCCGCGCGAAGCTCGCCGAGCATCCGCATCAGATCGAAGCGCTCGCGGCGTTCATCGAGCAGGTCGGCCCCGAACAGGGCGAATAGTAGGCTGGCCGAGATGGAAGAGATCGCGCCCGGCCTGTGGCACTGGCGAGCACGCAACGAGAAAATCGGCTCGGACGTCAGCTCCTACTACCTCGCCGACGGGCGCGTGCTGATCGATCCGATGACGCCGCCTGACGGGCTCGAGCAGCTCGAGCGTCTCGGTCCGCCGGAGCACATCGTGCTCAGCAACCGCCACCACGACCGCGACTCGTGGCGCCTGCGCGAGCGCTTCGGCGCGACCGTGCACTGCATCCGCAACGGCCTGCACGAGCTCGACGGCCGCGGCCCGGTCGAGCCGTTCGACTTCGGCGAGCATCTGCCCGGCGGCATCGTCGTGCTACGAGGTCGACGCGATCTGTCCCGATGAGACCGCGCTGCACATGCCGGCGCTGCGCGCGCTCGCCTGCGCCGACGGCGTCGTCGAATCGGCAGGAGCAGGCCTCGGCTTCGTGCCCGACTCGCTGATGGACGATCCCGAGCAGACCAAGCGAGGCCTGCTCGATGCCTACGCGCAGCTGCTCGAGCTCGACTTCGACCTGCTGCTGCTGGCGCACGGCGAACCGCTCGTCGGCGGCGGCAAGCAGGCGCTGCGCGAGTTCATCGACGGCGCGCGTTAGCGCCTGCTCAGCTTGGACGTACTCAGCTGGAACCTGTTCCACGGGCGCTCGCTGCCTGCCGCGTGCCACTCGCTGCTCGATCACTTCTCGGCGTGGCTCGCCGAGATCGCGCTGGGACGTCGCGCTGCTGCAGGAGGTGCCGCCGTGGTGGCCGCAGACGCTCGCGCGGCGAGCCGGCGCCGAGCAGCGCATGGCACTCACCTCGCGCAACTCGCTGGCGGCGCTGAGGCGGCTGCTGGCCGAGCGCCGGCCTGAGTTGCTCAAGTCAAACGGCGGCGGCTGCAACGCGATCCTCTCGCGTGTGCCGATCGTCGAGCACCGAGCGGCTCGCCTGCGCGTGCGGCCCGAGCGTCGCGTCGCCCAGTTCGTCCGGCTGGCGAGCGGCGCCTGCCTGGTCAACTATCACGCAAGCACACGCGTGCGGCTGGCCGAGGCGGAGCTCGCGCGCCTGTGGCAGCTCGCGCTCGACTTCGCCGACGGCGCGCCGCTCGTTCTCGGCGGCGATCTCAACCTCAGGTCGCCGCAAGCACCGGAGTCGCCCAGCGACATAACGCACGTTGCGATTCGCGACGTCGACCATCTGTTCGCATGTGGCGCAGTCGCGCTCGGCTCCGGCGAAGTACTCGATCGCGAGGTACAGCTGCCCGGCATGGGAGGCGTCGATCTGTCCGATCACCCGCCGTTGCGCGTCACTGTCGCACCGCGACCGACGGTCTGACTGCGCAGGAGCTGCTGCGCGCGCCCGATCCGGCGTGCGCGCTGCCGAAGCCGCTCAGTCCGGCACGTGCTCTTCGTCGGCCTCGCCGTAGTCGCTGTCGCTCGGCTCCTCTTCGCCCTCGCCATAGGCGTCGCGAGAGATCTTCGACGGCGCGTGCTCGTCGCCGTGCGAGGTGTGCTCGATCAGTTCCTGCTCGGCCAGCTCGAAACCCTCCGACTGCCCGCCGCCGCCCTCGTCGACGGCCTGGCGCTCTTTGCGGTGGCGCTCGGCAGGATCGAGCAGCGGGTCGGGTAGTTCGGCGGCCATGCAGGGACTGTAACGACAGGCGACGGCGCTCGGTAGCGAACTCGTATGCATGTCTGCAGCGTCGTCGTTGGACGGGTAGGGGGTGGGGGTATTCTTCGTGCCATGGCGCCGACCCGCGGATACAGCGCGAGCAAGGACGAGCTGCAGCGCCGCCTGGCGCGGATCGAGGGTCAGGTTCGCGGCGTTTCGAAGATGGTCGCCGAGGAGCGCTACTGCATCGACGTGCTGACGCAGATCTCGGCGATCGAGGCGGCGCTCGACAAGGTCGCGCTCGGCCTGCTCGACGACCACGCGCGCGTCTGCGTGATCGGTGGCGAGGATTCCGAGCGCGAGCAGCGCACCGAGGAGATGATGGCGGCCGTCGGGCGCCTTCTGCGCCGCGGCTGATCTTCTGCGCCGGCGCTACTGCGCGAGCTGCTCGCGCGCCGTCTGCATCAACGTCGGCTCGCTCTTCAGCTGCTCGAGCGCCGCGCGCATCGCGTTCGGCTCGCATTCGATCTTCGCCGGCCACGGCTTCTGCGGATGATCGTCGAGTGTCTTCAGGCCGTTGCCGGTGATCAGCGCGACGATCGTGTCGTCGGGCGCGAAGCGACCGGCTGCCGCGAGCTTCTCGAGCACCGCGATCGTCGTGCCGCCGGCCGGCTCGGTCAAGAGGCCCTCGGTCGCCGCCAGCAGATCGATGCCGGCGAAGATCTCCGGATCGGAAGCGAATGCTGCCGTGCCGCCGCGTTTGTGTACGGCGTCGATCACGAGGTAGCCGTCGCCGGGCGCGCCGATCGCGAGCGAGTGCGCTGCCGTCTCGGGCATCACCGGCACCACCTCGGCCTCCTCGGCGAGAATCGCCGAGGCGATCGGGTTGCAGCCACTCGGCTGTGCGATGTGTATCGCCGTCTGGTCGGTCTCGGCCAGCCCGAGCAGCTGCAGCTCGCCGAGGCCCTTGTGCATGCGCGAGGACAGCGTGCCGCCGGCCGCTGGAATCAGGATGTGGTCGGGCGCGTTCCAGTCGAGCTGCTCGACGACCTCGAACGCTGCCGTCTTCGCGCCCTCGGCGTAGAACGGGCGCAGCGTGATGTTCGCGAAGTCCATGCCCGTCGCTTCGGCGACCTCGCGACAGCGGCGGTTGGCTTCGTCGTAGTTGCCCTCGACCTGCACGACCTTCGCGCCGAGCGCCATGCAGACGCGCGCCTTCATCTCCTCGAGGCGATTCGGATAGAAGATGAACGCGTCGACACCGGCCTTCGCCGCGAGCGACGCGACGGCCGTGCCGACGTTGCCGGTCGAGACGCAGCCGATCTCGCTCTTGCCGCGCTCGAGCAGCCGCGCAACCGACATCGAGACGACGCGATCCTTGTAGGAGAGGCTAGGCCGGTTGCTCGAGTCGTCCTTCAGGTACAGGTTGCTGAGGCCGAGCTCGGCGCCGAGCCGGTCGGCGCGGATCAGCGGGGTGTAGCCCGAGTGCTGTCCTACGCGCGCCTGCGCGCCGGCGTCGACGATCGGCAGGAGCTCCTCGAAGTGCCAGATGTTGTGCGGGCGCTCGGAGCTGGGAAAGTCGCGGAAGTGGCTGGCCGCGAGCTCGTAGTCGTAGACGACGTCGAGGCCCTTCTTGCAGTCGGGACAGGCGAACACCGTCGACTCGAGCGGGTAGCTGTTGTCACAGCGATGACAGACGAGCGCCGTTGCGCACGAGCGCGTCCGCTGCCTCGACCCCGCTGCCGGGCTCTCGATCGTCGTAGGGCTCATGCGACCATCTCGAACTCTACGCCTGGCCACGGCGTTTGTACGTCGTCCTCGTCGTGTCCGAGCGCGATCCACAGCTCCTCGGCGATGTGCGGCGCCAGCGGCCCGAGCAGCTGCGCGAGCGTCGAGAGCGCCTCGAGCAACGCCTCGCTGTCGGCCCGGCCGAGCGCCGGCTCGCGCGCGAGCACGCGCTTCTCGAAGTCCTTGATCCGGTCGAACAGCAGCATCACGTTGCGTACGGCGCTGTGCGTCTCGAGCTGCTCCATGTCCTCGGTCGTCTTCTGCACCGCCTTCTCACACCACTGCGCGAGTTTGCGCCGCAGATGCTCGGTCATGTCCCTGACCGGCTCTGAATCGCCGTCGTCGCCGAGCGACGCCGGCGCGTTCGAAGTGAGCGCGCGGGCCGTGGCAAGGCGCGTCTGCGTAAAGCTCCAGACCTGATTGAGGTAGCGATTCGCGCGCAGCACGGCCGAGTCGCTCCAGTTGAGCGTCTTCTGCGGACGCGCCGCGTAGAGCACCGCGAGCCTCACGGTGTCCGCGCCGTAGCGCTCGACGAGCGCGTCGGGGTCGACGACATTGCCGAGATGCTTGCTCATCTTGCGCCCGTCGCTTATGACCATCTCGTGAAACAGGCAGCCGGCGAATGGCTCGCCGTCCTCGAGGAAGGCGAGCGGCCCGATGTCGCGCAGCGCCTTCGTCACGATCCGCTGGTCGAACACGAAGTTGCCGCTGTCAGAGCCCGCGACGACGCGCTCTGACGGCAGCCAGTGGCGCAGGTCGGCCAGCGCGAGGATCTCCTCGAGCGGCTGCTCGCGCTCCTGCGGCGGCACGCAGACCGGCACCCACAGCCACAGCGCATCGAAGTGGCAGTCGAGCGTGTCGGTCTCGCGCTGCGCCGGCCCGCCGCACAGCGGGCAGGTCGCTCTGCACGAACGAGTCGAGCTCGGCCAGCGGATTGCCGGTGCCGGTCGGCGTGATGTCGAGCGGCAGCAGCACCGGCAGCTGCTCCTTGCCGACCGGCACGGCGCCGTGCGTCTCGCAGTAGACGATCGGAATCGGCGTGCCCCACGAGCGCTGCCGCGAGATCGAGAAGTCATCGGCCTTGTAGCGAACGGCCGCGCGCGGCGCTGAGACCTCGCCGGCGCGCGGCGCCGTGTTGTCCGCCGGCGCTGTTCCGAGCAGGCCGGGCAGGCGCTCGGCGATCACCTCGTCGGTGCGGTCCTGCGCGGGAATGCCGAACACTGCCGTCGCGCCGAAGCGGCCGTCGACGCCGGGCGAGATCAGCAGCGGCAGCGGCGCTCCGCCGCCGGGCGCCGGCAGCCTGTGGCCGGTGTCGACGAGTGCGAACGCGCGCGCGTCGCGCGAGCTGCGCTCGAGCCCGCCCGAGCGCAGCTCCTCGAGGCGCTCGCGCACGTCTGGATCCGACGCCCAGCGCATCGATCTGCGGATGCTTCGGTGAGATCAGCACGAAGCGCGCCTGCTCGAGCGCCTCGGCGTGTGGCGTGAAGACCGTCAAGCTCGCGTCCGTCAGACGCTTGCAGCTCGACCTCGACTCCGTCGACGCGGCCGAGCACGAAGCGCTGGCTGGCCAGCGCGACCTCATCCCATTTGCCGCTGGCCAGCGAGCTCGTCGAGGCGGCGGTCGTTCTCCTGCGTGTAGGCGCTGATCCGCAGGAACCACGTCGGGCGCTCGATCAGCCGCACCGGGTTGTGGCAGCGCCAGCAGAGCCCGTCCTCGACCTGGATCGTCGCGAGCGTCGTCTGGCAGGTGTCGCACCAGTCGACGTTCGCCGTGCCGCGATAGACCAGCCCCGCCTCCAGCAGCGTCAGGAAGAGCCACTGCGACCAGCGGTACATGATCGGATCCGAGCTCATGAACGTCCGCTCCCAGTCGAACGAGAAGCCGAGTCGCTCGAGCTGGCCGGTCATGTGCTCGGCGCAGCGCGCGACCCACTCGCTCGGCGGCATGCCGCCGGTGATCGCGCCGAGCTCGGCCGGCAGGCCGAAGGCGTCGAAGCCGAACGCGAACAGCACCCTGTTTCCGCGCGCTCGCTGGAAGCGTGCGTAGGCGTCGCCGATCGAGTAGCTGCGCACGTGGCCGATGTGCACGTTGCCCGACGTGAACGGCGCCGAGGGCTTGATGTAGTGGTGCGGGCGCGCGTCGAAGACGGTCGGCGTGCGCGCCGCCTCGCGCTCCGTCCAGGCCGCTTGGCGACGTGCCTCGATCGCGTGCGCGTCGTAAGAGATGTTCGCCCCCTCGCTCATGTAATACGAGGATATCCAAGGGGGTAGGTGCCGGCCCGCCGTTGCTATGCTCAGATTCGGTTGGCCGGCGCCCGCGACAACACCTCCTCGGCACGTCGCCGACCCCGTTTCAGCCCCGCCGAGAGCGGGGTTTTCTCGTCCGAAACGACTGCGAGGATCTAGCGATGGAAATTGAGATCGGACGTGGCAAGAAGGCCCGTCAGGCGTACGGCTTCGACGACATCGCGATCGTCCCTTCGCGACGCACGCGCGACCCCGACGACATCGACATCTCGTGGAAGCTCGGGCCCTACCAGTTCGAGCTGCCGATGCTCGCCTCGGCGATGGACGGCGTCGTCTCGCCGCGCACGGCCGGCATCATCGGCGGCCTCGGCGGACTCGCCGTGCTCAACCTCGAGGGCATCTTCACGCGCTACGAGGACGCCGAGGAGCAGCTCGAGCGGATCGCGGCGCTGCCGAAGGAGCTCGCGACGCGGGAGATGCAGGAGATCTACGCCGAGCCGATCAAGCCCGAGCTGATCGCGCAGCGGATCGCCGAGATCAAGGAGCAGAAAGTCGTCGTCGCCGCGTCGCTGACGCCGCAGCGCGTCCTGAAGTACTACGAGATCGCGATGGAGGCCGGCCTCGACGTGCTCGTGATCCAGGGCACGGTCGTCTCCGGCGAACACGTCTCGACGGTCTCCGAGCCGCTCAACCTGAAGGAGTTCATCCCGTCGCTCGACGTGCCGGTCGTCGTCGGCGGCTGCGCCTCCTACCACACGGGCCTGCACCTGATGCGCACCGGCGCGGCCGGCGTGCTCGTCGGCGTCGGCCCCGGCGCCGCCTGCACGACGCGCGGCGTGCTCGGCATCGGCGTGCCGCAGGCGACGGCGATCGCCGACGTCGCGCACGCACGCTCGACGCACATGCTCGAGACCGGCGAGTACGCCCAGGTGATCGCCGACGGCGGCATGAAAAACGGCGGCGACGTCTCCAAGGCGATCGCGCTCGGCGCCGACGCCGTGATGATCGGATCGCCGCTGGCACGCGCCTACGAGGCGCCCGGCCGCGGCTTTCACTGGGGCATGGCGACGTTCCACCCGAGCCTGCCGCGTGGCGCGCGCGTGGCGACGCATCAGAACGGCACGCTCGAGGAGATCCTGACCGGTCCGGCGCGCGAGAACGACGGCACGTTCAACCTGTTCGGCGGGCTGCGCACCTCGATGGCGACCTGCGGGCACAAGGACCTGGCCGAGTTCAACCGAGCCGAGGTCGTGATCGCGCCGGCGCTGCAGACCGAGGGCAAGTCGCTGCAGCGCGACCAGCAGGTCGGCATGGGCGCCACCAACGGCAAGGCGGCAGCGCTAGTACATGACTGAGGCCGCCGTCACGGCGCCCGAGACGGACGCCGCCGAGGCGGGCACGATCGGTGCCGCGATCGAAGAGATCGTGGTGATCGACTACGGCGGGCAGTACAGCCAGCTGATCGCGCGGCGCGTGCGCGACTGCGGCGTGTTCTCCGAGCTGCTGCCGCACACGGTTCCGGTCGAGAAGATCGCCGCGCGCAAACCGCGCGGGATCATCCTCTCGGGCGGCCCCGCCTCGGTCTATGCGCCCGGCGCGCCGGGCCTGCAGCGCGAGCTGCTCGAGCTGGGCGTGCCGGTGATGGGCATCTGTTACGGCATGCAGCTGCTCGTGCACGAGCTCGGCGGCAGGGTGGAGGAGGCCGAGGTCGGCGAGTTCGGCCGCTCCGACCTGCACGTCGCCGAGCCGGGCGTGCTGCTGGCCGGCATGCCCGCCGAGCAGACCTGCTGGATGTCGCATCGCGACACCGTCTATGACGCGCCGCCGGGCTTTACGGCGCTGGCCTCTTCGAGCTCCTCGCCGGTCGCTGCCGTCGAGAGCATCGAGCGCGGCGTCTACGGCATCCAGTTCCATCCCGAGGTCGTCCACACGCCCTACGGCCAGCAGATCCTGACGCGCTTCCTGACCGAGATCTGCGGCTGCGAGCAGACCTGGTCGGCGGCGTCGATCGTCGAGGAACAGATCCGCCGGATCCGCGCGCAGGTCGGCGACGCGCAGGTGATCTGCGGGCTGTCCGGCGGCGTCGACTCGTCCGTCGCAGCGCTGCTCGTGCACCGAGCGATCGGCGACCAGCTGACGTGCGTGTTCGTCGACCACGGCCTGATGCGAAAGGACGAGGGCGAGCAGGTGATCAGCGCCTTCCGCGACACGTTCAAGGTTCCGCTCGTCGCCGTCGACGCCGAGCAGCGCTTCCTCGAGCGCTTGAAAGGCGTGACCGAGCCCGAGGCCAAGCGCAAGGCGATCGGCGCCGAGTTCATTCGCGTGTTCGAGGAGGAGGCGGCGCGGCTGGCCGGCAGCGACGGCGAGGGCGCGCGCTTTCTCGTGCAGGGCACGCTGTACTCCGACGTGATCGAGTCCGGCGGCGGCACCGGCGCGGCGACGATCAAGTCGCATCACAACGTCGGCGGCCTGCCCGACGACCTCGAATTCGAGCTCGTCGAGCCGTTGCGCGCGCTGTTCAAGGACGAGGTGCGCGCGGTCGGCGCCGAGCTCGGCCTGCCCGACCGGCTCGTCTGGCGCCAGCCGTTTCCCGGCCCGGGCCTCGCGATCCGGATCGTCGGCGGCGAAGCGACGAAGGAGCGCCTCGACGTGCTGCGCGAGGCCGACTACATCCTGCAGGAGGAGATCCGCAAGGCCGGCCTGTACCGCGAGCTGTGGCAGTCGTTCTGCGTGCTGCCCGACGTGCGCACGGTCGGCGTGCAGGGCGACGAGCGCACCTACGGCTACGTCGTCGTGCTGCGCGCCGTGACGAGCGACGACGCGATGACGGCCGACTGGGCGCGGCTGCCGTATGACCTGCTCGAGGCGATCGCCTCGCGGATGATCAACGAGCTGCGCGAGGTCAATCGCGTCGTGCTCGACATAACTTCGAAGCCACCAGGCACGATCGAGTGGGAGTGACCCAGGCAGACGCCTCGCGGCCCGTGTCGGCGTCCTCGGTCGCTCGCTACCGAAGTGCGAAGCACCGCTCCTCGACACTTCCCTGCGTCCTTGACACGAACCACGATCGCCCGCCTGGGTGCGTCGTCGCTGACCCTTACGGCGAAGCGCACTTCGCCTATGATGCACCCCCGCCGCGCGTCCGGTCGACGATCGGCAGCGTGGCCTTTTTCACGCCTATGGCACCCTCGACGAAGACATACGTAGCGAAGCCGACCGATCGCGAGCGCAATTGGCTGCTCGTCGACGCCAACGGGCTGACGCTCGGACGTGCGGCGACGCAGATCGCCGACATGCTGCGCGGCAAGCGCAAGCCGGAGTACACGCCGCACATCGACACCGGCGACTTCGTCATCGTGATCAACGCCGAGAAGATCCACGTGACCGGCAACAAGCGAGCCGACAAGCGCTACTACCGCCACTCCGGATATCCCGGCGGCCTGCGTTCGCGGACCTTCGAGGAGATGCTCGCGCGTCGCCCCGAGGAGATCATTCGCCTCGCCGTCAAAGGGATGATGCCGCGCAACCGCCTGGCGCGTAAGCAACTGACCAAGCTGAAGGTGTACGCCGGGCCGGAGCACCCGCACGTCGCCCAGAAACCGCAACCGCTGGAGATCGAGCGCTGATGGCCGACGACGAGACGCCTGACACACCGCCGGAGGAGACTCCGCAGAACGCCGTCCCGAGCGAGGACGCGCAGGAGATCGCCGGCTCGGCCGAGGATGCGGCGCTGGAGGCCGCGCAGGAGGCGCTCGAGGCCGGCGGCGAGCAGGCGCCGGAGCCGGCTGCCGTCGAGCCGGCCGGCGAGGGCCACGCGGTGCCGAGCGAGGACGCGCAGGAGATCGCCGGCTCGGCCGAGGATGCGGCGCTCGAGGCGCTGCAGGAGTCCGAGGACGCAGCTGCCGTCGAGGCGGCCGTCGACGAGGACGAGGACGAAGGCGACGACGCCGACGTCACGGCGACCGTGAAACCGGCCGTGCCGGGCGCGCACCTCGAAGTGGACATCGTTCCCGAGGGCGCCGACCCGCTGGGTCGCGAGCAGGCCGGCTATGAGGATCCCTACGCGGTCGAGAGCGACGAGGGCGACGCAGCGCCGAGCGCCGAGGTCGAGGAGGGCGAGGAGTCGCTCAGCGAGCCGATCGCAACGGCCGCGATCGACCTCGCGGCCGGTGCGCGCTATCGCGCGACGGGCAAGCGCAAGACGGCGATCGCGCGCGTCACGCTGCGCCCCGGCAAAGGCACCTACCTGATCAACGGTCACACGCTCGAGCAGCACTTCCCGCGCGACACGCTCCAGCGCAACATCCGCCAGCCGCTCGAGACGGTCGGCTACCAGGAGAAGATGGACGTGGTCGCCAGGCTGCACGGCGGCGGCATCTCCGCGCAGGCCGGCGCGCTGCGCCACGGCGTCTCGCGCGCGCTGCTCGAGGCCGATCCGAACCTGCGCGGCGAGCTCAAGCGCCGCGGCTTCCTCACGCGTGACTCGCGCGCGAAGGAGCGCAAGAAGGCCGGCCTGAAGAAGGCCCGCAAGAAGCCTCAGTTCTCCAAGCGTTAGCGTCGATAACGCGAGGGTGAGTATGGCCCGCAAGCTGTTCGGCACGGACGGTGTGCGTGGACTGGCCGGCGAGTTCCTGACGGCAGAGCTCGCGCTCGCGCTCGCTCGCGCTGCGACCGCGCAGGCGGCAGCCGAGCGCCCGCAGGTGCTGATCCTGCGCGACACGCGCGAGTCCGGCGAGATGCTCGAGGCTGCCGTCGCCGCGGGCGTCAGCTCGGCCGGAGGCGACGCGCTGCTGGGCGGCGTGCTGCCGACGCCGGCCGCGCCGCTGCTGCTCGGCCGCTACGGATTCGACCTGGCCGTCGTGCTGTCGGCCTCGCACAACCCCTACGAGGACAACGGCATCAAGTTCTTCGCCGCCGATGGCTACAAGCTCTCCGACGAGGACGAGCACCGGATCGAGCTGGCGCTGGCCGAGGGCCCCGGTCCGCGCCCTGCCGCGATCGGGCGCGTACGCGACCTGCGCGGCGCCGCCGAGGACTACCTGCGCGAGCTGCACACGCGCTTTCGCGAGCTCGACCTGAGCGGCATCGGCGTGCTGCTCGACTGTGCCAACGGCGCGACCTTCGATGTCGCGCCGGAGATCTTCAGGCGGCTCGGCGCGGACGTCAGCGTGATCGCCGACGAGCCCGACGGGCGCAACATCAACGACGGCGTCGGCTCGACGCACGTCGCAGGCGCTCGCTGCGCGCGTGCTCGCCGGCGGCCACGACATCGGCTTCGCGTTCGACGGCGACGGCGACCGCGTGCTCGCGGTCGACCGGCTCGGCGGGATCGTCGACGGCGACGAGCTGCTGGCGCTGGCGGCGCTGCACCTGCGCGGCGCCGGCCGGCTCGACGGCGACGGCGTCGTCGTGACGGTGATGACCAACTACGGCTTTCACTCGGCGATGGAGCGCGCCGGCGTGACTGTCGCGACGACGAACGTCGGCGACCGCTACGTGCTCGAGGAGCTGCGCGCACGCGACTTCACGCTCGGCGGCGAGCAGTCGGGGCACATCATCGAGATGGGCTTCAACCGCACCGGCGACGGCATCGCCGGCGCGCTCCTGACGCTCGAGGCGCTCGCCGGCGGCGATCTCAGCGAGCGGGCGGCGATGACGAAGCTGCCGCAGCGGCTCGTCAATGTGCGCGTGCGTGATCGCGATGCGTTCGCGGCGGCCGAGGAGGTCAAGCAGGCGATCGCCGAGGCCGATCGGGCGCTGAGCGGCCGCGGACGCGTGCTCGTGCGCGCCAGCGGCACCGAGCCGCTCGTGCGCGTGATGGTCGAGGCGCCGAGCGAGTCCGAGGCCGACGAGGTCTGCGAGCGCCTGGCGGCGCTGGTCGAGCGCGAGCTCGGCGCAGGAGGCTGAGAGGCCTCAGCGCGCCGTCTGCTCCAGCAGGCTCGCGATCGCGTTCTCGAGCCGCGCGTAGTCGGCGTCGATCGTCGCGGGAGACAGCTCGCGAAAGCGACCGCCGGCTTCGCTCGCGGCGAAGCCGAGGATCGCCGTGCTGATCAGCCGCTCGGCGTGCTCGGCGCTGCTCGCTGTCGAGGCCGGCCTCTTCGATCGCGGCACGAGCCGCCCGGCGCACGCGCAGCGAGGCCGCCGTCGTGGCCGGCCTGCTCAGAGCAGTGGGAAGACCTGCGGGTGTCGCCGCGCGATCTCGCGCATCGAGCGGCCGAGCTCGCGCAGGCGCAGATCCCAGGCCAGCCCATCGGCCGGCAGCGGAAATCCGGTCAGCAGGCTCTCGACCAGCCCGTCGAGCAGGTCTGCCTTGCTGGCGACGTGCCGGTAGAGCGCCATCGGCGTCACGTCCAGCGCGCTCGCGACAGCCTGCATCGTGACCGCCTCCAGCCCGCGCTCGTCGGCGATCGCCAGGCTCGCGCGGAGGATCGCCTCACGGTTGATCTGCGCCGGTCTACCCATGCCTGTTGGAAAGTATACGGCATATGTATATGATCTATACTTATGCGATGAAGCGGAGCAGGAGCGAACGACAGGGCGAGTCAGACCGCCGAACTGATGGCCTTCCAGCGCGGGCTCGAGTCCGCGCGCCCGCCGCGCGAGCGCCTGTTCGAGGATCCGTTCGCGGCGTCGCTCCTCTCGCGGCGCTGGCGCTCGCTGCTGGCGTGCGCGCGCGTCGCGCCGGCACGTCGGATCGTGGAGGCGATCTACGATCGCGCGGGCGGGCCGGGACCGCGTGCCTCGGCCGTCGCGCGCACGCGGCTGATCGACGAGACGGTGACCGGCGCCGCCTCGGACGTCGACCAGCTGGTGATCCTCGGAGCAGGCTTCGACAGCCGCGCATATCGGCTGGCTGCGCTGCGGGGCAGCACCGTCTTCGAGGTCGATCAGCCGGCGACGCAGGCGGTCAAGCGTCAGCGCGTCGGCACGATTGAACGGCTCCGCATCCGCCTCGATCAGGCACGTCGCCGTCGACTTCGAGCGCGACGATCTCGGCGATTCGCTGTTGCGCTGCGGCTATCGGCGCGAGGCGCCCGCGATCTTTCTGTGGGAGGGCGTGACCAACTATCTGACGACGGCGGCCGTCGACGCGACGCTGGCCGCGATCCGAGCGCTCGCGGCGCCCGGCAGCACGCTGCTGTTCACCTACGTCGATCGCGCGGCGCTCGAGTGCCCGGGCGCGTTTCCCGAGGCCGAGCGCTGGCTGCAGGCCGTTCGCAGGCGCGGCGAGCCGTGGACGTTCGGGCTG
Source organism: uncultured Solirubrobacteraceae bacterium (assembly GCA_963812575.1). Classification (GTDB taxonomy): domain Bacteria; phylum Actinomycetota; class Thermoleophilia; order Solirubrobacterales; family Solirubrobacteraceae; genus Palsa-744. Next base: position 57,375 of record CAWEVS010000006.1, on the reverse strand, counting down.
GCGCCGGCTGCCGTCGGCGCGTTCCTCGCAGAGCGCGGCTTCTCGCTGCTGCGCGACACCTCGACCGCCGAGGCCGGAGACGCCTACTTCGGCCCGCGTGGCCGACCCGAGCGAGGCTCGGCTCTGTATCGCCTCGCCAGCGCGGCAGTCTCCTGAGGACGCGTCCCGGCCGGCGCCGTGCAGCCCCGCAGCGCTCGCAAGAGGCGCTGGTATCTTCGATCGGATGTGCGGGATCGTTGGCTACGTCGGAGGCCGCCCGGTTCGGGATCTGCTGCTGGCCGGCCTCAGCAAGCTCGAGTACCGCGGCTATGACTCTGCGGGCATCTCGGTGATCGCCGACGGGCGCATCGAAGCGGTCCGCGCGGTCGGCAACCTCAGCGCACTGCAGGACAAGCTCGGCGCCGAAGGGCTGGCACGCGGCAACGGCGCCGTCGCCGTCGCCGCCCGTCCGGCGAGCACCGGAATCGGTCACACACGCTGGGCGACGCACGGGCGCGTCAGCGAGGAGAACGCGCATCCGCACTTCGACAACGGCGACCGGATCCACGTCGTCGTCAACGGCATCGTCGAGAACTACATGGCGCTGAAGGCGCGGCTGTCGGCCGCCGGCAGCGTGTTCACCTCGGAGACCGACGCCGAGGTGATCGCGCACCTGATCGCCGCGCACTACGTCGACGACCTCGCCGAGGCGGTGCGGCTCGCCTTCGCCGAGCTCGAGGGCCACTACGCGTTCGTCGCGATGAGCCTCGACGAGCCGGAGCTGCTCGTCGGCGCGCGCAAGGAGTGCCCGCTGATCATCGGCCGCGGCGAGGGCGAGCAGTTCATCGCCTCGGCCGTGCCCGCGTTCCTCGCCGAGACTCGCAACGTGCAGTACCTCGAGAACGGCGAGATCGTCCTGCTGCGCCCGGACGGCGTCACGATCATGACCGCCGACGGCACGCCCGTCGAGCGTCCGCTGGAAGCGGTCGACTGGAGCGAGGAGACCGCCGAGAAGGGCGGCTATGACACGTTCATGTTGAAGGAGATCCACGAACAGGCCGACGCCGTCGCCGACACGATCTTCGACCGCACGGCCAGCGGCAGCAGCGTCGACCTCGACGAGCAGGACGCGCTCGACGAGTCGATCCTGGCCGGCGTCGAGCGGATCATCGTCGTCGCCTGCGGCACCGCCTACCACGCCGGCTTGATCGGCCGCTACGCGCTCGAGGAGTGGGCGCGAGTGCCGGTCGAGCTCGACATCGCCTCCGAGTACCGCTATCGCAACCCCGTCGTCGGCCCGCGCGACCTCGTGATCGGCATCTCGCAGTCGGGCGAGACGGCCGACACGCTCGCGGCGATGCGCCTCGCGCGCGAGCGCGGTGCGACGGTCCTGGCGGTCACCAACACGCGCGGCTCGCAGGCCACGCGCGAGGCCGACGGCGTGCTCTACACGCGCGCCGGGCTGGAGATCGGCGTCGCCGCGACGAAGACGTTCGTCTGCCAGGTCGCCGTCATGTACCTGCTGGCGCTGCGCCTGGCCGAGCTGCGCGAGACGCTGCCGGCGGAGCGGATCGCCGAGCTCGTCGGCGAGCTGAAGCGTCTGCCGCACCTGATCGACGAGCTCGTCGGGCAGCTCGAGCCGGGGCTCGACGCGATCGCCGAGCGCTGCTGGCAGGCCGACTTCTTCTTCTACATCGGCCGCCACGTCGGTCTGCCGGTCGCGCTCGAGGGCGCGCTGAAGCTGAAGGAGATCTCCTACATCTCGACCGACGCCTACGCGGCCGGCGAGATGAAGCACGGCCCGATCGCGCTGCTCGACGAGGCGACGCCGGTCGTCTGCGTCGCGACGCGCTCGCCGGTGCTCGACAAGCTGATCTCGAACATCCAGGAGGCGCGCGCGCGTGGCGCCTACGTGATCGCGATCAGCACGGCCGGCGACGGCGACGTCGAGCCGCACGTCGACGCCTCGATCGGCGTGCCCGCGAGCGATTGGATGCTGCAGCCGATCCTGGCCGTGATCCCGCTGCAGCTGCTCGCCTATGCAGTCGCGCGCAAACGCGGGCTGAACGTCGATCAGCCGCGCAACCTCGCCAAGACGGTCACCGTCGAGTAGCCGCGCGCGGCTCCCGGCGCGCCACCATCTAGCATCGCTGACGTGTCGCAGCTTCCCGATTGGCTGACACCGCTTCCCGACGCCGAGGCGATGCGCGCGGTCGACCGCTGGGCGATCGAGCAGCACGGCGTGCCCGGTCTCGAACTGATGGAGCGCGCCGGAGCAGGCGTCGCGCGCGAGGTATCGCGGCGCGTGCCCGACGGCGTCGTGGCGGTGCTCTGCGGCAAGGGCAACAACGGCGGCGACGGGCTCGTCGTCGCCCGGCTGCTGCGCGAGACCGGACGCGAAGTGCTGGTCGTCTGCACCGCGCCGCCCGAGCAGTTCCAAGGCGACGCCGCCGCAAACCTCGAGCGGTTGCCGGGCAAGCCGCCGCTGCTGCTCGACGAGCCGGCCGCGCAGGAGGCGATCTCACGAGCCGCGGTGATCGTCGACGCGCTGCTCGGCACCGGCTTCGAAGGTGAGCCGCACGGCGCCGTGGCGCAGGCGATCGAGGCGATCAACGGCTCCTCCGCGCCGGTCGTCGCCGTCGATGTTCCCAGCGGCGTCGATGCCTCGAGCGGCGTCGTCGCCGGCGTTGCCGTGACGGCCGTCGCGACGGTCACCTTCCACGCCGCCAAGCCCGGCCTGTGGATCATGCCCGGCAAGGCGCACGCCGGCGAGGTCGAGACGATCGAGATCGGCGTTCCGCGCGGCGCTCCGCTCGATGCGCGCATCGGGCTGATCTCCTCGTCGATCGCCGAGCTGCTGCCCAGGCGCGCTCGCGACACGACGAAGTTCGTCTCCGGGCAGGTCGTCGTCGCCGGAGGCTCGCGCGGCCTGACGGGCGCTCCGCGGATGGCCTCGCAGGCCAGCATGCGCGCCGGCGCGGGCTACGTGATCGCCTGCGTGCCGGCCTCGCTGCAGGACGTGCTCGCGGCGGCGGCGACGCCCGAGCTGATGACGCGCGGCCTCTCCGAGGAGAGCGGCGAGCTCGCGCCGGCGGCGGTCGAGGAGGTGATTCAGAGCATCAGGCCGAACGGTGCTCTGGCGATCGGTCCCGGGCTTGGCCGCAGCGACGGCGCGGTCGCCTTCGCGCGGGCGCTCGCCGCCACCGCGCAGGCTCCGGTCGTGCTCGATGCGGACGGTCTCAACGCTCACGCAGGACGGCTGGCGTCGTTGCGCGCGCGTCCTGCGCCGACCGTGCTTACGCCGCATGCCGGCGAGCTCGGCAGGCTGCTCGAGCTCGACAGCGCGCAGATCGAGCGCGAGCGCCTGCGCGCGGTGCGCACGGCCGCCGAGCAGTCGGGCGCGGTCGTCGTGCTGAAGGGCGATGACACGCTGATCGCGACGCCGAGCGGCGAGGTCGCCGTCAGCCGCGGCGGCAGCCCGGCGCTCGCGACGGCCGGCACCGGAGACGTGCTGACCGGCGTGATCGCGGCGCTCCTGGCGCAGCGGCTCGAGGCCGTTCTCCGCGGCGGCGGCGGGCGTCTGGCTGCACGCCGACGCCGGCCGCGAGGCGGCGCGCCGCCAGGGCGGCGCCGAGGGCGTGATCGCCGGCGACGTGATCGACGCGCTGCCCGCGGTGAGAGCGGGCGCGGGAGCGCGATCGTGACGCCGCCGCGCGCACAGGCGAGCGTCAACGTCGCTGCGATCGAGCGCAACTGCGCGCGCCTGCGACGCGAGCTGCGCAGCGCCGCGGAGCTGTGCGCGGTCGTCAAGGCCGACGGCTATGGCCACGGCGCGCTCGCCAGCGCCGAGGCGGCGCTGGCCGGCGGCGCCAGCTGGCTGGCCGTCGCGACTGCGCAGGAGGCGCGCGAGCTGCGCGACGGCGGCCTGCACGAGGTGCCGATCCTGGTGATGGGCGCGCTGACGCTCGAGGAGCTCGCGCGATGCGCTCGCCGCGCGCGCGGACGTCGTCGTCTGGAGCGAGGCCTACGTGCGCGCCGTTGCCGACGGCGGCGGCGGGCGCGTGCACGTGAAGCTCGACTCCGGCATGGGCCGGCTCGGCACTCGCGACGCCGAGCACGCGACGCGCGTGCTCGCTGCCGCTCACGACGCGAGCTCGGTCGAGGCGGTCGGCGTGATGTCGCACTTCGCGACGGCCGACGAACTCGACGACGACGGCTTCTTCGACGCGCAGCTGGAGACGTTCGCGCGGTGGGCGGCAGCCTGCAAGCAGGCGGTGCCCGGAGCTGATCGCACACGCGGCCAACAGCGCGGCGGCGCTGCGTGACGCCGCATCGCATTTCGACATGGCGCGCTGTGGCATCGCCGTCTACGGGATGGACCCTTTCGGCGTCGACCCGGCGGCGCGCGAGCTCGAGCCGGCGCTTGAGCTGAGCTCCTACGTAGCCGAGGTGAAGCGGTGCGGCGCAGGTGAGAGCGCCGGCTACGGGCGGCGCTTCATCGCCGAGCGCGACACCTGGCTGGGCGTGCTGCCGATCGGCTACGGCGACGGCTGGCGGCGCGGGCTGTCGAACAACGCCGATGTGCTGATCGACGGCGCGCGCTACCCGCTTGTCGGCACCGTCAGCATGGACAACGTGACCGTCGAGCTCGGTCTCGCAGGCGATCCCGAGCGGCTGCGCGGCGCGCGCGCGACGTTGATCGGCAGCGACGGCTCCGAGCGGATCACGGCCGAGGAGCTCGCGCGACGCCTGGCGACGATCAACTACGAGATCACCTGTGCGCTGAGCTCACGCGTCACGCGCGCCTACCATCGCGACGGCATGGCGCTCGAGCCCGGCTCGCACGAGCGCGAGCTCGACGGCGCCGGGCGGCGATCCTCGGTGCCGGCGCACGATGGCTGACCCGCTGCAGGCCGCTCGCGCCGCGCTCTCGGACCGTCCGGCCTGGCTGGTCGGCGGAGCGATCCGCGACCGGCTGCTGGGACGTCAGACGAGCGATCTCGATCTCGTCGTCGACGGCGATCCGGGCGAGGCGGCCCGCGCGATCGCTCGTGCCGCAGGGCGCGCCGCCTGCTTCTCGCTGTCGGAGCAGTTCGGCGCCTGGCGCGTCAGCGCACGTGATTCCTCGTGGCAGGTCGACGTCGAGCCGTTGCGCGGCGGCTCGCTCGAGGCCGACCTCGCGCTGCGCGACTTCACGGTCAACGCGATCGCCGAGCCGCTCGCCGGCGGCGCGCCGATCGATCCACACGGCGGCATCGCCGATCTGTCGGCCAACCGGCTGCGAATGGTCGCCGCGAGCGCGTTCGCCGAAGATCCGCTGCGCGTGCTGCGCCTCGCGCGCGTCGCTGTCGAGCTGGGCCTCGAACCCGAGCCCGAGACGCTGCGCTGTCGCGCGCGAGCACGCCGCCGCCCTCGCGCGCTGCTCGCCCGAGCGGCTGTTCGCCGAGCTGCGCCGGATCATCGCCGCCGGCGAGGCGCTGCGCGGCCTGGAGCTGCTCGGGGAGCTCGATGCTCTGCGAGTCGTCCTGCCGGAGCTCGAGGCGCTGCGCGGCGTCGAGCAGAACCGCTTCCACCATGCCGACGTCTATCAGCACACGCTCGAGGTGCTCGCGCGGACGATCGCGCTCGAGCGCTTTGCGGCCGATCCGAGCAGCGTCGACGCCGAGCTCGAGGCGGCGATCGGCGAGCGCCGTGCGGAGGTCGCCGCGCTGCTCGCCGAGCCGCTCGCCGACGGGCTCACGCGCGGCGAGGCGCTGCGCTGGGGCGCGCTGCTGCACGATGCCGCAAAGCCGCTGACACGCGGCGTTCGCCCGAGCGACGGCCGCGTCACGTTCCTCGGCCACGACGAGCGCGGCGCGAGCCTCGCGCGCGAGGTGCTCGGTCGGCTGCGCACGAGCGAGCGGCTGCGAGCGCACGTCGCGGCGCTGGCGCGCGAGCACCTCCGGCTCGGCTTTCTCGTGCACGAGCCGCAGCCGCTCTCGCGCCGGACCGTGTTCGCCTACCTGCTCGCAACCGAGCCGGTCGAGGTCGACGTCACGCTGCTGTCGGTCGCCGACCGCCTGGCGACGCGCGGCGATCGCGCCGAGCAGGCGATCGCCGCGCATCTGCAGGTCGCCCGACACGATGCTCGACCACGCGCTGAGCTGGCGTGCGAGCGGCGCCGCGCGCCCGCTGCTGCGAGGCGATGAGCTGAGCAGCCACCTCGGCATCGAGCCGGGGCCGCAGATCGGCGAGCTGCTGCAGGCGCTGGCGGCCGAGCAGTTCGCCGGCGAGGTGAGCACGCGCGAGCAGGCGCTCGCCTTCCTCGAGGCTCGTGCGCGCGACGAGCGCGGCCGATCCGAATAGGCTTCGCGGCGATGCGCGATCCGAACTGCATCTTCTGCAAACTCGTCGCCGGCGAGCTTCCGGCGACGATCGTCGACGAAGACGAGCGGACCGTCGCGTTCATGGACATCGCTCCGGCCACGCGCGGGCACGCGCTCGTCGTGCCGCGCGAGCACTCGCCCGACCTGCTGGCGATCGACGGCGAGGATCTGGCGGCGGTCGCGCTGGCATCGCAACGGCTGGCGGGTCGCATCAAGCAGCGGCTCGGCGCCGACGGCGTCAACCTGCTGAACTCCTGCGGCGCCGTCGCGTTTCAGACCGTCTTCCACTTCCACGTGCACGTGATCCCGCGCTACGAGGGCGATGGACTGCGGTTGCCGTGGGTGCCGCAGGCCGGCGATCCAGACGAGATCGCGGCCACCGCGAAGGAACTCGGCGGCGAATAGCGAATGGTCAAACCGCTACAACTGGCCGCGAGGCGTGTTCAATGGCAACGATGAAACGCATATACCCGGCCATCCTCGCGAGCTTCGTGCTCGTCCTCCTGCTGCCTGCGGTTGCACCCGCGACGATCGCCGAAGTCGGCGTGATCCCGGCGACGACGCCCGAAACGGTTCCCAGCTGCCCGGCGAGCCCCTGCCTGGCCGTCAGCCGCACGACCGGCTTCCAGGTCAAGGTCGGCACCAACACGACGCTGATGAACGCGCAGAAGGCCGGCACGGTCGTCGCCTGGACGATCACGCTCGGCAAGCCGAACGCGACGCAGGTCAAGTTCTTCAACGCCAACGAGGGCGGCGTCGCCGAAGCCGGCATTGCCGTGCTGCGCGCCGAAAAGTCGCCGAACCTGACCTACAAACTGGTCGCCTCCAGCCCGACCGTGAAGCTCGAAAAATACTTCGGCAAGACGGCGCAGTTCCCGCTGGAAACGACGATCAAGGTCAAAAAGGGCGACATCATCGCGCTGACCGTGCCGACCTGGGCACCGGCGCTCGCGCTGGGCTTCGGCAAGGACACCTCCTGGCGCGCGAGTCGCGAAAAGAAGCAGTGCTCGAGCACCAGCTCGCAGAGCACGCAGACGTCGATCGGCTCGGCCGTGCAGTACTTCTGCCTCTATCAGACGGCACGCCTGACGTACTCGGCGACGATGATCTCAACGCCGTAGCGCGCCGCTGAGCGGCGCGAGGCTGCGTCCTCAGTCGCTCGCGTACCGAAGCCGGGAGACACTCGCTTCGCTCGCATCCCCGTTTCGGCCAGCACGCCACGCGAACCTGCCTGAGCCCCGAAAGGGGTGCGTCCTTGCCTCGCTTGCCCAGCGGCGCCCTACACGCAGCTCTCTGCGCGGTGCGAACCTGGTGTGCACGATCGCTCGGCGACTGTGCCGGCGGGAGACGCGTCGCTATTTCGTCGGCGCGCTGGCGCCGCCGGAGGGGCTTGATTCGGCGGCCGATTTTTCGCTCGACGCTTCTTTTTCGGCAGACGCGCCGCCGGACGGGCTGCTGGCTTTTTCTTCGGTTTCGGCGCCGCTCGAGCTGCCGCCGCTTTCCGGTTCTTCGGTCGCTTCGTTGCCGCCCGATTCGTTCGCCGCGCTTTCGCCGCTGGTGGTCGACGTTTTCGTGCTCGACGTCGAGGTCGAGGTCGTCTGCGCCGCGGCCTTTTCGGCGCTCGTGTCGTTCGGCGGCGTGATTTCAGGCGTGCTCTTCGGAATCGCGTCCGAGGCGCTACTGCCGCCGCCGCATGCCGCGAGCGTGGTCGCCAGCAACAGCGCGAGCGCCAGCGCGAGCGCTCTGGCTTTCAACGATCTGCCGCCCGCGAGCCGAGCGGTCCCATCCGCCTGCCGCAGGTCGGGCAGTCGTTGAGGTCCTTCTGCGCGAGCTGGTCGCACCAGTTGCAGAAGCGCAGGTTCTCGACGGCCCAGGCCAGTCGCGACTCCGACGGCGCCAGCGGCAGAACCTTGCCGACGACTTCGAGCTGATCGCCCGTCTCGCGATCCAGGTAGATCTCGTCCGGCTCGGCCTCGAGGACGATTTCGCGCCCCGTCGCGGGGTTGCGCATGCGGTAGCGCTGCTTGCTGCTCACGAGACAGACTTTATCGGAGCGGCCGACGACGAGGCGATCGATAGGGTCGAGCGGTGCGCGTCCTCGTGTTCCACGGCTACCTGCTCGCCGGCACGGGTTCGAACGTCTACAACGCTCGCCTGGCGGCGGCGCTCGTGAAGCTCGGCCACGAGGTCCACCTGCTGAGCCAGGACCGCCACCCCGAGCGCCAGCCGTTCGTCGACGCGGCCGGCGACTGGGACGGCGGCTCGCTGCGACTGCGCGAGCTGCGTCCAGCGCCGGCCGGGCAGGCGCGCTGCACGGTCTACCGCCCGAACATCGGTGGGCTGCTGCCGGTCTATGTCGCCGACCGCTACGAGGGCATCGAGGCGCGCACATTCGCCGATTGCAGCGATCAGGAGATCGAGCGCTACGTCGAGGCCAACGTGCGCGCCGTGCGCGAGCTCGTCGAGCGCGTCTCGCCGGACGTGGCGCTCGCCAACCACCTCGTGATGGGTCCGCTGATCCTCGCTCGCGCGCTCGGCGGCGAGGTGCCCTACGCGGTCAAGGTTCACGGCAGCGCGCTCGAGTACACGGTCAAGCCCGAACCCCAGCGCTTCCTGCCGGCCGCGCGCGAGGGGCTGCGGTCGGCGAACGGCATCCTCGTCGGCTCGCACCACACGGCCGCGAGCCTGTGGAGCGCGCTCGAAGAACCGGACGTCGAGCGCCGCACGCGACTGGGCCCGCCGGGTGTCGACGTCGAGCGCTTCGAGCCACGCTCGCGCGAGCAGGCGATCGCCGGCGTGCGCGAGCTGGCGGAGAGGCTGCGAGGCGAGGGCGAGCGAGCACGGCAGCAGCGCGCGAGCGAACCGCCGGGAGGCGCCGTGCGGGCCGATGCATTCGCACGCGACGTCGATGCGGCCGCCGAGCGCGCTCGCCGAGCTTCGGCCCGAGCGCGAGCGCCTCGTCGCGTTCGTCGGCAAGCTGATCGTCAGCAAGGGCGTCGACCTGCTGCTCGCCTGCTGGCCGCTGGTGCTCGAGCACGTACCCGAGGCGACGCTCGTCGTGGTCGGCTTCGGCGGCTACCGCGCAGGCGTTCGAACGCCTCCGCGAGGCACTCGAGAGCGGCGATCTCGCCGCGGCGCGCGAGCTCGCGCTCGCCGGTCGCTCGCTCGAGGGTGAGGCGGGAGAGGCCCGGCCGCTGCGCCACCTGCTGGCGTTTCTCGATGGCCTGTCAGGCGAGCGGCGCAGCGCACTACCTGGAGGCGGCGAGCGAGCTCGGCGAGCGCGTCGTCTTGACCGGGCGCCTCGAGCACGACGAGCTTGCCGATCTGTTGCCCGCCTGCGAGGCGGTCATCGTGCCGAGCACGTTCCCGGAGGCCTTCGGCATGGTCGCCGCCGAGGCAGCCGCCTGTGGCGCGCTGCCGATCAGCGCGGCGCACTCGGGCCTGGCCGAGGTCAGCAGCGCGCTCGCGCTGGCCGTGCCGAGCGAGCTGGCCGGGCTGCTGTCGTTTCCGGTCGACGACGACGCCGTCGGAGCGCTGGCCGCTCGCGTCCTCGGCTGGCTCGGCGCCGATCCGGCGGCTCGCGAGCGTGCTCGAGCGGGCCTGGTCGAGACGGTCCGCGAGCGGTGGTCGTGGGAGGGCGTGGCTCGCGGCGTGATCGCGGCCGCGCGCGGTGAGCTCGAGCAGCTGCAGCGACCTTGAGCGACCGGCGCCGGACGTCCGCGAGGCGCCGGAATGGCCGCGCCTTCGGGTAGTGTTCCGCGCGCTCATGAGCGGAACTGACGTTTCGAGCGAGGGAAGAGAGGCTTCGCCGCGTTGCGGCGCGGGCGGACGCTGCGCGCGTGCACGCTCGGCGCGCTGGCGCTCGTCGTGCTGAGCACAGCCGGCTGCTCGGTCAAGGGCGCCGACAACGCCAATCTGATCACCGGCAAGCAGGTGTTCGTCGCCAAGTGCGGCTCCTGCCACACGCTCGCGCGCGCCGAAACGAAGGGTCTCGTCGGGCCGAACCTCGACGAAGCGTTCCGCGCGGCGCTGTCCGAAGGCGAGGGACGCTCGATCGTCCGCGGCATCGTCGAAAAACAGGTGCAGATCCCGAATCCCGAAGGCGCGATGCCGAAGAACCTGATCAGCGGCAACAAGCTGAAAGACGTGGCCGCCTACGTCTCAGAGGTGACGGCCAAGCCGGGCAAAGACACCGGCCTGCTGGCGAGCGCCGTCAAGGCGCCCGGCTCGGGCAAGCCGGCCGAAGAGAAGGGCGGCAAGCTGTCGATCGCCGCCAACGCGCAGGGGCAGCTCGCGTACGAAACGAACAAGGCGACCGCGAAGCCGGGACCGGTGACGATCGAAATGCCGAACATGTCGGGCGTCTCGCACAACATCGCGATCGAAACCGGCGAAGGCGGCGCCAGCGTGAAGGGCACGAAGCTCGGCGCCAGCCAGTTCGTGACGAAGGGCACGGCATCGGTCTCGGTCAACCTGAAACCGGGCACGTACACGTTCTTCTGCGAGGCGCCCGGGCACCGCCAGGCCGGCATGTACGGCACGCTGACGGTCAAGTAGCGCAGACCACCGACCGCGTACCGCGCTGCCGGCGCGATCGAAGGACTCGGCACTCTTGACAACGGTGCGAGGATGGCGACGACGGGCTCTCGACCGCCGTTTGCCGCGAGCAGTCCTGCGGGGAGACGGGTCGCGACGACGCCTTCTTGGGCTCGGATCATCCGATCCGCACGCCTGTCGGGTCGGGCAACGTCAAGCGAAGGAGCAAGCATGCCCTACATAAGGGTCGGCGAGGAGAACTCGGGCTCGATCTCGCTGCACTACGAGGACTACGGCGCGGGTACGCCGGTCGTGCTGATCCACGGCTATCCGCTCAGCGCGAGAGCGTGGGACAAGCAGGTCCCGATGCTCCTCGACGCGGGCCATCGCGTGATCACCTACGACCGCCGCGGCTTCGGCCTTTCGAGCCAGCCGAGCTTCGGCTACGACTACGACACCTTCGCTGCCGACCTCTCGACGCTGATGGCCGAGCTCGATCTGCGCGAAGCGACGCTCGTCGGGCACTCGATGGGCACGGGCGAGGTCACGCGCTATCTCGGCGTGTACGGCTCGGAGCGCGTCTCGCGAGCCGTGCTGGTCTCGCCGATCCCGCCGTTTCTGCTGCAGACCGCCGAGAACCCGGAGGGCCTGCCGAAATCACTGTTCGACGGCTTCGTCAAGGAAGCCAAGGCCGACGTGCCGGCGTGGATGAAGGGCTTCCTCGACAACTTCTACAACATCGACGAATACGGCGGCACGCTCGTCAGCGAGCAGGCTTTTCAGACGTCCTTCAACGTCGCCGTCAGCGCTTCGGCGATCGCCGCGGTCGCGTGCATCGGCACGTGGGAGACCGATTTCCGCGCCGATCTCGCGCAGATCGACGTGCCGCTGCTCGTGATCCAAGGCGACGCCGACCGGATCCTGCCGTACGAGAAGACGGGCAAGCGCGTGCCGGAGCTGGTCGATGGCTCGCAGCTGGTCACGATCCAGGGCGGGCCGCACGCGATCGCATGGACGCACACGCTGCAGGTCAACGGGCCGTTGCTCGAGTTCATCGAGACCGGATCGCGGGTGACGGCGAGCTGAGCCGAGGGAGCGCTAGACCCGCAGCAGCGGGTCGTGCGCGAAGAAGAAGAACCACACGAGCAGGGCGACGATCGCGACGACGACTACGAGCGTCGCGATCGTCTCCACGGCTCCGATGAAGGCGCGCCGGTCACGCTCTGCCGGGTCCATCGCGCCAGCATACGCCCGCGCTGCCGGCGCGCGCCGGCAGCGCCGCTAGGAGATCGCGCGCGCGACGAGGATCACGACGATGATCGTCACGAACACGGCGAGCGCATAGAGCAGAAGCCGGAACGCCTCGCCCTCGCTGCGAAGCGGGTTCAACACGGCTAGAGGATGTAGACGGTCGTGTAGACGACCAGCCACATGATGTCGACGAAGTGCCAGTAGATGCTGGGCACTTCGACGCCGCGATGCTCCTCGGCGCTGTAGTGGCCGCGGAACGAGCGGATCGTGACGAACAGCAGCAGCAGCAGGCCGATGAAGACGTGCGCGCCGTGCAGGCCGGTCAGCGAGTAGAAGATCGTCTGCTGCGCGTGGTCCTGCGGCGCGAAGCCGATGTTCGCGTACTCGTTGATCTGGATGAAGAGGAACGAGCAGCCGAGCAGGAAGGTCGTCAGCATGCCGGCCTTCAGCCCGAAGCGGTTGCCGCGCTTGATCGACTGCTCGGCCCAGTGGATCGTGAACGACGAGGAGACGAGGATCGCCGTGTTGACGCCGGCGACCTGTACCGGCAGGTGCATGCCGGGCGCCGGCCACGGGTCTCCTTCGGCGACACGGATGAAGAAGTACGCCGTGAAGAAGGCGCCGAAGACCATGATCTCCGAGATGATGAAAAGCATCATTCCGAGCAGCGACGGCTCGACACGCGAGCTGGCGTTCGCCGGCGGCGGACCGTGGTGCTCGTGATCGCCCGCGCCTCCGTGGCTGTCGTGTGCGACGCCGTGCGCGATGCTGGCGGCCTCCATGCGCTTCTCCCGCTCAGGCGGCCGAAGCCGCGGTAGCAGTGGCGTCGACGACGACGTGCTCGACCGGCGCAGACGTGGCGTTCTGCACGCGTCCGATCAGGTTCGAGCGCAGCCAGCCGGAGCGCTCGCCGGGCAGCGTCGAGATGACGATGTCATCGACGTGGAACAGCGCCAGCGCGTTGACAGCGGCGTTGTAGGGATCGGGATCGCCGATCATGCCCGACGCGAGCAGGCCGGCCTCGTGCAGGTGGTCGAGCAGCGTCGCAAGGCGCGCGCGCGCCTCGCGCGGAGCCTCGCCGGTGCCGTCCGGCTGCGGCACGACGACGATGAACAGCCGTCTGCCCGTCGGCGGCGCCCTTCTGCTTCAGCCGCTCGAGCAGGTTCTCGCCTTCGAGCGTCTTTGACGCGAGCACGAGCGTGACGGCGAACGGCAGGCCCTCCTGGTCGATGTCGGCGACGATGTGCTCGACGGGCAGCCCCGAGGCGTTGCGGATCCGTTCGATCAGGTCGCGCCGCTGCCAGCCGGAGCTGACGGCGGGGTAGGTCGAGATGATCACTTCGTCGGGGCGGCGCGTGCCGATCGCGTCCATCGTCGCGAGGAACGGGTCGGGGTCGCCGACTTCGCCGGTCGCGTCGATCGACTCGCCGGCGACCAGCGACAGCGCCAGGTCGACGCGCACCTGCGCCGATTCGCGTACGGCTTCGTCGTAGACGACGAGGCCGGCGCGCGGCTCGGACTGCGGCACGACGAGGCGGAAGCGCACGTCGCCTTCGGCCGCGCGCGCGCGCACGGCATCGAGCAGCTTGGCGCCGCCGAGCGTCCGATTTGCGACGACGAGAACTTCCTTCATGTCAAAACTCCTTGCTCACTCGCTTGGCGCCTGCACGATCCCTGAGCCCGGCCCGCCGCCGCCGCCGCGGCTTGCTGCCACCGTCGCGGGCTTCGGAGTTGGCGCGAACGTGCCGTGTACCGCACCGGGCACGCCGTACTCGTAGGGCCCGCCGACGACGGTCGGCACCTTGTCGAAGTTGAAGACCGGCGGCGGCGAGGCGACCTGCCACTCGATCGTCATGCCGCGCCACGGGTTGGCCACAGCGCGCGGACCGCCGCGCCAGCTCGTGACCATGTTGTAGAGGAAGATCAGCGTGCTGAGGCCGAGCGCGAAGCTCGCGATCGAGATCAGCAGGTTGAGCGTCGCGAACTTCGAGGCGTAGTCCTCGACGCGACGCGGCATGCCCTGCAGGCCGAGCACGTGCATCGGGCCGAACGTCAGGTTGAAGAACACGAACGTCGTCCAGAAGTGCCACTTGCCGAGCCGCTCGTCGTACATCCGCCCGGTCATCTTCGGGAACCAGTAGTAGACGCCCGCGAAGACCGTCATCAGCGAGCCGCCGAACAGCACGTAGTGGATGTGCGCGACGATGAAGTACGTCGCCGAGACGTGGATGTCGAACGGGATCATCGCGAGCATCACGCCGCTGATTCCGCCGAGCGTGAACGTCGTCAGGAAGCCGAGCGCGAAAAGCATCGGCGTGTCGAGATGCAGCACGCCTCGCCACAGCGTCGCCAGCCACGAGAAGATCTTGATGCCGGTCGGCACGGCGATGATCGCCGTCGTGATCGCCATCGGAATGCGGATCCACGCGGCCATGCCGGAGGTGAACATGTGATGCGCCCAGACGGTGAAGCCGAGGCCGACGATCGCCAGCAGCGAGAAGGCCATCATCCGGTAGCCGAAGATCGGCTTGCGCGACTTCACGGCGATCACTTCGCTGACGATGCCGAAGCCGGGCAGCATCATGATGTAGACCGCCGGATGCGAGTAGAACCAGAAGACGTGCTGGTACATCAGCACGTCGCCGCCCTTCGCCGCGTTGAAGAAGTTGAAGCCGAGCGCGCGGTCGAGCAGCACGAAGAACTGCGACGCGGCGATGAACGGCGTCGCGATGACGACGAGCAGCGAGGTCGCGAAGTTCGCCCAGACGAGAAGCGGCAGGCGGAAGAAGCTCATTCCCGGCGCGCGCATCGTGATGATCGTCACGAGGAAGTTGAGCGCGGTCATGATCGAAGAGGCGCCGGCGAACTGCACGGCGATCGAGAAGAACGTCTGTCCGACGGGCGCGTCGGTCGAGAGCGGCGCGTATGCCGTCCAGCCGTCGGCGAAGGCGCCGCCCGGCGCGAAGAAGCTGCCGATCATCAGCGCGCCGGCGACCGGCAGCAGCCAGAAGGACAGCGCGTTCAGCCGCGGGAAGGCCATGTCCGGTGCGCCGATCATCAGCGGGATCACGAAGTTTCCGAGTCCCGCGAAGACGGGGATCACGAACAGGAAGATCAGCAGCGAGGCGTGGACCGAGAACAGGCCGTTGTAGGTGTTCGCATCGACGAACTGCGCGCCCGGCGCCGCGAGCTCGGCGCGCATCAGCATCGCGATGCCGCCGCCGACCAGAAGGAAGAAGAACGAGCTGACCGTGTACTGGATCCCGATCACCTTGTGATCGGTGTTGATCCGGAAGTAGTCCTTCCAGGAGTAGGCGCCGTGCTGTGAGTGGTCCTCGGCCCGCGTCGGGCGCCCGATCGCCCAGTAGAACCAGTAGTCGAAGCCGCCGATGCCGATCAGGAACAGCAGCGGCACGGCGAGCAGCGAGACCGTCAGGATCGCTTCGCCGTCGATGTAGTGCTTGAAGGTCGTGTGGCCGGTGCTCATCCGCACGAGCCAGGTGATGCCGAAGGCGAAGGCGACGCCGAGCGCCATCATCCAGGCGGCGCGGTAGAAGCCCGGCGCGCGCAGTTTCGCGCCGAAGGACATGCCCGAGCCGCCGTATCCGGCCGGGCCGGAGTGTTGCGGCGTCGGTGCCTGAACGGCCGTCGCCATCAGGCGCGCCTTCCCAGTTGGCTGATGTGCTCCTCCAGCACGATGCGCGACATTATCCCGCAGCGCTCCCGGACGTCGAGGTGCTCGCGCCGGCGCCGCTCGAGGCGCTGGCCGTGCTGGAAGCGAGCTTGCTCTTCAGCCACGCCTTGAACTGCGCTTCGGGCAGCACGTGCACTGTCGAGCGCATCGTCGAGTGCCCGACGCCGCACAGCAGGTTGCAGACGATCGGATAGGAGCCGACCCGGTCGGGCGTCGCGCGGTAGTGCGTCGTGATGCCCGGAACGACATCCTCCTGCAGCCGGAACGCCGGAATCCAGAACGCGTGGATGACGTCCTTGGAGCGCATGTCGAACTCGACCGACTCGCCCTCGGGCAGGTACAGCTGGAGCGATTCGACCGGCTTGCCGCCGGTCACCGACGGCGGGTACTGGAAGCTCCACTCGAACTGCTGGCCGGTGACGCCGACGTTGATCTCTCTGGCCGGCTTCTTCTCGTTTTCGTGCAGCACGACGAACGAGTACGCGACCATCCCCAGCAGCAGGATCGCCGGCGCGGCCGTCCAGATCACCTCCAGCCGCGTGTTGCCGTGAATCGGCGGCCCGTCCTTCAGCTCCTCACCGGGCTTCATCCGGAACTGCCAGCAGCAGTAGAGGATCACCGAGACGACGAGCACGAAGATCGGGATCGTCGCGATCACGAGCACGTGGTACAGGCGATCGGTGTTGTGTGCCTGCGTCGAGGCCTGCACCGGGAACCAGTGGATCACGAAGCTGAGCGCGATGCCGATCGCCGTCGCGAGCACGGCCGCGACGATCGTGATGATCAGTGGGCGCCTGTTCTCCATCAGCCCAGCTCGATCCATCCCGAGCGGGCGAAAGCGGCGCTGTTGGCGGCGATCCTCTCCATCGCGGCCGTGATCCTAATGCCTTCTCCCCGGGAACGGCCTCGCGCTTGACGCGGCGAGCGGCGGGTAATAGATTGAGCCAATCGTTGCAAGTGCTCGGGACGCGTCTCGAGCGTAGCCACGGCGAGAGGAGCGGTGATGCAGGTCAGCGAAGGAATGAGCCCAACAGTCCTCGCCGTCGGCCCGGCGCACACGCTTCGCGCTGTCGCTCAGCTGATGGCCCGGCGCAAGGTCGGCGCGGCCGTCGTGATGGACCCCGACAGCGCCGGCCCGGGGATCATCACCGAGCGCGACATCCTGATCTCGCTCGGCGCCGGCGAGGATCCCGACGGCGAGCTCGTCGCGACGCATCTGACGAGCGACGTCGTCTACGCATCGCCAGACTGGTCTCTCGAGGAGGCGGCCGCCGCGATGGTGCGCGGCGGATTCCGCCACTTGATCGTCGTCGAGAGGGGAGAGACTGTGGGCATTCTCTCCGTTCGCGACGTCGTGCGCTGCTGGACCGATGATGGAGCGATCTGTCCGGTTCCGGCGAGCGCAGGGGTGGGGTGAGTGAGGGTTCGCGCGCGGTGTGGGGACCGCGCGCGACGCCCCGCCGGTAGCTGAGGATCAGTCGAGCGGGAGTTCGTCGGTTTCGACGCGCGTCTCGCGAATCCAGCGCCCGACGCAGTACAGCGTCAGCACGGCGCCGATCACCGTGAACTCGATGAACGTCGTGATGCCGACCAGCGTCAGCGTGATGCCGACGGCCGTCAGCAGTGGCAGGATCGACGGCCCGGGGAGGTGGATCTCCTCGCCGACCGGCGGCACCTCGGGGTCGAGCGGGCTCATGACACGTAGACGGCGGCCACGACGAACGTGATGCCGAACATGAACATGCAGATCGCCATGACGATCCAGCCGGTGCGGAGGTTCTTGCGTGCGAGGCGTCGGTTCATCGCGAAAAGTCTATAGGTGCGCGTCGGCGACCATCGCGCAGAACAGCAGCGCCAGGTAGGCGAGCGAGTAGAGATACAGGCGCAACGCTGAGGTGCGGTCAGCGCGGCGGTACAGGCGTGCTGCGCCGTAGATGAAGCCGAGGCCGAGCGCCAGCGAGGAGACGAGGTAGATCGCGCCGAAGCCGCCGGCGCAGAACGGCAGTTGCGTGACGGCGTACAGCAGCACCGAATAGAGCAGGATCTGCCGGCGCGTCTCGGCCTCGCCGCGCACGACCGGCAGCATCGGCACGCCGACCTTCGCGTACTCGTCCTTCATCAACAGCGACAGCGCCCAGAAGTGCGGCGGCGTCCAGAAGAAGACGATGAAGAACAGGATCACGGCCGTGCCGCTGACCGAGCCCGTCACGGCCGCCCAGGCGACCAGTGGTGGCACCGCGCCGGCGGCGCCACCGATCACGATGTTCTGCGGCGTGCGGCGCTTCAGCCAGACCGTGTAGACGAGCACGTAGCCGAGGAAGCCGGAGAACGACAGCGCGGCCGCGAGCGGATTGACCAGCAGCGAGAGCTCGAGCAGTGAGAGCGCGGCGAGCACGCAGCCGAAGCTCAGCGCCGCGGCCGGCGCGACACGCCCGGACGGCACCGGCCGTGTCGCTGTGCGCGCCATGCGCGCGTCGATGTCGCGGTCGAACCAGTGGTTGACGGCACCGGCGCCGCCGGCAGACAGGTAGCCGCCGAGGCAGGTGTAGAAGACGAGCAGTGGCGATGGGTCGCCGGCGACGTACATCGTCGCGATCGTCGTCAGCAGCAGCAGCGACTGGACCTTCGGCTTGGTCAGCTCGACGTAGTCGGCGAGCAGCTGACGCGTACGCGGCGCCAGTCCTACCGCCGCGACGTCCAGCGAGGAGGCCGTGCCGGGCATGCTAGATCCCGACTTGCGTGGCGCCGGTCGGAACGACAGCGCCGGAGGCCGGCGCTTCGCCGCTGCGTCGCTCGATCTCCCGCCGAATGTCCTTCATCGGTTCGACCGAGCGCACCTGCGGGACGGTATCGAAGTTGTTGACCGGCGGTGGCGATGTCGTCAGCCACTCGAGCGTGTTCGCCTTCCACGGGTCGGGTCCGGCGACGACGCCGACCTTCAGGCTGCGCGCGGCGTTGACGATCGTCACGAACACGCCGAGGCCGAGGATGAACGCGCCGGCCGTCGAGATCTGGTTGTACAGCGCCAGGTGCCCGACGTTCGCGTACTCATAGATCCGTCGCGGCATGCCGTCGAGGCCGATCACGTGCTGGATCATGAACGTCGTCAGCACGCCGACGAACATCAGGCCGAAGCTGAGCTTGCCGAGACTCTCGCTGAGCATCCTGCCGGTGATCTTCGGAAACCAGTAGTAGATCGCCGCGAAGATCGTGAAGACGGCGCCGCCCATCAGCACGAAGTGCAGGTGCGCGACGACGAAGTACGTTTCGTTGACGGCCCAGTCGATCGGGAAGGTCGCGAGGAACACGCCGGAGATGCCGCCGATCAGGAAGATCACGATGCCGCCGACGGCGAACAGCAACGGCGTCGTGAACTCGATCGAGCCGCGCCACAGCGTCGCGACCCAGTTGAGCACCTTGACGCCGGTCGGCACGGCGATGAAGTACGAGCTGAGCATCACGAAGACCAGGATCGCCTCGGGAATCGGCGCCGTGAACATGTGGTGCGCCCACGTGAGGAAGCCGAGGAACGCGATCGCGACGGTCGATGCCGCGATCGCCTTATAGCCGAAGATCGGCTTTCGCGCGAAGACCGGCAGGATCTCGGAGATGATGCCGAAGCCGGGCAGCACCATGATGTAGACCTCGGGATGGCCGAAGAACCAGAACAGGTGCTGCCAGAGCAGCGCCGAGCCGCCGTTGGCCGGGTCGAAGAAGTGCGTGCCGAAGTGCCTGTCGGTCAACAGCATCGTCACGGCAGCCGCGATCACCGGCATCGCGAAGATGATCAGCACCGAGTAGACGAGGATCGTCCAGATGAACAGCGGCAGGCGACCCCAGCTCATGCCGCGCGCGCGCATGTTCGCGATCGTCACGTAGAAGTTGATCGCGCCGAGGATCGATGAGATGCCGGTCAGGTGGATCAGGTAGATCCACGCGTCCTCGCCGCCGGACGGCGAGAAGACCTGGTTGGCGAGTGGCACGAAGCTGACCCAGCCGGCTTCCGGCGGGTTCCAGAAGACCGAGGCGTAGAAGACGATGCCGCCGGCCAGCAGGAGCCAGTAGGAGAGCGCGTTGAGCCGTGGGAAGGCCATGTCGCGCGCGCCGATCATCAGCGGTACGAAGTAGTTCGCCAGGCCGGCCATCATCGGCACGACGAACAGGAAGATCATCGTCGTGCCGTGCATCGTGAACAGCTGGTTGTAGGTCGTCGGCGTGACCAGCGTGTTGTTCGGCGCGCCGAGCTGCAGGCGCATGATCAGTGCCTCGACGCCGCCGAGGCAGAAGAAGACGAACGTCGTGACCATGTACATGATCCCGATCCGCTTGTGATCGGTCGTCGTGATCCAGCTCGTCCAGCCGCGCGGCTCGGGCTCGACGTGATGAGCGGTTACGAGTGGAGTCGGTGCGAGCGCGGTAGCGGCCATTGCTTTCAGTCTTCCTCTGGTGTCCTAGGGGTTTTCCACTTGTCCGGCGCCGGTTTCTTTGCTCAGCTTCGCGCGCGCTTCCTTGGCGTCATTGTTGGCTTCGGCGATCAGCTTCTTCTGGTAGGCGAGCCACGCTTCGAACTGCGCCGGCGGCACTGCCTTGACGGTCGCGATCATGCGCGCGTGGCCGCGACCGCAGAGGATTGCGCACTGCCCGCGGTAGACGCCGGGCTTGGAGATCTTGAACCACGTGTAGTTGTGATACCCCGGCACGGCCTGGAACTTGCCGCCGAGTTCCGGCACCCACCAGGAGTGCACGACGTCGGCCGACTCGATGTTGAGCGTCACGGTCGTGTTCGTCGGCACGACCATTTCCTCGTAGGAGTACGGCGCGCCGAGCCCGTCCGGTTCGTCGGCGCCGGGATAGACGAACTGCCAGATGTACTGGCGGCCGATCACGTTGATGTTCAGCGATTTGCCGTTCGGCGGCAGCTTGCGATCGCTCGCGTACAGCAGGCCGCCTTCACCGCCTTCGACGCCGGCCGACTTGGCACCGTTGGGGCCCGAGTTCGGCGGGTTCTGAATCGAGGAGAGCTTGACGAACGTGACGATCGCGAGCACCAGCAGGATCACTGCCGCGGCGACCGTCCAGCCGACCTCCAGCCGGGTGTTGCCGTGGATCTGCGCGGCGACGTGCCCCTTGCGCGCGCGGAACTTGATCAGCGCGTACGTCATCGCGCCGACGACGGCGACGAAGATGACGAGCGCGACGACGAGCTCGATCTTGTACAGGCTGTCGACCTGGTTCGCGTTCGGTGAGCCGCCCGACTGCGGCGTGAAGAACGCGAGCGGCGTAGATAGGAGATCGCCCAAGGCGGCGGTGATTCTATTCAGCCCCGGGCGGGACGCGCTTGATGACGAATGCCACGAGGGCTCGCGTGGCGCTCAACGCCGCGTCCTCACGCGCCGCCGAAGCGCGGCGCGCGCTTCTCGGCGAAGGCCATCGCGCCCTCGAGGAAGTCGGTCGCTGCCCGCCATCTCCTGCTGGATTCGCGCCTCCAGGTCGAGCTGCTCGTGCATACGCGAGTAGAGCCAGTTGTTGAGCTGGCGCTTGGTGCCCGCATAGGAGCTCGTCGGACCGCTCGCCAGGCGCGCGGCCAGCTCGGCGGTCGCCTCGGCGAGCTGATCGTCGGCGACGACGCGGTTGATCAGTCCCCACTCGAGCGCGCGTGGCGCCGGCAGGCGCTCGCCGAGCATCGAAAGCTCGGTCGCGCGCGCCATGCCGACGCGCGTCGGCACGAACAGCGAGGAGCCGCCGTCGGGCACGAGCCCGATGTTGACGAAGGCGAGCAGGAAGTAGGCGCTCTCGGCGGCGAGGATCAGGTCGCAGCACAGCGCCAGCGAGCAGCCGATGCCGACGGCCGGGCCGTTGACGCTGGCGATCACCGGCTTCGGCATCTCGCGGATCGTCTCCATGATCGGGTGGTAGCGCTCGGTCAGCGTCGTGTAGATGTCGGGCCGCCCGTCGGGCGTCGTCGCGCCGCCGCTGACGTCCTTCAGGTCGGCGCCGGAGGAGAACGCGCGCCCGGCGCCGGTCACGACTACCGCGCGCACGGCTGGATCGGCCTCGCGCCGCTCGCAGCGCGGCGAGCAGGTCGGCACCGAGCTGTGCGTTCCACGCGTTCAGCGCGTGCGGGCGGTTCAACTGGATCGTCGCCACGCCGCCGTCTTGGCGGGTCGTGGCTGCCTGCGTCTCGACGCTCTGCTCGCTCATCTTCGTCCTCCGCCGCGCGGGCTCGATCGGCGTCGACAGCGCCGCGCGCGCGGCCGACGTGCAGTTGATCCTATGGTGTGATCGATGGAGCGACCCGTGATCGGATTGTGCACCGCGCTCGAACGTGCTCGCTGGAGCGTCTGGGACCAGCAGGCGGTACTGCTGCCGCGCAACTACGTAGAGGAGGTCAACCGCGCCGGTGGCCTGGCCGTGCTGCTGCCGCCCGACGCGCAGCTCGTCGAGTGTCCGGAGGAAGCGCTCGAGCTGCTCGACGGCCTGCTGCTGGCCGGCGGCGCCGACATCGATCCGGACAGCTACGGCGCGGTGGCGCACGCCGAGACGCAGGACTCCGTTCCCGAGCGCGACGCCTTCGAGATCGCGCTGACGCGCGCGGCGATCGAGCGCGACCTGCCGGTGCTCGGTATCTGCCGCGGCATGCAGCTGATCAACGTCGCGCTCGGCGGCACGCTCGAGCAGCACCTGCCAGAGCATCTCGGCCACGAGGAGCATCGCCGCGTGATCGGCACCTTCGACGGCTCCGATCACGATGTCGAGGTGCTCGACGGAACGCTTGCGATGCGCGTGATCGGCGCCGGCGTGCACGGCACGAAGTCGCACCACCACCAGGGCGTCGATCGGCTCGCGACGGACTCAACGTCGGCGCACGCTCGCCGCGCGACGGGCTGATCGAGGCGATCGAGCTACCCGATCGCAGCTTCGTGCTGGGCGTGCAGTGGCATCCCGAGGCCGACCCGACGAGCCCGGTGATCGACGGTCTGATCGAGGCCGCGCGCGCATACGCGCGCGGCCGGCGCGTCGTCTCCTAGCTCCGGCGAGGCCGTCGCACGCGTCCATATACTCGGCGCGGTGCGGCGCTCGACAGCTCTCAGAGCAACCGCCTGGGGGGCCGTCGCCGCGGGCATCGCGGCGCCGTTGCTGCGCAAGCGCTCGCCGCTGCCGCCGGTCGTCTCCCAAGCGATCGCGTTCGGAGCGCCGTTCGGCCTGGCCGTCGCTGTGCGCCGCTCGCGCGTGCGCGACGTCGGGGTCTGCACGCTGCAGATGTGGGCCTATCTGGCCGCGTACAAGTCGCCGCACGACGACCCGCAGGCGCAGGAGCGCCGGACGCGCTTTCAGTACCCGATCCGCGCGGACCGCGTACTCGGTCTCGGCGAGCTGCCGACCGTGCGCCTGCAGCGCGCGCTGGCGCGCGTCGGCGAGGACGGCGCCGAATGGCGCGCGCTCGACCGCGTGCTCGTATGGACGCACTGGGTCTGGTTCGCAGTGCCGCACGGCACCGTCGCCTATCTGCTGCTGCGCCATCCCGAGCGCTTTGCGCGCGGCGCGGCGCTGACCTACGCGGTGTTCGACAGCGGCGCCGTCTTCTACTGGCTGATTCCGACCGCGCCGCCTTGGTACGCCGAAGCCGACGAGCGCGCTCGCGAGTCCGGCTCCTCGCAGTCGAATGGCGCCGTCGGCGAGCAGGAGGTGCGCCGGATGATGGCCGAGTACGGCGAGCATTTCTGGCGTGACAACTGGGGTCCGCTCTACAGTGTGCTCGGAGGCAATCCGCTTGCCGCAATGCCCTCGCTCCACTTCGCTACGTCGCTGATGGCTGCGCTTCTGCTCGCAGAGGTTGGAGTGCTGCCGGGTGCGCTCGGCTTCGCTTACCTGGTCACGCTCGGCTTCGCGCTCGTCTATCTGGGCGAGCACTACGCGGTCGACCTGCTCGGCGGCGCGGCGCTGACGCTCACAGTGCGTCGCCTGGCGCCGCGTGCGGCGCCGCTCCTGCAACGTGTGACGCACGCGATCGGCGCGCTCGAGGCGATCGCGCACGAAGGGAGCCGGGCGGCGGCGTGAGCTCCGAGCTCAGCGAGCCGCAGGCCACGCACGCCGATCCGCCGCGGAGCGGCGGCGGCTCGCATGAAGAGGAGATGCCGCGTGTCGTGCTGACGCGCCGCCGCGCAATCGGCGCAGCGCTGTTCGTCCTGACGATCATCGCGTTCTTCTACTTCGTCCTGCCGAAGCTGACGAACGTCGGCAAGACGGTCCGGCGGATCGAGGGCGGAGACAGCTGGTGGATCGCGATCGGCGTCGTGCTCGAGGCGTTCTCGTTCGGCGGCTACGTGCTGCTGTTTCGCGCCGTCTTCGTGCGCGACTCCAAGCGGATCGGCTGGTCGGAGAGCTACGACATCACGATGGCCGGCCTCGCCGCGACGCGGCTGTTCGCGGCCGCCGGCGCGGGCGGCGTCGCCTTGACGGCGTGGGCGCTGCGCCGCTCGGGCATGGAGCGCCGGCTCGTCGCCTGCCGGATGGTCGCGTTCCTCGTGCTGCTGTATGTCGTCTACGCCGGCTCGCTGCTGATCGACGGCATCGGGCTCGGCTCGGGCCTGTTTCCCGGCGGTGGCTCGTTCGCGATCACGTTCGTGCCGGCGATCGTCGCCGCGCTGCTGTTCGCCGCGGCGGCCGCCGTCGCGACGCTGCCCGGCGACATCGAGCGCCGGCTGGAGCGTCGCGCGGCGGGCTCCGGCCGACTGGCGCACTGGCTCGCACGGGCAGCGACCGTTCCGGCGCTCGCGGCGAGCGGCGTGCGCACGGCAGTCAGCCTGATCCGCACGCGCGATCCCGGCCTGCTCGGCGCCGTCGCCTGGTGGGGCTTTGACATCAGCGTGCTGTGGGCGATGTTCCACGCGTTCGGCTCGGCGCCGCCGTTCACGGTCATCTGGATGGCCTACTTCGTCGGCACGCTCGGCAACCTGTTGCCGCTGCCGGGCGGGCTCGGCGGCGTCGAAGGCGGCATGATCGGCGCGTTCGCCGCGTTCGGCGTCAACTTCAACCTGGCAGTGCTCGCCGTGATCGCCTACCGTGCGATCTCGTTCTGGCTGCCGACCCTGCCTGGCGCGATCGCCTACTTCCAGCTACGGCGAAAGGTTGCTCAGTGGCGCGAGGAGCTCGAAGATCCGGCGCTGGCCGGTGATTCGCGCGAAGGCTCGGTCAAAGCCGCCGGCGCGGTCGGCGCGGGCTAGCATTTGCCCATGAGCGGCGCTATACTTTACTTTGTGAAGTGGCGATTGGAGAAGACATGAGCGACGTCGAGAACGTGATCATCGTCGGCAGCGGCCCGGCCGGCTATACGGCAGCGCTTTACACCGCGCGAGCGAACCTCGCGCCACTGGTCTTCGAGGGCTTCGCCTGGGGCGGGCTGCTCCAGCAGACGACAGACGTCGAGAACTATCCCGGCTTCCCCGACGGCATCATGGGGCCGGAGATCATGCAGAAGTTCCGCGACCAGGCCGAGCGCTTCGGTGCGCGCCTGGAGACCGAGGACGTAGAGCGCGTCGAGCTCGCCAGCGAGCCCGGCGGCCTGCACAGCGTGTGGGTCGGAGACACCGAGTACCGCGCGCGAACCGTCGTGCTCGCGATGGGCGCACAGCACAAGAAGCTCAGCGTGCCCGGCGAGGAGGAGCTCTCGGGTCGCGGCGTCAGCTACTGCGCGACGTGCGACGCGGCGTTCTTCGGCGGTGCCTCGACGCTGATCGTCGGTGGCGGCGACTCGGCGATGGAGGAGGCGATCTTCCTCTCGAAGTTCGCCGCGAAGGTGACCGTCGTGCACCGCCGCGCCGACTTCCGCGCCTCGAAGATCATGCTCGAGCGCGCACGCGCGCAGGAGAACATCGAGTTGCTGACTCCGTATACCGTCGAGCGCTTCGTCGCCGGCGAAAACGGCGCGCTCGGCCACGCGAGCCTGAAGAACACCGAGACGGGCGAGCTGCGTGACCTGCTCGTGACCGGAGCGTTCGTCGCGATCGGCCACGAGCCGCAGTCCGGCCTCGTCGCCGGTCAGATCGAGATCGACGAGAACGGCTATGTCAAGACCGACGGCAAGTCGACGCGCACGAACCGCCCCGGCGTGTTCGCCGCCGGCGACCTCGTCGACCACACCTACCGCCAGGCGATCACCGCCGCCGGCTCAGGCTGTGAGGCGGCGCTCGACGCCGAGTGGTATCTGCGCGACACGCCCGAGGTGAAGACGCCTGAGGGCCTGCCCGAGGGCGATCTCGCCGAGGCGCAGTGGGCGACGCCGGCTGTGCAGCCGATCGACGCCCTGTAGCGCGCGCACTCGCCTCCCAGCTGAGATGAAGCGCCGCCGGTCGGGCAGCGCCTATGCGGCCTCCATCGCCCTGCCGACGCCTGCCTGCATGTCCTCGCCGTTCATCACCGGCTCGAACGAGATCTGCGCGTCGAAGGCCATGAAGAACGGCTCTGCAGCCGATGGAATGTCGCTGGAGTCAGTCATGTCGAAGAAGATCAGCGCGGTGCGCATTCCGTCCTCGGAGGTGAAGTAGGCGGCCTCGGCGTTGAGGGCGGCAAGCGACTTCCCGAAGATCTCCGGAAGGCTGCCGTTCTTGATCGCTTCGTTTCCTGCTGCGGTCGGGATCTTGACCTTCATCAGTGTTCTCATGTTCGGCCTCCGTGGTTGAGTGGGTGAGCCGTCGTTTTCGGCGAGTCTGAGCGGCGCACGCCAAGCTAGCCGATCGCACGCAGGCGACGGGCGAAACTCCGATCCAACGCCATCGACGCTCGCGTCGAGTCGCCTCGCTACTCGGCCAGCGCCTCACCGGAGCCGCCCAGCTCGGCCGGGAAGTCCTTGAGCTTGGGCAGGCCATCTTTGATGGGCAGCACGGTCGACTCGTAGTTGACATGCACTCCGGGTGCGAATGGAAACGACGGAATAGTCGCCGCGAAGACATCGACCAGATCCCACTGGGGGTGCCGCGTGAGCAGGTGGCCTCCGCAGGCCTTGCACCACTGGCGATAGCTGCGATCGTTTTTGTTGTACTCGCCGATCTGGTCCTCTCCTTGCGTCACCGAAACCGCCTCCGGTTTCCAGAGCGTGAATGCGTTGACAGGGCCGGCCGACCAGCTCCGACAGGCCTCGCAGTGGCAGTAGCCGGCACCCTCCGGATCGCCGGTCACGACGATTTTGACGGCGCCGCAGTAGCACTCTCCTTCGAACGTCTTTTCATCCTGGCTCATGGTTCTGGCCTCCCGCTAGGTCTCATCCGACGGTCGACGACGCAACAGCATCTCGTCGAATCGTCATATTCGATGTCGGCGGCGATGCTGCCGTCCGTCGTCAAGCTACACGCTTCATCAACAACCCGCCGGGCGCGCGTCCGCGTCTTTGCCGGCGCGCTGCGTCGCTCTCGTCGCGGTAAGCGTCTCTTGCCGCCTACTGCTCGCCTCGCCACGGTCTCGCGTGCTCACGCGGCAGCTCGACGACGAACTTCGCGACGGGCGAATGCGGCGCGAGCGGACGCGCGGCGGCATCGAGCGCGAACACGTGAAGAACAGCCGCGTGGCATCTGCCGGCGGCCGGCGCTCGAGCCGCGTCGTCATCCGTCCGGGTCCACGCTCGCTCCAATCGAAGTCCTGCCACTCGGTCGGATACGGCTCGTCGCTCGTGTCGTCGAGGACGTGCAGCGTCAGGATCTTCGGACCGAACGCGCGCCCGACCGCCGACCGGCGGCTCGGCGCGGTACTCGACCATCACGTGAGGTCGCAGGAAGTTCAGCCCGTCGAACGTCACGCGGTGCTCGGGCAGCTCGGCGTGGACGGGCGGATCGATCGTCAGGTGGAACTTGCGCGGCAGGCGGCGCGGCATCGCTGCTGGATGCTCGCGGCGCTCAGGTCTCGACGTCGTACTCGAAGAAGCCGGCGCCGCTCTCGCGCCCGAGGCGGCCGGCGCGGACCAGCCGCCGCAGCGCCGGCGCCGGGCGGTAGCGCTCCTCGCGGTACTCGTCGCTGAGCGCCTCGAGCAGGCCGAGCACGCGGTCGAGGCCGATCGTGTCGGCCCAGGCGAGCGGGCCGTGCGGATAGCTGAGGCCGAGCGTCATGCCGATGTCGATGTCGTTCGCGCTGCCGATGCCTTCGCCGTAGGCGAACGCGCACTCGTTGATGACCTGGCAGACGATCCGCCCGAGCACGAGCCCGGGCGCGTCGCCGACCCACGCGACGTGCTTGCCGAGCGCGTGAAAGAAGCGCTCGGCGCTCGCGGCAGTGATCGGCGAGGAGCTCTCGCTGCGCGTCAGCTCGACGAGCGTGCCGCGCTCGAACGGCGCGAGCACGTGAAAGCCGACGGCCTCGCCGCCGGGATCGAGCGCCGCGAGCGAGCCGGCCTGGCAGAGGATCAGGCGCGCGCCGTGGCTTGCCGCGGGCCGCTCGCCGGGCGCGCGGTCGCATTCGACGCTGAGCGCCAGCGGCTGATCGCCGATCGGATCGTTCGGCGAGCGCACCTCGTAGCCGGCCTGTGAGGCGTAGTGGCGGAGCTCCTCGGCCAGCAGGCTCTCGCCGGCGATCACGACGACGCGATCCTCGCCCTGCGGCGCGACCGCCGTCGGCGGCTCGGGGTCGGGCGCACGGTGAGCCGGGCCGGAGCGCGCGCCGGCGGCCTGCTCCGGGTAGGAGTAGTAGCCGCGCCCGCTCTTGCGACCGTGCAGGCCGGCAGCGACGTAGCGCGCGGCGATCGGCGAGGGGCGCCAGCGCGGCTCGCCGAAGCTCTGATGGAAGAAGCTCTTTGAGATCTCGAAGCCGACGTCGACGCCGACCAGGTCCATCAGCTCGAACGGGCCCATCCGAAAGCCGCCCTGCATGCGGCAGATCCGATCGATCGTCTCGACATCGGCGATCCGCTCCTGCAGGAGGCGCAGCGCCTCGAGGCCGAACGGGCGGTTGCAGCGGTTGACGAGGAAGCCCGGCCCGTCGCTCGCGCGGATCACGCGCTTGCCCATCGCGACGCCGGTCGCATCGGCGAGCGCGAGCGCTTGCGGCGAGGACTGCTCGCCGGCGACGACCTCGAGCAGCGCCATCAGCGGCGCCGGGTTGAAGAAGTGCATGCCGACGACGCGCTGCGGATTGCTCGCCGCCGGCGCGATCGCCGTGACGAGCAGCGAGGAGGTGTTCGTCGCCAGCACGCACTGCTCGCCGACGATCTCAGAGAGCCGCGCGTAGAGCTCGTGCTTGAGCTCCAGGCGCTCCGGCGCGGCCTCGATCACGAGCTCGCACGGCGCCAGCGCCTCGATCTCGCCGACCGCCTCCAGGCGCTCGGCGGCTGCGCTCGCGTCCTGCTCGGAGAGCCGGCCCTTGGCGGCTTCTTTGCGCAGGCCGTCGCGCGCGCGCTCGGCGCCGCGCGCCAGCGCATCGGCGATCGGATCGTGCAGCAGCGTGCGAGCGCCCGAGCGCGCGGCCAGCTGCGCGATGCCGGAGCCCATCGTGCCGGCGCCCAGCACGCCGATCACGCGCGCCGCGCGACCATCCTCGCCGGCGACGCCGGCAATCTCTTCATCTCCTGGCTCGGTAGATCTCATCGCGAAGCTCGGCGTCGCGATCAGGCGGGCACCATCGCGCCGATGCCGGTCTTTTCGCGGCCGATGATCAGTTTCTGGATCTGCGAGGTTCCCTCGTACAGCGTCGTCACGCGCGCGTCGCGGAAGTAGCGCTCGACCGGATGGTCGTCGACGTAGCCGGCGCCGCCGTGCACCTGGATCGCCATGTTCGCGCACTCCAGCGACGCCTCGGTCGCGTGCAGCTTGGCGATCGACGTCTCGAGCGTGTTCGGACGGCCCTTGTCCTTCAGCCAGCCGGCGCGCCAGACGAGCAGCCGCGAGGCGTCGGTCTTGACGACCATGTCGGCGATCATCGCCTGCACGAGCTGGAAGCTCGCGATCGGCCGGCCGAACTGCTCGCGCTCCTTGGCGTAGTTGACCGACTCATCGACGCAGCCCTGGCAGATGCCGACGCAGCCGGCAGCGACCGAGTAGCGGCCGGAGTCGAGGTTCGACATCGCGACTTTGAAGCCCTGTCCGACCTCGCCGAGCACGTCGTCGTCGGAGACCTCGACGTCTTCCAGCGCGATCGACGCCGTGTCGGAGGCGTGCAGTCCCATCTTGTGCTCGATCGTCTGCGTTTTGAAGCCCGGCTGGTCGGTGTCGACGATGAAGCAGGCCAGGCCCTTGTGGCCGAGCGCAGGGTCGGTCTGCGCGAAGATCAGCGCGACCTTCGCGTAGTTGGCCATCGAGATCCACATCTTCGCGCCGTTGATCAGCCAGCCGCCATCGGTCTTCTTCGCGCGCGTCTTCTGGTTGGCAGCGTCAGAGCCCGTGTCGGGCTCGGTCAGCCCGAAGCAGCCGAGCCACTCGCCCGAGCACAGCTTCGGCAGGTACTTGTTCTTCTGCTCCTCGGTGCCCCACTTGAGGATGCCCGAGCAGACCAGTGAGGTCTGCACCGAGATGACCGTTCGGATCGCCGAGTCGCCGCGGCCGATCTCCTCGACGATCAGTCCGTATGACAGATAATCGAGTCCGGCTCCGCCGTACTCCGTCGGGACGATCGCGCCGAGATAACCCTGCGCTGCGATCTTTTTGACCAGCTCGAGGTCGAAGTGGTGGTTGCGCGCGTTTTCGCGCGCCTGCATGACGATCTCTTTGTCGGTGAACTCGCGCGCCGTCTCCTTGATCAGACGCTGCTCGTCGCTCAGTTCGAAGTCCATCTCTCTCCTCTCGGGCGCGGCGTTCGGCCTCAGCCCAGCTTTGGTGTTTTCCACGGCGCGCTGACGCGCCGCTCGATCTCCGCTGCGATCCCCTCGATCGGTATGCGCTCCTGCGAGAGCGAGTCGCGATCGCGTAGCGTCACAGTTCGATCCCCAATGCTCTGATGGTCGATCGTCAAGCAGAACGGCGTGCCGATCTCATCCTGACGGCGGTAGCGCTTGCCGATCGAGCCGCCGTCGTCGTACTCCGCCTGAACGACGGCGCGCACGGCGCGGTGCACCTCGTGTGCCAGCTCCGGCTGGCCATCCTTCTTCAGCAGCGGCAGCACGGCGACCTTGACCGGAGCCAGGCGCGGATGCAGCCGCAGGACGGTTCGCACCTCGCCGGCGCCACCGCCCTCGCCGGTCACGACTTCCTCGTCGTAGGAGTCGACCAGGAACGCGAGCGTCGCGCGATCGGCGCCGGCTGCCGGCTCGATCACGTGCGGCACGTAGCGCTCGCCGCTCGACTGATCGAAGTACTCGAGCTTCTCGCCGGAGAACTCGGCGTGGCGCGTCAAGTCGAAGTCGCCGCGGTTGGCGATGCCCTCGAGCTCGGACCAGCCGATGGGGAAGAGGTATTCGACGTCGCTCGTGCCCGATGAGTAGTGCGAGAGCTCATCGGCGTCGTGCGCGCGCAGGCGCAGGTGGTCGGCGCGGATGCCGAGGCTCGTGTACCAGCGCTCGCGCTCGGCGAGCCAGTGCTCGAACCACTTCTGCGCTTCGGCCGGCGGCACGAAGAACTCCATCTCCATCTGCTCGAACTCGCGCGTGCGGAAGATGAAGTTGCCGGGCGTGATCTCGTTGCGAAAGGACTTGCCGACCTGCGCGATGCCGAACGGCGGCTTCTTGCGCGAGAACTGCAGGACGTTCTTGAAGTTGATGAAGATGCCCTGCGCCGTCTCCGGGCGCAGGTAGGCGACCGAGCCCGACTCCTTGACCGGCCCGACGGTCGTTTCGAACATCAGGTTGAAGTCGCGCGCCTCGGTCAGGTCGCACTCCTCGGCTTCGCCCGGATGTTTCGACGGTTTGCGCCCGCACTGCAGCTCCTGCAGGTGGTCGGCGCGGAAGCGCAGGCCGCACGTGCGGCAGTCGACGAGCGGGTCGGTGAAGCCTTCGAGGTGGCCCGAGGCCTCCCACACGCGCGGATGCTGCAGGATCGCCGAGTCGAGCGCGACGATGTCGTCGCGTTCGGTGATCATCGAGCGCCACCACTCGTTCTTGACGTTCGTCTTCAGCAGCACGCCGTAGTGGCCGAAGTCGTAGGTCGAGCCGACGCCGCCGTAGATCTCCGAGGACGGGAAGATGAAGCCGCGCCGCTTGCACAGCGCGACGATCTTGTCCATCGTCACGACGTCGTCTGTTGTCGGAGTCTCTGGCTCGCTCATCGTCTTCGGCCGGGCCGAGCCGGCGCGCGGCGCGCGCTGCGGATCGCTCGGCTCCGCGGCGATCATAGGCGACGCCGCTGCGCCGGCTCCCTAAGATGGCGCGCCGTGGCGCGCATCCTGATCGTCGGCGGCGGCTGTCCCGGGCGCACGCTCGCAGCGCTGATGATCGAGCGAGGGCATGCCGTGCGGATCACGACGCGCAGCGAGCGCGGCCGCGGCGCGATCGAGCAGGCCGGCGCCGAGTGCTGGATCGGCACGCCCGACCGGCTCGCGACGATGCGCGGCGCGCTCGACCACGTGACGATCGCCTGCTGGATGCTGGCCGGCGCGAGCGGCGAGGCAGAGGAGCTGGCGGCGCTTCACTCCTCGCGCCTCGAGTTCTTCCTCTCGCAGGCGATCGACACGACCGTGCGCGGCTTTCTCTACGACGCGACGCCCGGCGGCGCAGTGCGCGGCGCAGCTGCTCGGCGAAGGCGCGCAGATCGTCAGGCGGATGACCGAGCTGAACGCGATTCCGGCGATCGTGCTCGGCGAGGACGAGAGGCGCGGCCGGCGGCGAGCGCGACTGGAGTGCCGCTGCGGCGCGCGCCGTCGCGCGGCTGCTCGGCGAACAGGCCTGATCGCCGGCCGGCGCGCTGCGCAGCTCAAGTCGCGCGGCGCGCGGCTCGATCAGTGACCGATGACGGCCTCGCGACAGCGATACGGCTCGCTCGTCTCGGCGATCGGCGCGATCCTGCTGCTGGTCGCAGTCTTCCTGCCGTGGTACGGCGTCAGCTTCACTGCGCACGGCGTCGCGCTGGCGCAGCAGGCCGGCGACAGCTTCGCCGCGCAGTTCGGCAACAGCGCGCTGCAGGAGCAGCTGGCCTCGGCGCACGCGACGCTGAGCAGCCTCGTCGGCGAGGAATTCGTCGCGCTCAGCGCGCACCAGCTGCTGCAGCACGATCAACGTCGTGCTGCTCGATCGCCGGCGGCCTGGCGTGCGCGGTCTCGCTGCTCGCGCTGGCCGACCCTTCGGCGATCGCCGACGGCGGCCGCTCGCTGCTGTCGCTGCTCGGCCTCGTCGCAGGCGCGCTGATCGTCTTTCGGATGCTCGAGCCGCCCGACGCCGGCAGGCGGCTTGCTCGCTCTGTCACTGCGCGAGGGCGCCTGGCTGGCGCTGCTCGGCAGCGCCGCCGTGCTGGGCGGCGCGCTGTTCTCGGCGAGCTCTGGCCGGCGCGCCGGCGAGCCCTCGACGGCTGCTTCGCAGAAGGCCTGGGCCGGCCTCTCGGGCTGGACGCCCGAGGGCTGAGAAGAAGGCGCTGTCCGGGCGCGCAGAGCGCGCCGACGGAGGGCGCCGGTGCGCCGCCTTCCGCTATCCTGAGCAGTAATCCCCGTATTGCCGATCAGGATTCATTACAGCCGGAGGATCGGCTTGCCAAATTCGCAGTTCGCGACGGCAGGCTGTCGAGAAAGGAACACATAGATGGCGCTTCAACTTGGTGATGTAGCACCCGACTTCGAGGCCGACACGACCGAGGGCCGCATCAAATTTCACGACTGGATCGGCGACTCCTGGGCGGTGCTGTTCTCGCACCCGAAGGACTTCACGCCGGTCTGCACGACCGAGCTCGGCTACATGGCGAACGCCAAGCCGAAGTTCGACGAGCGCGGCGTGAAGATCATCGGCCTGTCGGTCGATCCGCTCGGCAAGCACGAGCAGTGGGCGAAGGACATCGAGGAGACGCAGGGCACGGCGCCGAACTATCCGATCATCAGCGACGCCGACTTCAACGTCTCGAAGCTGTACGGCATGCTGCCGTCCGACGTCTCCGGCGACCCCGGCGATCGCACGCCGGCCGACAACCAGACCGTGCGCAACGTCTTCGTGATCGGGCCGGACAAGAAGGTCAAGCTGATCCTCGTCTACCCGATGACGACCGGCCGCAACTTCGACGAGGTGCTGCGAGTGATCGACTCGCTGCAGCTGACGGCCAAGCACAAGGTCGCAACGCCGGTCAACTGGAAAGAGGGCGACGACGTGATCATCGCCGGATCGGTCTCCAACGACGAAGCGAAAGAGAAGTATCCGGACGGCTGGAAGGAGCCTCGCCCGTACATCCGGATCGTGCCGCAGCCGGCGAAGAGCTAGCCGACAGCCAGCGCAGGGCGGCCATCGGCGCCGCCCTGCTGCAGGCGCTCGAGCAGGTCGGCGAGGATCCGGAACGTCGCGCCCCAGATCAGGTTGCCGTCGAGCACGTAGGCGTCGGTCTCGAACTTGATGCCGCGCCGTTCGATCTCGGTGCGCGTGCGGCTCTGCTCGAGCGCGCCGAGCGGCAGCTCGAGTACCGCGTCGACCTCGCGCGGCGAGAGCAGCCAGCGCTGGCCGGGCTCGATCAGCCCGACGAACGGGTGGATCAGGTAGTTCGTCGCGAACGTCGAGATCGCCGGCAGCTCGCCGAGCAGCTCGACCGAGTCGGGCGCCAGGCCGATCTCCTCGTGCGCCTCGCGCAGCGCCGTCTGCGCGAGGTCGGCGTCGTCGGCGTCTCGGCGGCCGCCGGGAAAGGAGATCTCGCCGGCGTGGCGGCGCAGGTCGGCGCGACGGCGTGTCAGCACGACAGTCGGGCGCTCGCTCGGCGCCGTCAAGAACAGCGGCACCAGCACGGCCGCGAGCGTCTGCGCACTCGCGCGCCGCGCGCTCTGTCGAGCTCCAGTCAGGCGCGCCTGAGGACAAGCGGCTCGCCGCCGCTCGCTCAGGCGGTGAGGTGGACGCGCTCGATGCGCTCGAGGAACATGACCTCGCCTTCCAGCGCGCGGTGCACCGGGCACTTGGCGGCGATCACGCGCAGGCGCTCGACCTGGTCCTCGGGAAGATCGTCTGCCAGGCGCGTGACGAGCTCGAACTTCGTCGGGCAGCCTCGTTCGGCGGCGCTGTACTCGACGTCGACCTCGACGTGTCCGATGTCCCAGCCCTTGCGTGCCGCGTACATCTCCATCGTGATCGCCGTACACGAGGCGAGGCTGACGGCGAGTAGCTCCTGCGGGCTCGGGCCTGCATCCTGGCCGCCCGCATCGAGCGGCTCGTCGACGACGAGATCGTGCTCGCGCGAGGCGACGTGGTGGCGGAAGCTGCTGCCGTCACGGCTCGCCGTCACCTTCATCCTCGTCAACCCGTCAGTTCCAGCCATTTCGCTCCTTTCGAGAAACTCCTAGTTACATCATACTCAGCGGGCGGCGCTACGAAAGTGGGTTCAGCAGCAGCCCCGTCAGCAGCTTTGGGAAGAAGTACGTCGACTTCGGCGGCATGTTCTCGCCGGCCGCCGCGATCGCGCGAACCTGCCCGATCGGCGTCGGGCGCATCAGGAATGCCGCTTCGTAGTCGCCGTCCGTGACCATCTCGATCGCCTCTTGCGCATCGCGCGCGTAGAACATGCCGTTGAAGTGCGAGATGTCCTCGTCGTCGAGGCCGAGCGCGCGCTTCAGCAGCAATGTCTCCAGCACGCCCGTGTCGAGGTGGCGATAGGCCTCGGAGTGCTCGCTCAGCGCCGCATCTGCGATCGCTTGATCCTTCAGCGTCAGGCGCAGCGGCTGCGCGTCCTCGCGCGTGATGTAGCCGAGCTGCAGCGGTCCTTCGCCGGGCGGCGGCGCGAGCTGCTCGAGCGCGACCGGCTCGGCCTCGAAGTCGCGCTCGATCGCGCTCGCCAGCGACGCGCGCTTGGCCTCGTCGAGCCGATTGACGACGCGATGCGTCGGAAAGACGGTCAGCCCGGGATCCTCGAGCGCGACCAGGCACATCAGGATGAAGCGGTGCTCTTCGCCGCTGGCCGTGCCGGCAGCGTCGATCTCTTCGGCGTAGGTGCGCATCGTCTCGTAGCGGTGGTGGCCGTCGGCGATCAGCAGCTCGGCCTCGCGCGTCGCCGCCTGCACCGCCGCGATCGCCTGCTCGTCCTCGACGCGCCAGAGGCGGTGCACGGTGCCGTCGGCGTCGGTCACCTCGCCCCACGGCGGCGCCGCGGTGAACGGCTCGAGCGCGCTCCACGCCGCCTGCTGCGGATCGGAGAAGAGCGAGAAGATCGGCGAGACGTTCGCGCGCGTCGCGCGCGTCAGGCGCAGACGGTCCTCCTTCGGCCCAGGATGCGTGCGCTCGTGCGGGCGCACGCGGCCGGCGCCGTACTGCTCGATTCGCACGCGGCAGAAGAAGCCGCGGCGCGTGCGCCGCTGCCCGTCCGGCCCGGTGTAGTCCTGCGTGTGCGCCCACAGCGCCGGGCGCTCGTCGCGCACGAGAGCGCCCTCGCGCTGCCACTCGGCCAGCAGCTCGCCGGCTGCCGCGTAGCGATCGGGCTCGCCCTGCGGCAGGTCGATCGCGACGATGTTCAGCGGCGAGCGCTCGATCAGCTCTGCACGCTGCTCGGCGTCGATCACGTCATACGGCGGCGCGACGACGTCAGCGAGCGGCCCGGCGACAGCCGGCTCGTAGTGCAGCGCGCGCAACGGTTGGACGTCTGCCATCAGCGGCTGCGGACGCTAGCAGCGCACGAGGGCGGCAAACATCGGCCGAACGGCCCGGCGAGCGCGACGCGCCGGCAGATCGGCTCGACGGCCGCGAGCAGGGCTGCCCGTGAGCGTGCAGGCGCGCGCGATGGCGGCTGTAGACTCGAACGCACGGGGCGTGGCGCAGCTTGGTAGCGCACCTGCTTTGGGAGCAGGGGGTCGCCGGTTCAAATCCGGCCGCCCCGATTTGGGTTTTGCGGAGTGCGCTAGGAGAGTCGCAGTCTGCCGGCCACCCGCCGCGCGATGCCGCGAGGGTTAGTCTCTCGAAGCTCCAAAGGCAGCAGATCGGTCGGCGCGTTCTGCCACGCGAGCGGACGGAGGAAGCGCGACACGGCGGTCATTCCCACCGATGTGTGCGCGACGTTGGTGGTGGCCGGGAACGGTCCACCGTGGTGCATCGCGCTGGTCACCGAAACGCCGGTGGGGTAGCCATTGAAGATCAGTCGGCCGGCGATGCGTTGCATTGCAGCGACGACTGGGCGAACCCACTCGATCTCGTCGGCCTCCATGTGGAGCGTCGCCGTGAGCTGGCCATCGAGAGCGGCCAGCGCGGCGAGGAGATCTTCGCTGTCGTCGTATTCGACGAAAAGCGCTGCCGGGCCGAAACACTCGGCCCGCAGCTCGGGCTCGGCCGCGAGCGCCTCAGCGGTGGTCGCGAACGCACGCGCTACCGCGCGGAAGCCCGCGTCAGCATCCCCGTCGGTGGGCGCGTTTATCAGCGGATCGGAGAGTCGTTCAAGCGTTCTCACGCGCTCCAGGAACGCGTCTCGAATCCCCTCGCTCAGCATGACCTGGGAGGCCTGCTCGGCGAGTGTGCTGGCAACCGCCGCCTTCAGCTCGTCACCCGCCTCTCCCGCCGGCAGGAACACCAGACCCGGCTTGGTGCAGAGCTGTCCCGCCGAG
Organism: uncultured Solirubrobacteraceae bacterium; assembly: GCA_963812575.1. Taxonomy (GTDB): domain Bacteria; phylum Actinomycetota; class Thermoleophilia; order Solirubrobacterales; family Solirubrobacteraceae; genus Palsa-744. The sequence continues at coordinate 19,947 of CAWEVS010000006.1, read as the reverse complement.
TTCGAGATTGCCGTCGTCAGCCCTGAGGCGATCTCCTCAAACCGGGCTGCCAGCGCTCCGCTTGTGAGGACGAGCGGGTTGACGCTGCTCATCTCGGCGAAGACGGGAATGGGCACAGGTCTCGCCGCTGCGGCTTGGAGCAGAGCGGCACCGGCGGCAAACGAGCCGGTGAACGCGACCGCCGCGATCTCTGGCTGCTTGACGAGCACTTCGCCTGTCGCTTGGCCCGAGGAGGTCAGCACCGCAAATGTCCCGGGCGGCATGCCGGTCTGGACCGCGGCCCGGTGGATGGCCGCTCCAACCAGCTCGCACGTTCCCGGATGGGCGGGGTGACCCTTTACGACGACCGGGCAGCCCGCGGCCAGCGCCGAGGCTGTGTCACCACCGGCGACGGAGAAGGCGAGCGGGAAGTTGCTGGCTCCGAACACAGCAACGGGCCCGATCGGGATCAGCATTCGTCGCAGGTCCGGTCGCGGAATCGGCTTGGCGGCGGGGTCGGGGGGGTCGATGTAGGCGTCCACGTAGTCGCCCACTCCAATCAACGCCGCGAACGCCTCTAGCTGGCCCGCGGTGCGCTCGAGCTCGCCCTCGAGGCGGCCACGGGCGAGCCCTGTCTCGGCACCGGCCGTGGCGACGATCTCGACCTCGTCCACGCGGAGGGCACGGGCGGCTGCCTCGAGGAACGACGCGCGGCGGGCGTAGTCGAGGAGCGTCTCCTGACTCCCGGCCTGAAGGGCAGCACGAGCCGCCGCGGCGACCTCCTCGGGCCCGGCGCTGCGGAAGTGCCCAAACCGCTCGCCACTGCTCGGGTTCACCGCAGTGAACTGCAGATCGGTTCTCTCAGTGGTCCGCATTGGTCCCGCTCACCCCTGTTCATTAGCCCTCAACACACGCCTCATCTGCCTCCGCCGGACTATATCGGTCTGTGCGACCAACCAATTCGATATGGTGTGCCCGCTGGCCGCCGGGCAGATGCGCGGCACGTCACGCCATTCTTGCGTCACCTGCGCGCCTCGGCGCGCCGAAAGAAAGGTCATCACTCGATGGGCTTCCACGGCATCATTCCCGCGATAACCACCCCGTTTGATCCCGGCGAGCGGATCGACATCGAGGCGCTCCGGCGCAACGTCGAGCACCTGATCGCTTCCGGCGTCCACGGCATCGTCGGCACGGGCACGATGGGCGAGTCGGGGAGCCTCAGCCGTGCCGAGCGACGCGAAGCACTCGAGGCGATCGTCGGTGTCAGTGCAGGGCGGGTCCCGGTCGTGGCGGGCATCGCCGCCACGACCGCGCAGATTGCGACCGGCTACGTTGCCGATGCCAGGGAGGTCGGCGTGTCAGGGTTCATGGTCCTTCCGCCGCTGCTGTACGAGGGCAGCTACAGCGAGATCGCGGCGTTCTACAGCGTCGTCTGCGACGCGGCCGAGCTACCCGTGATCGCCTACAACAACCCCCATGCTGCGGGCTACGATATGCCTCCGGCTCTGCTGATCCGGCTCGCATCCGAGCTCGAGCCGCTCATCCAGGTGAAGGAGTGTTCAGGCGACGTTCGACGCATACCCGCGATCATCGACGGTTCGACGGGTCAGCTGGAGGTACTTGTCGGCGGTGACGACTGGGCCTACGAGGGTCTCTGTGTGGGAGCGGTCGGCTGGATCTCAGGTGTCGCCGATGTGCTTGCCGCAGAGTGCGTGCAGATGTTCGAGCTGATCGCCCAGCGAGACCTTGATGGGGCCCGCGAGCTTTACGGCCGCCTCTTGCCGATGGCCCGCTTTGACATGACTCCCAAGCTCGTCCAGTACTACAAGGCCGGTATGGACGAGGTCGGCCTCGCCGGTGGGCCGGTGCGGCCGCCGCGCATGCCGCTGGAGCCGGCCGAGCACAGTCAGCTGCTCGCCGCGCTGGCGTTGGCGCGCGGGGCTGGAGCGACGTCCGCGACGAGGTAGCGACGCGGGCGCTTCGCGCGACCCCGTGATCTGAGGGCTCGCTTCCTTAATCCAGAGCCATGTAGCGGCGCACCCGCCGGATGTGCTCGCGGCTGTGGAACTCGGCGGCGTCCGCCGCGCCGCGGACGATCGCCTCATAGATCATCCGGTGCTCGGCCTCGAAGAGGCCGATGCGATCGGCATCGGTCAGCACCAAGTCCCGAAGGTGCTGCCACAGGGGCTGGTCCATCGTCTCCGCGATATCAGCGCAGATCGCTGCGAGGATGGGATTCCCCGTCATGGCGCCGATCTGGCGGTGAAACAGCCTGTCACGATCGTTCCACGCAGCGCGGGCCACGGGATCCTGAACCGCGACGGGCTCGGGCTGGGAGCGGAGGAGTGACTCCGCCAGCTCGTCCGCTTTCGCGAGTGCCGCCGCTCGCCTGGCGGCGGCGGGCTCGATCAGCTCGCGAACGTCGAGCAGCGCTGCCGGGCTCGCGTCGGCTGTCCGCCTGGACTCGCTGTTGCGCTCGGTGAGCAGGGCATCTGCCCGCTCGGTCACAACCGAACCCGCCCCTCGGCGCGTCTCGACGAGCCCTGCGACCTGCAGCGAGGCAATCGCCTCGCGTACCGTCGAGCGACCGACTGCGAGCTGCTCTGCCATCGCGCGCTCGCTGGGAAGCCGATCGCCCGGCCGCAGCGCGCGAGAACGGATCTGGTCGGCGATCTCGTCGGCGACCCGCTCGTAGAGCTGACGTATCCGAAGTGGCTCGAGGTCGAGACCGGCGCCGGTTGGAGTCAAAGCTAGCTCGTTGATCTGGTCCGCAGATCCCGCAAGGGGTCGGGCGCAAACCTCGCAAGGAGACGAAGAATTGGTTTGCGCAACATATCAGTCTCGCCCTGGTACAAGGCCGAGGAACCGCGTCCGAACCAATTCGTCGTGACCAAGGGCCCCGCTCACGCCGGCACGCCTGCGGGATCGCGCGGTCACGCTGCTATGGGTCGAGGCCGAACTTGGACGGCGACGAGCCGGTCATCATCGCGAGCGTCGTCGCCGAGACGGCGTCGGCTCACGAGTCATTCTCGACAGAGGAGGCGAACTCCCCGGACACCTCCCAGGCCTCTCGCTCGGCCGCGAAGGCGGCTGTCTGGGTGGCCTGGAACGCGGCGATCCCCGCCGCCTCGTGGTCCAGCATTTCGCGGTGCTCGGCGATGGCGAACATGCCCTCCTCGATCTCGATTTGCGCTCGTCCTGCAGCGAGCTCGGCGCGGCGCTCGAGCAGCTCCTCGGCGCTCACCGGATGCCAGTGGATGCGGTCGAAATATCGGAGGAGCCACGGTTTGCCGCCCACGAAGGGGCTCGGAGACCGGTTGCTCCAGACCTGCGTGGTCCTCCCGACGAACTGATACCCGCCGGGGCCCTCGATGCCATAGACGCAGAGATAGGCGCCGCCGATCCCGACCGCATTCTCCGGCGTCCACGTGCGCGCCGGGTTGTACTTGGTCGTGATCAGCCGGTGCCGGGGGTCGAGCGGCGTTGCCACCGGCGCGCCGAGGTAGACATCACCCAGGCCCAGCACGAGGTAGCAGGCTTCGAACACGATTCGTCGCACCTCATCGACCGACTCCAGCCCGTTGATCCGGCGAATGAACTCGATGTTCCACGGGCACCATGGGGCGTCGTCGCGGACGCCGGACATATACCGTCGGATTGCCTCGTGGGTCGCCGGATCGTCCCAGGAGAGCGGCAGGTGCACGATGCGGCTCGACACCCTCAGGTCATGCGTCGGCGGCAGCTCATCCTCGAGCGACCGCACGAGGTCGAGTGCGGCGGTGGTCGAAAGCATGTCGGGGTCGAGTCGCATCTGCAGCGAGCGGATGCCCGGCGTCAGCTCGAGGACCCCTCGAGCCCGCTCGGCGTCCACCCGCTCGGCCAGCGCATGGACGCGCATGCGCAGCCCGAGATCCAGCTCCATCGGCCCGTACTCGACGAGCAGGTTGTCATCGCCCGACCGCCGGTAGGTGACAGCCGGACCCCCAGCGCTCTGCTCGCGCCGGTGTAGCACCCCGCCGTCATGTGCGACATATTCAGGCGGCGCCCGGTGGTTCGGCCCGACGCCACCTACGTGACCCGCCCGCTCGAAGCGAAGGGTGTCGCCGGGGCGCAGCTGCCCCAGCTTCCAGCGCTCGCGCCGCAGCACCGTGGCTGGACAGACGAAGCCGCCGAGGCTTGGACCGTCCGGCCCGAGCAGGATCGGCACGTCGCCGGTGAAGTCGGCGGCGCCCACGCTGTAGGGGGTGTCGTGGATATTGGACGGATGGAGCCCGGCCTCGCCGCCATCCGGGCGCGCCCAGTGAGGCTGAGGGCCTGACAGGCGCACGCCGGTGCGCGCGGAGTTGAAATGGACCTCCCAAGCGGACCCATAGAAGGCCTCGATATCTGCCGCAGTGAAGAACTCGGCGTCCCCGTGGGGACCTTCGGCGACCGCCAAGATCCAGGAGTGCGTGAGCTGGGGCCGGTCGGCCTCGGGTACCGCTCGCGGCTGGCGCGGCAGCGGCTCGGTCACTGGGCTGACGCTGAGCCGATCTCCCTTGCGCAGCGCGCGTCCCGTGAGGCCGCCGAAGCCTCCGAGGGTGAACGTGGCGGCGCTGCCGAGGTACATCGGTGCTGCCAACCCACCCGCAAACAGGAGATACGCGCGCAGCCCGCGCGCCCCGAGCCGCCCGATGTCGAGCTCGGCTCCGGCCGTCAAGGAGAGCGGCCTCCAACAGGCCACGGGCTCGCCGTCCAGCGTCGGCTCGGCGTCGGCGCCGCAGACGATCACAGTCGCCGGCTCTCCGAAGCGCAGACGCGGGCCGACCAGAGTGCACTCCAGACCCGGCGTTCCCTCGGGGTTTCCAAGTGCAACGTTGCCGAGACGGAACGAGCGATCATCCATCGGCCCCGACGGTGGGACCCCGACTCGCCAGAGGCCGGTTCTACCGGGCCAGTCCTGCAGTGTGGTCTGTACCCCCGGCGCCAGGACCTCGATCATGGGGCGGTAACGACCATTCGCACCGGCGTTGGGTCGAAGCCGTTGCAGGGATTGTTGACCTGTGGACAGTTGGAGACGAGCACGAGCGTGTCGATCTCGGCCCGCAGCGTCACCGTGAGCCCGCGAGAGGAGATCCCGTCAACGATCCCGAGCGTGCCGTCCTCCTCAACGGGCACGTTCATGAACCAGTTGATGTTGCTCACCAGGTCGCGCTTTCCCAGCCCCCAGTGCGCCCCCTCGCGGAGGAAGTTCTCCACGCAGGCATGCTGATGACTGGTGTGATGGCCGTAGCGCAGCGTGTTGGACTCCTTGCTGCAGGCGCCTCCGATTGTGTCGTGGCGTCCGCACTCATCGGCGACGACGGTCATCAGGGGCCGGCCGCGGTTGCTGCGCAGGATGCTGCCGGTGGTCAGGAAGATTGAGCCCTGCGCCGCGATCGTGTCGGGCGCGCTGTAGCGCTCGTCGTGGTCGTCCGCGCGGTAGAGCAAACAATCGACCGCCTGGTTGCCGCCGAGGTCGATGATTGACAGCAGATGCCCAGCCGCGACTACCGCTGACCACGGCCCGCGCGCCGCGACGACCTCGTCCCGCACGGTCTCGCCGTCGGGAACCGTGCCGAGGACGAGATCCAGCTCGCTCACCGGATTTCCGCCGCCTCGGCGTAGTCGGCAGTGTTGAGCAGGGCGCGTTCAAGCTCCGGCGTCGAGCTCCATAGCTCGTCATGTGGGCCGGTTGGACTGCCGCGCCAGGCGAGCAGCTCGAGCGTGCTTGCTGTGTAGGCCTCGCGCGGATCGAGCGGATGCGGGGCGTTGGCCACGATCACGATGACCGCCATCTCCAAGCGGAGCTCGACCGTCGCGCCGGCGCCGGCCGAGCCCTCGAAGTGGAGGCGGCCGTCGCCATCCACCCGAACCCCTTGGAAGAACGAGAGGCTGGGGGGGATGTCGCGCGGCGAGAGCCCGTGCTTGGCGGCCGCGAGGATCTGCAGCTCGCGCCCGGCCGGGGAGGGGCCCTCCGGCGATCCGTCCCCGTAGCGCGCGTCGTTGGCTGCCAGGGTCGTGGTGCCGCAAAGCGCATCGTGTCGCGCTGAGGTGTCTTCGACAATCGTGGCCAGGACGCGGCCCTGGTCTGACAGCAGCGGGTGCCCGTCGCCGAGATACGCTTGCCAGGGAACCTTGACCGTGTCGGCCACGTTCAGTCGCTCCCACGATCCTTTCGCGTTGTAGAGCAGAAGATGAGCGCAGGCGTCCCCGTGAAGGTCGCGCAACCGCAGTTTCGTGCCGCGGGCGAGGGTCTTGGAGCTGTATCCGCCAGCGGGGATCGTCTCGGCCCAGACGAGCAAGCCCGGGTCGACACCGTGCGGAGGGTCCGGCCAATTGCGGGCTGGCACGGTCGGCATCGCCTCCGCCCGAGCGCCTGCCTGCGCCCGCGCGTGAGCACGGGCCTGGTCCGTCGTTGCCGTTCTCGGGCCTTCGGCGCCCCTGCTCATGCTGGACCTTCGGGTCTGGTTGTCATGCCTTGCTCCCTGCTGGACGGCGCCGGCTCAGCGCAGCGAAAATCCTGTACCGATGGGGTCGTCGGGGTCGAGCAGGAATTCGTGTCGACCGGTTCGGTAGGCCATCCCCTCCACGTCGGTGATAAATGCGGGATGTCCGTCAGCCTCGGTCTGCTCCACCACGCTGCCGCGGAACTCGCTGTCGACGATCGAGAGGTGGCTGAGGGTTGCCCCACCGGCCATCCGGCCCTCGTCTGCCAGCAGCGCCAGTCGCGCCGAGGTCCCCGACCCGCACGGCGAGCGGTCCACCTCCCCGTCGGCGAAGATCGTCACGTTGCGCTGCTGGGGGCCGGACTCGAGGTCGTCGAGGTCTTCGTAGAACATCACGCCGTACAGGCCGGAGATGCGATCGTCGGTCGGGTGGCGCGTAAGCTCAGAGCCCTTCAGGACGGCCTTGATCTCCCGGCTGGCGGCGATCAACGCGTCCAGATCGCTCGTCTGGACCGACAACTCAAGCGCAGCGGCCGGCACGCTCGCGTAGATGGCGCCGCCGCACGCCAGGTCAACCGACACCGCGCGATGCGAGCATGAGACCTTGAGGTCGCGCGCGATCACGTAGGCGGGCACATTCCGGAACGTCACCGACTGTGGCACGCCACGCGAGCAGTGCACCCGGGCGATGACTCGACCCGAGGGAACGTCGATCGTGACCGAGGTGACGCCGTCGAGCTCGCCCGTAACCATCTCTTCCTGAACCGCCCATACGCCGAGTGCGATGGTCCCGTGTCCGCAGGCTGTCGAGAATCCGTCCTTGTGCCAGAACAGAACGCCGAGATCCGCTGCATCGTCGTCCGGCTGCACGAGGAAACCGCCGTACATGTCCGAGTGGCCGCGGGGCTCGTTGCAGAGCAGGCGACGAACCGCCTGAACCCGCTCGTCCCCGATCGCAGCCTCGCGACGATCGGCAACCGTCGCGCCGTCGATCTCGGGCAGGCCTTTGGTCACGATGCGGAACGGCTCTCCGCCGGTGTGCATATCAACCGTCGAATACCTCGCGCTTGCTGTGTCGATCTCGCTCATCTCCTTGGGTCGCTCAGGGCAGTGCCTCGATGGTTGCCCTTATCGTGGACAGCGGGAGCATCGGCGCCACCGAGAAGTCCGGTTGCCTGGGTCCGACGTCGGTCAGCAGCCAGTCCGTCCCGGCTCGGGCCCACGGCTCCGGGTCATCCTCGATCCGGTTGCGCGCGACGAACGAGAACGGCCCGGAGTCGGGTGGGCGCAGCTCGGCTAGGCGCCGGCGAAGCTCCGTGATCCCTTCGGCATCTACCCCGTCGGGGAAGATTCCGTCCCAGCGGGCGGCCCGCCGGAACGGCGCTGGAATCCGGTCGGGGAACGGTTTGCGCCAGCGCGCGCCGAGCCAGATCGGTATTCTCGGCGACTGGATCGGGGCCGGAAGGAATGGCTTGGTGCTCAGCTGGTAGTGCGGGCCGTCGTGCTGGACCGCCTGCCCTCGCATCAGCGCGTCGATCAGCTCCAGGCCCTCGTCGAGCATCGCGGCCCGCTCGCGCATATCGTTGGACTCTCCGAGCTCGGCCATCTCTCCGTTCGAATCGCCTCCGACGCTGAGGCCAAGGGTGACGCGCCCACCGCTGAGCAGGTCGAGCGACACCGCCTGTCTGGCCAGCACCCACGGCCGCCGCCGAGCGAGTGGTGTGACCAGGGCGCCGATGCGGATCCTCTGCGTGCTCATCGCCATAGCGGCGAGGCACGTCCACGGATCAGCAAGCGCCCTGATCGGGTCTGGGTACTGGACGTGATCCCAGAGGAACACGCCGTCCCAGCCAACCTTCTCGGCTCGGGCCGCAAGCTCGGCAATCAGACGTGGTTCGGCGAGGTCGTCAAACGGCGGTATGTATAGGCCTCGCTTCAAGTTATTTACCACTCCTCGACCGGCAATCTGCGCTGCGTGGACAGCGCTCGGGCCGGGGTTGCGTAAACGTTTCGTCACCTTACCAAGTCGTCCTTGGTGGCGCGCAGCGGCCTTCCGCAGAGGCGCGGGCGCTAATCTGGCCTCGATGCGATCTCGGCCGACGATCGTCGATGTAGCCGAGACGGCCGGCGTCGCGGTGGGGACCGCCTCCAACGCGTTGAGCGGCAAGGGCCGGGTGAGCGCGGCGACGCGCGCGCGGGTCGCGAAGGTGGCCGCCGAGCTTGGGTTCGTTCCGCACCGTGCGGCGAGGGGACTGCCGACCGGGCGGACGATGTCGATCGGGATTCGCTTCGGCCACGACGCAACCATCCCGGGCGGCGACTTCTTCGTCGAGATGCTTGACGCCGCCGCTCAGACCGCTGACGACAGCGGTTACGGTTTGCTCCTGCGGCGCAGCGGGCGCCCTGAGACGGACCTCGTGGACGCCCACATTGTCGTTGACCCGCTCGAGAACGACCTCCTGGTCGGAGTCGAGCGCGAGATGCCTGTCGTGACCGTCGGGCGCAACCGCGCTCCATCTGTGCCGTGGGTCGACGTCGACCACGAAGCGGCGATGGGTGCGTTGCTCGAGCACCTGGCCGGGCGGGCCGGCGACGGACCTGCATGGTTCGTGACATTGCCTCAGCATCTCGGCTTCGTCGACGCGCTCGAGGGGGCGTTCAATGCCTGGACTCAACGCAATCACCGGGCCGGTGTCGTGGTGCGCAGTCCAGACACATCCCACGACGTAGTCGCGTCGATCGGCGCCGCACTCGCAGCATCTGGGCCGCCAGCGCTGCTCGCCACTGCGCTGGATCGCCAGGCGGTCGGGGCGCAGCATGCGCTGATCACCGCCGGCCTGGCGATTCCGGTCGGATCCGCGTCCGATGGTGATGCGCTCCGACTGATCAACCCTCCCGTGAGTGCCATGGCCCTCGACGGCGCCGCGCATGGGCGCGCCGCCGTCGAGATGGTCATGGACTGGCTGCGAACCGGGGAGATCCCCGGCAACCGGCTGCTGCCAGCTCACCTGCGAGCGCGCTAGCCGCAAGCCTCCGAGCCTGGGGAACCCTCCGACCGGAGCGGTTTCCATGTACAGTGCCGCGTGCCAAAACGTTTCAGCATTTTTATGCCGACGCTCCAGACACCGATTCGATACCTCCCAAGCTCGGTCGTTGACGCGCTGATGCCCGCGCAGGACGAGCAGCTCGCGCTCGTCGAAACCGTCTACCGGGCGATTCGTGAGGGGACCTGCCAGGCGCCGGCCTCGGACGAGCTCGCTCCACGCCCAAAGGCCTTCGCGCACGCGCTTCCGGCCTACGTCGAGGAGGGCGACATCGTGTCGGTCAAGTGGGTCAGCGGCAACGCGGGCAACCGCGCCAAGGGCCTGCCCTACCAGTCGAGCCTGATCGTCGTCAACGACAGCGAGTCAGGACTCCCGGTGGCGGTCATGGATGGCTCCGCGATAACGGCCGCGCGCACCGCTGCGGTGTCGGTCGCCTGCGTCGGCTCGTTCGCGCGCGAGGAATGGTCGACCGTGGCGATAATCGGCTACGGCATCCAGTCCGTGGCTCACGTGAAGGCCCTGGCGGCTGTGAACGGGTCCGCGAGGTTCCACGTCTTCTCGCGCCGGTCATTGGACGTCGGTGACGGCCGCGTCTCCGCCGCACCGGATCCTCGCGCCGCGATCGACGGCGCCGACGTCGTCGTCACCGCGATACCGTTGGAGGAGACGCTCGCACCACCGGTCGCCTTCGACTGGCTGACAGCGGACGCGCTCGTGCTTCCGCTCGACGACGACGCATCGCTCGAGAGCAGCGTCGTCAACGGGTCGAGCGGGTTCTACGTGGACGACCTCGATGATTACCGCCTGCGACAGGCTGTCGGTCGCTTCCCCGGTTGGCGCGAGCCCGACGGTGCCGTGGGCGAGGCGATCCCTGTCGGACGCGGGGCTGACGGTGTGATCGTGTGCGCCAATCAGGGGATGGGGCTGCTCGACGCAGTGTTTGCTCGCTCGGTGCTCAATGCCGCCGAACGTGACGGCGCCGGAGTGCTACTCGATCGCTGATGCACGCGATGTTCCCGATACAGCCGGTGAGCCGCGTAGAGACGGGATGATGACCGGCCTCGAGATGACGCCTGCGCTGTTCGCCGAGGCCGCCACGTATCTGTCCGAGCATCCCGAGGCCACGGCGCTAACCCTCGAGGACCTGGGCATGGTGGCCGAGGCCCCGGCCCAGCAGATTCTCGCCAGCCCGATCGACTCAGACCGGCTCGACCTGGTCGATGAGTTCCGCAGAAAACCTCTCGGGCCCTACAGCGAGGAGCTTCGTGTTCTCCTCTGGCACCTGCGGGCACAACACCCCGCCGGGCGCTATGTGCTGGAACAGCTTGGGGAGAGTCACTGGCGCGTGCTGCACTTGGTCGGCGGCACCCGCCCCCGAGTTGAGCTGGTGACGGGCCCGCTGATCGAATCGTTCGAGGATGCCGAGTGGGAGATATTTCGCCTGCGCTGGCGCGATCACACGGGACGCGTGTTACCGGCCACGCGGAGCGTCACATGAGGCGGATCGTCGGCTACACCGATCGTGCCTCCGTGCAGGCCGGCGGAGAGATCTCATGCCATGTGAGCCTTCTCGCCGAAGAGGAGGCCGCCGAGGCCGAGTACCGGGCCCGGCTCGTTCGCATCGTCGGCGTGGAGGAGGCCGACGGATCCGAGCGCGTGGAGCCCTCCCCTTCAACGATCGACGGTAGCTACACGGCGAGGGTCGAGGAGACGGAGAATGGCTCGTACGGCGTCGCCGAGCTCGCCCTTGGCGATCCGCCCGTCGACAGCCTGGTCGTTGAGCTCACATTCATGACGACGCTGCTCGACGGACGCGAGCAGGCGCTACTCAGCATCTGCGAAGCTGTCGCGGGGGGCGTCGTGGAGCTGTCACTCGTGCTCGACGCCGCCGGACGGCCAGGTGTGATCATCGCCGACGGGGCGCGCGGCGCCCAGGCCTTGAGGCTCTCGGAGCCGGTCACCCCCTGGCGTTGGTACACGATCGTTGGCGGCTTCGAAGGCGGCGAGGCGTTTGCCAAGGTGACGGCGATTGACGACCCGGACTTCGCCGTCACGGACGGCCGCGAGACTCTCGACACGAGCCCCCAGTTCGCCGCGCCGAAGGCGCTCTTCGCGTGCCGGCCCGCGTCAGGCGATCGAGCTGAGCGCCTCGCCAGCAAGTTCACGGGCCGCCTGGAAGGCCCGAGTGTCAGGCGGTCGCTCGCGGAGTCCGGCCAGCCGCTTGCGACGTGGGACTTTGGGCATGAGCCCGGATCGTTCGCGATCCAAGATGTCTCTGGGAACGAGAACCATGGCGAGCTGTTCGGTTTGCCCAAGCGATCAGTGACGGGCTCCCGCTGGGATCGGCAGACGATTTCGATCCATGAGGCTCCGGATCAGTATCGCGCCGTCCACTTTTCGGCGGATGCGATCGAAGACGCCGCGTGGCCCGCCGCATTTTCGCTACGCGTTCCGCCCGAGTTGCGTTCTGGCCTGTATGCATTCGTGCTCGAGTCCGGGGACGACCGCGACGTCGTTCCCTTCGTCGTCTCGCCTGCGCCCTCGCCTGTCGCCGACGTCCTGCTTGTGCTCCCGACGGCGACCTATATGGCGTACTCGAACGCCAGGTTCATGTGGGAGAAAGTGCTGTGGGAGGTCCAGCGCGAACGCTCGACCGAGTTCGGCCGGGAGGAGCAGATCCTGGTCGCACATCCCGAGCTTGGGGCCTCGAGCTACGACCAATATCTCGACGGCACCAACGTCACATCCGTCTCCTGGCGCCGGCCGAATCTGGACATGCGGGCAGGACAGTGCCGGGGCGAGGCATATCCATCTGACCTGCGGCTGATCGATTGGCTCGAGCGAAGCGGATATCGCTATGAAGTGTGCACGGACGACGATCTCGACGGCGCCGGATCCGATCTCTTGAGCTCCTATCGGGTCGTCTTGTCGGGGACGCACCCGGAGTACGCGAGCAGCAAATGCTACGCCGCGCTGGAGTCGTTCCTGACCGACGGCGGGCGGCTCGCCGTGCTCGGCGGGGACGCCTTCACGTGGCGCGTTGCCTTCAGCAGCGAGCGTTCATGGATCGTTGAGATCCGTACCTGGAACAACGTCCCGACAGGGAGCCGCATGGCCGCCGAGGGGCACCTGGCGCTGACCGGCGAGTTCAGCGGCGATCCAAGCGCGCCGCGACCGGCGGAGCGGCTTCTCGGGACGAGCGTGGCGAGCATGGGCTTCGATGCGCCTCGCCCGTATGAGCGGCTCCCAGCCTCTGACGGCGAGGCGGCACGGTTCATCTTCGACGGCGTGGAAGACCGAGTGATCGGGGATGACACAGCCAGCGGCGGCGTCGTCTTTCAGGAGTGGGACAACGCTGAAGAGGTTGCGGGCTTCGCCCTCGCGGAGGGCAAGCCAATGGTCCTCGCCCGCTCGACGTCTCACACCGTCGCGACCCGTTGGTTCGGCGCCGGGAAGCGCAAGGCCCACGGCGAGATGACGTTCTTCACCGTCGATGGCGGCGGCGCTGCGTTCTCGGTGGGCTCGATGATGTGGTGCCGGTGCCTCGGCCGGCCGGACGTCTCGAGGATCACCGCCAATGTGCTTGATCGTTTCCTCGAGCCGGCCCCGTTCGAGAACGGTGGTCACGATGAGTGATTCACCCTCGTCCGGCGGAGGCCGCGGCGAGCAGCGATCGGGGGTCGCGCGGCGAACCGCGGCACCAATCTGTATTCTTGCTGAAACGTTTTTCCTAGCCCGAACGGAGACGAGCGGATGTCGGCCGGAACACTGACCCTGCGCGAGGTTCACGCCCTGGATCAGGGTGGCGGGTTCACCGAGCCGGTGGACGTCGTGGTCGTCGACGGGGTGGTCTCCAGGGTTGAGCCGAACGCGCCGGCCGAGGGTCGCGAGATCGATTGCTCGGGCCTGTGGCTGATGCCTGGCATCTTCGACTGCCATGCGCATCTCGACGAGTTCATTCCGCAGGTTCGCCGCGCTTACCTCGCCGAGTACACCGCGGATGTTCTGGCGAAGATGGACATGGACATCACCCGGTGGGCGCTCGAGGTTGCACGATCGGGGCGCTATCTACTCGAACTCGGCATCACCTCGGTCCGAGACGTCGGCGGCGCGACTCCCGGTATCAGGGACGGCTTCGCCGAGGGCTGCGTTCCGGGGCCTCAGCTGTTCGTGTCAGGTCCGCCGATCGGGCAGACCGGTGGCCACACGGATGGGTACGTGCCGTCGACGGCCGACGAGGTGATCACCGGCTTCATGGTGGCCGACTATCCCGGCCGGCCGCCGTATCTCGTGGATAGCCCCGACGAAATGCGAAAGACGGTTCGCATGCACCTGCGCACGGGCGTCGACTGGATCAAGATCATGACGACCGGCGGGCTGCTATCGAATGGCAGGGACCACCCGCAGCGGGCAGAGCTCACCGACGAGGAGATCGCGGTCGCGGTCTTCGAGGGCGCTCGAGCCGGTGTCCCGGTCGCCGCGCACGCGTATGGCGGCCCTGGGGTCGACTCCGCTGTGAAAGCGGGCGTCAGGTCGATCGAGCACGGCATCTACCTGACCGAGGCCCAGGCGGCGGAGATGGCCAAGCGTGGCTGCTGGCTCGTCCCCACTCTGGTGGTCTGTCACGAGCTCGATGAACTCGCCAAAACCGGAGGCATCGACAAGCGGTCGGCTGAACGTGTCGCCGAGATCATGCCCTCCGTCGGCGGGCAGGTGGCCGTGGCCCGGGCGGCCGGGGTTCGGGTCGCGCTGGGCTCGGACCTGATCAGTCACGGCCCGAACCTCAAGGAGATCCCGCTGCTCGCCGAGGCGGGGCTGACGCCTGAAGAGGCGTTGATCGCGGCAACGGCCGGCGGCGCGGAGCTGTGTGGCGCCGAAGACCGGGGAAGGATCGCGCCGGGGAAGGTCTTCGACGCGATCCTGCTTGACGATGACCCGTCCGACACGCAGGTGTTCAAGCGTGCCAACCCCGTTACGGGGGTCTTCCAGAACGGCCACCCGGTCATCCGACACGAGCGCCTAGCGAGCTGACTTTGAGCGCGCACATCTCGGTCTCCGCCGACATCGGCGGAACGTTCACCGACATCGTTACGGTCGACGATCGCGACGGGAGTGTCGTCGTGGGCAAGAGTCAGACCGTCCCCGAGGATCCGACAGCTGGGGTCATCGAGGGCCTCGAGAGCACCGGCCTGAGCCTGGCGGAGGCGAGCCGCTTCATGCACGGCACGACGATCGGAATCAACACGCTGCTCGAGCGCAAGGGGGCGTCAGTCGGGTTCATCACGACGGCCGGATTTCGCGACGTTCTGAGCATCGGGACCGGCTCCTGGCCGCCGTATCGCCTTGCATGGGAGAAGCCAACGCCGCTCGTCGCTCGCCGTCGCTGCCGTGAGGTGTGCGAGCGGATCCGAGTCGATGGGACGATCGAGCAGGCGCTCGACACGGAGGAACTGCTCGAGCAGGTGGGCGAGCTGCTCGAGGAAGGCGTGGACGCGCTCGCAGTCTGCTTCTACAACGCCTACGCGAACCCCGACCACGAGCGCATCGCCGGAGAGGTCATCCGCCGTCACCATCCCGGCACGATCGTCGCGCTGTCACACGAGCTCACGCGTCGCTACCGCGAGGTCGACCGGGCAGTAACGACGAGCGCCGAGGCCTATCTGCGGCCGAGAATGCGCAGGTACTTCGAGCGGTTGACGGGAGGCTTGGACGACGCCGGCTTCGTCGGTCAGCTGTTCATCACCTCCAGCGACGGAGGCGTGATGGGCGGCGAGGTCGCCAGGAATCGGGCGCTGCGGACACTGGTCTCGGGTTGTGCCAGCGGCGTCTGCGGGGCGGCGTTCGTCGCTGCGCGGAGCGGGTGGTCCGACGTCCTCGCGATCGACATGGGTGGCACCAGCTTCGATGCAGCTGCCATCCAAGGCGGCGAGCCTGTGATCGTGCAGTCCTCCGAGCTCGCCGGGCTGCGTTTCGTGCTGCCGATGATCGACCTCGCGACGATCGGCGCGGGGGGCGGCTCGATCGCCAGCGTCGACGTCGCCGGCGGGCTCAACGTCGGGCCCCAATCTGCGGGCGCAGTGCCCGGGCCTGCCTGCTACGGGCGCGGCGGCACCTCGCCGACGTTCAGCGATGCCGCGCTGGTCGCCGGCCTGCTGCCCGAGACGTTGCTCAGCGGCGGCATGGGCCTGCGCACGGATCTCGCGCGCGCCGCGCTCGAAACCGACATCGCCGGGCCGCTCGGCCTGTCCGTCGAGGAAGCGGCCATGGGGATCATCACGATCATCGAGACTCGAATGGCTCAGACGCTCGAGGAGCTGACCCTCGGTAGAGGTCTCGATCCCCGCTCGTTCACGATCATGGCCTACGGCGGCGGCGGTCCGCTCGTAGGCGCGGAGCTGGCCTCGAGGCTCGGCGTCAAGCAGATTGTCGTCCCGATGCACCCGGGGGTCTTCTCCGCATTGGGAATGCAGACGCTCGACATCGTCCACGAATTCAGCCAAACGCAGATCAGCGCCCTGAGCGAGACCTCGCCGGATACGGTCACGGCCGCGTTCGCCGAACTCTGCGAAAGCGCGGCGGCGGCTCTCCGCGCGGAGGGCGTCGAGGACGAGCTGATGCAGCTCCTGCGCTCGACCGAGATGCGCTACGCGGATCAGGAGCACACGCTCTCAGTACCGTTCGGCGCGGCTGGCGGTGACCTTGCAGAGCTGCGCTCGGCGTTCGACGAGCAGCACGAGGCCAGCTTCGGCTTCACGATCGAGGGCGAGGTGGAGATCGTCGGCTACCGCGTCCGGGCCATCGGCCTGCTGCCGAAGGCGAAGATGCCAGCCCGGACGACCGGCCGGGGGGACCCGTCGGCTGCGCTCCGCGGATCGCGCACCGTGCACAGACGGGGCAGCACCCCGTCGGAATGGCCGGTCTACCGGCGCGACCTGCTGATGACCGGCGACACGATGGCCGGCCCGGCGATCATCGAGGAGCTGACCGCCACGACAGTCGTCACGAGCGAGTTCAGCGTTCGCGTTGACCCCCACGGCGATCTGGTGTTGAGCGCGCTCGACGGGGGCGAGGATGGTTGACCACGTCGACATCGCCGTCGCCCGCGCTGGACTCGTGTCGGCAGCCCGCGAAGCCTTTGCGCAGTTCCAGAGGACGGCAATGCTGCCCTACCTGTACGAGGCGAAGGATTTCAGCGTCTCCGTGTTCGACGATCGCCTCAATCTGATTGCCGACGCCCCCGGGGTGCCGGAGTTCGTAGGATCGCTGTCCGCCTCGATCGAGGCGGTCCTTGCCGGCTTCGATCGCGGCGTGCAGCTCCGCCCGGGCGATGTGGTTGTCGCAAACGAGCCTTACCTCACCGGCGCCCACCCCAACGATGCCCTGCTGCTCGCTCCGGCATTCGCCGGCGACCTGCTCGTCGGCTACTGCGGCATTCGTGCACACATGGGTGATCTGGGCGGGCTCAGCTCGTTCCCCGTCGCCGCGCGCACGATCTTCGAAGAGGGGTTGCTGCTGCCCCCGATGCTGCTGGTCGCCGCACATCGGCCGAACGATGTCGTGTTCAGTGTGATCGAGGCCAACTCGCGCCAGCCGCGCGAGGTTGCCGGCAACTTCCGCTCGGCCGCGGGCGCAGTGGTGCGGGGCGCGGAGAAAATCGGCACGCTCGTCGACCGCTATGGCTTGGTGGTGTTTCGCGCTGCCGTTGCTCAGTTGCTGGACGCGGCCGAGCATCAGGCTAGGGAGCTCCTCGACCGGATTCCCGACGGTGACTACCGCGTCTCGGAGATGCTCGAGCTGCCCGACGAGGCGGGTCGCGTGCCACTCCATTGCGTGGTTCGGGTGGAGGGAAGCGACGTGACGGTCGACGTCACGGGCTCGGCCGGGGAACAGGCGTGCTCGCTGAACGTTCCGCTGCCGCAAACGCTCTCGGCATGCCGCCTGGCCCTGAAGCGGCTCACGACCCAGGACGGCACGACGGCCAACAGCGGCGAGTACCGGATGCTGAATGTGATCGCTCCGCTGGGTTCGATTTTCAACGCGCGGACACCTGCGAGCAGCTACATGATGGCCACCACGGCGTCGCTCCTGAGCGAGATGATCGTCACGGCTGTCTCTGCCGTGATGCCGTCGCGCCAGATGGCTCAGAGCGGGGGCCATACGACGGGCTTCATGGGATGGATGCCGCAGAGCCTCTCTCATCGCTCGATGGAGGTGGATGATCTCGCTCCGATCGGTTACGGCGCGACACCCGATCGCGACGGCATGTCCGCTGCGCTCCATTTCTGCCTTGCGGGCATGGAGATCGCCTCGGGCGAGGTGCTCGAGTCGCGAGCGTACGTCTCGAGGCGCAGCATCGAGCTCGTCGCCGACTCCGGCGGCCCGGGGCGCCGGCGCGGCGGCCTCGGCACGCGGACGGTGTGGGAGTTTCACCGCGACACCTTGTTGACGACCCAGGCGCAGAAGACGCAGCATCTCGGGGGGGACGGCCTCGCCGGCGGCGAGTCTGCCGGAGGGCGAAACGACGTCGTGATCAACCCCGGTAGGGACGGCGAACGAACGGTTGGCATGGTCTCGGACGTCCAGCTCCTCGCGGGCGACACGATTGCCGTAAACGGCGCCGGCGGGGGAGGGTACGGCGATCCGCTGGACCGCGACGTCGCTGAAGTGGAGGAGGACGTTCGCGACGGCTACGTGTCGCTTGAGGCTGCCGCAGACCGCTATGGCGTGGTCATCTCAGCATCAACGGAAACGGTTGACGCCAGAGCGACCGTCGCTCTGCGGGAGGCCTTGCGCAGCAACGAAACGAGTAACGGCGCAGGCCGAGCATCGGCCGAGCCTGATCCGCAGCCAACGGCCGAAAGGGACAGATGAATCATTTGAAGCTCAGAATCGCGGCGATAGCAGTGGCCGGCACGTTCGTGGTGGCGATCACGGGCTGCGGGTCGAGCTCGAGCTCAGGCGGCACGACGACCTCTGCAGCAGCAGGCGTGGCGGAGGCGCAGAGCTGGGCGACCTCCACGCCGGCCGCAACCGGCTCGCTGCAAACCGTGACCTGGGATCTGCCCTACGGCGAACCGACCACGCTCGACTACCTGCAGTCGGCTGCGCCGTCGGAGAATACCGTCCTGTCCTCGCTCTGCGAGGGGTTGCTTCGCACCAGGCCCGACCTCACCACCGAACCGGCGTTGGCGGAAAAGGTCGAACATCCCAACCCCCTCACCTACATCTATCAGTTGCGGCCGGGAGTCAAGTTCACCGACGGAAAACCGTTGACAGCCGCGGATGCGGTCTTCAGTCTGCACCGGAATCAGGAGTCGAAGCTCGGATCGTTCTGGGAAACCTGGTTCACCAACGTCAAGAGCATCGTCGCGACAGGGCCGCTGACGGTGAAGGTGTCGTTGAGCAAGGCCGATGGGCTGTTCAACCCGTTTATGGCCACCGCCGCTGGGACGATCGTCGAGCAGGCCTACGCCGAATCGAAGGGCGCGAAGTACGGCACCTCGCAGGGTGGCGTCATGTGTACGGGCCCGTTCAAGCTCGTCAACTGGACGCCATCGAAGTCGATCACGATCGAACGGAACCCCAACTATTGGGACACAGCCCACAGGGCGAAAACGCAGAAGATCGTGTTCGACTTCATCACCAACAGCGCCGCGATCAACGCTGCGCTGACCTCGGGAGAAATCGACGGTACCTACGAAGCACCGCTCAGCACATCGACATCGAGCGCCGGGAAGGTCTACCTGGGCAAGAGCACGCAGTTCGTCTCGATCAACTTCACCGAGCGCAAGGGCCCGGTGCAGGAGCTTCAGATCCGCGAGGCGCTGTCGCTCGCACTCGAACGACCGGCGATCGCCAAGACGATCTTCAAGAACTCTGCGATTCCCATCTTCAGCCCGTTCACTCCGGCCACGTGGAGCTACGAACAGGCGACGTTCGCCAAGCAGACGGCCGAACTCCCGAACCCGGCGGTGACGAATGTGGCCAAGGCCAAGGAACTGGTCAAGCAGGTCGCCCCGGTGCGACCTCTCGATCTGCTCGTCAGCGCAGACGACGCGTCACAGCGCCAGCTGGCGACGTATCTTGCCGCCACAGCGCAGAGCGTAGGGATACCGATCAAGATCGACCAGCTGCCGGCAAAGCAGGCGGTAGCGGCGGCGAATGAACCGAAGCTCCTCAATCAGTACGACATGGCGATGGGGACCGGCTACGTCGATGTCGCCGATCCGCTCGTGCAGGCCGTCTGGCAGCTGCTGCCGGGGGGTCCATTCAACAACAACGGTTACAGCAATCCGACGGTGACGCGCATGATCGAAGCGGCTCGTGCGACGAACGACCTCAAAGTGCGCGCGAACCTCCTCGGAGAAATCGCGCAGCAGGCATATGGCAGGGACTACTCGACGTTTGAGATCGTGAACTTGGCCGAGCGACTTTTCCTCGGCAAGCGCGTGACTAAC
>CAWEVS010000005.1:0-360983 GCA_963812575.1 uncultured Solirubrobacteraceae bacterium | reverse complement strand
CGGCCATCAGTGCGTCACCACTACGAGCACGGCCGCGACGAGGGCGTTGAGCGTCGCCAGCGGCAGCAGATCTTCCAGCCGAAGCTCATCAGCTGGTCGTAGCGCAGGCGCGGCAGCGTCGCGCGGACCCAGATGAACAGGAACGTGAACAGCGACATCTTGAACAGGACGATGAACGGGTCGAGCAGCCGGGAGGGTGGATCCCGAACGGCAGCAGCCAGCCGCCGAGGAACACCGTCGTGACGATGCCCGAGACGACGAGCACGTTGAGGTACTCGGCGAAGTAGTAGGAGGCGAAGCGACCGCCGCCGTACTCGGTGTTGTAGCCGCCGACCAGCTCGGCGTCGGCCTCGGTCAGGTCGAACGGCGCGCGGTTGGTCTCGGCGAAGCTCGCCGTGAGGAAGATCAGGAAGCCGAAGAACTGCGGGACGATGTACCACATGCCTTTCTGGGCGGTGACGATGCCGGTCAGCGAGAGCGTCTGGGCGGTGAACACGACCCCGACGAGCGCCAGTCCCTGGGAGACCTCGTAGGAGATCAGCTGCGCTGCGCCGCGCATCGCGCCGAGGAAGGAGTACTTCGAACCGGAGGACCAGCCGCCGAGCATGATCCCGTAGAAGGCGACCGCTCCGAACGCGAACAGATAGAGCGGACCGATCGAGAGGTCGAGCCCGTAGAGCCCGACCTTCGTGCCGAAGATGTCCTGGACGTTGCCGAACGGGATCAGCGCGAACGCGGCGACCGCAGTGAGGATCGAGATGGTCGGTGCCAGCGCGAACAGGAAGCCGATCGACGTGGTCGGGCGGAACTGCTCCTTGGTGAGCAGCTTGACGATGTCGGCGAGCGGCTGCAGGGCGCCGTAGGGGCCGACGCGGTTGGGGCCGTAGCGGCTCTGGAAGCGCCCGAGCAGCTTGCGCTCGGCGAGCAGCACGACCGGCACGAGCTGCAGCCCGACGGCGAAGATCACGATCGACTTGATGATCTGGATCCACCACGGCTCGTAGTAGCCGACGAGCGCCGGCGTCGCGAACGTCATGCGCTCCTCGCTGTCACTCTGCGCTGCGTCTTCGGCCGTTGCCGCGGGTCCTCGTCCGGCGCGCCGCCGGATGGGTGCTGCTCGACCTGCGGTCCACTGAAGGCCTCGGGCTGGGGCGCGGCTGCTCAGAGGCCTCGGTGTGCCCGCCGTCGCCGTCGTCGCTCGGCGGCGTCTGGCTGTCGGGCGCCGTGCCGGAGCGCGCTCGCCTGCGCGCGCTCCTGCCAGCGCACGCCGCGCCCGCCGATCTCCTCGAGCGTCAGACCGTTGTAGAACGGGACCGCGTCGAACAGCTCCTGCGAGGCGTCGCGCTCGTTCTGCACGCCGGTGTCGAAGCCGATGCGCTCGGCCAGCTCGGCCAGCACCTGCCAGCCGGCGCGCGTCGCGCCGGCGCGCGCGACCGCCTGGCGCACGCGCTGGAGGCGGCCGTCGGGGTGCGTGACGGTGCCCTCCTTCTCGGCGTAGGACTCAGCCGGGAAGATGACGTTCGCGTGCTCGTGCACGCCGGCGCTCAGCAGCGTCGCGTGCGCGACGACTGCGCTCGCACGCTCGAGCGCCTCCGCCCACGGTGCCTCGCCGGCGGCCTGCGCGAAGACGTCGCCGGGCGCGAGCGGGTCGGCCTCCAGCAGATACAGCGCGCTCAGCTCGCCGGCCGCGAGCGCCTCGGCGATCGCGCGCGTGCCCAGGCCGTCGCCATCGGCCGGGCGCAGGCCCGGCGCGGCGTCGGGCAGCACGCCGGCCTCGCGCAGGCCGCGACCGTTCGCGCTCGCCGGGATTTCGAGCAGCCCGGCGCCCTCGATCTCGCCGAGCGAGAGCGTCTCGGCCAGCTCTAGCAGCGCACGCGCGCGGGCAGCGCCGTCGGCGCCTGCCGCGAAGCGCTCGCCCCAGACGATCACCAGCTCCTCGCCGGCCTCGCGGCGAGCCGTGTCGCGCCCTCGCGCAGCGCATCGAGATCCTCGCCGCTGAAGCGCTCGAGCTTCATGCCGTGGCGCCGCACGCCCTTGCGAAGCCGCAGGTCGAGGATCGGTGCGTCGTGCAGCGGCTCGCAGTCGAGCAGTAGCACGGCGTGCGCGAACTCGAGGTCGGAGACCGTCGCCTGCAGGCTCGGCTCGGCCAGCGCGCGAGCGAGCTCGAGCGGCAGCGCGCCGCAGGCGCGCGAGTCGACGTGCGGCGAGCCCAGACCCTCGCGCAACAGCCGCGCCAGGAGCAGGCCCTCCTCGTTGGTCGTGCCGCCGCCGGCGAGCGCCGCGGTCTTCGTGCCGGCGCGTCGCAACGCGACGCCGGCCTCCTCCAGCGCGCGCTCCCAGGAGACCGGTCGCAGCTCGCCGCCGTCGCGAAGCAGCGGCTCGCGCAGCCGCATGCCGACGCGAACGCCGTGCGGGGGGGGGGGGGGGGGCGCGGGGGGCGTGGGGGGTAGGTCGGCCTGCTCGAGCCGGCCACCGGGTTGCCGACCCCTCGGCGAGCGCGGGTAGGCGAAGCGGCCGTGATCGCAGAGCCAGCCGTCGTCGACCTCGGAGTGCTCGCGCGAGAGCACGCGCATCACGCGCTCGTCGCGCACGGTCAACTTCACGTTGCACTGCGCAGGGCAGAGCGTGCAGACGGTGCCGGCATCCTCGATGTCCCACGGTCGCGCGCGAAAGCGGTAGGAGCGCGAGGTCAGCGCGCCTACCGGGCACAGCTCGATGATGTTGCCGCTGAACGGAGCGACATAGGGGTGGCGGTCGAAGGTCGAGACGAACGAGTGCGCCCCGCGCTCAGCAGCACGAGCTGGGAGTCCTCGGAGATCTCTTGCGAGAAGCGCACGCAGCGGTAGCAGAGGATGCATCGCTCGCGGTCGATCACGATCGTCGGCCAGAGCTCGAGCGGCTTGACGAAGTGGCGCTTCTCCTCGATGAAGCGCTAGATGCCCCGCCCGAGCCTAAGTGTGATGTCTGCAGCGGGCACTCGCCGCCCTTGTCGCAGACCGGGCAGTCGAGCGGGTGGTTGATCAGCAGGAACTCGACGACCGAACGCTGCGCCTCCTTCACGCGCTCTAACTGCGTGTGGACGACCATGCCGTCCTTGACCGGCGTCGAGCAGCCGGTCTGCAGCTTGCCGATGCCCTCGATCTCGACCAGGCACATGCGGCAGGCGCCGACCGGGTTGCCGAGCTTCGGCTCGTAGCAGAACACCGGGATCTCGACGTCGCCATGCTTGGCCGCGTCGACGAGCATCGCGTTCTCCGGCGCCTGCACTTCGCGTCCGTCGATCGTGAAGGTGATCGTCTTCGGTTCGGGGCGTGGCATCAGCGCAGTTCCTCGCCGAGCGCCTGCGCGCTCTCATACTGCACGCCGGGATGGCGCTTCCTCTCCTCGCCGCCGGCCGGCGACGCCGCGAGCGCCAGCTCGCTGCGAGCTCGCGCCGCCTCGATGTGCGCCTCGAACTCCTCGCGGAACTTCGCGATCATCGAGCCGATCGGCATCGCCATCGCGTCGCCGAGCACGCACAGGCAGTTGCCGATGATGTGGTCCTGGACCGAGGCCATGATGTCGAGGTCCATCGGCGTCGCCTCGCCGGAGTCGATCCGTTCCAGCATCTTCACGGTCCAGTTCGTGCCCTCGCGACACGGCGTGCACTTGCCGCAGGACTCGTGCCGGTAGAACTTCGCGACCTTCAGCGCGAGGTCGACGATCGGCGTCGAGTCATCGACGACGATGACCGCGCCGGAGCCGAGCATCGAGCCCGCTTTCGCCATCGAGTCGAAGTCATAGGGGACGTCGAGGTCCGCCGGCGTCAGCACCGGCGAGGACGAGCCGCCGGGGAACCAGCACTTGATCTCGTGTCCCGGCAACGGGCCGCCGGCCAGGTCGTAGATCAGCTCTCGAGACGGAATGCCGAGTTCTACCTCGTAGTTGCCCGGGCGCTGCACGTGCCCGGAGACGCTGACCAGCTTCGTGCCGGTCGAGGTCTGCACGCCGAGCTCTGCGTAGTGTGCCGCCGAGCTCGATGATGCTCGGCACGGTCGCGAGCGTCTCGACGTTGTTGATCAGCGTCGGACCCTGATAGAGGCCCTGGTTGGCCGGAAACGGAGGCTTCAGTCGCGGGTTGCCGCGCTTGCCTTCGAGCGAGTCGAGCAGGCCCGTCTCCTCGCCGCAGATGTAGGCGCCCGCGCCACGATGCACGTGCAGCGAGAGCGAGTGCTGCGAGCCGAGGATCCGTTCGCCTATGTAGCCCGCCTCGCGTGCTTCGGCGAGCGCGGCTTCGAGGATGTCGGCCGGATGGGCGTACTCGCCGCGGATGTAGATGAACGAGCGCTCGGCGCCGGCCGCGTAGGAGGCGATGATCAGGCCCTCGATCAGCATGTGCGGGTTCTTCTGCATCAGTTCGCGGTCCTTGAACGTGCCGGGCTCGGACTCGTCGGCGTTGCACACGAGGTACTTGTCCATCGCGCCCTGCGGCAGGAACGAGACCTTCTTGCCCATCTGGAAGCCGGCGCCGCCGCGGCCGCGCAGTCCCGACGCTTCGAGTTCGGCGAGCACCTCGGCGGGCGTCATCGCGATCGCCTTGCGCAGCTGCGCGTAGCCGCCGCGCGCCTCGTAGACCGAGATCGTGTTCAGCCCCGGTTGGTCGATGTCCTTGAACAGCAGCGCCTCGCTCACGGCGATCCCTCCTCGACGGCGTGCAGCGGGAACTGCTGGGAGTTCGCTTTCGGGTCGGCGACGAGCTTGCGCGCGAGCTGCTTCTCGGGCAGCACCGAGCGCCCGTCGCGCGCGTCCTCGAGCAGCTGCGGAACGTCGGCGAGCTCGAGCGGGCCGACGTAGACGCCGTCGACGGACGCCATCGGTGCGATGTCGCAGGCGCCGAGGCACTCGAACGCGCGCACGTTGAACTCGCTCGGATCGCTCGCGGCCGCCTCGAGCATCGCTTCCAGCAGCGCATCGGCGCCGCGCAGCGAGCAGGAGATGTTCGTGCAGACGTAGACGCTGTGCCTGCCGACCGGTTCGTTCTCGAGCATGTCGTAGAACGTCGCGACCGAGTCCAGGTAGGCGGGTGTGACCGCCATCACCGCGGCGACCTGCTCGACCGCCTCCGGCGAGCACCAGCCGTGCAGCTGCTGCGCGGCGTGAAGCGCCGGGATCGCCGCCGAGTGGCGCTCGGGATAGCGCGCCATCGCCGCCTCGATCTCCCTGCGCAGCTCCTCGGGCACGTCGACCGTCGCCGGGTCCGGCACGAGCGCCGGGTCCTTCTCGAGATCGGCCGGCCGATCCCAGCCGGACGCACGCCGCCGTCGGGAATCCGCGGGACCTGCGTCATCGGTCGATTCCTCCGAGGATCGGATCGAGCATCGCGACGGTCGCGATCATGTCGGCTATGTAGGCACCCTCCGCCATGTGCGAGAGCGCCTGCAGGTTGACGAAGCTCGGGTCGCGCATGTGCACGCGCGCGGGCTTTGAGCTGCCGTCGGAGCGAACGAAGCACGCGAGCTCGCCGCGTGGCGACTCGATCGGGTGGTAGACCTCGCCGGGCGGCACGCGGAACCCCTCGGTGACCAGCTTGAAGTGGTGGATCAGTGCCTCCATCGAGGTCGCCAGCTCGTGGCGAGGCGGCAGCGCGATCTTGCGGTCCTCGGTGATGTGCGGTCCCTCCGGTAGGCCGTCGAGCGCCTGCTCGATGATCCGCACCGACTCGTAGATCTCGGCGAGGCGGACGGCGAAGCGGTCGTAGTTGTCGCCGACCGTGCCGACCGGGATCTTGAAGTCGAAGTCTCCGTAGGAGCTGTAAGGCGCGGCCTTGCGCAGGTCCCACGGGTTGCCGGCGGCGCGCAGCAGCGGGCCGGTCACGCCGAGCGACAGCAGCGTCTCGGCGTCGAGCGGGCAGGTCCCCCGCAGGCGCTCCAGCACGATCTGGTTGGAGTTGAGGATCGCGCCGTACTCGTCCGCGCGCCCGGGCATCACCTTCAGGAACTTGCGCAGCCGTCGCTCGAACCCGGCCGGGATGTCCTCGATCACACCGCCGACCTGGAAGTAGCGCGTGTGCATGCGCGCGCCGGAGGACATCTCGAACAGGTCGAGGATCAGTTCGCGCTCGCGCAGGCAGTACAGGAAGATCGAGACGGCGCCGAGGTCGAGCGCGCTCGTGCCGAGCCAGATCAAGTGCGAGGCGATCCGGTTGAGCTCCAGATGGATCACGCGCAGATACTGACCGCGGCTCGGCACCTCGACCTCCAGCAGCTTCTCGACGGCGCCGCAGTAGGCCATCGCGTTGAAGTAGTAGGAGAGGTAGTCCATCCGCTCGACGATCGGGATGACCTTCCAGTAGGCCTTGTCCTCGGCCGTCTTCTCGATCCCCGTGTGCACGTAGCCGATCACCGGTTTGATGTCGCGCACGACCTCTCCCTGCAGCGTCACGAGCAGACGCAGCACGCCGTGCGTGGCCGGGTGGTGCGGGCCGAAGTTGAGCGTCAGCAGCTCCTGCGTGCGCTCGGGGCCGCCCTCCTCCGGATCGATCTCGATCGGTGAGAGCGTGACGCTCTGCTCGCGCCGGCGGTACGCCGACATCTGCGACTGCTCGCCGGTGCTCACTCGCGCGACTCCAGCCATTTGGCCTCGTTGCGGGTGAAGATCACCGGTTCGCCGCCGACCGGGAAGTCTCGCCTCTGCGGGTGGCCCTCGTAGTCCTCCGGCATCAGGATCCGGCGCAGGTCGCGATGCCCGTCGAAGACGACCCCGAACATGTCGTAGACCTCGCGCTCCTGATGGTCGGCGGTCGGCCATTCTGCGCTGACCGAGTCGACGTGCGGCGCATCGGTCGGCACGCGCAGCTTGACGGTCAGGCGGTCGACGCTGCTCATGTCCAGCAGCTCGTAGACGACGCCCAGGCGCGGCTCCTCGGGGTAGTGGTCGACGCCGTGGACGCTGGCCAGGAACCCGTATCCCTTGCCGCGTAGCTTCGCGAGCACCTCGCGGATTCGCGCCGGCTCGATGACCAGCGTCGCCTGTTCGCGGAAGTAGATGGTGTCGAGCGTCGAGTCGCCGAGCTCTGCAGCGAGCAGCTCCAGCCCGGTCGCGTCAGGCATTCAATCGCTTCCGAGTCGCCCGAAGGCGACGCACACCCGAGACGCCATGCCTACGCATCTCCGGGAGCCTCCTCGGTGCCGACCGCCGCGTAGCGCTCGCGCCAACCCAGCTCGGGGTCGTCCTGAACGAGCTTGCGCAGCTTCAGGATCCCGTGCATCAGCGCCTCGGGGCGGGGCGGGCAGCCTGGCACGTGCAGGTCGACCGGCATGAACTTGTCCGCGGGCACCAGTGCGTAGTTGTTGAACACGCCCATCGAGCTGCAGCAGGCGCCCATCGAGATCGCCCACTTGGGCTCGAGCATCTGGTCGTAGAGCCTGCGGATGATCGGCGCCATCTTGATCGACACACGACCGGCGAGGATGATCAGGTCGGCCTGCCGGGGCGAGGCGCGGAACGCCTCGAAGCCGAACCGCGCGATGTCCATGCGCGGCCCGGCGGCGTGGAACTGCTCCATCGCACAACACGCCAATCCGAAGCCGAGCGGAAAGAACGAGTTCGAGCGCGCCCAGGCGACGGTCTTGTCCAGCGTCGTGAACAGCACGCGCTCCTCTACGTACTGTTCGAGCTCCTCGCCCTCCAGGCGTGCCGGGCGGTTGGGGCCCTCCAGCTCACCCCCGCGAAGCAGCTGGTGGGCGTTGAGCTCGCGAACACGCAGCACCGGCTCGCGTTTCACTTCCACTCGAGTGCTCCTCGCCGCCAGACGTAGAGGAACGCGACGAACAGCAGCACGATGAAGACGATCGTCTCGGCCAGCGCGTAGCCGCCGAACGCGCGCAGCTCGACGGCGATCGGGTAGAGAAACGCGACCTCGATGTCGAACAGGATGAACAGCATCGCGATCAGGTAGAAGCTGATCCCGAAGCGCATTCCGCGACGCACCTCGGAGGGCAGGCCGCACTCGTACGGGTCCTGCTTGTGCGGCGTCGCCCGCCGCGGGCCGATGTAGGAGTTCAGCGCCGCGAAGGCCCCGCCTACAGCACCGCCGAGGATCAGGAAAACGATCGCCGGGAGATAGCTACGTAGCACCGGTCGCTGTTATATCACCCTTGTGGCAATGTGTTACATAGTGGCAATCGGCTCGAAATCGGACCAATCAGGCGGCTCGAAATCGGCTCACTCGAACTCGCGTGAGACCGATCGCGTCGCCCGCCCGCAGATGCCCGCCGCGCGCGCATGACGCAGGCCGTCGTCGCCGGCGCGATCGTCCTCGCCGCGCTCAACCTCGTGCCCGGCCTGCTCGGCGGATGGCTGTGGTACGACGGCGATCCGAGCGAGCGCGCCGCGCGGAGCTTCTGGCTGCTGCTGCGCGTCGCCGAGGGCGCAGCGCTCGTCCTCGCGATCGCCGCCGGCTCGCTCGCGGCCGCCGGTCACTACTCCAGCGACCACCTCTTCTATCTCTACGCGCTCCTGCCGCTGGCGATCGCGTTCGTCGCCGAGCAGCTGCGCGTCACCTCCGCCGAGGCGATCCTCGACCAGCGCGAGCTGGCGGACGCGCAGGCCGTCGGCCGGCTGCCGGCGGCCGAGCAGCGCGCCGTCGTGCGCGCGATCGTGCGCCGCGAGATCGGCATCATGGCGCTGTCGGCGCTGGTCGTCGTCTTCCTCGCGCTGAGAGCGGCCGGCACCGCGCATGGGTTCTGAGTTCGGCCGACCGATGCGTGGCGAGCACGCGCCGGCAGGGGGGCGAAGCCCGCTCGACGTCGCCGGGATCGCGGCGCTCGGATCGGCATCGCGGGCCGGCTGCCCGCCGGAGCTATATATTCCGCGGCGCATGAGGCTTAGGTTCAGCGCGAAGATCGCAGCCGCCGTCGCGGTCCTGCTCGCGGCGGCCGTCGCGCTCAGCGCGTGCGGCTCGCAGGGCATCAGCGTCGCCAAGTCCAGCCCGTACTACCGCGGCGCGGTGCTGTTCCGCGACCACTGCTCCGGCTGCCACACGCTGAAAACGGTCGGCGCCGAGGGCTCGGCGACGAGCATCAAGAACCGCGTGAAGACCAACGGGCCGAACTTCAACATCCGCCCGGAGACCGAAGTGCAGGTCCTCTACGCGATCCGCAACGGCGGCTTCTCCGGCGCGATCATGCCGGAGAACATCGTCGTCGGCGACGACGCCAAGGCGGTCGCGCAGTTCCTCGCCAAGTACTCGGGCAACGAAAAGCAGTCTGCGCCGAGCACGCCGATCAAACTCTCGACGAAGTAGCCGCCGCGGGCGGCTGCGGCGGGCGTGCTCGACCTCAAGCGCATCCGCGAGGATCCCGACGGCGTGCGCGCGGCGCTGGCGCGTCGCGGCGACGGGTTCGACGCCGCGATCGATGCTGTTCTGCAGCACCGACTCGGAGTGGCGCGGCGCGACGGCGACGGCCGAGAACCTGCGCGCGACGCAGCGCGCGAGCTCGGAGAACATCGCCGCGGGGAAAAAGGCGGGCGAGGACGTCTCCTCGGAGCTCGCGACAGATGAAGCAGATGAGCGCCGAGGTGAAGGCAGCTCGCCGAGCAGGCGACGAGCGCCAAGGAGCGCCTCGACGAGCTCGTCGCGCGGCTGCCCAACCTGCCCGATCCGACGGCCGCCGACGGGCCCGAGGACGAGCTCGTGAAGCTCGTCGGCGAGCCGCCGAGCCTCGGCTTCGAGCCGCGCGACCACCTCGAGCTGGCCGGCCAGATGATCGACATGGATCACGCCGCGAAGCTCTCCGGAGCGCGCTTTGCCTACCTGCGCGGCGATCTCGTGATGCTCGAGCTCGCGCTCGTCGGCTGGGTGCTGCAGAAGCTGCGCGAAAAAGGCTTCGAACCGGTGATTCCGCCGGTGCTCGTGCGCGAACGCGCGCTCTATGGAACCGGCTTTCTGCCGGACACCGAGCAGCAGATCTACTCGTTGCCCGAGGACGAGCTGTTCCTGCTCGGAACCTCCGAGGTGGCGCTGGCCTCGCTGCACGCCGATGAGATCCTCGAGCCGAGGAGCTGCCGCTGCGCTACGCGGGCTTCTCGCCCTGCTTCCGCCGCGAGGCGGGAGCCGCCGGGCGCGACACGCGCGGCATCTTCCGCGTGCACCAGTTCGAGAAGGTCGAGATGTTCAGCTTCGTCGTGCCGGAGCACTCCAGCGAGGAGCACGAGCGGATCCTCGCGATCGAGGAGGAGATCCTCGGCGATCTGCAGCTTCCCTACCGCGTCGTCAACATCGCCGTCGGCGACCTCGGCAACTCGGCCGCGAAGAAGTTCGACTGCGAGGTATGGCTGCCCAGCCAGCAGCGCTATCGCGAGCTCACCTCGTGCTCGAACACGACCGACTACCAGGCACGGCGCTTGAGCATCCGCCTGCGCGGCGAGCAGTCGCAGGGCGGCTCGCGCACGCAGACGCCGCACACGCTCAACGGCACGGCCGTCGCCGTCGGGCGCACGATCGTCGCGCTGCTCGAGAACGGGCAGCAGGCCGACGGCTCGGTCGAGCTGCCGGCGCTGCTCGTCGGCTACGGCGCGCCGGCCCGCTTGGCGCCGGCCGGCTGATCGCGCGCAAGCGTCACCGAGCGACGCCGCGCGGCGTGCGCGCTGCGCTCAGTACCTGCTGCCGAGCAGCTGGATGTGGTCGGCCTCGGCGGCGCCCGGGAACGGGCGGATCAGGCCGAACTGCGCGAGCGTCGACTCCGGCACGCCCTCGACGCCGGGCGTGTCGGAGGCTTCGCCGCGCGTGTGCGGGTCGTTGGCGAAGCCGCCGACCTCGATCGAGTGCTCGGGCGTGCGGTAGCCGGAGATGCCGATCAGGTGCAGGTGGAGCGCCTTGCCCATCGTGTTCAGGTGCTCGGCCAGCGTCGGCTCCTCGCCGACGGTGTAGTTCGTGCCGGGCGCCGGGAAGAAGCCGTATTCGCCTTCGGTCGTCGCGTTGAATTCGCCGATCGGCCCCGCGTAGGTGACGCCTGCGGCCTCGAGTTCGCTCGCCTGGACGTGCGCCAGCTCGTGTTCGAGTGACTGCTTGTGCGCCTGCAGCTGTTCGAGCTCGGCGCTCTTTTCGTCGCGCGCGTGGATGAACTCGAGCTGGCGCTTGACGACGGCGAGGTGCAGTTCGGCGACCTCGTCGCGCTGTACCTGCATCGCGCGCGTCTCGCGCGCATGCGTGCTCTCGAGCGTCGCGAGGTGCGACGCTTCGGCGCTGACCGCGTGCTGCGTGTCGATCACGTCGGTCGTCGCCGAGGCGTTCTCGCGCGAGATCGCCTTCAGGTCGTCGAAGCGCTCGATCAGGTCGGCGAAGCCGTGCGCCTGCAGGATCACCGTCGCGATGTCCGGCGGCGGCGCCTCGTAGGAGGCGACGACCTGTTCGACGAGCACCTTGCGGTCGTGTCCGAGCTGCACCTGCAGCGCGGCCAGGCGCGTGCGCGCGACGCTCAGCTGCGAGCGGATGCTCGCGAGCAGGTTGCGCTCGGCCGTGAGGCTCGTTTCGAGCGCCGACAGCCGCGCCTCGAGGTCGTCGATGTTCCCCTGGAAGCCGGCGATCTGATGCGAGTCGGCGCCGATTCCCGATCGCACCTCACCTTCCTTGGCCTGCGAGGAGGAGATCTTGCTTTCCAGCGAGCCCGACGAGGCGCCGAAGGCGACGGTCGCGATCGCCGCGGCCGCCGCGAGCACGAGCACGAGTGCCGCGATCAGCCCCGCGTGCGCAGGTGCCGATCGGCGTGCGAGCAGACGTGCCCGGCGCGAGCGAAGCGCGCGCGAGCGTCGGACGCGCGCGCGGCGCGAGGCCGGCGCCGGCGCGCGGTGCAGAGGACTGCCGGACATCGGCGGCCCAAGCTAGCCACGCGCACGCGCCGATCTCAAGGCGCGGGCGATCGCCTGCAGCGCGGCTTCAGGCGATCCGGAAGAACAGCGCTCTCGCGGCGCCGCGTGCCGGCGTCAGCGTCAGCAGGTAGCTGCCCGGCGCGAGCCGCGCATGGCTGCCCAGCGCGCGCGTCTGCGCTCCGCTCTTCGCCAGGAACGACAGCAGCGAGATCGTGCGCCAGCGCAGCCGGCCCTTGACGCGCACGCGCACCGCGAGCGTCGCGCGCAGGCGCGTCGCGGCGCTGAGCTTGAAGCTGAAGCCGAGCTGCGAGAGCTTCGGGCGGTGATGCGCGACCGCCGCGATCGCGGCGATCGCGCTGCGCGTGAGCTTCAGCGCGCTGAGCACCGGCGCGCTGCTCGCCGGCGGCTTTGCGCCGCCGTTCGGTGCCGGCGTCCCGGACGTGTTCGCGCCCGGCTGGCTCGAGCCCGGCGCCGTGCTGCGAGGAGCCCGAGCCTTCGAGCGGCGTGACACCGCCTTCGTTCGAGTGTTCTGAGAGCGGACGGAAGGCGGCGAGTCCGTTCGGCGTGCCGACGCCGGTCGGCCCGTCGTAGCCGCGCGCCGGCGAGGCAGATCGCGTGCTGGCTGCAGATCGTCGCCTGTTCGGTCAGCGAGCACGACGCCGCGCCGTAGCCTTCGCCCGCCGTTTCGCTGACGCGCGCGCGGCATTCGCCGTTGGAGCCGACCGTCACGTCGTGCAGCGAGCCCGGATCGAACTGCTCGTTTTCGTACAGCGTCTCGCGCCGGATAGGGCACGCCGTGCGCGCCGCCGGCCAGCGCGAATGCGGCGGCGACGATCGGCGAGGCGACGCTCGTGCCGCCGATCGTCGCCCAGCCTTTGCTCTGTTCATATTCGGTCGAGTCGTACACGGCGACGCCCGTGTACGGATCGGCGTCGGCCGAGATGTCCGAGACGGCGCGCTTGCCGGCGCAGCCGACCGACGACCAGTCGGCGACGCTCTGCTGCCAGGCGGGCGCGGTGAAGTTGAGGCTGCAGCCGCCACCGCCGGCGCCGTGCGGTTCGACCGGATGCGTGTTCTTTTTGCCGCCGTCGTTCCACACGCGTCTCGCTCAGCCAGGCGCCGGTCACGCGGATTGATCCTCAGGCGCGTGCCGCCGACGGCGACCACGTGCGGCGAGCTGGCCGGATACTCGGGCGCTTTGGCCGTTTTCGTTTTGAGCCAGTCGAGATAGCCGTTGTCGCCGGCCGATGCGGTGATCACGACTCCCGGATGGTTGAACTGGGCGTAGTCGAGGCCCGACTCTTCGCCGCCCCACGAGTTCGAGATCTCGGTCGCGCCGAGCGTCGCCGCGGTCTCCTCCGCGGCGTAGAGGTCTTCGTTGCCGTTCGAGTTCGCCTCGACGAGCAGGATCTGACAGCTCGGGCAGATCCCGTGCGCGACCTCGACGTCGGTCGCGATCTCGACCGACCAGCCGGCCGCCGCTTCGGCTTCTTCGCGTTCGGCCGCGTTGCCTTCGCGCGCGAGCTTGAGCTGGTGCGGCGTCGTCGGGAACGGCAGGCTCGTGCTTTCGCCGCGCTGGTTGACCTGCCTGAAGCAGCCGTTGGCGGCGGTGCATTCGGGCAGCGCGAACTGTTCGTCGAAGACTCTCAGGTCGGCTTCCGCTCCTCGGATCGTTGTACGCGTCGACGAGCGCGATCGTCTGCTGGCTCGGCGCCGTCGCTTCGCTGAGGTCGTACGCGCTGAGCAGGTTTGCCGGGCTGAGGCTGCCGACCGTCGGCGCTTTCTGTTCGGCGGCCTCGCCCGGCGCGGCAGACCTTCCGGCGCCGGCGACGCTTCGCGTTCGATCGAAGGCGCGGCCGCGGGCGACCGCGCGCGTGTCCGGTTGCGAGAGCGGTTCGTGCGGCGCGAGCTCGAGCCCGAGACAGCCGGAGTGCCCCGGCGCCGGTTCGCCGCAGAGCGGCCTCACGCCGAACTGCGACGGTTCGAGCGGCGCGGCAGCCGCGGCGCTCGGCGCGACGACGGCGAGCGCGCCCAGCAGCGAGCCGAGTGCGAGCAGGCGGCGCCAACGGCGCGCAGGGCTGCGCGCACTGGACCGGCGCCGGTTCAGGGTGGACTTGCTCATCGGATTTGATGCTCTTCTGACTAGTCGGCCCTGAACGCGGCGTGCTGGAGCTTGCGCGCGATCTTCCGACGTACGTCCTACGGCGCCCACGCGCGCGCGGCCAGTGCGCGTGTGAGCCACTCGGCGCCTCACGCCGCATTAGGCTGGATCGGCGATGTCCTCGCCGTTCGGCTTCCTGCTCTCACCAGAACCGCCTTCGCGCCGGGTCGGGCTGTTCGTGGCCGTGATCGCCGTCGCGCTGTGCACGCTGATCGTCTATCCGCTCAAGCACGTCGCGCCGGTCGTCTCGCTGTCGGTCGTCTACCTGCCGGCGGTCCTGATCATCTCGGTCACCTGGGGCGGCTGGCTCGGCGTCGCGACCGCCGTGCTCAGCGCGGCGGCGCTCAACTTCTTCCACATCGACCCTGTCGGGCACTTCGCGATCCACAAGTCGAGCAACTGGGTCGCGCTGGTCGCGTTCCTCGTCGTCGCCGGCATCGCCAGCTCGGTCGCCGAGGTGACGCGGGCGCGTACGCGCGAGGCCGAGGCGCGCCGCCGCGAGGCCGATCTGGCGGCGGAGATGGCGCGCCTGCTGCTGCGCGGCGACGATCTGACGACGGCGCTGCCGACGGCTGCCGCGCGCCTGGCGCAGGCGCTCGAGCTGAGCTCCGCCGCGATCGAGATGGACGCGGTCGAAGGCGACGAGCGGCGAATCGCCTTCGCGCTGCGCGACGGCACGCACCGGCTGGGCACGCTGCTCGTCGGCGCCGACACCTCCGAGGCGAGCCTGCGCCGGCTGCAGGAGCGCGTCGTGCCGGCGCTCGAGGCGCTGCTCAGCGCGGCGCTCGAGCGCGAGGGTCTGCTCGGCGACGTCGTCGAGACGGCGGCGCTGCGCCGCGCCGATACTGTCAAGACGGCGCTGCTGCGGGCCGTCTCGCACGATCTGCGCACGCCGCTGACGGCGATCTCGGCCGCCGGCGAGGCGGTTGGCTCGCCGACGCTCTCGCCGGCAGAGCGACTCGAATTGGCGACGGTCATCCAGGAGGAGGCGCGTCGGCTCTCGCGACTCGTCGACAACCTGCTCGATCTATCTCGATTGGAAGCCGGTGCGGCCGAGCCGCGGCGCGACTGGACCTCGATCGAGGAGCTGATTCGCGCGGCGGTGACCGAGCTCGCCGCCGGGCCGGAGGAGTTCACGCTGTCGATCGACCGCGACCTGCCGCTCGTGCGCAGTCGACCCGGTGCAGATGGAGCGCGCGTTCGTGAACGTGCTCGAGAACGCGCGCCGCCACTCGGGCGGCCACCCCGTGTCGGTGCGTGCGCGCGCGGTCCGCGGCCGCGCCGGCGATCGCGTGATCGTGCGCGTCGTCGATCGCGGTCCGGGCATCCCGCCGGCGCAGCTCGAGCGCGTGTTCGAGCCGTTCTACCGCGCCGGCACGGCGGCCAGCGGGCATCGTGGCTCGGGGCTGGGCCTGGCGATCGCGCGCGGCTTCACCGAGGCCAGCGGAGGCACGCTGCACGTCGAGTCGCTGCCCGGCCAGGGCGCGTCGTTCGTCTTCGAGCTGCCGCTCGAGCGCCCGGTCGCCGACAGACGACGACGCCGGCGAGCAGCCGACGCCCGTCGAGCGCCGCGAGGCGGCGCCGCGCGACGGCGGTCTCGGCGCATGAGCGCCGAGACCGAATCGAGCCCGGCGACGCCGCCGCGAGTGCTCGTCGTCGACGACGAGCCGCAGATCGTGCGCGCGCTCAAAGTGGTGTTGCGCGAGGCGGGCTTTCAGGCGGTTCCCGCCGAGACGGCCGCCGAGGCGCTCGACCTCGCCGCGGTGCGCCCGCCGGCGGCGGCGATCGTCGACCTCGTGCTACCCGACTTCGACGGCATCGAGCTGACGCGCCGGCTGCGCGAGTGGAGCGCGATGCCGATCCTCGTGCTCTCGGCCGTCGGCGAGGAGTCGCAGAAGGTCAGAGCGCTGGAAGCAGGCGCAGATGACTACGTGACCAAGCCGTTCGGCAATCGCGAGCTGGTCGCCCGCCTGCAGGCGGCGCTGCGCCGAGCGGGCCGGCTGGAGGAGGAGCCGAAGATCGTCGCCGACGGTCTGGAGATCGATCTCGGCGCGCGAGTCGTGCGCCGCGACGGCGAGCTGATTCACCTGACGCCGATCGAGTTCGACCTGCTGCGCGTGCTCGCGCGAAACAGAGGACGCCTGATGACCCATCGCAAGCTGCTCGTCGAGGTCTGGGGCCCTGAGTACGTCGACGACATCCAGCCGCTGCGCACTCACATCGCGCGGCTGCGCGCGAAGATCGAGTCCGACGACACGGCGGCGCCGCACTTCATCGTGACCGACCCGGGCGTCGGTTACCGCTTCACCGAGTAGCGCCGCGCGTTCACCAAGCGCGTTACACAATCGTTATGCGCGCACGGGGTTTCGTAATGGGTCTGTGATGTTCGCTGGGCGATAGTGATCGCCATGGACATCATCGCAGTGATAATCGGCATCGGAGCGTTCGCGCTGCTGCTCCTGATGATCGAGGGAATCGACCGGGTATGACCCCGGTGCCGCCGCTCGCGTTCTTCGTCGCGCACATGAGTGGAGCCGACTTCTTCGGGCTCGTCGTCTCGGTGCTGATCATCATCTACCTGTTTTACGCGCTGATCCGCGGAGAGAAGCTCTGAGACGAACGTGAGCGCTTCGCGGATACGTCGTCCTCAGTCGCTCGCGCGCCGAAGCCGGGAGACACTCGCTTCGCTCGCGTCCCCGTTTCGGTCAGCGCGCCACGCTCCCTGCGTCCTCGTCCCGCTCGACTCACGTTCGGCTCAGGTGGATAGATGACCTTCACCGGCTGGCTGACGATCTTCCTGTTCGTCGTGATTCTCAGCGCGCTGGCGATGCCGCTGGGCTCGTATATGGCGAAGGTGTACACGGGGCAGCGTGTGTTCCTGACGCCCGTGCTCGGATGGGCCGAGAGGTTGCTGTACAGGACTCTGCGCGTCGATCCGAAGCGCGAGCAGGATTGGAAGGCCTATGCAAAGAGCCTGATCATCTTCTCGCTCGCCGGCTGGCTCTTGCTGTACCTGATCCTGCGTACTCAGGACGCGTTCTTCGTGCCGCACGCGCTGAATCCGCTCGCCTACAAATCGGCGCCGTGGAACGTCACCTTCAACACTGTCTCATCGTTCGTGACGAACACGAACTGGCAGTTCTACAGCGGCGAGACGACGATGAGCTACTTCTCGCAGATGGTCGGTCTGACCGTGCAGAACTGGCTGTCGGCCGGCGTCGGCATCGTCGTCGCCGTGGCGCTGATCCGCGGGATCGTCTCGCGCAGCGGCAAGAGCCTTGGCAACTTCTGGCACGACCTGGTCCGCACGATCCTCTACGTGCTGGCGCCGTTGTCGGTGATCGGCGCGCTCGTGCTCGCCTCCCAGGGCGTGATCGCGAACCTCGCCACATACCTGACCGCGCAGACGCTGACCGGCGCGCACCAGGCGATCGCGATGGGCCCGGTCGCCTCGCAGCTGGCGATCAAGATGCTCGGCACCAACGGCGGCGGCTTCTTCAACGTCAACTCGGCGCACCCGTTCGAAAACCCGACCGGCTTCACCAACTTCTTCGAGATGCTGATCGTGCTGCGATTCCCGCGGCGCTCGTCTTCACCTATGGCCGGATGACGCGGCCACCGCCGTCAGGGCTACGCGATCTACGGGACGATGATGGTGATGTTCCTCGGCGCCGTGATCGTCGCCTACATCGCCGAGGCGCACGGCTCGCCGGCGCAGCACGCCGCCGGACTTCACACGCACGCGATCGCCGGCTCGGGCGGCGGCAACATGGAAGGCAAGGAGCAGCGCTTCGGCATCGCCGGCTCGGCGCTGTTCGACGTCGTCACGACGGTCACCTCGTGCGGCGCCGTCAACAGCGCGATCGAGTCGTTTACGGGCATCGGCGGAGCTGTTCCCTTCGCCAATCTCTCTGCCAGCGAGGTGATCTTCGGCGGCGTCGGCACGGGTCTCTACTCGATCCTGCTGTACGTGCTGCTGGCCGTCTTCATCGGCGGCCTGATGGTCGGGCGCACGCCGGAGTGGCTCGGCAAGAAGCTCGAGGCGAAGGAGATCAAGCTCGCCGGGCTGGGAATCCTGATCACGCCGTTGGCGGCGCTGTTCGCGACCGCGCTGGCCGTCGCGGACCATGCCGGGCGCGCGTCGATCTCGACACTCGGCAAGGGTCCACAGGGCTTCTCTGAGAGCTTCTACGCCTACCTCTCGCAGTCGAACAACAACGGCTCCGCGTTCGCCGGCTATACCGGCTTCATCCAGCCGAACGCCGGCAACGCCGGTGCGCACGGCGTCACCTTCGCCGACATCCTCGGTGGCCTGGTGATGCTGTTCGCGCGCTTCGGGCCGATCCTGTTCGCGCTCGCCGTCGCCGGCGCGCTCGCCGGCAAGCGGATCACACCGGCCGGCCTCGGCACGATGCGCACCGACAACCCGACGTTCGTCGTGCTGCTGATCGGCGTGATCATCCTCGTCGGCGCGCTCACCTTCTTCCCCGCCCTCCTGCTCGGACCGATCGTCCAGGGCCTGACCGGACACCTCTACTGATGCGCCGCGACATCCTCACCTCGGTAATCGGAATCATCGTCCTGACGATCCTGCTCGGGCTCGCCTACCCGCTCGTCATCACCGGCGTCAGCCAGGTCGCCTTTCCCGGCGACGCCAACGGCCAGAAGGTCTATGTCAAGCGGCAAGCTCGTCGGCTCGAAGATCATCGGGCAGAGCTTCCGCCGGCCGGTGATCGGCAAGAACGGAAAGCCGGAGGAAAAGGAAGAAGAAGTCGTCACCGAACCCGACCCCTTCTACTTCCAGAGCCGGCCTTCGGCAACCGAAGGTGGTGAATACAACGCGGCGGCGAGCACGTTCTCCAACCGCGGGCCCAACGACAAGGAAACCGAGGAAGACGACGCCGAAAACATCAAGGCGTTCCTCGAACTCGAAAAGCCCTACGACCCGGGCCTGACGGTCGCGCAGATCCCCGTCGACGCCGTCAACACCTCAGCTTCCAACCTCGACCCTGAAATCTCGCCCGCGAACGCCCACATCCAGGCTCACCGGATCGCGGCCAAGCGCGGCCTGTCGTTGGCCGCGGTCGACCGTCTGATCTCGAAGTACACCGACTCGCGCGGACTCGGCTTCTCCGGCGAACCGGGCGTGAACGTGCTCGAGCTGAACCTCGCGCTCGATCGCTGGGGGCACACAGGGCGAAGCCCTGGGTCCGGAGGCCCGCACTGATGTCCGCACAAGTCCCTGCTGCTCACGAACGCCAGGCGATCTCGCTGTTCCAGCCGGAGATCGTCCGTCGCGCGCTGATCGACAGCTTCAAGAAGCTCGACCCGCGCGTGCAGATCCGCAACCCGGTGATGTTCGTCGTCGAGATCGGCTCGCTGATCACGACGGTCACCTGGCTGATCCAGGTGTTCGGCGGCAAGCCGCTCGGCGGCGGCAACGAGCCCGCCTGGTACACGTTCACGATCGCGATCTGGCTGTGGCTGACGGTCGTCTTCGCGAACATGGCCGAGGCGTTCGCCGAGGGCCGCGGCCGCGCGCAGGCCGACACGCTGCGCTCGATGCGCAAGGAGACCGTCGCGACGCTGCGCGACGGCAGCACGAAGGCTGCGGCCGAGCTGATGCGCGGCGACGTCGTCGTCGTGCCGGCCGGCGAGCTGATCCCCGGCGACGGCACCGTGATCGAGGGCATCGCGACGGTCGACGAGTCGGCGATCACGGGCGAGTCGGCGCCGGTGATCCGCGAGTCCGGCGGCGATCGCAGCGCCGTCACGGGCGGCACGCGCGTGACCTCGGATCAGATCGTCGTCGAAATCACCCAGGAGCCCGGCAAATCGTTCCTCGACCGGATGATCGCGCTCGTCGAGGGCGCCGAGCGGCGCAAGACGCCGAACGAGATCGCGCTGAACATCCTGCTCGCCGCGCTGACGCTGATCTTCATGATCGTCGTCGCGACGCTGCGGCCGTTCGGGCTGTTCGCCGGCACGGCGATCTCCGAGACGACGCTGATCGCGCTGCTCGTCGCGCTGATCCCGACGACGATCGGAGCGCTGCTCTCGGCGATCGGCATCGCCGGCATGGACCGGCTCGTGCGGCGCAACGTGCTGGCGCTGTCCGGCCGCGCCGTCGAGGCATCCGGCGACGTCGACGTGCTGCTGCTCGACAAGACCGGCACGATCACGATCGGCAACCGCCTGGCCTCGGAATTCGTGCCGATGCCGGGCGTCGAGGAGTCCGAGCTCGCCGAAGCGGCGCAGCTCTCCTCGCTGGCCGATGAGACGCCGGAGGGTCGCTCGATCGTCGTGCTCGCCAAGCAGTACGGCATCCGCGAGCACGACATGTCCGCAGCTGAAAGCCGAGTTCGTCCCGTTCACCGCGCAGACGCGCATGAGCGGCATCGACCTCGACGGCCACCAGCTGCGCAAGGGCGCCGGCGACGCGATCATCGAGCTCGTCGCGCCGCGAAGGCGGCACGCCGCCGCCGGAGCTGCAGATCCAGCTCGACCGGATCGGCAAGGAGGGCGGCACGCCGCTGGCCGTCTCGCGCGACAACCAGGTGCTCGGCGTGATCTACCTGAAGGACACCGTCAAGGAGGGCATGAAGGCGCGCTTCGACCAGCTGCGCGCGATGGGCATCCGCACCGTGATGGTGACCGGCGACAACCGCCTGACGGCCGGCAAGATCGCCGAAGAGTCGGGCGTCGACGACTTCCTCGCCGAAGCGACGCCGGAGCGCAAGCTCGCGCTGATCCGCGAGCAGCAGTCCGAGGGTCGGCTCGTCGCGATGACCGGCGACGGCACCAACGACGCGCCGGCGCTCGCCCAGGCCGACGTCGGCGTGGCGATGAACACCGGCACGCAGGCCGCGCGCGAGGCGGGCAACATGGTCGACCTCGACTCCAACCCGACGAAGCTGATCGAGATCGTCGAGGTCGGCAAGCAGCTGTTGATCACGCGCGGCGCGCTGACGACGTTCTCGATCGCCAACGACG
The DNA here is from genome assembly GCA_963812575.1 of uncultured Solirubrobacteraceae bacterium. Lineage (GTDB taxonomy): Bacteria > Actinomycetota > Thermoleophilia > Solirubrobacterales > Solirubrobacteraceae > Palsa-744. Next base: position 339,982 of record CAWEVS010000005.1, on the reverse strand, counting down.
TCGCCAAGTACTTCGCGATCCTGCCGGCCGTCTTCATCTCGACCTACGCGGCCAGCTCCGGCGCGAAGGGGCCGCTGCACGTGCTCAACGTGATGGACCTCGGCAGCCCGCGCTCGGCGATCATCTCGGCGATCATCTTCAACGCGATCGTGATCCCGCTGCTGATCCCGCTCTCGCTGCGCGGTGTCCGCTACCGGCCGATCGGCGCCAGCGCGCTGCTCCGTCGCAACCTCTGGATCTACGGCCTCGGCGGCCTGGTCGCACCGTTCATCGGCATCAAGCTGATCGACCTGATCGTGCACAACCTGCTCGGCGGATGAGCCGCGCCTCCGCACACCTCGGCCGCCACCGCACGATCGCCGGCCTCGCGACGACGAGCATCGCGCCGGCGCCGGCACGACGGCGCCGCGACGCGCGCGAGCTGCGCGACGGGCAGGCCGCGCGACCGGCGGGCCCGGCGCGCTGCTGCGACTTCGCGTCTACCTCACTCGCGGCACGCTCGACCGCCGGATCGCGCGCGGGCTCGCGCTCGACACGACGCCCGCCTCGGCGCTTCGCGCGCAGCAGCTCGTCGCCGCGCCGACGCGAAGCGCGCTGGCGGCCGACCTGCGCAGCGTCGTGCGCTACGCCGAACGAGTCGAGTCGCGCACGCCGCGCCTGTCGGCGGTGATGCTCGAGCCCGCGCGCGTGCGCGCTGGGCGCGGCGCGATCCTGCGCCTGGCAGAGCGGCTCGAGCAGCAGGCGCCGGTCAGTCCGCAGGGCGTCGCGCTGACGCACGTGCTGCTGACCGATGCCGCCAGCCCGCTGTTCGATCGCGACAGCGAGCGCACCGTGACCGAAGCCAGCTGCATCGCCGAGGACGCGCTCGTCTCCGGGCCGCTCGCACCGCCGCCGAGCGACTGACGCCGCCGCCGCCGCCAGCGGCCGACCGCGCCTGCACCTGGCGGCCGGCCACCAGCCGTGCGCGGCGAGCAGCGACAGGCGCCGCGCGGCCGCGTGCTCTGCTTGGACGAGAATGCGCGGATGGCCGGCGACCGCGGACACCTGAAGGTCTTCATCGGCATGGCGCCCGGCGTCGGCAAGACCTTCCGGATGCTGCAGGAGGGACGCAGCGAAGCCGACAGCGGACGCGACGTCGTGATCGGCTATCTGGAGTCGCACGGTCGCGCCGAGACGCTCGCGCAGGCGCAGGGGCTCGAGTTGATCCCGCGGCGGCGCGTCGAGTATCGCGGTCAGACGCTCGAGGAGATGGACCTGCCGGCGGTGCTCGCGCGCCGGCCGGAGCTGTGCCTGATCGACGAGCTCGCGCACACGAACGCGCCGGGCGTCGAGCACGAGAAGCGCTACGAGGACGTGCGCGACGTGCTCGAGGCCGGAATCGACGTCTACTCGACGGTCAACGTGCAGCACCTCGAGAGCCTCAACGACCAGATCGAGCAGCTGACCGGCGCGCACGTGCGCGAGACGATCCCCGACGAGGTGCTCTCCGGCGCCGACGAGGTCGTGCTGATCGACATCACGCCGGAGGCGCTGATCGGCCGGCTGCGCGCGGGCAAAGTCTATGCGGCCGATCGCGTGCAGGCGGCGCTGAACAACTTCTTCAAGATCGAGAACCTCGCGGCGCTGCGCGAGACGGCGCTGCGCCAGGTCGCCGAGGACGTCGAGGTCAAGCGGCTCGTGCGCGAGCACGCCGGCGATCGTCCGCCGCGACGAGCAGGGCGAGCCGGCGATCGCCGAGACCCAGCCGCAGGCGATCTCCGAGCGGCTGCTCGCGCTGGCGACGCTGAGCGCCGACTCCGAGCGTGTCGTGCGGCGCGCGTGGCGCTCGGCGCAGCGCCTCGACGCGACGCTCGACGTGCTCGTCGTGCGCCCGCCCGGGCGGCCGCCCAGCCAGCAGGATCGCGAGCGTGGCGAGGCGCTGCGACGTCTCGTCGCGATGCTCGGCGCGCGCCTGCACGTCGAGGAGAGCGACGACGTCGCCGCGGCGACGATCGCGCTCGCGCGCGAGCTCGGCATCACCTATGTCGTCGATCGGAACGCCGCCGCAGCGACGCGGCATCGCGCGTCTTCGCTCCGCGGGCGATGGTCCCGATCGCGCGCTGCTCGACCGCCTGCTGCGCGAGCTGCCGGGCGTCGACCTGCGGATCGTCGCCGATCCGACGCTGCGCCGCGGCCGCGCGGCCGAGCTCGCTCGCCGGCCGAGACGGCGCTCGAGCAGACGGCGCCGGCCCTGCGCCGCGACGACGCCGGCTGAGCCGGCGCGGGCGCTAAACGCGCCGTAAAAATGATCGCCGCTCTTGCAGGTCGCGGCGTAAAGGGCGCGTAAGACTCGTGCAGTGCGGCGCAAACGCCGCAACCCTTCGACCCCGACCCTGTTCCCGCGCATATGCCCAATCTTCAGAAACCCGCCTGCAGCACCCGCGCCTGCTCGCCGCGCTCGCGCTGATCTGCGCCGCGCTGGCGCCGTTCGTGCTCGGCCTGCCCAGCACGGCCGGCGCCAAGGCGCCGGCCAACCCGAGCGCCCGCAAGGCCGCCGCGCACGCGCCGACGGCGCACGCCGCCTCGAGCTACCTGACCGGCCTCGGCGACGAGTCGCCGGAGATGTTCAGCGACCCGAACGCGATCCAGCTGAAAACGAAAATCGCTCGCTACATCGCGCCCTACGACGCCGTCGCGCACTCCTACTCGCTCGACAAGGCGAAGGTCTGGATCAAAGCGGCCGAAGCCGCGCACATGCAGATCCTCGTCGCCTTCTACCACTCCGAGTACACGCCGACGAAGCTGCCGAGCGTCGCGCTCTACAAACACGACGTGCAGAAATTCATCAAGGACTTCCCGCACGTCAAGCAGTACCAGGCGTGGGACGAGTCCAACCGCGGCAACATCCGCGGCGTGCTCGCGAGCCCGTCGGCCAGCGCGACGGCGCAGTACTACCAGGCGCTGATTCGCGTCTGCAAGGGCTGCAACGTGCTCGGCCTCGACGTGCTCGACGCCGACAACATCTCCTCGACGCTCGAATACATCACCGAATTCAAGCGCGAGATCGGCAAACTGCGCACGGTCATGCCGACGATCTGGGGGCTGCACAACTACTCCGACATCAACCGCCTGGAAAGCTGGCGCACGCGCGATCTGGTCCGCGCGCTCGGCGGCCAGGTGTGGCTGACCGAGACCGGCGGCATCGTCAAATTCGGCGGCGGCTTCCCGAACAAGAACGGCTCCGGCCTGCGCCGCGCGGCGAAGGTGCTCAGCTACATGTTCAACGTCGCCGGCTCGCAGCCGCGCATCAAGCGCCTGTACATCTACGACTGGACCGGCGGCAACGCCAACACGCGCTTCGACGCCGGCCTGACCGACAACCACCACAACCCGCGTCCCGGCTACGTCGTCGTCTGCAAGAAGCTGCGCGGCGCGCACTGCAACGTCAAGACCAGCGCGCACTGAGCGCGGCGCTGACGCGGCCGCGCGCACTGCGGCTGCGTCGGCGTTCTAGGCGACGGGCCCGGCCGCGGCGCGGCCGGCGCCGCGCGCGAGCGCTCGCGCGGCTCGTTGCGCAGCAGCCGCGCGGCGCCCAGCGCGAGCAGCCCGACGGCAGCGGCGATCAGCACGAGGTGCGTCAGCGGATAGCGGATGCCGCTGTGCAGCTTCAGGTTCAGCGCCGTCTTGTCGCCGGCGCCGACGATGCTGAGCAGGCCCTGGTGGTCGATCCCCAGCGCCGTCGGCGCGAGCGCGGCGAACAGCGCCCAGGCGAGCAACGCCAGCAGGCCCCAGCCGAGCGCGGCAGGCGTCAGGCGCACGCGCGAGCTCGCAAGCGCCGCCAGCGCGATGCCGATCGCGGCGGCGAGCAGGAACGGCCAGATGCCGCCCCAGCCGCGCCCCAGCCCGTAGGCGGTCGCGATCGTCGGCTGGAAGAAGCCGCGCGAGAGAAAGCGCGTCCAGACGGCCGTCTCGTTCTCGTAGCCGACCAGCGGATGCGTGATCGTCGCGATCACGGTCGTCGTGATCGAGACCGCCGCGAGCGCGATCGTCGGCGCCGGGAAGCGCTTGAACGCGAGCGCGACCGGGAAGGCGAGGAACGGCAGCATCGTCGTCAGGAAGCGCGGTCCCATGAAGCCGCCGCCGAACGGCAGGTAGTAGCCCGAGTTGTAGCCGACGTAGCAGAGGCAGATGCCGCCGATCGTCAGCGCCTCGGCGCGCTTGACCGCGTCTGTAGAGCAGCACCGTGCCGATCGCGCCCATGATCAGCACCGGCGAGATCGTCAACAGGCCGCGCGAGTCGAACAGCAGCGTCGCGAGCACCTTCAGGCTCGGCGCGCCGATCCCGAAGAAGCCTTTCTGCTGGCGCGGCACGTCGGAGTAGGCGAGGTGCGTCCAGGAGTGAAACGCGTAGTGGTTGTAGAGCAGCAGCGGCACGATGCCGACGACGCCGCCGGCGATGTAGGCGCCGGCGCGCGTCAGCACGCGCCGCGGATTCAGCGCGTCGCGCCGCGAGAGCAGGTAGAGGCCGAGCACGACGGCGACGAAGAACAGCGGGTACTCGGCGCCGACCGCGTAGCCCATCGCCAGTCCTGCGATCGCCAGCAGCGAAGGCGCCGGCGGCCCGTCGCGCTCGCGCAGCATCAGCGCGAACGCGGCGAAGCCGAGAAACGCCGTGAAGACGTGCGAGAACAGCAGCGTCGAGAGCGGCAGCACCATCGTGCCGAGCCCCAGCGAGACCGCCGCGGCGGCGCCGAAGCCGGGCTCGAAGCGCTCGGCGACGCGCCACACGAGCAGCAGCAGCAGCAGGCCGGGCAGCACGTTGCCCCACAGGCCGATCAGGTAGACCATCTCGTCTTCGCCGCGCAGCGCTTCTGATTTGCGCGCCCATTTTTCTGCGTCGAGCGCCTTTCAGGCCGTCGTAGAACGGCAGCACGAACAGCGCCAGGCCGGGCGCGCGCGCGGAGTACCAATGGCCCTTGTAGAAGACCTTGTCGCCGGTGTTTTCCTGAAACGCGTCGATGTTCGTGCGTTCGACGTTGAGCGAGCGAGTCAGGTCGTAGTGCGAGGTCTGATTCCAGGAGAAGCTCTGGATCATCGTCGCGTAGGCGAGGCCGACGAACAGGATCGCGACCAGCGCCAGGCGCTTGCGCGAGGTCCACGCGCGCCGGCCCGAGCCCGTCCGTCGGGCGCGCGGCTCGCGTCCGCTTGCCTCGCTCGAAGGAGCGAACTCTGAGGCGCTCACCGAAGGCTCAGTCTTTCCCGTGCAGCGACTTCGGCCCGGGGCCGATCTCGTAGATCACGATCGAGCCGACCTGCCGGCGCGTCACGCCGAGGCCGGCGACCGGTTTGCTCGCCGCCGCGACCGGATCCGGCGGCTCGGGAATCACGAGCCCGTGCTCGGGCGGCAGTTCCTTGTAGGTAACCGTGTGCAGCACGACCGTGCGAATCCCGTAGTAGCGAAGCTTTTCGACGCTCGCTCTGTCGGGGAAGTTCTTCATGCCGCCGCGCAGGTCATCGACGCTCGGCATGTCGAACGTGCTGTTGCCGATCGGAATCTTGTAGAAGCCGTTCGTCGAGAAGTACTGCCAGATGCGGTCGAGCGTGCCGTCGGTCGGCAGGTCGAGCACCGGACCCGGCAGCCCGATTTCCGCGCGCGCCGGCTGCGGCACGAGCGGGTGGCCGAGATGCCCGGCGCCTTCGCCGACGATGCCGATCACGAGCACGACGCCGACGAGCGCGGTAACGGCCGCGACGCGTGAGCGGCCGGCGCGTGCTGAGCGCGCGCCGCTCGGCGAAGCGCCCGAGGCACCGGCATCGCCGGCAACGCCGGGAACGCCGCCCGGCGCCCGCTCGGCCGCGTCCTCGCTCGCGCCGTCGCGATCGCGCGCCGCGCGCGCGACGGCCGGCGAGCAGCTCGCCGAGCTTGCCCGACAGCAGCTGCGCGCCGGCGCCGGCGAGCAGCGCGAGAAACAGCGTCGCCAGCGTGAAGATCCGTCCCGGCACGCGCACGCCGTCCCAGCCCGGCGCGTAGTCGTACAGCAGCCGGTAGGGATAGCCGGCGCCGGTCAGGCCCAGGCCCAGCGCGAGCACCGCGCAGACGACGACTCCGACCAGCAGGCCGATGCGCAATCGTCGTGTGTAGATCGGCGCGGCCAGCCCGATCAGCGCGAGCAGCAGGATCAGCCCGCCGGCGAAGAAGACGTCCTCGTTCTTGGAGTGCACGTGCGCGCGCGCGCCGGCCGTCACGCCGCCCCACACGCGGTTCTCCGAGGACGCCGAGATCCATGCGGCCGGACCCGAGGAGTAGTTCTCGACTTCCTTGATCGTCCGCTTCGCGGTCGGATACTCGTCGGCGACCTTCAGATACGGGCGCGCCTGGTAGACCGTCACGGCGCCGGTGACGAGCATGCCGACGCAGGTGATCACGACCAGCGCGCGCGGCAACGCCGGACGGCCGGCGCGCAGCCAGTAGACGGCCGCGAGCACGGCGAGCACGGCCAGCAGGTAGGCGAACTGCAGGCCGAGCGTGAAGCCGAGGCTGATCTGCCAGGCCGCTACCAGCCAGCCGGCGATCAGCAGCCCGCGCGAGCGGCGCCGGTAGCCGCGCAGCAGCAGGAACAGCGCGAGCGCGATGCCGCCGGAGGAGATCACCTGGAAGTGCCCGGCCTCGGTCACGCGGTAGGGCGCGTAGGCGAAGGCGGCGGCAGCAGCGCCGGCGCCGGCCTTGCGCAGGCCGAGCTCGCGAGCCAGCAGGTAGCCGCCGACGAAGCACAGCGACCAGATGAACAGGAAGATCAGGTTGTAACGGACGAGCGCCGCGACCGTGCCGGAGCCGAAGAACGCGGCCGGCCCGTAGCCGAGCAGCGAGTCCGAGAAGGCGAGGCTGAGCGGGTGCGGGTAGAAGGCGTTCGAGTCGAACAGGTGCAGCGGGTCGTGAAGCATCGCGTGCCCGACCCACGCGACCTGCCAGGCGGTGCGGACCGGGTCGCCGAGGTCAGGCGAGATCCTCGAAGAGAGGTGCAGCACGAGCGGCCAGCTCGTCAGCACGGCGAGCGCGATTCCGAGCAGCACGACCCAGAGCAGCTCCGAGCGGCTGATCTGCGGCGATGGCTTCCAGCTTTGCGCGTCGCGAGGAGGTTGCCGTGGTCGAGGGTCGTGTTCCAGGAGCGCGCTCGCCATCGATCGCCGCAGCATACGGGAGGCGCCAGCGCGTGCGCTGCGCTTTGCCGTCGGCCATTCGGCGGAGGCGCTGCCGCTCGCAGGCGCCGTACGCGCGGGCCCTGCTACGAGTAGGCGCAAGACGGCGCTCGACCTGCTCCAGACGGACCAGCCGATATGCGTCACACTGCGCGACGATGAAGATTCTCGTGGTCGGCGCCGGCGGCGTTGGTGCGGCGTTCGCGGCGATCGCGCAGCGCCGCCCGAAATTCGAGCAGGTCGTGCTCGCGGACGTCTCGCCCGAGCGCGTCAAGGCGGTCGTCGCCGGGCTCGGAGAGCCGGCCCGCTTCTCGGCCGAGCGCGTCGACGCCTCCAGCCGCGAGGAGCTCGTCGCGCTGATCGGCCGAACGCGTCCTGACGCCGTGCTGAACGCATGCGATCCGCGCTTCAACGAGCCGATCTTCGCGGCCGCGTTCGAGGCGCGCGTGACCTACCTGGACATGGCGATGACGCTGTCGCACCCCAACCGCCAGCGCCCCTACGAGCTGCCCGGCGAGATGCTCGGCGCGCGCCAGCTCGCCAAGCACGAGGATTGGCAGGAGGCCGGTCTGCTGGCGCTCGTCGGCATCGGCGTCGAGCCGGGCCTGTCGGACGTGTTCGCGGCCTACGCCGCGCAGGAGCTGTTCTCGGAGGTGCAGGAGATCGGCGTGCGCGACGGAGCCGACCTCGTCGTCGAGGGCTACGACTTCGCGCCGACGTTCTCGATCTGGACGACGATCGAGGAGTGCCTGAACCCGCCGCTGATCTGGGAGCGCGAGCGCGGCTTCTACACGACCGCGCCGTTCTCCGAGCCCGAGCTGTTCGAGTTCCCGGAGGGAATCGGCGAGGTCGAGTGCGTCAACGTCGAGCACGAGGAGGTCGTGCTGATGCCGCGCTGGATCGACTGTCAGCGCGTCACCTTCAAGTACGGCCTCGGCGCCGAGTTCATCGAGGTGCTGCGCACGCTGCACAAGCTCGGGCTCGACTCGACCGAGCCGGTCTCGGTGCGCGGCACGAAGGTCGCGCCGCGCGACGTCGTCGCCGCAGCGCTGCCTGACCCCTCGACGCTGGGCGAGCGCATGACCGGGCGCACCTGCGCCGGCACCTGGGTGCGCGGCACCGGCACCGACGGGCAGCCGCGCTCGACCTACCTCTACCACGTCGTCGACAACGAGGACACGATGCGCGAGTACGGCAGCCAGGCGGTCGTCTGGCAGACGGCCGTCAACCCGGTCGTCGCGCTCGAGCTGCTCGACGACGGCATCTGGAAGGGCACCGGCGTGCTCGGCCCCGAGGCGTTCCCGCCGCAGCCGTTCCTCGAGCGGCTCGCCGAGCTGGGCTCGCCGCACGGCGTCAAGGAGCTGGCGCCCTCCTAGAAGTCGACCTGCGGCGGCAGCGTCTCGAGCGGCGGCCGTTCGAGGATGCCGGGCGGCGCCGTTTCGGTCTTGCGCGAGAAGAACTGTTTGAAATAGGGCCGCGAGGCGAGCATCAGGATCACGCCGACAAGCATGCCGCCGATGCCGAACCACAGCGGCAGCGTGATGCCCGCGATCGGCGCCGATTCGACGTGCTTGGTTTCGCCGTAGTAGATGACGGCCTTGATGAAGACGCCGAACAGCATGATGCAGCCGGCCAGCGGCACGACTCCGAGCAGGAAGAAGTTCTTCGCGCTCTTCAGCAGTTCGTGGCGGTAGTAGACGACGCAGGCCAGCCCGGTGAAGCCGTAGTAGAAGCAGACGGGGAAGCCGAGCGCTGTGATCGAGTCCGACAGCACGCTTTCGGAGACGAGCAGCAGCGGCACCGTGACCGCGATCGAGATCACGCCCATCGCGATCGTCGAGACGTCAGGCGTCAGATAGGTTTTGTGCACTTTGCCGAGAACGCTGTGGATCGCTTTCCAGTGGGCCATCGAGAGGGTCGTTCGCGCGGTCGGCAGGATCGTCGTCTGCGTCGAGGCCGATGCCGAGGTCAGCACGCAGACGATCAGCAGCTTCGCGAGGATCCAGCCGACGGCGCCGCCACCGAACACGGGCCTGCCGAGCGCGTTCAGCACGTCTTCGGCGTTTTCTTCGTTGGCGAGGAAGCCGACGCCGTGGAAGGCCTGCGCGCCGGTCGCGACGAGCAGGTAGATCGCGAGCAGCAGCAGCGTCGAGATGACGGCTGCCTTGCCGGGTCCATTCGCCGGGTCCTCGGACTCCTCGTTGACGGCGACGCCCGAGTCCCAGCCCCAGTAGATGAACACGCCGAGCAGCACGGCGGGCAGCAGACTCCCGAAACTCATCGAGAACGGGTTGAACCAGTCGGCCTGCGGTTCCATCGAGCCATGTGGTGCGCTGCCGCCGTAGACCTTGACGATCGCGACGATCGCGAAGACGGCGAGCATGATCACCTCGAAGGTCAGCAGCATCCGCTGGATCGCCGCCGAGAGCTCGATCCCGCGCCAGCAGATCCAGGTCATGATCGCGATCCAGATGATCGCGGCGATCACGATCGCCGCTTTCGATTCGCCGAGTTCGGTGAAGCCGAAGAGCTTGAACGTGTAGATCGCGGCGATGTCCGACAGCGAGGCCATCACGAGCACGTCGGCGAGGAAGATCGCCCAGCCGTTGAGCCAGCCGAGCCCCGGCCCGAACGCGCGCGTCGTCCAGGCGAACGTCGTGCCCGCGTCGGGGTCGGCGCGGTTGAGGTATTTGTAGGCGACCGCGATCAGCAGGATCGGGACGAACGAGACGATCAGCACCGCCGGCGCGTGAACGCCGACGCCGGAGACCAGCGCGATGAAGCCGAGCGTCGCCGCGAGCGAGTAGGCGGGCGCCGTCGAGGCGACGCCGATGACGATGTTCGAGACGTAGGAGATCGCGCCTTTTTTCAGGCCCTTGTCCATCACGCCCTGGTTCGCCGGTGCTCCGGATACTGCGCTGCTCTCGGTGGCCATCCGGCTTCCTCTCTGTGGCGGTCGCGCACGCTCGCGCTTGACACGCGGGAACTTAGTTCGCCGGTCGGAGCGAACGCAAGGGGCACAATTCCCAAAAGAACGCAGCGCTGTTGTGCTATTTGTCCAACTGCTCGTCGCTCAGTTGACCGGAGACGTACTTGAGCCGTGCAACACGGCGCAGTACGGTTGTCCTGAGTGTCTATGTGGCGAGCCGCGCAAGCGAACGGGAGGACCTGATGGCCAGCACGACGAACCTCGACGACAGCAGATCTCAGAGCTCGGTCGCGACCGGCTCGACTGCGGCGCCGGAGGCTCCCGGCCCGAGCGGCCCGGCCGTTGAGGAGGCGAGCCCCGGCGAGTTGCAGCGCCAGGCCAAGCGGCATCTGTGGATGCACTTCACGCGGATGGGCTCCTACGCCGAGGCCGAGGTGCCGGTGATCGTGCGCGGTGAGGGCTGCTACGTCTACGACGAGCACGGCAAGCGCTACCTCGACGGCCTCTCGGCGCTGTACTGCGTCAACGTCGGCCACGGTCGCTCCGAGCTCGGCGATGCGGCGGCGCGCCAGTCGCGCGAGCTCGGCTTCTACACGAACTGGAGCTACGCGCACCCGCGCTCGATCGAGCTCGCGACGCGGATCGCCGGGCTGACGCCGGGCAACCTCAACCGCGTGTTCTTCACCTCCGGCGGCTCGGAGTCGGTCGAGTCGGCCTGGAAGCTGGCGAAGGCCTACCACCGTGCGCGCGGAGAGGACCGCCGGCACAAGCTGATCTCGCGCAAGCTCGCCTACCACGGCACGTCGATGGGCGCGCTGACGGCGACCGGCCTGACGGCGCTGCGCACGCCGTTCGAACCGCTGACGCCCGGCGGCATGCACGTGGAGAACACGAACTCCTACCGCTGGCAGGAAGACCGGGATCCGCTCTGGGCGGCCGACGCGATCGAGGAGGCGATCGAGTTCGCCGGGCCGGACACGGTCGCGGCCGTGATCCTCGAGCCGGTCCAGAACGGCGGCGGCTGCTTCGTGCCGCAGGACGGCTACTTCCAGCGCGTGCGTGAGATCTGCGACCGCCACGGCGTGCTGCTGATCTCCGACGAGGTGATCTGCTCGTGGGGGCGGATCGGGCACATGTTCGGCTGCGAACGCTTCGGCTATCAGCCGGACATGATCACGACGGCCAAGGGCATCACCTCGGCATACGCCGCTCTCGGCGCCGTGATCGCCGGCGATCACATCGCCGAGCCGTTCCTGCACGGCAAGGAGATCTTCAACCACGGCTTCACCTTCGGCGGGCACCCGATGGCCTGCGCGGTCGCGCTGGCGAACATCGACGTGATCGAGAACGAGCAGCTGTGCGCGCACGTGCGCGAGAACGAAGGCGAGCTGCGCGCGAAGCTCGAGGGCCTGCGCGATCTGCCGATCGTCGGCGACGTGCGCGGCGCCGGCTACTTCCAGGCGATCGAGCTGGTCAAGGATCAGGAGACGAAGGAGACGTTCGACGCCGAGGAATCGGAGTACCTGCTGCGCGGCTTCCTCTCCGGCGAGCTGTACAAGCGCGGCCTGATCTGCCGCACCGACGACCGCGGCGATCCGATCGTGCAGCTCTCGCCGCCGCTGATTGCCGGTCCCGAGCAGTTCGCCGAGATCGAGTCGATCCTGCGCGACGTGCTGGGCGAGGCCTCGCGAGCGGATGCTGCAACGAGACGCTGCGAGCTCGGCGGTACGAGAGCCATCGCTTCGCCGCTGACGCCGGCGCGGACGATGGAGCTCACCGTCGCGAGCCTGATCGACGAGCTCGGCCTCGAGCTCGCCAGCGGGCGCGACTCGGCACAGGCGCACGTCCGCTGGGTTCACAGCACCGAGCTCGAGGATCCGACGCCGTGGCTGCGCGGCGGCGAGCTGCTCCTGACGACCGGCATGCAGCTGACCGGGCCCAAGCGCCAGCGGGAGTTGATCGGACGGCTGGCAGACCACCGCATCGCCGGTCTCGGCTTCGGCACGGGCTTCAGGCACAAGCGCCTGCCGGCGGCGCTCGTGGCGGCTGCGCGCGAGCGCGAGTTTCCGCTGTTCGAGGTGCCCTATGAGCTGCCGTTCATCGCGATCACCGAGCGCGCCTTCGCGCAGCTGGTCAACGAGCGCTACGAACTGCTGCAGCGCAACATGGCCGGCGACGTGCTCGCCGAGGCGCTGAGCGGGCATCTGTACCCCGAGGACCTGCAGGCACGCCTGCGGCCATTCGGGATCGGCGAGCAGGTCGCTGTGCTGGCGTTCGCGCTGGAGGATCCGGTGGCGGCAGCAGCAGCGCTCGAACGCGCGCTGGAGGGCGAGCGCACACACAGCCTCGTCGCGATCCGTGGCGGGCTGCTGTGCGCCGTCGTCGATGCCGAGGGTTTCGAGCCGATCGAGCTCGCGCGCAAGCTGCGCGGCGAGCTGGCGTCGCGCTTCGGCGAGGTTCGCGCTGCCGCCAGCCGGGCCGGCGCGACGCACTCGCTGCGGCTGATCTTCCACGAGGCGCGTTGCGCGCTCGAGGCGGTGCGCCTGCAGAACGGCAACGCGCCGGAGGTCGCCTCCTACCGCGATCTCGGTGCCTTCCAGCTGCTGCTCTCGCTGCAGGACGACGATGCGCTGCTGTCCTACTGCCGCGGCGTGCTCGGCCCGGTCGAGCAGGGCGACGGCGACTACGGTGAGGAGCTGTTGCGATCGCTCGACACGTTCATCGAACACAACGGCCACTGGGAGCGCGCGGCGAGCGCGCTGTACTGCCACCGGCACACGCTCCGCTACCGCGTGCGCCGGGTCGAAGCGCTGACCGGCCGCGACTTCTCAAGCGCGCGCGATCGGATCGAGTTCTGGCTGGCGCTGCGCGGCCGAGAGCTGGCGCGCTGATGACCTTCGACAACGACACAGCCGAGCCTCGCGCGTCGAGCCGGCGCGGCTACAGAACGGAGTGAGCGAGCGATGAGGATCGGCGTTCCGAGCGAGATCAAGTCCGATGAGTACCGCGTCGCGATCACGCCGGCGGGCGTGCGCGAGCTGACCTCGCACGGCCACGAGCTGCTGCTGCAGGCCGGCGCCGGCGAGGGCAGCGCGATGGACGACGCGCAGTTCGCGGCGCAGGGCGCGCAGATCGTGCCCGATGCGGCGACGGTCTTCGCCGAGGCCGAGCTCGTGCTGAAGGTGAAGGAGCCGCAGCCTGTCGAGGTCGCGATGCTGCGGCCTGGCCAGACGCTGTTCACCTACCTGCACCTCGCGGCCGAGCCGGAGCTGGCGCGCGGTCTGCAGCAGTCGGGCGCGACGTGCATCGCCTACGAGACGGTCGAGGACGGCGCCGGGCGCCTGCCGCTGCTCGCGCCGATGAGCGAGGTCGCCGGCAAGATCGCGACGCAGGCGGGAGCGTTCATGCTGGAGAAGCCGCTCGGCGGCCGCGGCATCCTGCTCGGCGGTGTGCCGGGCGTCGCGGCGGCGACCGTGCTCGTGATCGGCGGCGGCGTCGTCGGCATGAACGCGGCGTTCATCGCGATCGGCATGGAGGCCGACGTGTTCGTGTTTGACCGCTCGATCGATCGGCTGCGCGAACTCGAGGTCGCCTTCGGCGGGCGCGCCTCGACGGTCTACTCCTCGACGCTCGCGATCGAGCAGATGCTGCCGCTCGCCGACCTCGTGATCGGCGCCGTGCTGCTGCCAGGCGGGCGCGCGCCGCACGTCATCACGCGAGAGCAGCTGAAGCTGATGAAGCGAAACGCGGTGCTCGTCGACGTCTCGATCGACCAGGGCGGCTGCTTTGAGACGTCGCGTCCGACGACGCACTCCGATCCGACCTACGAGGTGGACGGGATCACGCACTACTGCGTCACGAACATGCCGGGCGCCGTGCCGATCACCTCGACCTACGCGTTGACGAACGCGACGCTGCCCTACGTGCTCGAGCTCGCCGACGCCGGCGTCGAGCAGGCGCTCGAGCAGAGCGAGCAGCTGCATCATGGGCTGAACGTGCAGGCAGGCGAGATCACTCATCCGGCCGTCGCGCAAGCGCTCGGCACTCGACAGACGGCATAGGAGGGAGCAGCGATGGCGGCGACCGTGCAGACGCTTCAGAACTTCATCGACGGCGAGCTGGTCGAGGCGGAGGGCAGCGGCACCGAAGCCGTGCTCAATCCGGCGACCGGCGAGGAGCTCGCGCGAGCGCCGATCTCGAGCGCGGCAGATGTAGATCGCGCCGTCGCTGCCGCGCGGCGCGCGTTTGCCGGCTGGTCGCGCACGACGCCGGCGCAGCGCGCCGAGGTGCTGCTGGCGATCGCCGACGTGCTCGATCAGCACGCCGAGGAGATCGCCCGGCTGGAGGCGCTCAACGCGGGCAAGCCGATCGAGGCGGTGACGACCGACGAGCTGCCGGTGATGGCCGACAACCTGCGCTTCTTCGCCGGCGCAGCGCGCGTGCTCGAGGGGCGCGCGGCGGGCGAGTACATGGAGGGCTACACCTCGTTCGTGCGCCGCGAAGCGGTCGGCGTCGATCGGCCAGGTGACGCCGTGGAACTACCCGCTGATGATGGCGATCTGGAAATTCGCGCCGGCGATCGCGGCCGGCAACACGGTCGTGCTGAAGCCGGCCGAGACGACGCCGCTGACGACGCTGCGGCTCGCCGAGCTGACCGCCGAGGTCCTGCCGAAGGGCGTGCTCAACATCGTCACCGGCCCCGGCGATCCGACCGGCCAGGCGCTGATCTCCCATCCCGACGTCGACATGCTCGGGCTGACCGGCTCGGTCGAGACCGGCAAGCACTTCGCGCGGACCGCCGCCGACACGCTCAAGCGCGTGCACCTCGAGCTCGGCGGCAAGGCGCCGGTCGTCGTGTTCGACGACGTCAGCCTGGAGAGCGCGCTGGAGACGATCGCCGGCACCGGCTACTACAACGCCGGACAGGACTGCACGGCGGCGACGCGCGTGCTGGCCGGCGCGAAGGTCTACGACGATGTCGTCGCGGGACTCTCCGCGCAGGCTCAGGGACTCGTAATCGGAGACACGCTGGCGCCCGAGACGACGCTCGGGCCGGTCAACTCGGCGCGCCAGCGCGAGCGCGTCGAGGGGTTCCTGGCGCGCCGTCCCGATCGCGCCGAGATCGTCACCGGCGGCAGCGAGCCCGACCGGCCGGGCTTCTTCATCGAGCCGACGGTCGTCGCCGGGCTCGAGCAGGACGACGAGATGATCCAGCGCGAGATCTTCGGTCCGGTGATCACGGTGCAGCGCTTCTCCGACGAGCAACAGGCGATCGATTGGGCGAACAGCACGCGCTACGGGCTCGCCTCGTCGGTCTGGACGCGCGACGTCGGGCGCGCTCTGCGCGTCTCGCGCGCGCTGCGCTTCGGCTGCGTCTGGATCAACGACCACATCCCGCTCGTCTCGGAGATGCCGCACGGCGGCTTCAAGGAGTCGGGCTACGGCAAGGACCTCAGCGTCTACTCGCTCGAGGACTACACCGTCGTCAAGCACGTGATGGCGAATCTCGAGTAGCAGCACGAGCCGCTCGGCGCTTCCGCCGCGTCAGATAACGTCGGCACTGATGAACGATTCGCCCTCGCCGGATTCCGAGTCTGCAGAGGACGCCGGGAAGGTCGACGCCCGCTCGGATGCAGGCCTGCTCCGCGACTACGACGTGCTGCGCCTGCGCGCGCCGAATCCGAGTCCGCTGACGCTGAGCGGCACGAACACGTGGGTCGTCGGTCGCCGCCCGGCGTGGGTCGTCGACCCGGGCCCGTTGAAGGACGAGCACCTGCGCCGGCTGATCGCGGCGATCGAGGCGCGCGGCGGCCTCGGCGGCGTCGTGCTGACGCACGATCACGCCGATCACTCGGCGGCGGTCGAGACGCTGCTCGAAGTACATCCGGCGCCGCTTGCGACCGGACGCGGAGGCGCTGACGTGAAGCTCGCCGAGGGCGTCCGCTTCGGGCCGTTCGAGGCCGTTCACACGCCCGGGCACGCGCCCGACCACTACGCGCTGATCGCCGAGGGCGCGTGCTTCACCGGCGACGCCGTGCTCGGAGACGGCAGCGTGCTGATCACGCCGCATCCCGGCGCGATGGCCGGCTACCTGCTGGCGTTGACGCGCCTGCGGCTGCGCGAGGACTTCAACGTGCTGCTGCCGGGCCACGGCGAGATCGTGTGGGACGCGCGCGAGAAGCTCGAGGAGTACATCGCGCATCGGATCGACCGCGAAAACCGCTTGATCCTGGCGCTGAACGCCGGGCCTGCGCACCGTGCCCGACCTGCTCAACGCGGTCTGGGACGACGTGCCGGAGGAGCTGCGCCCGGCCGCGACCGCGACGCTCGCGGCGCACCTGGACAAGCTCGAGGACGACGAGGTGCTGCCGCGCGGAGTGCAGCGCCCGAGCTTCGACGAGCACGGGCTCTGGTGAGCCGGCGCGGCCTGCGCGCCGCGCGAGTCTCAGATGAAGCGCGGGTAGAGCGTCATGCCGCCGTCGACGAACAGCGTCGCGCCGGTCACGTAGGAGGCCTGCTCGCTGGCCAGCCAGCAGACGGCGTTGGCGATGTCGCTGACGTGGCCCCAGCGTCCGAGCGGAACCTCGGCCAGCACGGCTGCGCTTTCCTTCGGATCTTCGAGCACGGATTTGTTGATCGGCGTGTCGACGGCGCCCGGCGCGACGTTGACGACGCGGATGCCGAGCGGCGCGAGCTCCTTCGCGATCGACTGCGCGAACAGCTTCATGCCGCCCTTCGAGGCGCAGTAGTGCGAGAAGCGCTCCCAGGCGATCTGCTCGTGGACGCTCGACATGTTCACGATCACGCCCGGCGACTTGCGCTCGTTCATCGTGCGCGCCGCCTCGCGCGCGCAGAGGAACGCGCCGGTCAGGTTGACGTCGATCACTTTCTGCCAGACCTCGAGCGGCATCTCCAGCAGCAGGAACGGCTTCTCGACGCCGGCGTTGTTGACGAGCAGGTCGACGCCGTCGAAGGCGGCGGCGGCTTCGGCGAAGCCGCGCTGCACGTCGCTCTCGCTGGCGACGTCCATCTTCACGGCCAGCGCGCGAGCGCCGGCCGCCTCGATCTCGGCGACCATCCGTTCGGCCTCGTCGGGCGCGCTGACGTAGTTGATCGCGACGGCTGCGCCGTGCGCGGCGAGCTCGTAGCAGACCGCCTGGCCGATGCCGGAGTCGCCGCCGGTGACGAGCGCGCGGCGCCCCTCCAGCAGGCGAGTCGCGGGCGGATGCAGCGCAAATGGCTGGTCGGCCACGGTGGCAGCCTACCCCGCGCGGCCCCTCGCCACGCTACCGTTCTCGCAGATGACTCCGCGCGCTTCCTCTACCGCACGGCGCGCGCGGGGCGCGTCGGACTCCGAAAGACGGCCGCGCGAAGGCAGGCGCCGCGCGCAGCGGCGTCGGCCCGGCGAGCTCACCGGCCGCGCAGGAACTTCGGCAAAGCGATGGCGTTCCCGCCGATCGCCGACTACGGCTTCCTGTCGGACTGTCACACGGGAGCGCTGCTCGCCTCCGACGGCTCGATCGAGTGGATGTGCATGCCGTACTTCGACTCGCCGTCGATCTTCGGCGCACTGCTCGACCGCGGCGCCGGCTCCTGGCGCGTCGGCCCGTACGGCATATACGTGCCGGCCGGCCGCCGCTACATACCGGGCACGAACATGATCGAGACGACGTGGATGACGCCGCAGGGCTGGATCCGCGTCGTCGACGCGCTGGCGATCGGCGAATGGCACGACAACGAGCACGGCTCGAGCCACACGCGCCCGCCGACGGACTTCGACGCCGACCACCTGCTCGTGCGGATGGTCGAGTGCGTCCAGGGCCAGGTGCAGGTCGAGGTCGTCTGCGAGCCGATGCTCGACTACGGCGCGACGCCGGCGACGTGGACGCCGGTCGACCTCGGCGTCGAGGAGACGTTCGCGATGGAAGCGAGCGACGGCAACACGATGTTCAGGCTGCTCAGCGACATCCGCCTGGGCATCGAGGGCAACCGCACGCACGGGCGCCACACGATGGTCGAAGGCGAGAAGCGGTTCTCCGCGATCTCCTGGACGGAGTCGCGCGGCGGCCCGCATACCGCAGAGGAAGCGGAGGAAGTGCTGGAGCGCACCGGGCACTTCTGGCGCGGCTGGCTCGGCGAAGGGCGCTATCCGGATCATCCCTGGCGCGCGCAGCTGCAGCGCTCGGCGCTCGTGCTGAAGGGCCTGACGTTCATGCCGACCGGCGCGCTCGTCGCCGCGCCGACCACGTCGCTGCCGGAGACGCCGGGCGGCGAACGCAACTGGGACTACCGCTACTGCTGGATGCGCGACGCCTCGTTCACGCTGTGGGCGCTGCACGCGCTGGGCCTGGACTGGGAGGCCGACGACTTCATCGAGTACGTCGCCGAACTGCCGCGAAACGACGACGGCTCGCTGCAGATCATGTACGGCGTCAGAGGCGAGAAAGAACTCGAGGAGTCGACGCTCGATCACCTCAAGGGCTACGAAAGCTCGACGCCCGTGCGGATCGGCAACGGCGCCTACAAGCAGCGCCAGAACGACGTGTACGGCGCCGTGCTCGACTCCGTCTACCTGCACTCAAAGGAACGCGATCACGTGCCCGAGCGCCTCTGGCCGGTGCTGATCGACCAGGTCGATCGCGCGACTGCCGTCTGGAAGGAGCCCGACCAGGGAATCTGGGAGGCGCGCGGCAAGCCGCAGCACTACGTCTCCTCCAAGCTCGGCTGCTGGGTCGCGCTCGACCGCGGCGCACGTCTGGCCGAACGCCGCGGGCACGACGAGAAGGCGGCCGAGTGCCAGGCAACGGCCGAGGAGATTCGCGCCGACATCCTCGAGCACGGCGTCGACTCGCGCGGCGTCTTTCGCCAGCACTACGACACCGACGCGCTCGATGCCTCGACGCTGCTCGTGCCGCTGCTGCGCTTCCTGCCGCCCGACGACGAACGCGTCTGCGCGACGGTCAGGGCGATTCGCGACGAACTGACCGAGAACGGGCTCGTGCTGCGCTACCGCACCGACGAAACCGACGACGGCCTGCACGGCAAGGAGGGCACGTTCCTGATCTGCTCGTTCTGGCTGGTCTCAGCGCTGTCGGAGATCGGTGAGGATCGCGAGGCCGAGCACCTCTGCGAGCGGTTGCTGGGGTACTCCTCGAGCCTCGGGCTGTACGGCGAGGAGCTCGAGGCCTCCAGCGGCCGGCACCTCGGCAACTACCCGCAGGCGTTCACGCACCTGGCGCTGATCAACGCGGTCACGCACGTGGTCGACGCGCAGCAGCGTCGCTGAGCGGGCGCCGCCGCTAGTAGCCGGGATCGCCCGGCAACAGCACGCGCGCGACCTCGCCCTCGAGCACGACCTTCGGCTCGACCGGCTGAACGTCGCGGCTGCGCGCATGCTCGAGCAGCTGCTCGACCGAGGAGAAGCCGCTCAGCTGTTCGAGGTGCTTGATCGTCGGGAAGACGAGCGCGATCTGCCCGTCGCGGTGGGCCTGGAGCGCCGCGCTCGGCGTGAACCAGCCGAGCTCGACGACCTCCTCGCCGTCGACTGCAGCCTCCTGTCCGTCGGGCAGCTGCGCGAGGAAGAAGTGCGTGTCGAAGCGGATCTGCACCTGCGCCGGCGTGATCCAGCGGGAGAACTTGACGAGCGCGCCGGTGTCATCGAGCGCGATCGCCGCCTCCTCCTGCAGCTCGCGCAGTCCGGCCGCGCGGTGCGCCTCGTCGCCGTCTCCCTCGCCCGCGTCGACGGCGCCGCCGGGGAACACCCAGACGCCGCCCATGAAGCGCGCCTTCGGCGTTCGCTTGACGAGCAGCAGCTCGAGCCCGCTCGCGCCGTCGCGCAGCAGGATCACGCTCGCCGCCTGGCGCGGCGTCGTCGCCGGGCCGGGGTTGTAGTTCTCGCCGGCGCCGGGCACGCCGATCGGAGCGCCGGCGCTGCGCGGGCACGCGATCCGGCGCTCCGCTCTCCCCGCGCGTGCTCATCGGCTGACCCTACCGGGCGCTAGTCTTCGCTGCATGAGCAGCCAGGCGAAGACATTGCAGCGCTGGATCTGCGAGTCGTGCGGGTTCATCTACGACCCCGACGAAGGCGATCCCGACGGCGGCATTCCCGCCGGCACGGCATTCGAGGACATCCCGGACACGTGGTTCTGCCCGGTCTGCGGCGCTCGCAAGCGCGACTTCGTCCCCTACGAGGACTAGCGACGAGCCTGAGCGACTGGGACGCGCTGCTCGCGTTCGAGCGCGAGCACGTGTGGCACCCGTACGGGGCGCTGCCGAGCGCGATCGCGCCGCTGCCGGTCGTCTCGGCCGAGGGCGTGCGGCTGCGGCTGGCGGACGGGCGCGAGCTGATCGACGGGATGTCCTCGTGGTGGTGCGCGATCCACGGATACCGCCATCCGGCGCTCGACGGCGCGATCGAAGAGCAGCTGGGGCGGATGGCGCACGTGATGTTCGGCGGGCTCACGCACGAGCCGGCCGCGCGACTGGCGCAGCGGCTCGTCGAGCTGACGCCGGCCGGGCTCGAGCAGGTCTTCTTCGCGGACTCCGGCTCGGTCTCGGTCGAGGTCGCGATCAAGCTGTGCCTGCAGTACCAGCGTGCGCGCGGCAGGCATGCGCGCACGCGGCTGTTGACGGTGCGCGGCGGATATCACGGCGACACGTTCGGCGCGATGGCCGTCTGCGACCCGATCGGCGGGATGCACAGCCTGTTCGCCGACGTTCTGCCGCAGCACGTCTTCGCCGAGCGACCGCCCGATGGCTTCGCGGCTGCGCTCGACGAGCGCTGGGCCGGCGACGTTCGCGAGCTCGTCGAGCGCCATGCCGATCAGCTCGCGGCGATCGTCGTCGAGCCGGTCGTGCAGGGAGCCGGCGGCATGCGCTTTCACTCGCCGGCGTGCGTGCGGCTGCTGCGCGAGCTGTGCGACGAGCACGGCCTGCTGCTGGTGCTCGACGAGATCGCGACGGGCTTCGGCCGCACCGGCGAGCTGTTCGCGTGCGAGCACGCCGGCGTCTCGCCCGACGTGATCTGCGTCGGCAAGGCGCTGACCGGCGGCTATCTGACGCTCGCCGCGATGCTCTGCACGCGCGAGGTCGCCGAGACCGTCTCACGCGGCGAGGGCGGCGGCCTGATGCACGGGCCGACGTTCATGGCCAACCCGCTGGCCTGCGCTGTCGCGCTGGCGTCGCTCGAGCTGCTCGCCGACGGCGCCTGGCGCGAGCGCGTGCGGGCGATCGAGCGCGGCCTCGGCGAGGTGCTCGCGCCGGCGCGAGCGCTTCCGGGAGTGCAGCGACGTTCGCGTGCTCGGCGCGATCGGCGTCGTCGAACTCGAGCGTGACGTCGACGTCGCCGCGGCGACCGAGGCGTCCGTCGCGCACGGCGTCTGGCTGCGCCCGTTTCGCGACCTGATCTACACGATGCCGCCGTATGTGATCGACGAGGCGGATCTCGCGCGCGTCGGTGAGGCGATCGTCGCGGCGGCGCGCGCGAGCGGCTGAGCTCAGACGGCGACCGCGTCGAAGTTCAAGCGGATGTATGAGATCTCCGGATCGGCGCCGAGCGCCTCGATGACGGCGTCGACGAACGGCTCGCGCAGTTCCGACCGGAAGACGCGCGGTGTGGGCGGTCAGCGCATTCGTCGCCAGCCACTCGCGCAGGTCTTCGTAGGGCGCAGGGCGGCTGACGAGCCACGCTCGCACCTCGCCGAAGCCGGCTGCGCGCAGGCGCTCGCTCGTCTCGTCTGGCCCGACGAAGTTCCACGGCCCGCTCCAGCCGCCGAGGTAGCCGAGCGTAGGGCTCGCGCCGCCTGGCGATCTGGATCGCGACGAGCAGCTCGGCGGTGTTGCCGGTGCCGCCGCACTGCGCGACGAGCCGGCCGCCGGCGTCGCAGCGCCGCGCGCAGGCGCGCGAACAGGCGGGCGTGATCTGCTAGCCAGTGAAACGTCGCCGTCGAGAGGATCGCATCGACGCGGCGGCCGCCGAGATCGAGCCTCTCGAGGTCCTGATGGATCAGCTCGACGCTCTCGCCGAGCCGGGCGCGCGCCGCGCGAGCATCTCGGCCGAGCCGTCGACGCCGATCACGTGGCCGCCGGGTAGGCGGTCGCGCAGCGCCTGCGTGACGCGCCCGGTGCCGCAGCCGGCGTCCAGCACTGTCTCATCGCCGCGCAGCTCCAAGCGCTCGAGCACCTCGCGGCCGATCCGCTCGAGCGGCGCCGAGATGCGGTCGTACGTCACTCCGTCGCGATAGGTGCTTGGCATACAAGCGTACGCTATCACGTATGCACTGTCTGCTGCATCCGTCGAGTCAGCGCTGCCGAGCGCCGCAGCCGCTCAGGCCGGCGCGCGCACGGCCGGTCGCTCGCCCAGCCACCGCCGCCACGGAAGCTCCTCGCCGATTCGCGCGAGCTCGTCGATCGTCGCTGCCTCGGCGTGCGCGAGCGTCGCGACCTCGACGAAGCCGAAGCGCGTGATCGTGGCGCGGTTGGACTGCTCCAGGCGCGAGGGATGCTCCGGCCACGGGCCGAGCACGACCGCGCGCACGTTCAACCCGTGCGCTCTTGCCGCCTGCAGCGTGAGGAGCGTGTGGTTGACCGTGCCGAGGCCGACGCGCGCGGCGATCAGCAGCGGCAGGCGCATCGCGACGGCCAGGTCGCAGATCGTCATCTCCTCGGCCAGCGGCGAGAGCAGGCCGCCGGCGCCCTCGACGATCAGCGCCGGCTCGCGATCCTCGGACTCCTCGGCGGAGCCGCTCGATGCCGCCGCCAGCGCCCTGCGAGCTCCTTCCAGGACGCGCTCGCGCGAGAGCGGCTGACCGGCCATCTCGGCGGCGAGCTGCGGTGAGACGGCCGGCCCGTAGCGCAGCGGCGCGACCTCCTCCGGCGCCATTGCCGCGGCCTGCGCCGAGCAGCTCGTGATCGGCGGGCCAGCCGCCGCTCGCCATCGCCGTCCGGCGACGGTTCGTCGAGGCCGGTGACGGCCGGCTTGTAGGCCAGCACGGGCTCGCCGGCAGCTCGCATCGCGGCCAGCAGCGCCGCGCTCAGCACGGTCTTTCCGACACCCGTGTCGGTCCCCGTGACGAACAGCCCTCGCACGGATCGGTCGCGACTAGGCGGCGTGCGCGACGGCGCCGTCACGCTCGCCGTCAAACGGCGCGCCCGCGCCGTCGGCGTCGCTTCGCGACGGGCGCCGGTGGGCGCCGCGGGCGTGGCGCGTCGATGTCGAACGGCGCCGCGCGCTCGCCTGCAGCGATGGCGCGCGAGGGGCGATCGGCGTCGAACGGCTGCGCGCCGGCTTCGCGGCGCTCCGCGTAGATCTCTGCGGGAGCGGGCTGCTCCTCCGGCGCCGGCGTCGTCCTGCGCCGGCGAGCCGAGCTCGGCCGGGTCGAGTCCGAGCTTGCGTGTGGCGGCGGCGAGCACGCCGGCGGCCAGGCGCATGTCGCTGGTCGTGTGCGAGGCCATCGTCGCCAGGCGCAGGCGCGAGGTTCCGGCCGGCACGGTCGGCGGCCTGATCGCCTGCGCGAAGACGCCCTGCTCGAGCACCGCCTGGCAGAGGCGCATCGTGTCGCGCTGCTCGCCGACGATCAGCGGCACGATGTGCATGTCGCTCTCTGCCACGGCAAAGCCCTCGGCGGCGAGCGAGCGACGCAGCGCGCGTGCGTTCGCGGCCAGGCGCTCGACCCGGTGCGGGCGCTCTTCGAGCAGCTGCAGCGCGGCCAGCGCGCCGGCCGTCGCGGGCGGCGACGGCGCTGTCGAGAAGATGAACGAGCGCGCCGTGTTCAGCATCAGGCGGACGGTCGAGTCATCGGCGCAGACGTAGGCGCCGTAGGAGCCGAGCGACTTGCCGAGCGTGCCGACGATCGCATCGACCTCACCCTCGAGACCGGCCTGCGCGAGCACTCCGCGACCGTTCGGGCCATACGTGCCGATCGCATGCGCCTCGTCGACGGCGACGCGCGCGCCGAAGGCATGCGCCAGCTCGATGATCTCCTCGAGCGGCGCGATGTCGCCGTCCATCGAGAAGATCGTGTCGGTCACGACGAGGCTGCGCGTCTCGCCGTCGCGACGGCCGCGGTGGTGGCGCATGCACCACAGCAGGTGCTCGGGGTCGGCGTGGCGGTAGACGACGACCTCGGCGCGCGAGAGCCGGCAGCCGTCGATGATCGAGGCGTGGTTCAGCTCGTCGGAGAAGACCGTGTCGCCGGGCCCGGCGAGCGCGCCGATCACGCCGAGGTTGGCGAGATAGCCGGAGCCGAACAGCAGGCAGGCCTGGCGGCCGGCGAACGACGCCAGGCGCTCCTCCAGGCGCCGGTGCACGGTCATCGTGCCCGAGATCAGCCGCGAGCCGCCGGCGCCGACGCCCCAGCGCATCGCCGCGTCGGCCGCGGCCTCGCGAACCTGCGGGTGGTCGGCGAGGCCGAGGTAGTTGTTCGAGCACAGCAGCAGCACCGGCTTGCCGTCGAGCAGCACGGTCGGCCCCTGCGGGCCGGAGACGAGTCGCAGCCGACGGCTCAGGCCGAGGCGCTCGAGCTCTTCCAGGCGCTGCTCGATCTCTTCGCTGGCGATCTCCGCGTGCATCGTGCCTCCCTCGCTGACCGTTCGTGTCTCAGCCGGTGCCGACCGGCGCGCTCTCGCCCTGCTGGCTTGCTGCAGTCTGTGTGCTGAGCGCCGCAGCGCGACGGTTCGGCGCGCCGTCCGGGCGCCGCGGCACCGATCGCTTGGCGCGGTAGCGCAGCTGCGTCGAGGGATCCCACAGGCGGATCGTCAGGCGCTCGCCGCTGGCCGGCGAGCGCGGCTCGGCCTGCTCCTCGATCAGCGTCTGAACGACGTCGGGCGTCTCGCCCTGCAGCCAGCCGGAGCGGTTGTCGGGGCGCGGGTTGGCCGCGTTGTCGGGCTGGCGCGCGACGTTCAGGCCGAGCTCTTCGAACATCTCGCGGTCGGTCTCGGGCTCGTTTCCGAGCGTCGTCAGGAAGTTGCCCATCATCACGCCGTTGATGCCGGCCTGCACTGCCAGCTGCTGCAGCTCGCCGAGGTTCTCGACGCGCCCGCCGCACAGCCGGAACAGCGCTTCGGGCAGGATCAGGCGGAAGATCGCGATCCACTTGACGGCCTCCCACGGGTCCATGTACTCGCGGTCGCCGAACTTCGTGCCGGGCCGCGGGTTGAGCATGTTGATCGGCACGCTCGTCGGATCGATCGCGGCCAGCTCGAAGGCCATCTCGACGCGCTGCTCGCGTGTCTCGCCGAGGTTCAGGATGCCGCCGACGCAGGTCTCAAGGCCCGCCTCGCGGACCGCCTCGATCGTGCGCAGGCGCCCGGCGTAGCGGACCGTGCTGGTGACCTCGTCGTAGTAGCTCTCGGCCGTCTCGACGTTGTGGTGCACGCGCTGGATGCCGGCTTCGCGCAGCGCCTTGGCGCGCTCGACCGAGATGTGCCCGACCGAGGCGCAGCGCTTCAGGTTGGTCTGCTCGGAGACCAGGCGCACGCCCTCGAGGTACTTCTGGAAGTCGCGCTTTGAGAGGCCCTGGCCCTGCGTGACCATGCAGAAGCGGTGCGCGCCGGCGGCCTCGGCGGCGCGCGCGTGCTCGAGGATCTGCTCGGGCTCCATCATCGCGTGCATCGGCGTCTCGGCGTCGGCGAAGCGCGACTGCGCGCAGAAGCCGCAGTCCTCGGCGCAGCCGCCGGACTTGGCGTTGACCAGCGAGCACATGTCGGTCGAGTCGCCGAAGCGCTCGACGCGCGCCCGCCAGGCGCGCTCGATCAGCGCCTCGATCTCGGCGTGATCTGAGATCTCGCCGAGCGCAAGCGCCTCCTCGCGAGTGATCAGCGGCGGCATTGCAGGAGGTTATGGAGCGTTGCGGACGGCTATTCGTCACGCATCCGGCGCCTCGCGGCGGGCGCTACTCGCCCTGCCAGCGGGGCGCGCGACGCTCGGCGAAGGCGCGCATGCCCTCGCGCATGTCGCTCGATGCGAACGACGCGCGGCGCAGCTCGATCAGCTCGGCTTCGACATCGGGCGTGAGGCGGCTCTCGGCCGCGAGCAGCGCGGCGATCACACGCTTGTTGCCGAGCTGCGAGAGCGGCGCGTTGCCGGCCAGCTCGACCGCGATCTCGAGCGCCTGCTGCTCGAGCGCCTCGGCGGCGACCGCGCGCGTGACGAGGCCCCACTGAAGCGCGGTCTCGGCGTCGATGTAGCGGCCCAGCAGGAACAGCTCGCGCGTGCGCGCGGCGCCGATCGCGTCGATGAACCGGCGCAGGCCGGTGTGCGAGTAGACCAGGCCGAGCTTCGCCGGCGGCATGCCGAGCTTGATGCCGAGCTGTGCGACGCGCAGGTCGCACGACAGCGCCAGCTCCAGCCCGCCGCCGATCGTGTGCCCGGGCAGCACCGCGAGCGTCGGATAGGGGAAGCGCTCGAGCGCGTCGATCGCTTCGGTGAACGGGTGCGCGACGAGCCGCTCGGCGCGCTCTTCGAACTCCTCGGCCGGGATCTCGCCGATGTCGTAGCCGGCCGAGAACATGCCGTGCGCGCCGGTGATCATCAGGCAGCGCGCATCGCCGGCGAGGTCCTGCAGCGAGGCCGTGATCGCATCGAGGATCGGGTGGTCGAGCGCGTTGCGCTTGGCCGGATTGGAGATCGTCAGGCGCACGACGCCCTCGCCGGGGCGGTCGACGAGCAGCTTGCCGCCGGCGAGTTCGTCTGTGCTCGCGCTCGATGCCACGGGGCGACAGGCTATTCAAGCGCCGTCGCCCGCGGCATCGAGGGCCGCCTCAGCGGCGCCTGGCGCGGAGCGTCACGTGACGCCCGTAGCCCGAGCCGCCGGCCGACGGCCGCGCACGCACGACGGCCATCAGCCGCAGGTGGCGCCGGCCGGCCAGCCGGCGGCGCATGCCGGCCGTCAGCTGGACGCGCACGCTCCTTGCGTGCCCGGGCGCGATCGAGAAGACGCCTGAGCTGCCGGCGTTCAAGCGGGCCACGCGCGCGCGCCGTCGGTGACTGCGCGCGGCGACGGCGACCGCGCGGGTCAGCTGGACGCGACCGCTGCACGCGCGATGCAGCTGCGCCGGGCAGGCGACCCTCACCTGAGCTGCGCCTGCGCTCGTGGCGGTCGCCTGTGCCGAGGTGACCGCTGCGCCGATCCCGAAGACCATCACCGCGTCGCTGTGGCTGGCGACGACGTAGACCTCATGGCCGTCCGGGCTCAAGGCCGCCGCGGTCACGTCTTCCAGCCTCGGCAGGCTGGTGCAGCGTTCGTCTTCGTCGACCGCGCAGGAGGTCTCGGTCAGCTGGCCGGTGCTCGCGTTGCGCGCGAAGATCGCCGCGGAGCCGCTGCCGATCGCGTAGACGGCCGAGCCGTCGCCGCTGACGACGACGGCGCTGAGGTTGTCGAGCCCCGGCGCCGGCGCGCAGGTGCTGTCTGCCGCCGTCGCGCTCGCGCCTTTCGCGCCCTTCGCAGGCGGAGCTGACGGTTCGGATTCTTCTTCGCCTTCTTCGCCTTCTTCTTCGGCTTCGGGCTTTTCCGGCTTGGGCGAGAAGTCGACGCAGCTGCTCGTGCTCAGCGCACCGCTGCTCGCGTCGCGCGAGAGCACGTCGATCTGACCCGAGCTGAAAGTTCCGAGGCCGCCGGCCGCGTAGACGTTCTTGCCGTCTGGGCTGACCGCCAGCTGGGCCGGTTGACCGAGCGCTTCGGCGGAATGGCAGAGCCCTGGCGGCGCGGCCTGCTTGAGGCAGCCCGTCTCGGCGAGCGCACCGCCGGCTTCCGGCGCGAACGTGTCGATCGCGTTGCTGGCGGGCGCCGTCGCGTACAGCTGCTTGCCGTCGGGAGTGAGCGCGAGGCTGCCGAGGCCCTTGGTCGCGATGCCGACCGCGCACGCGCCGTCGAGTCCGTTGACGGCGATGCACGGGTTCAGCAGTTCGTCGCCGATCGTCGACGTGCTGAAGATCGCGGCGAGGCTCGCGTGTGGCGTGGTCGCCGGCGGCGTTGTGGCTGGTGGCGTCGTGGCGCCCGTCGTCGCAGCACTCGTCGTCGTCGCGCCGGCGGGCAGCGCCGGCACCACGCCGGCAGGCGTGCGCAGGTTGAGGCTGGTGTCGAGCGTCGCCAGCGCGCCTTCGAGCGGCTCGGCGACGTACAGCGCGGTGCCGTCGGCGCTGACGACCGGGCTGCTGGCGCTCGAGAGCAGGTTCGCGGCCGTGCACGGCGAGCCCGGGCGCGGCGTGGCCTGGAAGCATCCGAGTCGCGTCAGCGCGCCCGTCGCCGGATCGCGCGAGAAGGCGACGACGCTGGCCGAGCTGGACGACGTGACGTAAACGGTCGAGCCGTCCGGGCTGACCGCGACGCCGCTCGCTCCGAGCAGCGACGGCTCGGTCGCGCAGGCGCCGGAAGCGCCGTCGCGTCCGTCGGTCCCGTCGGAGCTGATGCAGCTGGTTTCGGTGAGGCCGCCGGTATTCGGGTCGCGCGCGAGGATCGAGATCGCGCCGTAGC
This sequence comes from uncultured Solirubrobacteraceae bacterium, assembly GCA_963812575.1. Taxonomy (GTDB): domain Bacteria; phylum Actinomycetota; class Thermoleophilia; order Solirubrobacterales; family Solirubrobacteraceae; genus Palsa-744. Next base: position 311,407 of record CAWEVS010000005.1, on the reverse strand, counting down.
TGAGCGCGACGCTGTTGCCGGCGGTCCCGCCGACGACGTACACGTTGGCGCCGTCAGGCGAGACGGCGACCGCGTCGGCGCCGAGCAGCCCCTTGCCGACGCCGCACGCGGAGGTGCCCTGCGTGGCGCCGGCCTGGCCCGGCGCGACGAGGCATCCGTGCGGGCCGGCGAGCGGGCCGAAGCCGTCGGTCGCGGTCGCGACCGGCGCGAGCAGCAGAGCGGCGAGAATCACACTCGCGACGCTTGGACACACGCGGCTGCTCAGGTTGCGCAGAGACCTCTTCGAGACCATCTCGACCCCCCTCGATCGTCAAGCGTTTGATGCTCGCACAGGTTCGGATCATCGGTCTTTCGTGTGCGGCGTTTGGGTGGATAACCCGGCCGCGCCGCGACTGTTGCGGTGTGCTCGGCGAGCGGCCTGTCGCGTGCTACTCGAGCACGACGAGCTTGTCGCCCTCGTTGACCGCCTGGCCCTCCTCGCAGAGGATCTCCGTGACGGTTCCCGAGTCCTCGGCCTCGACCGGCATCTCCATCTTCATCGACTCGAGGATCGCGACCGTGTCGCCCTCCTCGATCTTGTCGCCGACGGCGCACTCGATCTTCCATACGGTGCCGGTGATGTGTGCCTCTACCGCGGACATGTGAACCTCCCGAGAGCCGATCGCGACTGACGGCCGTGAGAATAGCCGCCGCATCCGACGCCTGCCGATGCCTGCAAGCACTTTCATAATCGTCACCGCCTACAACGAGGCCGACCTGATCGGAGCGACGCTCGATGCGCTCGCGCGCGCGTTTCCGCAGGCGCGCGTGCTGCTGGCCGACGACGGCTCGAGCGATGCGACGGCGCGCGTCGCGGCCGAGCGCGGCGCGCACGTGGTGCGCAGCGAGCGGACGATCGGCAAGGGCGGCGCGGCGACGCTGGCTGCGCAGGAGGCGCTCGGCAACGCGCGCGCCGCCTCGCCCGACGGCGCTGCGGTGTTCGTCCTGTGCGACGGCGACCTCGGCGCCTCGGCGGCGCAGCTGCGCACGCTGGCAGAGGCCGTCGAGGACGGTCAGGCGGAGCTCGCCGTTGCGGCCTTCCGCCGGCGTCTCGGCGGCGGCTTCGGCCTCGCGCTCGGCTTCGCGAGGTGGGCGATCCGGCGACGCTGCGGGCTTCAGACGACGGCGCCGATCTCCGGGCAGCGCGCGCTCAACGCCGCGACGCTCGCCGACGTGCTGCCGTTCGCGCACGGCTTCGGCATGGAGCTCGGAATGACGATCGACGCGGCCCGCGCGGGGCACCACGTGCTCGAGATCGAGCTCGATCTCGAGCATCGCTCCTCGGGTCGCACGCTCGCCGGCTTCGCGCATCGCGGCGCGCAGCTGCTCGACTTCGTGCGCGCCTACCTCGCCCGCGGGCGGCTCGGGCGGGGTAGGCTCGCGCGGCGATGATCCTGGCGATCGATCAGGGCACGACGGGCACGAACTGCATCGTCTTCGATGAGCAGGCCGAGCCGATCGGCTCGGCCTATCGTGAGTTCGCGCAGCACTTCCCGCGGCCGGGCTGGGTCGAGCACGACGCGCGCGAGATCTGGCAGGTCACGCAGGCGGTCGCCGGCGAAGCGCTCGAGCAGGCCGGCGCGCGCAGGGGAGACCTCGTCGCGCTCGGCATCACCAATCAGCGCGAGACGGTCTGCGTGTGGGACGCGGCCAGCGGCGAGCCGCTGCACAACGCGATCGTCTGGCAGGACCGGCGCACGGCCGAGCGCTGCGAGCAGCTTCGCTACGACGGCCATGAGCCGCTCGTTCGCGCGCGCACCGGTCTGGTGCTCGACTCGTACTTCTCGGCGAGCAAGATGCAGTGGCTCCTGGAGAACGTTGGCGGGCTTCGCGAGCGCGCCGAGAACGGCAGCGCGCTGTTCGGCACGATCGACTCGTGGCTCCTCTACAAGCTGACCGGCGAGCACGTGACCGACGCGACGAACGCGTCGCGCACGATGCTCTACGACATCGCGGCCGGCGCCTGGGACGGCGAGCTGCTCGACCTGTTCGGCGTGCCCGAGCGGGCGCTGCCGCGCGTGCAGGCGAGCGCCGGCCCGTTCGGTGTCACGCGCGCGGAGCAGCTGCACGGTCACAGCGTTGCCGTGACCGGCGTCGCGGGCGACCAGCAGGCCTCGCTGTTCGGCCACGGCTGCGTCGATCCGGGCACCGGCAAGAACACCTACGGCACCGGCTCGTTCGTGCTCGTGAACACAGGCTTTCAGCCGCCGCAGCCGCCGCGCGGCCTGCTCGCGACGGTCGCCTGCGCGGTCGGGCGCTCGCGCGCGTATGCGCTCGAGGCCTCGATCTTCGTGACCGGCGCGGCCGTCCAGTGGCTCCGCGACGGGCTCGGCCTGATCGAGCGCGCCGAGCAGAGCGAGGAGCTCGCGCGCAGCCTGAAGGACAACGGCGGCGTCTACTTCGTGCCTGCGCTGACCGGCCTCGGCTCGCCCTACTGGGATGCGCACGCGCGCGGCACGATCGTCGGGCTGACGCGCGGCAGCGGTCGCGCGCACCTGGCACGCGCGGCGCTCGAGGCGATCTCCTACCAGACCGTCGATGCCGTTCGCGCGATCGAAGCGGCCGGCGTCGAGCCGCTCGGCGAGCTGCGCGCCGACGGCGGCGCGAGCGCGAACGCATGGCTGATGCAGTTCCAGGCGGACGTGCTCGGCGTGCCCGTCGCGCTGGGCCGGATGGCGCAGACGACGGCGCTCGGCGCGGCCTATCTGGCGGGCGTCGGCGCCGAGGAGTGGACGCTCAGCGACGTGCGCGACATCGGCGCCGGAGCGCGGGCATCAGGCCGCGCGCCGCTACGAGCCGCAGATCGGCGAGGACGAGCGGGCTGCAGCTGCTCGCCGGCTGGGCAGACGCGCTTGCCCGCGCTCGCTCGTAACCTCGCGCGCGTAAGGCGGTAGATCGACTAGATGAGCGATCTAGCGCCGATGCGCGAGCAGGTCTACTCGGACCCGCGCCCGAAGGAGTACTTCGACCGCTTCCACGAGCGCGCGCGCACGCGCGAGCCCGACTGGGTCTACGAGGTCTGCCGGATCCTCACGGGGCTGTACGCGTGGACGTTCCTGCGGGCGCGGACGATCGGCACCGCCAACGTGCCCGGCCGCGGCGCCGTGATCCTCGCGCCGAACCACTTCTCGTTCATGGACCACTTCCTCATCGGCGCCTCGATCCGCCGCAAGGTCCGGTTCATGGCGAAGTCGCAGCTGTTCAAGCGGCCGATGCAGTTCATCTTCACGCACGGCGGCGTCTTTCCCGTGCGGCGCGGCGCGCGCGACGACGAGACGTTCGTCACGGCCGAGACGATCATCGCCAAAGGCGGCGCGATCGCGATGTACTGCGAGGGCGGGCGCTCGCGTACCGGCAAACTCGCCGAGCAGGCCAAGCGCGGGATCGGCCGGCTGGCGCTCGACACCGGCGCGCCGATCGTGCCGATCGCGATCTACGGCTCCTCGCACGTGCGCAACTGGAAGCGACTGCAGTTCCCGCGCGTGACGGTGCAGTACGGCGAGCCGATCCGCTGGGAACGGATCGAGGGCTCGACGCGCGAGCAGCAGCAGGCGGTCGCCGACGCGGTGCTCGTCGAGATCCGCAAGCTGTACGCCGGCCTCGAGCAGCACGGGCGCAAGGGCGTGCGCGAGCGCCTGCGCGCCGAGCGGCGCACGGCCGACAAGGCGCTCGCCGCCTGATCTGTGCAGTAGTCTGCCGCGCCGATGACCGATCGGCTTGACGTCGGGGCGGTGATCCGTCGCGTTTTCGACATCTACGTCGATCAGGCGCCCGTGCTGCTGCCGGCCTCGGCCGTCGTCTTCGTGATCAGCGGCATCATCGCGTCGCTGCTCGTCGCGGCCGGGCCCGGGCTCGCCGTCCTCGCGTTCCTGATCAGCTTCGTCGCCGGCGCGCTGTTCACCGGGATGATCGTCGAGCTCGTCGCCGACGTGCAGGACGGCCGTCGCGATCACTCGGCCGGGCAGCTGCTGAGGGCGATCGGGCCGGTCTTCGGTCCGCTGATCGTGGTCGGCGTGCTCGCGGCGATCGGCATCGGCATCGGCTTCACGCTGCTGCTCGTGCCCGGCCTGATCCTGCTGACGATCTGGGCCGTCGTCGCGCCGGTCGTCGTGCTCGAGCGCCCCGGCGTGTTCGCCTCGTTCGGGCGCAGCCGCGAGCTCGTGCGCGGCAACGGCTGGCAGACGTTCGGAGTCGTGCTCGTCCTTGCGGTTCTGATCGAGATCGTCGTCGCGATTGTCGATGCAGCGGCGGAATCGGCCAGCACCGGCGTCGGCATCGTCGTGCGCGTGATCCTCGGCGTGCTGGTCGGGCCGGTCTCGGCGCTGGCCGCGGCCGTGCTCTACTTCGAACTGCGCCGCCTGAAGGGCGGCGCTCCGGCGGACGTGCGCGCCGGCTACGCCACCGGATCTGCACTCGATCTCGGATCGCGCCCGGTCGAGCCGGATACGGGCAGCGAGCCAGATGCGTCCGGCGGCGAGCAGCCAGGCGGCGTCTCCGACGAGCCGCCGCTGCCCGCCTGAGCAGCTCCGAGCGGCCGGCTGATGAACCAGACGATCGACGCCGCGCAGCTGCTGCGCGCGGGCGTGCTCGATGGCGTGGCGATGCTCGTCGCCGGCGCGGCGGACGCTGAGGCCGCGCCGAGCTCGACGTATGGCTCGCTCGTCGCCGAGGCGTGCCAGGCGCTCGGCGCGCGCGTCGAGCTGTGCGCCGCCGACAGCGTCGCCGACGCACAGATCCTGTCGGACGGCCTCGACGTGCTCGTCCTCGACGCGGCGGCGCTGTTCGCGGCAGGCGGAGCCGCGGCGCCCGCCGACGCCGACCAAGGCCCGGCGACAGCGGTCGCGGCCGAGCGCCGAGCCCTGAGCGCATGCCTCGACGGCGCCTGGCAGGCCACGCACGCGGTTGCCGAGGCGCTCATCGCTGCGCAGCGGCCGGGACGGATCGTCTACCTCGCGCCGGCCTGCGAGCCGGCCGGCGCAGCTGCGGATGGACTCGCCGACGCGGCGCGCGCCGGCCTCGAGAACCTCGCGCGGACGCTGTCGATCGAGTGGGCGCGCTACGCGATCACGACCGTCGCGATCGCACCGGGCGCGAGCACGACGGGCGAGCAGCTCGCGTCGCTGTGCGCCTACCTGGCCTCGCCGGCCGGCGACTACTTCTCCGGCTGCCTGCTCGATCTGCGCGGACCCGCAGCGAGCGCTGCTCGCTGAGCGGCGAGCGAGCGCAGCCGCCGTTCGCGCGCTCGCGCGGGCCGCAGCCAGCCGCGTGGAGGCCCGGCTCGACGCGAGGCTGGATAAGGTGCGGCGCAACTCAACGACAAGGAGACGGAACGGACATGGGAGTACTCGACGGCAAGTCGGCGATCGTCACAGGCTCGGCGCGAGGGATCGGACGGGCTACCGCCGAGCTGCTCGTCTCGCAGGGCGCGCAGTGCCTCATCAACGACCTCGACGGCGACGTCGCCGAGCAGGCCTCGACGGAGATCGACGGCGAGACGGCCGTCTACGCGGGCGACCTGACCAAGCCGGGCGCGGCCGACGAGCTCGTGCAGAAGGCGATCGACTCGTTCGGCAAGATCGACATCATCGTCAACAACGCCGGCTACACGATCGACGGCCCGGTGCACAAGCTCTCCGACGAGCACTTCCAGGCGATGCTCGACATCCACACGGTCGTGCCGTTCCGCGTGATCCGCGCCGCCGCGCCCTACCTGCGCGAGCCGGCCAAGAAAGAGCGTGAGGAAGGCCGCGAGGTCTTCCGCAAGATCGTCAACGTCTCCTCGACGTCCGGCACGTTCGGCAACGCCGGCCAGGCCAACTACTCGGCCGGCAAGGCGGGCGTCGTCGGCCTCACGAAAACGGTCGCGAAGGAGTGGGGCCAGTTCAAAGTCAACGTCAACGCCGTCGCGTTCGGCTTCATCGACACGCGCCTGACGCAGGCGAAGGTCGACGAGAACACGATGGAGAAGGATGGCGAGAAGATCCAGCTCGGCATCCCCGAGCAGATGCGCCAGATGGCCTCGGCGATCATCCCGCTGGGCCGCCCGGCGACGCCGGAGGAGGCAGCCGGCGGCATCTTCCTGCTGTGCTCGCCGTGGTCGAACTACGTGCACGGGCAGACGCTGCACGTGACCGGCGGCATCTTCGGCGGCATGACCGGCTGAACGGCCCGCGGGCGCGCGCCGGCCTGCTCCGGAGCGCGCCCGGAAGCGTCTCAGGGCGCGATGATGCGCCCGAAGTCCTGCGTGTAGATCGCGCCGGACTCGCCGCGCGCGAGCGATTCGATCGGGTGCGGCGAGACGCCGACGCCGGTTTCCTTGAACGTCCGGTCGAGGATGTTCGCGCGGTGCCCGGGTGAGGCCATCCAGCCGGCGACGATCGCCTTCGGCGTGGCGAGCCACAGCGTGCCCCAGGCGATGTTCTCGCCGATCGCGTAGCCGATGTGCGTGCTGAAGATGTAGCCGGTGGCGCGCATTCGCATCAGCGGCGTCGATCCGCTCGGCGCGATGTGGTCGAAGTAGTCGCCGCTGGCCATTTCGGCGGAGTGGGTCGTCGCGGCGCGCTGCAGGTCGCTGTTCGCTCGCAGCGCCCGCTCGCCGCGGCTCGTGCGTTCGCGGTTGACCAGGCACAGCGTCGCCGCGTCGACCGCTGCGAGGTCTTCGCCTGTCGGGCGCATCTGCGTGCCCGAGCACGAGGCGCCGGCGCTGTGGTGCTGAGCGGCGTGCCTGTTGCGGTGCTTGCGGTGGACGTTGCAGCGCGCGTGGCGGCGGTGCTGCTGCGGTTTCGCGGGCTGGCCGCCGTAGCCGCTGGTCGAGTTGTAGTTGGCGCGCTTTGCGCAGCTTTGACCACGTTTGTGCGGGGCCGGCGAGCTCGAATGGCTCGACGAGCCTTTAGCGCAGCGGCGAGGCCGAGACCTCGGCGGCGCCGAGCGCCCAGGCGCCGGCGCAGACGGCCAGCAGGGAGCTGCAGATCAGCGCGTGGCGGAGCTCGCCCGCGGATCAGCGTGAGTGCACGGCGTCCAGTAGCCATGAGGCCGATATCGGATGCCTCGCCGGGCTACCTGAGCCGCTTTGCGCACGTTGGACGGGTTCCTGAATCTCAGAGCGAGAGCGTGCGCCCGAGGATCTCGCGCATGATCTCGTCGCTGCCGCCGCCGATCGGCCCGAGCCGCGCGTCGCGTGCGGCGCGCTCGACCCAGTACTCGTGCATGTAGCCGGCGCCGCCGTGGATCTGCAGGCATGCGTCCATCAGCTCGAAGCAGGCGCGCTGGGTCAGGAGCTTGGCCATCGTGACCTCTTTCAGCGGCTCCTCGCCGGCGACGAAGCGGCGCAGCGCGTCGTAGGTGACGCAGCGGCAGGTGTAGACCGAGGTCGCCAGGTCGGCGAGCCGGTGGCGGATCGTCTGGTGGCCGGACAGCGGCCGGCCGAAGGCCTGGCGCTCGCGCGCGAACTCGGCCGTGCGCTGCCAGGCGAGCGTCATCGCGCCGACGGCGCCGAGCGCCATCGCCAGGCGCTCCCACTGGAAGTTGGCCATGATCAGCTTGAAGCCCTCGTTCAGCTCGCCGAGCAGGTTCTCCTCGGGAACGAACGCGTCGGCGAAGGCGATCGTCGCCGTGTCCGAGGCGTGCCAGCCGAGCTTCTCGAGCTTCGAGGCGCTGACGCCCTCGCCGCGCTCGACGATCAGGAACGAGATGCCGTGATGGCCGCCCTGCGGCCGTCGTCTTGACGGCCGTCACGATGAAGTGCGCGCGCACGCCGTTGGTGATGTAGGTCTTCTCGCCGTTCAGCAGCCAGCCGCCGTCGACGCGCTCGGCGCGCGTGCTGAGCGCGGCGACGTCTGAGCCGGCGCCCGGCTCGGTGATGCCGAGCGCGCCGATCCGCTCGCCGGCGATCGCCGGCACGAGGAAGCGCTGCTTCTGATCGTCGCTGCCGAACTTCCAGATCGGCGGCGTCGCGATGTTGATGTGAGCGCCGAGGCCGGCTGCGGTGCCGCCCGAGCCGATCCGCGCCATCTCCTCGCACAGCACCGCCTCGTGCAGGTAGTCGCCGCCCTGCCCGCCGTACTCGGTCGGGTACTTCAGACCGAGCAGGCCCTGCGCGGCGAGCTTGCCGAACAGCTCGTCCGGGAACCAGCGCTCGTCCTCCCACTGCTGCGCGTGCGGCGTCAGCTCGCGCTCGATGAAGCCGCGAATCGACTGTCGCAGCTCTTCGTGCTCGTCGGAGAAGGGTGGAGTGGTGATCGTCATTGGGAACGTGACCGGGCTGATGTATGCCTAATACTGCTGAACAAGGCTATATTGAGAGCGTGCGTCGGACAACATTGGATATCGACGAGGATATGCTCGCAAAAGCGAGAGAGATACTGGGGACACGCGGCGTGAAGGACACGGTGGACGAGGCGCTGCGTGAGGTCGTGCGTGTACAGGCCGGCCGCCGGCTGATCGCTCGATTGAAAGACAACGAGGATCTGCACGATCCGGCGATCATGGAACGGGCATGGCCGCGGCCACCCACCTCGTAGACAACAGCGTGTTGGCGCGTACCGACAGGGCCGCGATCGCAGATCGAGTCGAGCCGATGATCGCCGGCGGGCTCGTGGCGACCTGCTCGGTGACCGATCTCGAGCAGCTGTTCAGCGCCCGATCGGCTAGCGAGCACCGCGAATGGCGCGAGGACATCGGGCTGCGTTTCGATCGCGTGCCGATCCGCCAGGCGATGCTCGATCGCGCGGTCGAGGTGCAGGGACTGCTTGCCGATCGCGGCCAGCATCGTGGCGCGAACGTTCCCGATCTCGTCGTCGCCGCCGCGGCCGAGCACGCCGGGCTGACGGTTCTGCACTACGACGCCGACTTCGAGCTGATCGCCGGCGTCACCGGTCAGCCGACCGAATGGGTCGTGCCGCGCGGCTCGATCGACTGAGCGACGCGGCGCCTGCCGCCCGCTCGCCAGCCGACCGTCGCCTCGCGCGGCCGTCTCGCGCACCTCACAGACCGTAGGAGCGCCCGATCACGTCGAGCATGATCTCGTCGGTGCCGGCGCCGATCCGGTTCAGGCGCATGTCGCGCCAGATGCGCTCGACGCCGTACTCCTTCATGTAGCCGGCGCCGCCGTGGATCTGGATGCATTCGTCGGCGACTTCGACGGCGATTCGCGCGGCGTGCAGCTTGGCCATCGAGATCTCGCGCACCGGGTACTCGCCGTTGTTGAAGCGCCACGCCGTGACGTAGACCATCTGCCGCGCCGACTCGATTTTCGTCGCCATCTCGGCGAACTTGTGGCGGATCACCTGGAACTTGCCGATTTCGCGGCCGAACGCCTTGCGCTCGTGTGCGTACTGAAGCGTTTTCTCAAAGCACTTCTGGGCGCCGGCGACGCAGCCGGCGGCGCCGATCAAACGCTCGCCCTGCAGCTCCCACATGATGTGGTAGAAGCCCTTGCCGACCTGCCCGAGCACGGCCGACGCCGGCACGCGCACGTCCTGGAAGGCCAGCAGCGCCGTGTCCGAGGCGTGCATGCCGAGCTTCTGCAGGCGCTTCTCGCGGATCACGCCGGGCGCGTCCATCGGCACGAGGAACAGCGTGAAGCCGTCGTAGCCGGCGTCCGGGTCGGTCTTCGTCACGAGCACGATCACGTCGGCGCGATGGCCGTTGGTGATGTAGGTCTTCGAGCCGTTGATGACGTAGTCCTCGCCGTCCTTGACGGCGCGCGTCTTGATGCCCGAGACGTCCGAGCCGGCGTCCGGCTCGGTGATGCCGAGGCACAGGATCTTCTCGCCCTTGATCGCCGGTTCGGCCCACTGGCGCTTCTGCTCCTCGGTGCCGAACGCGAGGATCGGCGGCATCGCCATGTCGGTCTGCACGGCCAGGCCCATCGCCAGGCCGCCCGAGTTGGCGTGCGTGATCTCCTCGGCCAGCACGAGCGCCGTGTAGTAGTCGCCGCCCTGCCCGCCGTACTCCTCGGGCTTGTCGAGGCCGAGGAAGCCGAGCTCGCCCATCCGTGCGAAGACCGAGTCGGGGAACGTCGTCTCCTCCCATTCCTCGGAGTGCGGCGCCAGCTCTTTGATCGCGAAGTTGCGGATCGACTCGCGCAGCTGTTCGTGCTCGTCGGTGAAGATGAAGTGCTTGCGCGCGGTCTGGAAGTCCGGCTTGAGCACGCTCTCGGCAGTCGCCATGGCGGGGCGCTCTCCTTGTCGTCGGTGCGGTTCGTGCGGTCACCGGCACGCTAGCGCCCGGCCGCGCAAAAGTAAACAGTAGAGCTTCGTACTTTCCGCTTGGACGAGCCGGCGCGAGCGTTGCACCGCTCAAGAGCGGCGAGCGCCGGCCGACATCGAGCCGACCTGTCGCAACGCTGCGCGGCCGATAGCCTCGGCTACCATCGAGCGTTGATCAATCTGTTGAAAGGATTCCGGAGGGATCGAATGAGAGGACGAAACGCAGCTGTCGCGCTGTGCGCTGCGCTCGCGTGCTCGTCGCGCTGTCGTCTGGCGTTGCGGATGCGAGCACGCCGGTCGTCGTGCCGCCCAACCTGCAGGCGCTCGAGCAGAAGATGCTCGCGTTGCAGTTCACGAGCGAGCGCTTCTCGCTTCGAAGAGGCGGTCGCCGTAAAGCCGCATGTGAGCGGCCCGGCGGGTGGCTTCGAACATCTCTTCGGGCCGTCGAGCCGCCTGGCGCGCGCGGCCGCCGCGCTGAAGACGTTCCCTCTGCTGACCGGAGCCGGCGAAGTGAGCTTCGCGCCGGTCGCGGCGAGCTTCAACTTCAGCTTCCTCGGCCTCAAGTTCGCCGCGCGACTGATCGGCACGACGCTATACGTCGAGGAGCCGTTCGTGACCAAGCTCGACGGCGGCCGGCCGTGGGTCGAAGAACAGAACCAGACGCTCGGCAAGGCGCTCGGCTCCGAGCACGTCCGGGCCGGCGGCCACGAACGTAGGTGAAGCCGGCGCGGGCTACAACGGCTGACCGAAGAGATCGCGAGCGCGCGCCAGATCGAGCAGGTCGGCCCGGCGACGATCGACGGCCAGGCGACGATCAGATTCCAACGTGTCGCTCGCGCTCTCGACGCTCGAGCAGCTGCCGGGTCGCCGAAGACGCGCGCGCAGAGGCTGTCGTTCCGCAAGCTGTCGACCCGTCGCGGCGCCTCGAACTGTTCATCGCGGAAGACGGCTTGCCGGTGCGCACGCGAATCGTCATCGGCTTTCTCGCGTGCGGCGAAGTCATCACGCAGGAGGACGTGACTGCATCAACGTGCCGATCGCGGTCATCGTCCGCCGCGCCACCAGACGATCAGCAGCGACCGGACAAGTTGATGCGCGAAGTCGCTGAAGCGCCTCAAGCACGTGGTCGTCGTGCATCGAGCGCAGCGGCGACAGGCAACGAGCTTCACACGGCAGTCGCTGCGGCGCTCTCCTTGTCGTCTGTGCGGTTCGTGCGGTCACCGGCACGCTAGCGCCCGGCCGCGCAAAAGTAAACAGTAGAGCTTGCTACTTGCCGCAGCGCGGGAAGCGCCGTGGAACGAAGTAGCCTGACGCGCACTGCCGAGCACGAGCCTGGGAGGACCGATGCGGACACGCTGGTTCACGTTGAAGAGAGTCGTCCCGTTGATCTCCGCCGCCGCGCTGCTCGGCGTGCTCGCGGCGCCGGCCGACTCGCTGGTGAGCGCCGCACCGCCGCCACCGAACGTCGCGAGCATTCCGGCCGCGGTGCAGCCGCTGATCGCGAAGATCGCTGCGCAGTCGGTCAACAGCGAGCGCTACTCGACGCTGACGCACGCGGTCGGCTCAGTGACGCGCAAGCTCCGTAACGGCAAGCGGCACAAGGTCACCGAGAAGATCTCCAAACAGTCGGTCGGCGAAGCGAGCCTCGCGCCGCTGGCCGGCAAGATCTTCGCGAAGGGCGCTTCCGGCGCGCTCAGCACGATCGGCATCGGCTCGACGCTGTACACGTATGCGCCGAAGCTGAGCGGCAAGGACGGAGGCCGCCCGTGGCTGAAGCTCGACGGGCTCAGCGCCGCGAGCCTGTTTCCCTACCACGGCCAGGACGCTCCGGCGATCGAAGTCAGCGCCGGCGGGACCGGCACCTACGCCGAACTGATCGACCTGCTCGCGACGGCCAACGGCGCCGTGCAGATCGCCGGCGCGGTGATGGTCGACGGGCAGCAGACGACCGAGCTGACGGCGAGCGTCGAGCCGTTGGCGCTGATTCAGGGAGCGAGCGCGAAGGAAGCGGCAGCGCTGCCGGCGAAGCTCGAGGTGTTCGTGACCGAATCGGGGCTGCCGCTGCGCGTGATCCGCTCGCAGTCGCTCGGCCCGATCGCGATCACGCAGAGCACCGACATCCTCGCGATCGAAGTGCCGGTCAAGGTCAAGGCGCCGCCGGCGCGCAAGACGCTCGGCGGCGCGAGGCTGAAGAAGCTGCTGAACAGCCCGGCCGCCGGCAACAGTGGCACCGGGCTGAAAATCTAGCTCGGCCGCTCGGCGGCTGCGGCCCGCGAAAGTAAATAGTAAGACTGCGCACTTCCCACTTGCGCGCGTTCGGGCTAGGATGCGGCGCGTGCCCGACGGACCTGTCCTCTACGCGCTCGACGAGCAGGGCGTGGCGACGATCACGCTGAACGACCCGGAGACGCGCAACGCGCTCTCGGCGGAGATGCTGGCCGGGCTGATCGAGGCGTTCGAACGCGCGCGCGACGAAGACGGAGCACGCTGCGTCGTGCTCGCCTCCTCGCACGAGCGCACGTTCTCCTCGGGCGCGAACCTCAGCGGCTTCGCGGCCGAGACGGCGCTCGTGCACAAGCACTTCGCCGGCGAGCGCTTCGTCGCGCTGTTCAAGCTGATCGGCGAGCTCGGCAAGCCGACGATCTGCGCGGCGCGCGGGCACGTGCTGGCCGGCGCGCTCGGGATCGCGCTGGCGTGTGATCTGATCGTCGCCTCCGAGCAGGCGTCGTTCGGCACGCCGGAGATCAACATCGGCGCGTTCCCGTTCATGATCATGGCGCTGATCTACCGCAACGTGCCGCGCAAGCGCGCGAACGAGCTGCTGCTGCTGGGCGAGCGCTGGAGCGCCGAAGCAGGCGCGCGAGGCCGGCATCGTCAACCGCGTCGTGCCGGACGCCGAGCTCGACGCGACGGTCGCCGACTGGGCCGGCAAGCTCGCCGGCAAGTCGCCGGTGATCATGCGGCTCGGCAAGCAGGCGATGCGCCGCCAGCTCGACATGCCGCTCGACGACGCGCTCGACTACCTGCGCGCGCAGCTGACGCTGGCGCAGTCGACCGAGGACATCGTCGAGGGCGTCAGCGCGTTCTTCGAGAAGCGCGAGCCGCAGTGGAAAGGACGCTGATGAGCGCGACCGAGCGAGACGGCCGAGGCGACGAGCGCAGAGCCGGCGGGCAAGAGCTCGCTGCTGCGCCCGCTGGTCGAGGACCTGCACGCGCGCCGCGAGCAGATCAAGCTCGGCGGCGGCGAGGAGAAGATCGCCAGGCAGCACGCAGCCGAGAAGCTGACGGCGCGCGAGCGCCTCGCGCTGCTGATCGACGACGGCACGTTCGTCGAGCTCGGCATTCACGGGCGCCCGCACTTCGCACAGCGCGCGATGGACGGCAAGCAGGCGCCGGCCGACGGCGTGATCACCGGCTACGGCAAGATCGACGGCCGCCTGGTCGCGGTCTGCGCCTACGACTTCACGGTGATGGCCGGCTCGATGGGCATGACCGGCGAGCTGAAGGTGACGCGGCTGCGCGAGCTCGCGCTGAGCAAGCGGATCCCGTTCATCTGGCTGCTCGACTCGGCCGGCGCGCGGATCCAGGAGGCGGTCGGCTCGCTGTTCGCCGGATCGGGCCACCTGTTCCGCGAGGAGGTCGTGATGAGCGGCGTGATTCCGCAGATCGCGGCGCTGATGGGCCCGTGCGCGGCCGGCACGGCCTACATTCCCGGCCTCGCCGACTTCGTGCCGATGGTCAAGGGCCGCGGCTCGATGGCGCTGGCCGGGCCGCATCTGGTGCGCGCGGCGATCGGCGAGGACGTCACGCAGGAGGAGCTCGGTGGCTCGCGCGTGCACACGCGCAAGTCGGGCGTCGGCGACCTCGAGGTGGCCGACGACGAGCAGTGCATCGAGGCGATCAAGCAGTACCTCGCGTTCATGCCGCAGAACTGCGAATCGAAGCCGCCGCTGCGCGCCAGCGAGGACCCGATCGAGCGCGGCGACGAGGAGCTGCTCGACGTGCTGCCGGAGTCCAATCGCAAGCCGTATGACATGTACGAGGTGATCGGCCGGATCGCCGACGACGGCTACTACTTCGACATGAAGCCGCAGTGGGCGAAGACGATCATCACGTGCTTCGCGCGCTTCGGCGGCCGGCCGGCCGGCATCGTCGCCAACCAGCCGAAGCAGCTCGGCGGGATCCTCGACAACGACTCGGCCGACAAGGCGGCTCGCTTCGTCAACCTCTGCAACGCGTTCGGCCTGCCGCTCGTCTTCCTGATGGACGTGCCCGGCTTCATGGTCGGCACGAAGGTCGAGTCTGCCGGCATCATCCGCCACGGCGCGAAGATGCTCTACGCGGTCGCGAACGCGACCGTTCCGAAGATCACGGTGATCACGCGCAAGGCGTACGGAGCCGGCTACTACGTGATGAATGGTCGGGCCTATGAGCCCGACCTGATAGTCGCCTGGCCGAGTGCCGAGATCAGCGTGATGGGCGCCGAGGGCGCCGTTGAGATCGTGATGCGCAAACAGGTCGAGGAAGCCGATGATCCGGAGGCGAAGAAGGCCGAGCTGATCGACGCCTATCGCAAGATCATCGACGTCTACATCGCCGCCGGCAACGACATGATCGACGACGTGATCGACCCGCGCGAGACGCGCGCGACGATCTGCCGCGGCCTGGAGATGGCCGAGGGCAAGAAGATCGAGCGGCCCTACAAGAAGTCAGGAGTGGTGCCTGTATGAGTCTCGACGACCCGGTCGTGATCACCTGCTCGATCTCGGGCACGATCGCCAACCGCGAGCAGTGCCCGGCGATTCCGTACACGCCCGAGGAGTACGCCGCCGAGGCGCGGCGGATCGTCGACGAGGGCGGCACGATGATCCACATTCACGCGCGCAAACCGGACGGCACGCCGAGCTACGAGGTCGAGGACTTCCAGGCGATCTCCGACGCGATTCGCGCCGAGGTCGGCGACGGCGCGATCATCAACTTCTCGACCGGCACGATCGGCGTGCCGCTGTCCAAGCGGATCGACTACCTGCGCGCCTGCCGGCCCGAGGTCGCGGCGCTGAACATGGGCTCGATGAACTACGCGAAGTACTCGCGCTCGCGCAAGGCGTTCGTCTTCAGCATGGTCTTCCAGAATCCGTTCGAGGAGATCGTCGAGCTGCTCGAAGCGATGAACGAGCTCGGCATCAAACCGGAGCACGAGTGCTTCGACCTCGGCCACGTCGGCAGCCTCGCGCCGCTGATCGACATGGGCACGCTGAAGACGCCGCTGCACGTCGACTGCGTGATGGGCGTCGTCGGCGGCGTGCCGCCGACCGCGCGCAACCTCGCGGCGATGGTCGAGAACATCCCGCAGAACGCTCCCGGTCAACCGCACTCGCACTGGGGCGTGATCGGCGTCTCGCGCGACCAGTGGATGCTCGTCGCCGCGGCGCTGTCGCTCGGCGGCTCGATTCGCGTCGGCCTGGAGGACAACCTGTACCTGCCGAGCGGCGAGATGGCGCGCTCCAACGGCGAGCTGATCGCCAAGGCGCGGCAGATGACCGAAGACTCGGGCCGCCGCCCGGCGACCGTGCAGGAGGCGCGCGCCGCGCTCGACATCCCGCAGCGCGGCGAGGCCGCGGCAGTCGCCGGCGCCGGCTCCTCTGCAGCGGGCGAGCGCTGATGGCTCTGCCGCTGCAGGGCACGCGCGTGCTCGACCTCTCGCGGCTGTTGCCGGGCGGCTTCTGCTCGCTGCTGCTCGCCGACTTCGGCGCCGAGGTGCTGAAGGTCGAGGACACGGGCATGGGCGACTACATCCGCTGGTCGCCGCCGTTCTACGAGGGCGCGCACGACAGCGCGCGCTCGGCGCTCTTCCTCTCGCTGAACCGCAACAAGCGCTCGATCCGCCTCGACCTGAAGAACGAGCGCGGCCGCGAGGCGCTGCTGCGGCTGGTGCGCGAATACGACGTCGTGCTCGAGTCGTTTCGCCCCGGCGTGCTCGACCGGCTCGGCGTCGGCTACGAGCGGATGCGCGAGGAGAACCCGGGCATCGTCTACTGCGCGATCTCCGGCTACGGCCAGGACGGCCCCAAACGCGACGCGTCCGGGCACGACATGAACTACCTCGGCCTCGTCGGCCTGCTCGGGCTGACCGGCGAGCGCGGCGGCGAGCCGGTGCAGGCGGCCGGTCAGATCGCCGACCTCGGCGGCGGCGCGCTGATGGCCGCGTTCGGGATCCTCGCGGCGCTGCGCGAGCGCGACGGCGGCGGCGCCGGATCGCCGGTCGCCGGCTCCGGCCTCGGCCAGCTCGTCGACGTCTCGATGGCCGACGGCGCGCTCTCGTGGCTGGCGATGGTCGCGGCCAGCTACTTCGCCGACGAGCAGGTGCCGCGGCGCGGCGATCTGCCGCTCGCCGGCTCGCTGATCTGCTACCGGCCGTATGAGTGCGCCGACGGCTGGGTCACGCTCGGCGCGCTCGAGCCGAAGTTCTGGCAGGCCTTCTGTCGCGGCGTCGGGCGCGACGATCTGATCGCGGCGCAGGGCGAGCGGCCCGGCTCTGAGGCGCACGCGCAGGTGCAGGAGATCTTCCGCGCGCGCACGCGCGAGCAGTGGGAGGCGTTCGCGCGCGAGCACGACTGCTGCCTGGAGCCGATGCTCGAGCTCGACGAGGCGCTGTCATCCGATCTCGTGCGCGAGCGCGAGATGGTCGTCGAGCTCGACCAGCCCGGAGTGCAGCGGCCGGTCCGCCAGCTCGGCCTGCCGGTCAAGCTCTCGCGCACGCCCGGCGATCACGCGCAGCTGCCGGGGCCGCTGCTCGGCGAGCACACCGAGCAGGTGCTGCGCGCGGCCGGCTACAGCGACGCCGAGGTCGCCGAGCTGCTCGAGCAGGGCGCCGCGGCCGGCCCGGCGCCGCAGTCGCAGGACATCTCCTTCCAGGTCTGATCGCATGGCGGCGAGCACGAGCGCCTCGGCTGCCGGCGCCGGCGAGCGCGACGGGCAGCGCCCGCTCTTGAAGATGAGCGAGCTGGCCGAGCGCTCGGGCGTCAGCGCCGGCACGATCCGCTACTACCTGCGCGAAGGGCTGCTCGGCGAGGGCGAGGACATCGTGCGCACGTCGCGCAACATGGCCTACTACCCGCCCGCGTACGTCGAGCGGATCGAGCTGATCAAGCGCCTGCAGGAGAAGCGCTTCATGCCGCTGCGGATGATCCGCAGCACGCTCGCCGAGCAGCCCGAGCGCGTGCGCGCGCTGATCGAGCTCGAGGACCGGATCCTCGAGCGCGCGATCGCGACCGCCGAGGACGCCAAGCGCGTCTCGATCAAAGCCGTGCGCGAGCGCTATGAGATCCCGCGCAACGTGCTCGATCGGCTCGCCGAGATCGGCGTGCTCTCGCCCAATCGGGCCGGCTATGACCGCGACGACGTGAAGATCATCGAGGCGATCGCGAGCTTCCGCGCCGGCGGCTACGAGGAGACGCTCGGCTTCACCGTCTACGACACGCTGCGCTACCGCGACGCGCTACAGCCGCTGGTCGCCGAGGAGGTGCAGTCGCTGCTCGCGCGGCTGGCCGGAGAGGTCGACGTCGAGCGCGCGATGGAGATCGTCGCGGCCGGCGTCGAGCCGCTGCGCGAGCTGCTCGGCGCGATGCACTCGAAGCTGCTCCTCGCAGAGCTGCGCCGCCAGCGCGCCGACACGGCGTCCTGACGCGAGCGGATCTCCGCCGAGCGCGCCGGCCGAGCGCTCACCACAGCGCGCGATGGTGCTCGACGACGCCGAGCCCGTGCGCGAGTGCGTAGCCGCCGGGCAGCGTTCCCGAGAAGCTGCCGAACGGCGCGCGGTACTCGCTCTTGACGATCAAGAGGTTCTGGCTGTGGCGGCGCTCTGCCTCGGGATGGAAGTGCAGCTCCGAGCCGTCGCTGCAGCGGATCCGCCGCAGGCTCTCTGAGAACTCGACCGGCGGCGCCTCGGCGGCGACGCCGTCGAGCCACACGGCGCGCTCGGAGCCGCTCTGCGGATCGTTGACGCCGCTGACCAGGTTCCACGCAAGCGGCGTGCCGTCGGGCGTCTGCCCGACGCCGGCCGACCACCACCACTCGGTGCGCCGCGAGTGGTAGCCGGCGGTCTCGTCGATCACCGCTCGCGCATTCAGCTCGCGCGCCGGCGCGCCGTCCAGCGCGAGCTCGCCGTGCGCGGCGACTCCGGCCTGCTTGCGCGTCCAGACGTGCTCCTCGCCGTTCGCGCAGAGCGCCTCGATGCCGCCGCCTTCCTCCAGGCTGCAGATCGAGCACGAGGCCGCGGTCGCGCAGCAGCAGCCGCCCGGGCTCCAGGCGCAGCTCGCTCGCGCGCGGCAGCAGTCGCGTGCGCTCGCGCAGCTCGTCGCCGTCGCGGCGGTAGACCGCCCAGAAGCTCTGACGCGCGAGGCCGACCTGGACGACCGCCGCGCAGGCCATCAGCTCTTCTGCGAAGACGCCGACGTATCGCCATCGCTTCAGCGGACGGCGGCCGCGAAGCCGCCGCACGGGCGAGCCCGAACGCGCCGCGCGCGGCGGCGCGGGCGGGAGCTGGCGCTCTGGCTTTCGCGTGTCCATGCAGTCCTCCGCGCGGCGGAGCAGGAGCGTACTGTGAAGCTCACACGAGCAAGGAGGAGAGCATGGCTACCGTCGAGAAGCCCGCGACAGAGACCGGCGAGGAGCACGCGATCGCCGAGCTGCACGAGATCGTCGCGCGCCAGCGCGCCGCCTTCCTGGCCGATCCGTTTCCCTCGCTGCAGCAGCGCTACGAGCTGCTCGGAGCGCTCACGGGGATGATGATCGGCCACCGCAGCGAGATCCAGGAGGCGCTCAGCAGCGACTTCGGCGCGCATCCGCCGCTCGCCTCCGACCTGATCGAAGTGCTCGGCCCGGCCGGCCGAGCCGCGTACGTCGCCGAACAGCTGGCCGGCTGGATCGCGCCCGAGCCGCGTCCGATCGAGCCCGCGCTGTATGGGTCCGGGCGCGCCTTCGTGCAGGCTCAGCCGAAGGGCGTGATCGGCAACATCGTGCCCTGGAACTTCCCCTTCGACCTGTCGGTCGGGCCGCTTATCGAGATGCTCGCGGCGGGCAACCGCGTCGTGATCAAGCCTTCGGAGTACACGCCGGCCTGCGCCGAGCTGTTGCGCGAGATGATCCACGGAGCGTTCGATCGCGATCGCGTCGACGTCGTCGTCGGCGGCCTCGAGCTGGCGCGCGCGTTCACGCGCGTGCGCTGGGATCACCTGCTCTACACCGGCAGCCCGGCTGATCGGCCGCGAGATCGCGAAGGCGGCCGCCGAGCAGCTAGTGCCGGTGACGCTCGAGCTCGGTGGCAAGTGCCCGGCGATCGTGACCGGCGACAGCATCGACGCCGAGTCGGTCAAGCAGGTGCTCGGCACGAAGGCGATCAAGAACGGCCAGATGTGCATCTCGGTCGACTACTGCCTGGTTCCGCGCGAGCGCGTCGAGGAGTTCGCCGAGCTGCTCGCAGCGCAGGCGAGTGAGTCGATGCCCGACTACAGCTCCTCGGCCAGCGCGACCGGCATCATCTCGACACGCCACCTCGAGCGGATCGAGCGGCTGCTCGCCGAGGCGGTCGCGCGCGGCAGCGACGTGCGCTCACTGGAGGATGGCGGCGAGGCGGAGTGGGCGGCGGATGCCGATCTCGCTCGTGATCGATCCGCCCGATGACCTCGCGTTGATGCAGGAGGAGATCTTCGGGCCGATCCTGCCGATCAAGGCCTACGACACGCTCGATCAGGCGGTCGAGTACGTCAACGCCGGCGAGCGGCCGCTCGCGCTCTACGTGTTCGCAAAGGACGAGGCGATCGCCGACGACGTGCTCCGCCGCACGACCTCGGGCGGAGCATGCGTGAACGCGGCCGCCGTGCACGGCGCGCTGGCCTCGCTGCCGTTCGGCGGCAGCGGGCAGAGCGGCTCCGGGCGCCATCACGGGATCGACGGCTTCCGCGAGTTCTCGAACCAGCGCGCCGTCTTCGTGCGCGGCGAGGGCGACATGATCGAGGCGTTCGCGCCGCCCTACGGGCCGGCGGCGCAGGCGGTCGCCGATGCAGCCTTCAGCGGCACGCCCTGAGTTGCGCGAGCGTCGCTGCGCGCGGCTTGCGAGGTATGCTCTGCGAGTTGACTGACCAGTCAATCTATTCACCGATCGTCGTCCGCGAGCTTGCTGCGCTCGCGAATCCTGGGGAGGAGTCGCGCGCTTGAGGGTCGCTGCAGTGCAACTCAACTCCGGCGCTGAGCCGGCCGCGAACCTGGCCGTCGCCGACCGCCTGACGCGCGCCGCTGCGGCCGACGGCGCCACGCTGATCGTGCTGCCGGAGAAGTGGACGGCGATGGGAGACGACGAGCAGCTGCGCGCCGCCGCCGAGCCGCTCGACGGCCAGGCGCTCGGCTGGGCTCGTGCGACCGCGCGCGAGCTCGGCGTCGAGCTGATCGCCGGGTCGATCGTCGAGCGCGTCGAAGGGCGCGAGAAGCTCGCGAACACCTCCGTGCATGTCGGCGCCGACGGCGAGCTGAAGGCGGTCTACCGCAAGGTGCACATGTTCGACGTCGAAGTCGCCGGGCGCAGCTACCGCGAGTCCGACCTCGAGGACGCCGGCGAGGAGCTCGTGCTCTCGAGCACCGACGACGGCGTCGAGCTGGGGCTGTCGATCTGTTACGACCTGCGCTTTCCCGAGCTCTACCGGATCCTCGCCGTGCGCGGAGCGCGCGTCTTCCCACTGCCGGCCGCGTTCACGCTGGCTACGACGCGCGATCACTGGGAGACGTTGATCCGCGCGCGCGCGATCGAGAACCAGGCGTTCGTGATCGCGGCCAACCAGATCGGCGAGCACCCCGGCGGCAACCGCTCGGGCGGGCGCTCGATGATCGTCGACCCGTGGGGCATCGTGCTCGCGCAGGCGCCCGACGCCGAGTGCCACGTGATCGCCGAGCTCGACTTCGAGCGCCAGCGCGAGGTGCGCGCGCAGCTGCCGGCGCTGGCCAACCGCCGCGCGAGCGTCTACCGCTGGCCCGAGGAGGTGCACGCATGAGCGCAAGTCGTGCATCGGACTCCGCCGCGCGGCCCGGCGCCCTCAGCGCGAAGACGACGAAGGCCGGAGCCGACAAGCGCCGCCTGATCCTCGACGCGGCCGTGCGCGTGTTCGCACGCCAGGGCTTTCACGCCTGCCGCGTGTCTGACATCGCCGACGAGGCCGGCGTCGCCTACGGCCTCGTCTATCACTACTTCGCCTCCAAGGACGAGGTGCTCGACACGCTGTTCATCGAGCGCTGGGAGGTGATGCTCGAGCTGATCCGCGAGGTCGACGCCGAGCCGATTCCGGTGCGCGAGAAGCTCGGCGCGATCGCCTCTTTCATCATCGACAGCTACCGCCACGATCCCGACCTGATGAAGGTGATCATCGTCGAGGTGACGCGCGCGGCGAACTCGTTCGGCGACACGCACATCGGCACGATCCGCGACGCCTACGATCTGATCGCCGGGATCGTCGAAGCGGCCCAGCGCGACGGCGTCTTCAAGGCGGACATCGAGGCGCGCTTTGCGGCGATGGCCTTCTACGGCGTGATCGAGCAGCTGCTGACCGGCTGGATCTTCGACCTGCGCCCGCAGGGCGAGAAGGACTTCGAGGACGCCAAGCGATTCGTCATCGAGATGGTCTGCGGCGGCCTTGAGACGCGCGCGGTTTCCTCGTAGGCAGCCAGGGCAATAGACTCTCGATCCGATGGAGAACGAGATGGTCAAGCGGCTCGTCTGGTCCGGCCTGCTCGCCGGCTTCGGCGCGCTTGCGAGCATCGCCGCGCAGCGCGCGGCGGCGACGGTCTGGCGGCGTCTGTTCGACGAGGAACCGCCCGAGTGAGCGCTGCTCCGACGCCTCCCGAGGGCGAGCCAGCGCGGCGAGGTTCCGCACAACATCGCCGCCGCGATCACCGAAGTCTCTGAGCGCGCGACGCTGCTCGTGCGCGAGGAGATCGAGCTCGCCAAGGCCGAGGTCACCGAAAAGGCGACGAAGCTGATCAAGGGCGCCGTCGTCGGCGCCGCAGCCGGCGTGTTCGTGCTGATGGCCGTGATCTTCGCGCTGATCGGCTGCGCCTGGCTGCTCTACTGGGCTCTTCCAGTCGGCGACTTCGCCTACTTCTGGGGATTCTTCGCGATGGCCGTGATCCTGCTGCTGCTCGGCGCGCTGGCCGGTGCGCTCGCCGCCAGAGCGTTCAAAAAAGGCAGCCCGCCGGTGCCGAGCATGGCGATCGAAGAGGCACAGAAGATCAAGCAGACGGTCAGCAAGGGCTCCGACGGCGCTGCGACTTCGAGCGGGGCCGGGGTCGGCGCCTGATGCCCGAGCGCTCGCCCGCTGAGATCCGCAGCTCGATCGAGGCCAACCGGATGCAGCTGGCCGTCTCGATCGACCGGCTGCGCGGCGAGGTCACGCACATCACCGACTGGCGCGGTCACGTCGAGCGCCACAAAGAAGAACTGACCGCCGGCGCGGCGCTGCTCGGGCTGGTCGTCGGCGTGAAACTCCTGCGCGGTCGCCGCCGCCGGCGCCGCGAACGCTGAGAGCCGCGCCGCTCAGCTGAGCAGCGCGCGCGGCACGCCGCCGACGCCGATCAGGCCTGGGCCGGTGTAGGTGCCGATCACCGGGCCGACCTCGGAGCTGAAGACCGGCTCGGAGCCGAAGATCTCGCGGCAGCGCGCGATCAGGCGCTGCGCCTGGTCGGGCGCCTGGATGTGCTGCACGACCCAGCCGTCGGCGCCGCTGTCGTACAGCTCGCGCGCGTAGTCGACCATCCGCTCGAACGCGCGCCCGGCGGTCCGCACGCGCTCGACCGGCGTGATTTCGTACTCGAGCGAAAGGATCGGCTTGATCTTCAGCGTGCCACCGAGCCACGCCTGCGCCTTGCCGATCCGCCCGCCGCGGCGCAGGTACTCGAGCGTGTCCAGGCAGAACCAGATGCGCAGCGACTTGCGCGCCTCGCGCACGTGCGCGACGACCGCGTCACGGTCGGCGCCGGCACGCGACGCGGCGCACGCGGCGAGCGCGAGCAGGCCGGTGCCGCCGCAGCCGCTTTCGGAGTCGAGCACCTCGACGTGCTCGCCGAGGCCGCGCTCGCTGAGCAGCGCGTGCGCCTGGCGAGCGGCCTCGACCGTTCCCGAGATGCCGCCGGCGAGATGGATCGAGACGACGTCGTGCCCGGCTTCGATCAGCGGCTCCCAGACCGCCAGGAAGTCGCCGATCGACGGCTGCGAGGTGGTCGGCAGTTCGGGATCGGTGCGCAGGCGCTCGTAGAAGGCGTCGAAGCTCGGCAGGTCGAGCTCGCGCTCGGGCGCACCGGCCCAGCCGACGTACAGGCTGACCTGATGGATGCCTTCGCGCTCTGCCAGCTCGCGCGGTAGGTAATGCGTGCTGTCGGTCACCACCGCGACGGAAGCCATCGCGGCGAGACGCTACACCAACGCCTGGGCGAGCTCTCCGGACTCGTACATCTCGGTGACGATGTCACAGCCGCCGATCAGCTCGCCGTTGACGAACAGCTGCGGGATCGTCGGCCAGTTCGAGATCGCCGAGAGCTCCTGGCGGATGCGCGGGTCAGGCAGGATGTCGACGGCCGCGAACGGCGTGTCGAGCGCCTGCAGTGCGGCGACGGTGCGCGCCGAGAACCCGCAGCCGGGCGCCTCGGGCGTGCCCTTCATGAACAGGATCACCTTGTGCTCGGCGATCGCCTCTGCGATCGCGGCGCGGATCGGATTCGTCTCGCTCGCCTCTTGCTCGCTCGGGCCGGCGCTCGGTGCGGGCGCGCCGGGCGACATCGGTAGGTCTCGGACGGGATTGTTCGACATCGGGAACTCCTCGCTCAGGGGGTGGGGGTGGGCGCTGCGGCGGACTGCTCCTGCGGGACCTGCGTCTTCAGCGAGAGCGCGTGGATCGGACCGCCGACCTCGGCACCGAACACGTCGTAGACGAGCCGGTGCTGGGCGATCCGGCTGAGGCCGGCGAAGGCCGGCGACGTGACCGTCGCGCGAAAGTGATCGCCGCCGCCGGTCGTGTCTTCGACCTCGGCGCGGGCTCCCGGGATCGCGGCTTCGATCCGCTCTCGGAGCTGCTCGGAAGAGGGCATCGACACCTAGCCTAGAGGATCGCGAGCGGCCCTCCGAAGCCGCTGCAGGCGCTTCGCCCTGACCGCTATACTTTGGAAAGTCTTGATGGCCCGCAGAGGAGCAGAACGATGATCACGATCAGCGACAAGGGTGCCGAGAAGGTCCACGAGTTCCTCGCAGCGCAGGAGGCCGACGTCACGTTGGCAGGCCTGCGAGTCGGTGTTCGCGGTGGCGGCTGCTCGGGCTTCCAATATCAGCTCGCGTTCGACGAGCAGCGTGAGAACGACCTCGTGTTCGAGAGCCATGGCCTGAAGCTGCTGGTCGATGACGAGAGCCTGCCATTCGTACGCGGCTCGGTGATCGACTACGAGGAAAGCCTGCAGGGCGCCGGCTTCAAGGTCTCGAACCCGAACGTCGTCGCGGCCTGCGGCTGCGGCTCCTCGTTCCGCGTCGCCGAGGAAGAGCAGGTCTCGGCAGTCTGACCGGGCGCCGGCTGCTCGCGGGCGCTTTGCTGCCCGCGACGCTCCTGCTCTGTAGTTGCGGCAGTAGCTCTCGCAATACGAACGCTCGCGCGGCGCCGGCCCCTCGGGATGCCCCGCAGCTGCGCGGCCCGGCCTTCGGCGTGACCGAGGACAACGCCGACCTGCTGTGGAGCACGACCGCTCCGGGCGCGCCCGATCCGCCTGGCTTCGCCGGCGCGCGCGAAGCGCTCGCGGCGCTTCACCCGTCATACGTCCGCCTGCTCGTCGACTGGGCGGCGCTGCAGCCGTCGGCGGCCGAGCCGGCGGACCTCGAAGCGAGCACGAGCGGCTGCGCGCGCACGGTCGGGCCGTGCGGCGCCTACGCCGGAATCGCCGCGGAGCTGGGGGCGATCGCCTCGCAGCAGCGCGCCGCGCGACGGCGCGGCGAAAGCGCACCGGAAGTCGTGCTCGATCTGTTCGGAGCGCCGGCCTGGGCGGCACGCGCGCCGTCAGGCTGTGAGCTGCCGGGCACGCAGCCGTTCTCGCGGCCGATCACGGCGGCCGGACTCGCCGGCTACCGCCAGCTGATCGCAGACCTGCTCGCGCTGGGAGCGCGCGAGGGCGTCGCGCTTCGATGGTGGAGCCCGTGGAACGAGCCGAACAACGCTCAGTTCCTCAGTCCGCAGCGCGAAGCCTGCGCGCCCGATGCACCGTCGCTGGCGCCGGCGACCTACGCGCAGCTGGCTACCGCGATGGCCGACGAGCTGTCGACAGACGGCACCGGTCATCACCTGCTGCTCGGCGAGCTCGGCGCCTACGCGAGCGACTCCGCGCATCGCACGAGCATCGCCTCGTTCGTCTCGGCGCTGCCCAGTTCAGTGATCTGCCTCAGCCGAACCTGGTCGGTTCACTCCTATGCGAGCTACGCCGCCGGGCAGGAACCGTTCGACGCCGTCGCGGCGCTCGAGCGCGCGCTCGATGCGCGCGGCGAATGTGGCCGCAACGCGCACCTCTGGGTGAGCGAGTCGGGCGTTGGCGCGCCGCGGCCCGGTGCGCCGCGCTCGGACAGCGAGCTGCAGCAGCGCGAAGGCTGCCTGGCGCTCGCCTCGCAGTTGCAGCAGTGGGTCAGCGACGCGCGCGTCGAAGCGATCCTCCAGTACTCCTTCCGCGAGGATCCGGCATATCCGGTCGGCCTGATCAGCGCCGACCTCTTGCACGTCTATCCGGCCTACGGCCTGTGGCTCTACTACACGCAGTCGCGCGCACGCGGCCTCGACACGCCGCCGCCGGCGGCGCTCTGCGCTTAGGCTGACGGCTGTGCCGGCTCTTCCGCAATCGCTGCGCAGCCTCGCGCCGGAGCGCCTGCGCGACGACGTGCGCCTGCGTGCGCTGGCCGTCGGCTTCGGCGCGATTCCGCCTCGCACGATGCACTCAGCCGAGGACGCGCGCGTCCTGCTCGAGGCGGCGCGTGGCGCCCAGCGGGTGGTCGAGATCGGCGTCTACGAGGGCTCCTCGGCGCTCGCGCTGCAGCAGGCGCTCGGCCCGCGCGCCGAGCTGCACCTGATCGATCCGTTCGGCAGCCATCCCGATGCGCTGCCAGGCGGCTGGGGCGCCACCGAATGGGCGACGCGCCGGCTGATCGAACGCTCCGGGCGCCGCCTGGGTGCCGACGCGCCGGCCGTGCGCTGGCACGTCGCGCTCTCGCACGAGGTGGCCGCAGGCTGGAGCACGCAGGTCGACCTCGTGTTCATCGACGGCGATCACTCCGAGGCCGGCTGCGAGCGCGACTGGCTCGACTGGAGCCCGTTCGTCGCCGTCGGCGGCCACGCTGTCTTCCACGACGCGCGCGCCGATCGCGACGGCGGGCGCGGCCTGCCCGGGCCGACGGCGGTAGTCGATCGGCATCTGCGGGGGCCGGCATCGAGCGACTGGGAGATCGTCGCCGAGGCCGACAGGACGGTCGCGGCGCGCCGCCGCTGAGCAGATCCCCGCTCGCCACTCGCCCGCCGCAAGCGCCTCGGCTTGACCGCGTAGAACCTCCCCAGGCCCTCTAAACACTTGACATTACGTCAACGCCTTGGTAGCTTCGGCCGCGACATGAGGTCTAGCATCGTCATGGCGGTAACCAATGCGGTCTCAGGGCGTCTGGAGGTGCCCGCCAGGGAGGGCCGCTGACTCGAGTCGCTGCCACATGGCTCGGCGGGTCGCTCCCGTCTGGAAAACTGCTCCGGAGCGGCGACGGGCGCGCGCTATGGGTAAGGAAACCGCCCGCGCAGTCGCAAGGATGCGGATGGCCTGAACGCGGTACCGGCACTTGCAAGGTTGAGGTTGGATCATCGACCGGCCGGGTAAAGCACGCGGGGAGTCAATGACTGGTGTCGGGGAATTTCGTCGTTGGGCGGGTCTCAGATGCCGGCTAGGTACAAGAGGGAAGAAAGGAGCACTAGATGCGACGTATCAGGATCGCGGGGCTCTGTCTTGTGGCGGTGTTCGCGCTCGGCGCGATCGTCAGTGGCCAGCCTCTGCGGCAGCCCCCGAATTCGGGCAGTGCCTTAAAAAGGCAGTGAAAAGCCTGCCGGGCTACTCGGACTCGAAATGCACCAAAGAAGCGAAGGAAGCCAAGAAAGGCACCTATGAATGGGAACCTGGCCCCGTAGCCGGCAAAAACGGGTTCACGACCAAAGGCACCACGCGACGCTGGCCACCAAAGGCGGCAAGACCGTGACGTGCTCGAGTGAGAAAAGCTCTGGCGAATACCTCGTCGGCGGCAACAACAAACAGGAGAGCACGACCGTCGAATTCGCCGGCTGCGTCTCCAGTGGCTTCAAATGCACCACGGAAGGCAAGGCCGAAGGCGAACTCGTGACCAACGAACTGATCGGCGAAATCGGCTTCGAAAACAAAGCGGCCAAAAAGACTGCCCTGAAGCTTGAACCGGCTGCGTCGGCGAAAGGCAAATTCATCACCTTCAAATGCGTCGGCCTGGAAGTCGCCGTGCGCGGCAAGGGCGAAGAAAAAGGCGCGGGCATTCTTGTCAACATCAAAAACGACACGATGACGGCTACTGAAACGCTGAAGTACAAAGCAACGAAAGGCGTGCAGAAACCGGTCAAATGGGAAGGCCCCAACCCTGAAACCTACCTCGAAAGCAGTTTCGAAAAACTGCCCTTCGAACAGTCGGGTCAGACCGTGACCTCCACGGTCACCAACGAAGGCGGTATGAAGTACGAGCTCAACCTATTCGTCTAGGTAGCTCTTACAGTCGGCGGTGCCCATGCGGGCACCGCCGATGCAGTTGTACGCGCGGATCGGGCGCTCGGGTCGAGCAGACTCGGGCGCCCGTCGCGTTTTGCTGAAGGGCCTCATCGCCGTCCGCCGACCTCCCAAGTGGCGGGAGCGTCGGCGTGGCTCAGGGCAGGTGGACCACGTGCAACGCGTCGTGCGGTTCTCGCTTGACCCTAAGCAGTCGGATGCCTAGACCGTTTGGTTAGAGGGAGAGAAGGGATCCTGGAAAGGGAATGACTGTGGGTAGCGCGCTAAAAGCAGGAGGCAGATGGCGCACTTGGACGCTCGCGCCAGCACCCGGGAGCGTTGGCTCGCCTTCGCGTGGGTCGCCGCGGTATGCGGATGCCTGCTGGCCGCGACGTCCGCGAGTGCGCTCAGCCAACGCGGGCACGTCTTCACCTCCGCGTTCGGCGCGCCCGGCGCGGGCGCCGGCCAGGTCAGCGAACCCGGACAGCTCGCGGTCAACGAAACGACCGGCGACGTGTACGTCGTCGACAAGGGCAACAGCCGCATCGAGCGGTTTGCCTCCGACGGCACGTTCATATCGGCATGGGGCTTCGGCGTCAACAAAGGCGGCGCGGCTAAAACGTTTGAAGTCTGCACGAGCGCCTGCCAACCGGGCAGCGGCGAAGGCGCCCTCAAAGACCCGGGCGCGATTGCCGTAGACAACTCCTGCCGGCCGAGTCCGCAGGAGACGTCTACGTGGTGATGGACGCGAAACCCAAGGGTGGAGCGCTGTGGAAGTTCAACGGCGCCGGTGGCCCTCCGGGCGAAGCGAAAAAACCAGTTGTGATCAAGCAGGAAGGCGAATCGAAATGGGAAGGCGCCCTGGATGGTGTCGCGGTTGATGCCGCTGGGAATCTCTGGGTCTACCGATCGGCCGAAGAACCGACGGAAGGCTACGTCGAAGGATTCAACGGCAAAGAGGAAGAAAAACTGACCGCAACCCAGCGGGAAGAAAAAGAATTGAAAGGCGAAGGCAGGGGTGAAGCGAACGAATACCGGGAAATCCAGGTTGAACCCGCACTGAGCTCCACGGCCCTCGAAGAAAAAAAGGAAACCGCAGAATACCTGTGTCCAAAACCCGGATTCGGTGTCGATGCCACGGCGGCGCAGATGTTCCTCGGTCACGAACGGACGAACGGTACTTTCGAATGTCCGGCAGAGATAATCAAAGAGGAAGAAGAAGCGAACAAAAAAGTAACGCCCGTTGAAAAGCTTCTTCCGGACGTCCCCGCCAAATTTCACTTCTCCATCTTGGAAGAAGTTCCCACGATAGAAGGCCAGATCGCGTCCCTGAGCCCGCACGACACGAGCGCGATTGCCGTGGACAAAGCCAGCAGCGCCTCGACTCCGCTTGGCGAAATAGCCAAAGGCGATGCTTACTTCGCCGGCGAACAGTATTTGGCGGCTGGGTACTCCAGCGGCCAGCCGATCCAAACCCTCACGCTGCCGGGAACAGCGCGCCGCGCGCCGCGGGCGTCGCGGTCGACGCGAAGACCGGTAGCGTCTACGTGGCTGACGCCGCGAACGGACAGATCGACGTCGCTTCCCCGGCCCCGATCGCGGCGCCGACGGTCGACAGTGTGTTTCCCCAGGTGCTCTCGCCGACTTCCGCCAAGGTCTTTGCGCAGGTCGATCCGCACGGCGCCGACACACCAGCGATACTGCTGGTCGGCACGCAGAGCTGCAGCGCAAACCCGGCGGCATGCACCCGAAGTCGCGATGGAGCCGAGCGACCTCGGCTCCGGCTTCGGCGATGTGACAGCCGAAGCGCAGCTCACCGGGCTCTCGCCCAACACTCAGTACTTCTACCGTGTGGTCGCGCGCGGCGACGGGACGGGCGAAAGCGCCGATGGGTCGACGACCTTCTTCACCACGCTGCCCTCAGCAGCGGGTCTACTCGCCGACCATCGCGAGTGGGAGATGGTCTCGCCGCCGGTGAAGGGCGGGCCCCTGCTGATGCCTTACGACGGCGAACCGGGCGCGCTGCAAAGCGCCACAGACGGAAGCGCGCTCGCATTTCCTGCCGCAGCATCCGGTCCCACGGGCGAAGCGAACGGCAATCGCAGCAAGCAGGTCACCCAACTACTGTTCACACGCGGAGAAGCGGGCTGGTCCACTCAGAACCTGTCGACGCCGCACAACACAGGCAAAGGCTCCTACGCCCGAGGAACCGCCGGAGTATGAGGCGTTCTCGCCGGAACTGTCGCTGAGCCTGCTCTGGCCTGAAGCGCGCAAGCAGTTCCCGCTCGAAAACCCGCCGCTTTCGCCTCCGCTGACGTCCGGTGAACTGGGCCATCAGGAAAAGACGATCTATTTGCGTGCCGACTCACCCATCGCGCCCGCACCGGCCGAGGCGCAGAGCTATGACGAAGCGGCCGCCAACCGCGGCTACCTTGCACCCGGCTATCTGGCCCTCGTGACGCAACTGAACGACACCGCAGGAAATCCGTTCGGTGCAGCACTCGGGGAGGGTGGCGGCAATGGCTACGTCGACGCCAGCCCCGATTTGAATCATGTGGTGATCTCATCGCCCGTCGGCCTCACCACCGGCGCGAGCGGCGAAGGGCTTTATGAGTGGAACTCGGAAAGCGCGGCGCACGCTCTACAGCTCGTGAGTGTGCTGCCGGCGGCGAGCAACCTGCGCCGATACCGCAGCTGGGCGGCTTCGGGAACTCGCGAGACGCGATCTCCGAAGATGGGACGCGCGTCGTCTTCACCGGCGGTTACGTTGGTGAAAATGGGGAAAATGAAGGCGCCCACCTGTATATGCGCGACACGCAACGCATGAAACAACGGAAATCAGCGCCGTCCAAGGGACCCATGCTCCGCCGACCCCGCTGGACGAAGCGAACGAAGAAATCGACGTCGTTCACTACCAGTCCGCCACGCCGGACGGCTCGAAGGTGTTCTTCACGGACACTTGGCCGCTGACGGACGACTCCAAGCTCGCACCGACCGGCGGCAGCCCCGCCGACCTCTACGAATATGACGCGAACACGAAAACGCTCACGGACCTCACCGTGGATCCTCACAACGGCGAAAGCGCGGAAGTGCTCGGCACCATCCCGGGCACCGGACAGGACGGTGGGAACGTCTATTTCGTCGCCAACGGGGCACTGGCGCCCGAAGCTACGCCCGGCAATTGCCCTGCCTTGAGTAGCGAACCGCTTTCCACGACCAGCTGCAACCTGTACGTCTCCGAACCGAACTCGCAACAGGCCAGCGGCCGGCAGACGAGGCTGATTGCGCGACTGTCAGGTGACGACGCCTACGACTGGGACAGAGGCGTGGAATCCAGACAAGGACAGTTCAGCGAGGATCTCACTTTTCTGACCTCACGCGTCTCTCCGAACGGGCGCTACCTCGCTTTCATGTCGGACCGTAGCCTGACGGGCTATGACGACGGTGATGTTCACCAGCAAGACGCCAGGCGAACGGATGGACGAGGAGGTCTTCATCTACGACGCGCAGCAGAACCGGCTTGTTTGCGCCTCGTGCAACCCGGACTCGAGCAAGCGGCCGACCGGCGTCTTCGACCAGGAACGTGCCGGTGAAGGCATGCTCTTGACCGTCGATCCGACAGGCATGTGGGGCGGGCACTGGCTTGCGGGCCTGATACCCGGCTGGTCGCCGATCGTGCCCACGATCCGTGCGACGCACCAGCCAGCCTACCTGAGCGATGGCGGGCGCCTGTTCTTCGACAGCGCCGATGCGCTCGTCTACCAAGACCAAAACACGCGCACCGAGACCATAGGCACTGCCAACGAAAAGGTGGGCGTGGAGGATGTCTACGAGTTCGAGCCGGAAGGCGTCGGCACGTGCACGGCGGCGCCTGGATGCGCGACGCTCATCTCCTCGGGGACGGATTCGCGCGAATCGGCCTTCCTGGACGCCAGCTCGAACGGCTCGGATGTCTTTCTTCCTGACAGGCGCGAGGTTGCTGGGGCAAGACGTCGACTCGGCGAACGACATCTACGACGCGCGAATCTGCGGA
This sequence comes from uncultured Solirubrobacteraceae bacterium, assembly GCA_963812575.1. Lineage (GTDB taxonomy): Bacteria > Actinomycetota > Thermoleophilia > Solirubrobacterales > Solirubrobacteraceae > Palsa-744. The sequence continues at coordinate 279,310 of CAWEVS010000005.1, read as the reverse complement.
ACCTCCGAAAGCGGAGCATGCCTGCCGCCGTTCTCGCCGCCGCCCCACGAATGCAAAGGCGAAGAATGCAAAGCGCCCGCATCGACGCCGCCCAGCTTCTACTTCCGGTGCTACGTCGACGTTCGCCGGGCCCGGGAATACCCCCGGAAAAGGCGTCCTGAACAACAAAGCGTCCAAACCGGCCACCAAGAAGCCGACGCGCGCCCAGCTGCTCGCAAAGGCACTGAAGGTGTGCAAGAAGAAGAAGGCGAAGAAGAAGCGCCTGGCGTGCGAAAAGCAGGCACGTAAGAAGTATGGAAAGAAGCCCGCGAAGAAGAAGGCGAAGAAGTCCACGGCCCAGCAAGTCCGCGGCCTCGATAACTCGACGGAGAACCCGATGATCGCGCGTCGTCCGCGTTTCAAGGCTTTCCGACTGGCCCTCGTCATCGCCATCGCGGCGGGGGCGATGCTTGCCTTTGCTGCGCCGGCCATGGCCGGTGCCAGGTGGCGCACGACGGCGCGCACGGCGCCCGATCAGTTGCCGACCGAAGGTTCCAGGCTTCATCACCGCTCAGGCGATCGACGTCGGCGATACGGCGATCAGCGCGAAAACGAGCCCGGTGACGATCACCGACACGCTGCCCGAAGGCGTGACGGTCACCAAGCTCGTGGCTCGCCGCGAGAACAGCGAAACCGGGGAAGAAGAACCCGAATTCGCGATCTGGACCTGCTCACAGACCAAACCCACAACACGCGTCGTCGTCAGCTGCACCTACAACACCGAAAAAGCGCCGAACGCGTTCGCCTTCTCTCGTGTTCCCATATGTCGACCTGGAAGTTCGTCTGAACGTCGAAGTCAACACCCCCCCAGGGGGCTCAGCACCAAACGAAGTGACGGTATCGGGTGGTCGCGAAGTCACCTCGGAAAGCGGCCCACCGGTCGAAGGGGGTCCGATCGCCAGCCCGGCGCCGCTCGTCCGGTCTGTTGGATTCAACGATGCTCCTACCGGCTTCAGCCTCGAAGAAGATGGTTTCTCGATGTTGCCGGAAAATGAAAACGGTGAACCGGAAAGCCAGGCCGGCGCCCACCCGTTCCAGCTGAGCACCCTGCTCTACTTCGATGAGTCGCTCGAACAGCGCGTGCAAGAAGGCGTCGTGGAAAAATACCCGTCCTCGCCTGCGCCCGTGCGAGACCTTCACTTCAACCTTCCGCCAGGCCTGCTCGGGAACGTCACAGCCGCTGAAGAATGCAGCGATTTCAGTTCGGCGCGATCATCAACGGCGGCGGGACCAACGAGTGTCCCGCGGGCTCGGCGATCGGTGTCGTGCGCGTCACGATCCTCGAACCGGAAGCGATCGCGTTCAGGACGCTCACTGCACCCGTCTTCAATCTGGAACCGTCGAGCGGCGAGCCGGCGAAGTTCGGCTTCTACGTGTTCCACCTGCCAGTGACACTCGATACGCGAGTCCGGACGGAGGGCGACTATGGCATTGAAGTCAGCGTCTCGGACACCACCGAGCTCGCCCAGCTGTTGAGCAGCGAAGTGATCTTTTAGGGCACTCCCGGTGCGAAATCTCATGATCAGTCGCGGGGCTGGTCGTGCGTTGCCGGTGGGATCTGGGTAAACCAAACGGTCAACCCCTGCGCGCCGCCCGCGGAACGAAACGAAACCGCCTTCCTCTCGCTCCCGACGGCCTGCCCCTAGGAGTCTGACGGCGACGGTCAAAGGGGGAATCGTGGCCGCTGAAGGCTCTGGGTGAAGACGGTGTCGGCCAAGCGCTGGCGCTGGGAGGTACTCGCGAATACCGCTTCCCAGAACTGCCCGAAGGGATCACCGGTTGTGCCTCCGAGCCGTTTACCCGAGCATCGCCACGACGCCCTCCACGGGCGAAGCGAACGCTCCGGTCGGCTTGGACGTCGACGTGCACGTTCCGCAGGCGACCACGAAGGAAAGCGGCCGACTCGCGGAGTCTGCGCTGCGGTCCACGACGGTTACGTTCCCTCAAGGCATGATGCTCAGCCCGTCCGCGGCGAACGGTCTCGAGGCGTGCAGCACAGAACAGATCGGCTATCTCGGAAGAGGCGCCAGCGCCGACCCGTACGCCCTCGAGCAAGCAAAGAATCGCTTGAAGAACCGCTCAAGTTCACGACAGCCGAAGTGGCTTGTCCTGACGCCTCGAAGGTCGGAACCGTAACCTCAAACCCCGCTGCTCGCGAGAACTGCACGGCAGCGTCTACCTCGCCGCGCAGGAAGAAAACCCGTTCGGCTCGCTGGTCGCCCTTTACATCGTGGCCGAATCCCAAAAGCTCGGGCTGCACGTCAAGCTCGCCGGCCAGGGGACGCTGGATCGACAACGGGGCAGATCACGACGACCTTCTCGGAACGCCTCAGGTCCCGTTCGAAGACCTGAAGATCAAGCTTCTCGGCGGCCCGCGGGGAACGCTCTCGACCCCCGCCACGTGCGGCCAGCTACCGACCGAACTCGTCGTTCACGCCGTGGTCCGGCGGGGCGGCTCCGACGAACCTCCGCCGGCAGTTCACGATCACCTCGGGCGCCGGCGGCAGCCGCTGCGCGACCCGCTGCCCTTCGCGCCGCCTTCGCGGCCGGCTCGACCAACCTGCAGGCCGGCGCCTTCACGCCCTTCACGCTGACGATCGCCAGCCCCGACGGCGACCAGCCGCTGAGGGCGTGTCGATGCATCTACCGCCGGGCGTCGCGGCGATGCTCTCGACGGTCGACTCCCTGCCCCGAACCGCAGCCGCCGAAGGCACGTGCGGGCCGGACAGCCTGGTCGGGCACGCGACGGCGGTCCGGGCCTCGGCGGCGACCCGTGTCACGCCTGCCGGCGGCAGGTCTACCTCACGGCCCCTACGGGGCGCACCGTTCGGCCTGTCGATCGTCACGCCGGCGATCGCCGGCCCGTTCAACCTCGGCAACGTTGTCGTCCGCTCGACGATCTTCGTCGACCCCGACACGGCAGCCGTCACGATCCTCAGCGACCGCTCCCGACGTTCGTCAAAGGCGTGCACGACCGGCATTCCGCGCAGCTCAAACAGCATCAACGTCGACCGTCGACCGGCCGGGCTTCGAGTTCAACCCGACGAGCTGCACGCCGACGGCAATCACGGGCACGCTCACCGGCGCGGGCGGCGGCAGCGCGACGTTCTCCTCGCCCTTCCAGGTGGCGAACTGCTCGGCCTGCCGTTCCAGCCGAAACTGACGGCCTCGACGCGGGGCAACGCGCCAAAGCCAACGGCGCGAGCCTTCACGGTGAAGGTCACCGCCGCGCCTGGCCAGGCGAACATCGCGAAAATCAAGCTCGGCTGCCGACGCGCTGCCGTCGCGGCTGACGACGATCCAGAAAGCTGCCCGGACGCGACCTTCAACGCCAACCCGGCAGCCTGCCAGGAAGGCTCGATCATCGGCACCGCGACGATCCACACGCCGGTGCTGAAGAGCCCGCTGACTGGTCCCGCTTACCTCGTCTCGCACGGCGGCGCGGCCTTCCCCGACGTCGAGTTCCTGCTGCAGGGCGAAGGCGTCACGCTGATCCTCGACGGCCAGACCGACATCAAAAAAGGCTTCACCTACTCGACCTTCAACTCGGTTCCCGATGCGCCGATCACCACGCTTCGAAACGGTCTGCCCGAGGGACCGCACTCGGCGCTCACCTCGAACGTCGCCGAAAGCAAGCACTTCAGCCTGTGCGGCGCGAAACTCGTGATGCCGACGACGATCACCGGCCAGAACGGCGTCGTCATCACCCAGGAGACGAAGATCCCGGTCGGCGGCTGCGGCGCCGTCAAGGGGCTGAAGGAAAGCGCTCGCAGAAGCTCGCAAAGGCGCTGAAGAAGTGCCGCAAGCAGTACAAGCACAGCAAGAAGAAGCGCGCATCCTGCGAACGGAACGCGCGCAAGAAGTTCGGCGCCGAAGAAGAAGGCGAAGAAGAAGAAGGAGCGAAGCAAGAATAGCGGTACACGCGCTCGGCAGCGCTCGAGCTCCGCCGCAGGTACATTTCGGCGCTGTGTCGAGGGTACATCAGAGGCTTACATTTCAGACGCATAAGGGAAACGAGGGATCGTGTTTATGGACTTGAGGTAGGTGCCGGCGCGTCGTGCGGTGCGCGGCATCAGGCGACCGGCCAAACCATTAGGAGAAGGGGTGGAGGAATGAGACGGATGTTGCGCATTGCGGGATGTATCGTCGCCGTGTCGCGCCATAGTAGGAGCGGCCGCGGCGTCAGCGTCGGCAGAACCACCGGAATTCGGCTCGTGCGTGGAGGTCGCGCCGCACACCGGCGAATACTCGGCGAAGTGCCTGCGCCCGGCTCCGGGCAAGGGCAAGTGGGATTTCGTTCCGGGCCGGGACGAAAAAAAGATTCACGTCTTACGTCGAAGAACCCGTGTTCAAGACCGCGGCCGGCGGCGAATGACGTGCGACTTCGGCGAAGGCGAAGGCGAATACACCAGCGGCCGAAGCGGTTTCACTGCCGAAACTGATCTTCCAGAACTGCGAGATCGCCGGCGCGAAAACGATCTAGAATCGTTCTGTCAGAACATCGGCTCTACCGCGGCGAAGTCACGATGAACGAACTCACCGGCGAACTCGGCTACATCGAACACGTCGGTAAAACCAAGGTCGGGCTCGACATCAAAGCGAAGACGGGCAAAGCGCTCGTGCTGTTCGAATGCGGCGGCGCCGACGGAATTGATTCCGAACGCGGCATGGGCACCGGTAAGCTGCTCGAAGTCGAAGGCTCGGTGATCGGCCGCGTGAAGACGTCAACAAGCCGGTCGAAGAAAACATCGTGACGTTTGCAGTCAAACGCGGCGTGCAGACGTCCCGAAGAGTTCGAAGGCGGCGTCAAAGACACGCTGGTGACGACTCGAGGCCCCGAAAACCGCCAGACCGACGACCTTCTCCGGCTATGCCGAAGCGACCAACGAAGAACCGATCGAGGTCAAAGCCAGGTAGCGCCCACGTCGCACCCGGCCGAGCAGTTCGAGGGGCGCCGCGTCGGCGCCCCTCGTGCGTGCCTCGCCGGCGCCGGTGATGCGTTGAGGGCGTGAACCGGCCGCCGGCCGGACCGATTCGCCAACTAGGCCGGCTCGTTCTGCAGCGAGCGCCACAGGTAGCGGCAGGCCAGCGTCCGGTAGGGACGCCACGGCTCGGCCAGCGCCTCGATCTCGGCCGCCTGCGGCAGCGCCGGCAGCCCGTAGGCGCGCTCGATCGCCCGGCGGATGCCGAGGTCGCCGACGGCCAGCACGTCGGGCCGTTCGAGCTGGAACATCAGGAACATGTGCACGGTCCACTCGCCGAGCCCCTTGACGGCGACGAGCTCGGCGATCACCTGCTCGTCCGGCAGCGCATCGAGGCGCTCGAGCTCGAGCTCGCCCGAGAGCACGTGTTCGGCCAGCGAACGCAGGAAGCCGACCTTCGCGCGCGAGAGCCCGACCGCCGCGCGCAGCTCTTCGGGCTCGTCGTCGAGGATCTCCTGCGGCGTCGGCGGACGACCGCCGAAGCGCTCCAACAGGCGCCCGTAGATCGCTCGCGCGGCGAGCACCGAGAGCTGCTGTCCGACGATCGAGCGCACGAGCGCGCCGTAGTGGTCGCCCGGATCCGGGCGTCCGGCGCGACTGTTCGGCAGCTTGCCGACTTCGTCGATGATCGAAGCGAGCACCGGGTCGCTCGCTCGCAGGTGCTCGACCGCCTTGCGCATCGACGGTTTGCGAGGCGCCTTGGCGACCGTCGGCTTCGGTTTTGCGGCCGCCTTGGTCCTTGCCGCCGGCTTCGCTTTCGCTGCGGACCTGCCTTTCGCCGCCGGTGCCTTGCGCGGCGCGGCCATTGCCGAGCGCCTAGCGCCCTGCGCCGAGCGCGACGGGCTCGCCGTCGAGCGCGTTCAGCGCGCGCTCGAGCGACATCGCCAGGCACGTGAAGCTGGGCGTGTCGCGCACGGTGAAGCGCGAGGCCTCGGTCGTGCGCAGGCGCTGAACGAGATCGAGGAACGTCCCGACGTCGTCGGTGTCGAAGGCGACGACGAACTCCTGATCATCGAGTCCGAACGAGTAGGTCGTGTGGTTGTCGACGCCGGGGTATTCGCGCCCGACCTGAATGTGGCCCTGCATGATCCGCCAGCGCTCCTCGGCCGGCAGCGCGTACCACTCGCGCGACTTCACGAACGGATAGACGAACACGTACTTGCCGCGAAAGCCGCGCGGCACGGTGCGCTCGTCTTCGGAGTATTCCGAGCTCTTGCGCATGCCGAGGAACGAGTGCGGGATCGCCGCCCACTTCATCAGCCCGCTCTGCGCCAGCACGACGTGGAACTCGTGGATCCGGTCGAGGTTCTCGGCCTCTGAGATCAGCAGCAGCTCGGCGTCACCGCGCGTGCCAACCAGCGAGAAGCTCTGCAGCATGTGGCCGTCGGCGAAGTCCTCGCAGGCGGCGATGAACTCGCGCTTGTCCTGCTCGCGCTGCTCGTCGGGCAGTCGTCGCCACGCAGGGTCGAGCTTCAGAAACGTGTACTTGACGAAATGCCGCGCGCTCATGTGGGCGATTATCGCAGCCGCCGGGCGCCGTCCGGCCCCTACTGCGGGTAGAGTTGGAGCGTGCGGATCGCGCTGCTCTCGCCGTACTCCTGGACCTATCCGGGAGGCGTCACGCGCCACATCGAAGCGCTCGCGCGCGAGCTGAGCGAAGCAGGTCACGACGCGCGCGTGCTCGCGCCGTTCGATCCCGACGATGCGCTCTCACGCCGGCTGCACCGCGGCGCGCGCCCGCAGCGCCATCCGACGCCCGACTCGTTCGTCTCGCTCGGCCGCACGGTCGGCATCGCGGCGAACGGCGCCGTCTCGAACATGGCGCTCACGCCGGGCTCGCTCTACGCGCTGCGGCGCGAGCTGCGCGAGGGCGGCTACGACGTCGCGCACATCCACGAGCCGGTCGTGCCGGTGCTCGGCTGGGACGCGCTCCTCTCCGCCGGCGATCTGCCGCTCGTCGGCACCTTCCACACCTACTCCGAGAACGCTTTCACCAACGGCCTCGCGGCCGTGCCGCTGGGAGGCCGCCGGCGGATGAACCGGCTGCACGTGCGCATCGCCGTCTCCGAGGCCGCCGCCTGGACGGCGCGCCGCTTCTACGGCGGCCGCTACCGGATCGTGCCCAACGGCGTGCGGATTCCGAGCGAGTCCGAGCTCGAGCTGCTGGCGCCGCCGGAAGCGGCCGATCGGCAAGCGCCGGCGAGTGAGCAGGGCGCGCCGCTGCGCATCGTCTTCATCGGGCAGGCCGTCGAGCGCAAGGGGCTGGCCGTGCTGCTGCGCGCGTTCGAGGCGCTGCGCGAACAGGTCCCCGCGACGCTCACGCTGGTCGGCGCCTCGCCGCAGGAGGTCGCGCATCTGACGCTCGACGATCGCGGCGTGCACGCGCTCGGCAAGGTCTCCGAGGAGCGCAAGCTCGCCGAGCTCGCGCGTGCCGAGCTGCTCTGCGCGCCCTCGCTCGGCGGCGAGAGCTTCGGCATGATCCTGACCGAGGCGTTCGCCGCCGCCACGCCGGTGCTCGCCTCGGACATCGCCGGCTACCGCGACGTCGTGCGCGACGGCATCGACGGCCGGCTCGTGCCCGCCGGCGAACCGCTTGCGCTGGCCGAAGCGCTCCGCCGCCTGGCGCTCGATCGCTCCACGCGCGAGCGGATGGCGCGCGCTGCGCGCGAGCGCGCCGAGCGCTTCGCCTGGCCGCACGTCGCGGCCGAAGTGACCGACTGCTACGAGCAGGCCATCGCAGTCGCCGAGCGGGCGCAGCTCGGCAACCGCGGCGCGCTCTCGCGCACGGCGCTGCGCCACGGCTTCGCTCCCGCCGACCTGCTGCCGCCGGTGCCGGCCCAGCGCCTGCCCTCGCTCGCGCCCGAGTTGCCGCCGCTGGTCGGCCGCGAGAAGCGCGTGCGCAGCCTGCGCCGCGCCGGCGTTGCAGCCTGCTGGCTGGCCGGCGGCGCGCTCGCCGCCGAGGCGCTCCAGCGCGTCGGCGTCACGCGCGTCGTCGCCTCGCTGCTGGCGTCCAAACCGGGTCTGATCTTCGCCGCGCTCGGGCTGATGTGCCTGGCGATGTTCATGCGCTCGCTCTCCTGGTACGCGATCCTCTCCGCAGCGCCGACGTGGCGCCAGGCGAAACGGCGCGACGCGATGCAGGGCACGTTCATCGGCGTGCTGATGTCCGCGACGCTGCCCGCCCGCCTCGGCGAGTCCGCGCGTGCGCTGATCGTCGCGCGGCGGATCGGGCGCGCTCGCGAGACGTTGCCGATCGTGCTCGCCACGATCGTCTCGCAGACGCTTCTGAACCTCCTGGCGCTGGCGATCCTCTGCGGCGTGACGCTGTCGAGCGTGCATCTGCTCGACGGCAACGATCGCGCGCTCCTGCTCGTCGCGCTGGCGCCGCTGATCGCGCTCGTGCTGACGCGGCTGGCGCCCGTCGTCGTGCCATCGGCCAGCGAATCTCGCGCCAGTGCCGGCGCCGCGCTTCTGCGTGCCTCACGCGGCGCACTGCGCCGACTGCGTGACGGCCTGCGCCTGTTCGCACACCCGCGCCAGGCCGGCGTCGCGACGGGCGCACAGCTCGCGGCGTGGTCGCTTCAGTGGCTCTCCTGCTGGCTGTTGCTGATCGCCTTCGGGCTCGGCGCGAAGACGGGCGCCGCCGCTGCCGCCGGCGTGCTGTTCGCCGTCAACGTGACGGCGATCGTGCCGGCCACGCCGGCCAACGTCGGCGTCTTTCAGGCCGCGTGCGTCGCCGTGCTCGTCGGCGCCTACCACGTCTCGACGCCCGACGCGATCGCCTACGGCATCGTGCTGCAGCTGATCGAGCTCGCGACGGCGTTCGCGATGGGGCTGCCTGCGCTGCTGAACGAGGGGCTCTCCTGGCGTGAGCTGCGGCTGCGCACGGTGCACGCCACGCCCGTCAGTCTCGGTCCGTTGCCGCAGAGCCTCGCCGCGCTCGCGCGCGCGCAGCGCTGAGCCGGCTTCGCGGCGCGGGCGGGCAGGCATCCGCGCAGCGACGGCGTATCGATCGGTATGGGCGACGCCTGGGTCTACATGCTGCGCTGCGCCGACGGCTCGCTCTACACGGGCTGGAGCAACGACGTCGCGCGACGGCTCGAGCGCCATCGCGCCGGCAAGGCCAGCCGCTACACGGCCAGTCGTCTGCCGGTCGAGCTCGTCTATCAGGCCGCGGTCGCCGATCGCGGCGCGGCGCTGCGCGAGGAGGCGCGGATCAAGCGCCTGCGCCGGGCCGCCAAGCTCTCGCTGATCGCTGCCGGCGAGCGCTGAGCACCGCGTCCGCGCGGCCGGCGATCGCCGCCGGCGCGAGCTTCGCCAAGGCCGCCGCACCGGAGCGCGTCGCCCGATGAGGCATTATGAGGGGCATGGCTCCAGATTCCTCAGCAAGCAGACCCGCCTCGCGCAGCGTCAAAATCGGCGCCGACGAGCGCACCGGCTGGTCTTCGGACCGCCCGCGCCGCGACGGCGCGCCCGAGCGTCCGCCGAACCTCTCCGTCCACTGCAGCGTGCTGCGGCCGGTCGACCGCCTGCGCTACTCGCCCGGCAGCCTGCTGATCGTCGTCTCCGCCTCGGCGCCTGAGCGCGAGGCGTTCGTCACGCGCCTGATCGAGGACCGCGCCAGCCTGCTCTCGCCGGCCAAGGTCCGCGGCCTGTTGAGCGGCAAGGTGCCGGCCGAGGAGCTCGAGGAGCGCGCACAGGAGCTGCTGGCGGCAGCCGTCGCAAAGCGCCTGCAGAACAAGGACACGGTCGTGCTCTCACTCGAGGGGCTCGACCCGGCCGAACGCGAGCCTTTCGTGCGGATCGCCGCTGCGCTGCGCCGCCCGCGCCACCTGATCCTGCTCGAGACGACGCGCGATCAGGTCGCCGAGGAGGATCTCCTGACGCTCAATGCGCTCCGCCGTTCACTCGACGAGGGCGAGCTCGGCGAGGAGGGCTTTCAGACGGCCCTGCGCCTGGGAGGCGGCACCGCCTCCGAGGTCAAGCGGATCCTGTTCCGCCCGCCGCCCCGCGAAAACGACTAGCCAGGACCCGTCGGCGCGGGGTCCTCGTCCTCGGTCGGACGCGGGATCGTCGCGACGCCACGCTCCTGCGTCCTTGCCCCGCTTGGTCGACGGCCCCCTGGCCGCGGGAGGATCCTGCTAGAGGATCGCCGGCCATCGCCGGCTCGTCCTCGTCCTCGACCGCTCCGTCCGGCGGGTCCTCGTCGTCGATCTCGCCGAACAGCGAGGGGTCGCGGTTCGATCCGCGGATCAGATCGTCGGGCGAGCCATCCGGCAGCAGCCGGCCCTGGCGCGTACCGAAGTAGATCGCCTGCGGGTGGTGCACGACCATCGCGAGCGTCGACTGCTCGGGCTCGGGCGCGTAGCCGTCGGTGATCGTCATGCCGATCTGCCCAAGGTCGAGCAGCTTCTCCACCTTCAGATGCTCTGACTGCTCCGGCACGGCCGGATAGCCCCAGGAGTAGCGACGGCCCTGCGTGTCGGCGATGCCGAGCATCTGGCGCGCGCGCCAGTGCAGCCACTCGGCCAGCCCCTCGGCGGTCTGCACGCCGAGCCCGTGTACGAACAGCTGCTCGGCGAATTCGCCTTCGGCCTCGAGCTTTGCCATCAGCTCGGTGACCTCCGAGCCGACGGTCACGGCCTGCACGGCGATCACGTCGAGCTCGGCCGGCGGCTTGCCCTCGACGGCCGGGCGGAAGAAGTCGGCGAGGCAGATCCGGTCGCCCTTGGGCTGGCGCGGGCAGACGAAGCGCGTCAGCTCGCTCGTGCGGTCCTCGGGGTCGAGCACGACGATCTCGTTGCCGAGCGCGTAGCAGGGGAAGAAGCCGAGCAGCGCGCGCGGGTGCAGGTAGGTCTGCTCCTTCCACATCCGCTCCAGGCGCGGGCGGAAGTCCTCGTCGAGCAGCTTCTGCCAGGCCTCGCCTTTGACGCCGCGACCGCCCCAGTGCAGCTTGAACAGCACGTGCGTGTCGAGGTGGCGGTAGACCTCCTCGAGATCGACGCCGATCTCCTGCACGCCCCAGAACGGCGGCGTCGGGATCGGCACGTCGGTGCGTGCCGCCGAGCGGACCGAGTCATCGGCGAAGTTCAGATCCTCCTGCGGCGCCTCGCCCTTGGCGCGGAACGCGGTTGCGCCGGCGAGCAGCTTCTCGACGAGCGCCGCGCGCGCCTCGGAGTCGACCAGCTGATCCATCACCGAGAGCCCCTCGAAGGCGTCCTTGCAGTAGAAGACGCCCGGCTCGTAGATCTCCTCGGAGTCTTTGCCGCCTGGATACAGCGCGCGGTAGCTGAACGCGCGGTTGATCGCCGCGCCGCCGATCAGCACCGGGTAGGAGAGGCCCTTGGCGTGCAGCTCCTCGATGCACGCAGGCATCTGTTTGGAGGTCGAGACGAGCAGCGCGCTGAGCCCGATCGCGGTCGCATCGTGCTCCTGTGCGGCGTCGACGATCGTCTGGATCGGCACCTGCTTGCCGAGGTCGACGACCGTGTAGCCGTTGTTCGTCAGGATCGTGTTGACGAGCGACTTGCCGATGTCGTGCACGTCGCCGAAGACCGTCGCGAGCACGACCGTGCCCTTCGTGTAGCCCTCGATCTTGTCGAGGTATTTCTCCAGCTGCGCGACCGCCTTCTTCATCACCTCGGCCGACTGCAGCACGAACGGCAGGATCAGTTCGCCGGCGCCGAACTTGTCGCCGACCTCTTTCATCGCCGGCAGCAGCACCTCGTTGAGCGTCGGCACGGCGCCGATCTTCTCGACGCTGCGGTCGATCTGTGCCTCGACGCCATCCTTGCGCCGGCGCAGGATGTGGAAGTGCAGCGCCTCCTCCGGCTCCATCCCCTCGGTCGGGTCGGCCGCGCCGGCCGGGCCCTCCTCCTCGCCCTTGGACTCGAAGTGGCCGATGAAGCGCTCGAGCGCGTCCTCGCGGCGGTTGAACACGAGGTCGTCGGCCAGCTCGCGCTCCTCTCCTGAGATCTCCGAGTACGGCGTGATGTGGTTCGGGTTGACCATCGCCAGGTCGAGCCCGGCGTCGACGCAGTGGTGCAGGAAGACCGAGTTGAGCACGGCGCGCGCGCCCGGCGAGACGCCGAAGGACACGTTGGAGACGCCCAGCGAGGTCTTCACCTGCGGGATCTCCGCCTTGATCGCGCGAATGCCGGCGATCGTCTCGACGGCCGACGGGCGCCACTCCTCATCGCCGGTCGTCAGCGTGAACGTGAGGCAGTCGAAGATCAACAGCTCCGGATCGAGTCCGTGCTCCTCACAGCACAGGTCGCGGATCCGCTTGGCGATCTCGACCTTGCGCTCGGCCGTCTTCGCCATCCCGACCTCGTCGATCGTCAGCGCGATCAGCGCGGCGCCGTGCGCGAGCGCCATCGGCACGACGCGATCGAGCTTGTCGCGGCCGGCCTCGAGGTTGACCGAGTTGACGATCGCCCGCCCCGGGATCTGCTCGAGCGCGCGTTCGATCACCTCGGGCTCGGTCGAGTCGATCTGGATCGGCGCCGGCTGCGTCAGCGAGACCTTCTTCGCGAGCAGGCGCATCTGTTCGTCCTCGTCGGTGCGCTCGGTCAGCGCGACGCACAGATCGAGCACGTGCGCGCCGCCGGTGACCTGATCCTCGGCGATCTGCACGAGCCCGTCGTAGTCGTCGGCCAGCAGCAGCTCCTTGGCCTTGCGCGAGCCCTGCGAGTTGACGCGCTCGCCGACCATCGTCGGCGCCGGCTCCTGCTGCAGCGGCGTCGAGGCGATCATCGAGGAGAGCTGTGCCGGGCGCGGAGCGGGGCGGGCGCCGACCGATCGTCCGCCGACGCGCTCGACGATCGCCGCGATGTGCGCCGGCGTCGTGCCGCAGCAGCCGCCGACGATGCCGACGCCGTAGCGCTCGACGAACTCCTTCAGCGCCTCGGCCAGCGGTTCGGGCTGCTCCGGGAAGATCGTCTCGCCGTCGGGGCCCTGCAGCGGCAGCCCGGCGTTCGGGATGCACGCGACCGGCACCGGGCAGAACTCGCCGAGGAAGCGGATCGCGTCGCGCATGTCCTCCGGGCCGGTCGAGCAGTTCAGCCCGATCACGTCGACCTTCAGCGCCTCGAGCGTCGTCAGCACCGAGGAGATGTCGGTGCCGAGCAGCATCTTGCCGCCGTTCGGCAGCAGCGAGACGGAGGTGTGGATCGGCAGCGTGCGCCCGGTGCTCTTGAACGCCTCGCGCGCGCCGAAGATCGCCGCCTTGACCTCGAGGATGTCCTGCGCCGTCTCGATGATGATCAGGTCGGCGCCGCCGTCGATCAGCCCGGCAGCCTGCTCGGAGAAGACCTCGACGAGCTCGGCGAAGCGGATCTGCCCGAGCGTCGGGTCCTCCGATGCCGGCAGATAGCCGGTCGGCCCGATCGAGCCCGCGACGAAGCGGCTCTCGCCGGCCGCCTTGCGCGCGATTTCGGCCGCCTTCGTGTTGATCTCGACCGTGTAGTCGGCCAGGCCCCACTCCTCGAGCTTGATCCGCGAGCCCTGGAAGGTGTCGGTCTCGAGCACTTCCGCGCCGGCCTCGAGCATCGAGCTGTGCACGCCCTCGATCACGTCGGGGCGGTTCAGCACGAGCGCCTCGTGGCACTTGCCCTGCAGCCCGCCGTAGTCCTCAGCCGTCAGCTCGAACTGCTCGAGCGTCGCGCCCATGCCGCCGTCGTAGACGACGACGTGCTCTGAGATCGCTTTTAGGTAGTCGCGAGCCATCGAGCAATGCTAGCTAGACGTACTCCTCGCACACGTCCGAGACGCTCGAGAGGCATTGGGCTTGCCACTAACTGTTCCGGCGGCGTGCTCCCTAGCCTCGAGTCTTGTCTGCGATGTCGCTACCATGTCGTTGTACTGCGACGCGGAGGTGACTTTGCCCACGGCCACATCAGCAGAGAACGACCGGCTGGCAACCATTGATGAACTGTCCAAAGAACTCGTTGAATGGCGCACCGCGCTGAACGAGGCGCTTGGCGATGCCGCGACTGGCTTGACGGACGAGGCTCACAAACAACGCCTTGGGGACACGACCACGCGCCTTGTGCACATGGATGACGAGTTGCACCGGGCTGACTTCGACCCGGAGTGGTTGGCCGAGTTCCGTGGCTTACTGCTGGACAGCCTTCGCGCCATGCAGAACGAGGAGCCGCTGGACGCGTTCGACAAGCTCCTCCTCAACGTTGAGGCCCTTCGGCACCTCCTCCGCGACGCCCTCGATGGTCACGTCGAACGCAGCGAGGAGGATGTCGCCGCCGTGGTGCAGCAGCTTCAACAGTGGCTACCACGCGTGAGCCAGCCCGAGCTTGCTGGTCTGATGGGTATTTCGACCCGTCAGTACCAGCGATGGGCGCAGATGCACTCGGAGCCCACGCGCCGCGCGCAGATCGTGGCCCGGCTGATCGCGATCCTCAAACGATCTTGGACCGACGCTGGTGTGGTTGCTTGGTTCTACAGGCCGCGGCCGGAGCTCAGCGACAAGGCGCCGATAGACGTGCTCGACGATCCTGTCTTCGAGCAAGCTCTCTTCCGTGCCGTCAGGCAGGGAAGAGCCCAACATGGCGCGTAGGCCCGAGTCAGTGCCCTTCTCCGACGTGGCTTTCCGCTACGCAGACTACGACACGCCGCTATGGGTGCGACCAAACACGGAGGACGGACGTTGGCATCGTGCTCACACCACCCCGACGCAGTACCTAGGGCTGTCGCCCGATGGTTGCTGGGCCGATCTCATCCACCACGAGAACCTGCGCACCGAGCCTGAAGTGGCTCTCATTCGGATGCCTCTGTGGGTCGTGAAGATCAACGAGGAGCGGATTGCCGACTATCGCACTTTCGAGAAGGCCGAGGCTGCTGGCTTTCCCGCCGATGCGCTCGTTGACGCGGACTGGGAACGCTGCGAGGCGGAGGCACAGCGTCTTTGCGATCTTGGCTTTCGCGGTGTCCTGTCGCCCGCAGCGGCTCTGCCGGGAGATACAGCGTTGACCCTCTTTGGTGCCCGACGCGCTGTCGGCTGGGACGATGCGCCGGTTCTCGCCTCCGCAATACCAGCCAAGATCGTGACGATCGGCGCTCCGCCTGCCGGGCTGGTTGACCGTGTTCGATTCCGCGGCGAAGAGCACAGCGAGTACGTGGCGTACGCTGTCGCTCGCGGGCGCCACGAACGCGGTCGGTAGCTCGCCAGACCCTGTTGGCCGAGCGGCAAAGGGTTGCGGCATCGTCCTGCTTGGAAGGGCCGGCCAACCTGACCAAGGCCGGCCGGCGTCCGGTCTCGTCTCCTACTTGATGAACAGCATCTCGGCGTACTTCGGCAGCGGCCAGAGGTCGTCGGCCACCAGCTTCTCCAGCCGGTCGGCGACCTCGCGCGTGTCCTCCATCGCCGGGATCACGCGGTCGCGCATGTAGACGGCCTCCTTCAGCGCCGAGCCGTCGGGGTGGTTCTCGTCGAGGTTGACGTCCTCCAGCGCGCGAAGCGCGAAGTGGAACTCCTTGAGATCCGGCTCGAGCTCGCCGACCAGCTCCTCCAACCCGCTGGCGTGCAGTTCGGTGAGGTAGCGGACCGCCGCCGGCATGATGCTCGTGCGCGCGATCGTCGCGGCCGTCTCGGCCTCGATGTTGATGTTGATCACGTACTGCTCGGTGAACACCTCATAGCGCGCCTCGAGCTCGCGTTTGGAGAGCACCTTGTACTTCTTGAACGCGGCGACCGTCGATTTCTCGACCAGCCACGGCAGCGCGTCGGGCGTCGTGCGGAGGTTGGCCAGACCGCGCTTCTCGGCCTCTTTGTGCCACTCATCGGAGTAGCCGTCGCCTTCGAAGACGATCCGCTTGTTCTCCGATCCAGGCGTCCTTGACGACGCTCGTCACGGCCTTCTCCAGCGAGTCGGTCCCTTTCAGCGCCGCTTTGAGCTTGTCGGCCAGGTCGTCGACCGACTCTGCGACGATCGTGTTGAGCACCGTGTTGGGAAACGCCGGCGACTGGTTGGAGCCGAGCGCGCGGAACTCGAACTTGTTGCCGGTGAACGCGAACGGGCTGGTCCGGTTGCGGTCGCCTCCGTGCAGCGGCAGCGGCGGCAGCACCGGCGTGCCGAGCCCGAGGAACGAGCCCGGCTTCGAGGCCTGCACTTTGCCCTTCTCGATCGCCGTGAAGACCTTGTCGAGGTCGGCGCCGAGGAAGATCGAGATGATCGCCGGCGGCGCCTCGTTCGCTCCCAGGCGATGATCCTGTCCGGCGCTCGCGATCGAGGCGCGCAGCAGCTCCTGATGGCGGTTGACGGCCTGGATCACGGCCGCGCAGAAGAACAGGAACGAGAGGTTCTCCTCCGGCGTGTCGCCCGGGTCGAGCAGGTTCAGGCCGGTGTCGGTGCCCATCGACCAGTTGTTGTGCTTGCCCGAGCCGTTGACGCCGGCGAACGGCTTCTCGTGGATCAGACAGACGAGCCCGTAGCGGCGTGCCGTGTTCTGCATCACCTGCATCGTCACCATCTGGTGGTCGGAGCCGACGTTCGAGTTCTCGAAGATCGGCGCCACCTCGAACTGGTTCGGCGCGACCTCGTTGTGCCGCGTCTTGATCGGGATGCCGAGCTTCGCGAGCTCGACCTCGACGTCGAGCATGTAGGCGAGCACGCGCTCGGGAATCGAGCCGAAGTAGTGGTCGTCGAGCTCGTGGCCCTTGGCCGGTTTGGCGCCGAACAGCGTGCGGCCGGTTGTCACCAGGTCGGGCCGCTCGAAGAAGTACTGCTCGTCGATCAGGAAGTACTCCTGCTCGCAGCCGGTCGTCGTGAAGACGCGCTTGGCCTCGTCGATGTCGAGCAGCTCGAGCGCCCGCACGGCGGCATTGGACAGCGCATCCATCGAGCGAAGCAGCGGAATCTTGTGGTCGAGCGCCTCGCCGGTCCAAGACGTGAACGCCGTCGGAATGCACAGCAGCGCGCCGTTCGGGTTCTCGAGGATGAACGCCGGCGAGGTCGGGTCCCACGCGGTGTAGCCGCGTGCCTCGAACGTCGCGCGAATCCCGCCGGTCGGGAACGAGGAGGCGTCGGGCTCGCCCTGGATCAGCTCCTTGCCGGAGAACTCTGCGATCGCCGTGCCGTCGCCGGCCGGGCCGTAGAAGGAGTCGTGCTTCTCCGCCGTCGAGCCGGTCAGCGGCTGAAACCAGTGCGTGTAGTGCGTCGCGCCCTTCTCCATCGCCCAGTCGCGCATCGTCACCGCGATCGCGTCCGCCAGCGTCGTGTCGAGCGTCTCACCGCGCGCGAGCGTGCGCTGCAGCGACTTGAAGACGTGCTTAGGCAGTCGCTGGCGCTGCTCGGCGAGCGAGAAGACGTTCTTGCCGAACACCTGGTTGCCCGGCAGGGTCAGGTCGATCGGGCCGAGCGCGGTCCCGTTCGAGCTCCATTGCGCGGCGGTTACGTTGTGCTGGCGGGAACGTGGCATGAGCGGAATCGAGTCCTCCTGGAAGCGTCGTGCGGAAGGGGCCGGAAAAGCCGAACGCAATCGTAGTGCTCGGCGCGAGCCGGCAAACCCGCGTGTGGCGAAAACAAGCCCGGCGGCTTTCGACAGTCGGCCAAAAGCCGCTGCCGCGGCGCTAGCTCAGGGCTGCGCTGCGAACGTGCCGAGTTCGACGCGGCCGGTGCTCGGGTTGACGTGCCGCGACGGCGGCGCCCCGGCGATCTCGACCGCCGAGCTGGTGCTCAGTGAGCCGCCGCTGGGCAGGGTCGCCTTCGCGCGCCCGGAGAGGTCGGCGTTGACCTGGATCGCGACGCTATGCGCGCCGGCCTTGACCGGCACGACGGTCCATTCGAAGACGCGCGAGTGTTTCGGCGCCAGCGCGCCGAGCGCCCACGTGTTGACGTACGCCGTCTGGCCGCCGCCGGGAGGGCTGACTTCCTCGCTCTGCACGGGCGGTTTCGGCAGCGTGCCCGGGCCCTGTTCGACGACCCAGATCGGCCGCTTGTCCGAGGCCAGTTCGGGATATTTTTCGGTGTAGTAGAAGGAGTCGAGCGTGACGGCGATGTCCGGAACGGTGCGCGAGTCGGCGTTGCGGATCGCGATCCGCATCTTCGTCGGGCGGCCGATCGACTGGTGCGCCGGGAACGACACGTCGGTCAGTTCGAGCTTGTAGGTTGCGCTCGGCTTCGCCGGACGTCTGTTCGGCGCCGCCGCCGCAGCCGGCGACGACCAGCGTCGCGCACGCCGCCAGCACCCCCCCGAACATGGCTGTTCGCCTCCTCACGGGCGACGGACCTTATCAGCGGCGCTTGCGCGCGCGAGCGGCTGCAATCGCGCGCCGCCGGGCGGTGCGCGGCGTCCAGCTCGGGTCAGTGCTGGCGTGCGCCGTATGCATCGCGTAGAGTTCAGCACGACCGCCAAGGCAACCCGGAGGAGGGGCAGGCAGCGATGGTCCGCAGCGTCACCGAGCGCAGCTACGTCTCGATTCGTAACGTGCTCGAGGAATTCGGGGACATGATGATCCTCACGGGGCGAACGATCGTCTCCGCGTTGCGTCCTCCGTACCCGTACGGCGGCGAGCTCGTCTCGCAGTTCCTCTTCGCGCTGCGCCTGTGCTGGTTTCCGCTGCTGATCTCGACGGTCTGCATCTGCTACGCCGCGCCGGGACTGCAGGCCGCGAACTTCCTGACGATCTTCGGCGCGCTCGACCGCCTCGGCGGCTTCTTCGTGCTCGGCGCCGTCCGCGAGATCGGCCCGAGCGTGACCGCGATCGTCGTCGCCGGCGTCGCCGGCACGGCGATCACCGCCGACCTCGGCGCGCGCAAGGTGCGCGAGGAGCTCGACGCACTGCAGGTGCTCGGCGTCGACCCGGTCAAGAACCTCGTCGTGCCGCGCTTTCTCGCGCTGATGGTCGTGACCGGCCTGTTCGACATCTACGCGCTGCTGTTCGGCATCTTCGGCGGCATCATCGCCGAGCTCGTCAACGGCCAGCCGCTCGGCCCGTTCTGGAACACGCTGTTCGCGAACGCCTCGACGACCGACCTGTGGGGCTCGGTGCTGAAGACGACGATCTACGGCGCGATCATCGCGATCGTCTGCTGCTACAAGGGCATGACCGCCTCCGGCGGCGCCGAGGGCGTCGGCCGCGCCGTCAACGAGGCCGTCGTGATCGCCTTCACGGCGATCTTCTCCTTCGACTACGTCTTCACGCAGACGCTGCTCGCTACCCATCCTCAGATCCTCGTGATCAAGTGAGCGGGGCGGTGATCAAGTAATGGGCGAGCTACTGGCAATGCCGCGTGAATGGCTCGCGGCGACCGGCGAAATCGGCAAGTTCACCGGCCAGATCGTCGGCGACGTCTACGGCCTGCGCGTGTTCCGCTTCTTCGGCGAGTCGCTGCGCCAGGCGGGCATCCTGATCGTCGGCTCGACGACGATCATCTGGACATTGATGTTCATCCTCGGGCTGCAGTGCGGCATCGAGGGCGCCTACTTCACGGCCGCGCAGGGCGCGCCGGCCTACTCCGGCGTGTTCACGGCCTGGTGCGACCTGCGCGAGATCACGCCGTACGCGTTCGGCTACATGATGGCCGCGAAGGTCGGCACCGGCATCGTCGCCGAGCTCGGCGCGATGCGCATCTCCGAGGAGATCGACGCGCTCGAGGTGATGGGCATCAACTCGATGACGTTCCTCTGCGCGACGCGTCTGCTCGCCGCCTGGCTGGTGCTGCCGTTCATGTACCTCGCCGGCATCGGCGCCGCCTTCCTGGCGTCCTATATCGCCGTCGTGCAGCAGATCGGCTACGTCTCCTCCGGCGGCTACTTCCTGATCTTCTGGCAGTTCCAGAATCCACCGGACTTCCTCTATAGCTTGATAAAGGCGATGTTCATGGCGACCGCGATCGTGCTCGTCGCCTGTTACTACGGCTACAACGCCAGCGGCGGTCCGGTCGGCGTGGGCCGCGCGACTGCGAAGTCGATGGTGCTAAACCTGGTGTTGGTGCACGTCATCGGAATGTTGGGAACACAGATCTTCTGGGGCGCCAATCCGCGCGCCCCGATCGGCGGCTGAGATGGCGCGCGAGGACGTGCCAGGACCGCACGGCGACGCCGAGGACGCCGGCGAGTCATACGAGCCGATCGAGCATCACGACGCGCCGGTGCAGGCCGGCGGCGAGGCCGACTTCGCGCCGCTCGACCTGGACGACGACGCGCCGGCCTCGGGGCAGATCGAGCGCGATCCGCGCATCGAGGTCGTCGAGCGCGAGCGCGAGGCCGAGGAGTTCGCCTACCACTCCGGCATCGAGCGCCCATCCGAGGAACCGGACGCGATCGAGTTCATCGACGTGCACAAGGCGTTCGGGCGCAACCACGTGCTGCGCGGCCTGAACATGGGCCTGCCCGACAACAAGATCTCGATGATCCTCGGGCCGTCGGGAACGGGCAAGTCGGTCTGCATCAAGCACATCGTCGGGCTGCTCTATCCCGACGAGGGCGACGTGCTCGTGCACGGCGTCTCGATCCCCAGCCTGGCCGACGCCGAGCTGTTCGAGACGCGCAAGAAATTCGGCGTGCTGTTCCAGGACGGCGCGCTGTTCGGCTCGCTGAACCTGTGGGACAACGTCGCCTTCCCGTTGCGCCAGCACACCGAGAAGGGCGAGGAGGAGATCGCCGAGATCGTCAACCGGCGGATGAGCGAGGTCGGCCTCGGCGGCGAGGGCGCGAAGATGCCCAACGAGCTCTCCGGCGGCATGCGCAAGCGCGCCGGCTTCGCGCGCGCGCTGGTGCTCGACCCCGAGATCGTCCTGTTCGACGAGCCCGACTCCGGCCTGGACCCCGTCCGCACGGCGCTGCTGTGCGAGCTGATCAAGGAAATCCACGCCGAGAACGGCGGCTGCTACGTCGTCATCACGCACGACATCATGAGCGCGCGCCGTGTCGCCGAGCACATCTCGGTGCTGTGGAAGGGGCGGATCGTCGAGTCCGGCCCCGCCGAGGAGCTGTTCGCCTCGGAGAATCCGTTCGTTCGCCAGTTCCTCGCCGGCGAATCGTCCGGGCCCTTGGGCATGGAGTGATTGCAGCGCCTGCTGCGCGCGTCGCCGCCAGCGCGCGGTTAGCCTTCTGCTGTGAACGCGGCACGGCTTCTCTCGGCGTTGGCCGGCGGTGCGGCGCGGCGCCCGCGCGCGGTCGTCGCGTTCGCGATCGTCCTGGCGCTCGGCGGCGCGGCGCTGGCGCTGCGCCTGCATCCGACCGCGGCGACCAGCACGTTCGTCTCGAGCTCGAGCTCTGAATACAAGAGCACGCAGCGCTACTACTCGACCTTCGGCGAAGAACCGATCGAGGTGCTCGTCAAAGGCAACCTCCAGCGGCTCGTGCTGAGCGACGATCTCGAGCGGCTGGCCGGTCTCGAGGGCTGCCTGTCGGGCAATGTGCCCCTCAGCGCGCTGGCGCAGGAGGGCGGCGCTCGACGGGCCGTGCGGGCAGCTCGCGAAAGCACGAACGGTCAAGGTCGTGCTCGGCCCCGGCACCTTCGTGCAGGAGGCCGCCGAACAGATCGACGAACAGCTCGCCAGCCAGTCCAAGCAGGCCGCGACGCAGGCCAAGCAGTCTGAGCGCGCCGTGCGCGCGGCGGCGCTGAAGCGCGGTCTGAGCGCCGCCGAAGCCGACGCGCTCGGGCGTGAAGCGAGCAAGATCGTGACCGGACGCTTCCAGGAGGGGCTCGTGACGCTCGCGCTCGAATACGGCCTGACGTCGCGCCCGAGCTTGGAAAACCACGAATTCGTGACCTCGCTGGTGTTCGACTCGAGCAAGCCCGCAGGCACGCCGAAGCAACGCTTCGCCTACCTCTTCCCGAGCCACGAAGCGGCGCTCGTCTCGGTCCGCATGCGCTCTGGACTGAGCGAGGCACAGCGCACGCGCACGATCGCGCTCGTGCGCCAGGCAGTCGCGATGCCGCAGTGGAAGCTGCAGCACTCAGAGACCTATCTCGTGACCGGCGTGCCGGTGATCGTCGCCGACCTGACGCACTCGATCACGCATTCGATCGAGCTGTTGCTGATCGCCGTGCTGCTGGTCATGGCGGCGACGCTCGCGCTGGTCTTCACCGGGCGCCCGCGCCTGTTGCCGCTGGCCGTCGCCCTGCTGGCGACGGCGATCACGTTCGGCGCGCTGTCGCTGGCCGGAGCGTCGCTGACGCTCGCATCGGTCGCCGTGCTGCCGGTGCTGATCGGGCTCGCCGTCGACTACGCGATCCAGTTCCAGTCGCGCGTCGCCGAGGAGCGCCTGCGCGGACTCGACGAAGCCACGCCGGTCGCGGCGCCGCTTGATGCCGAGCGCGCAGTTCGCCGCGCCGCGGCGCTCGGTGCGCCGACGATCGCGACCGCCGGCGCGGCCAGCGCGGCGGCGATGCTCGTGCTGCTGCTCTCGCCGGTGCCGATGGTCCGCGGCTTCGCCGTGCTGCTCGTCGGCGGCGTGCTCGTCGCGTTCCTCTGCGCGCTGACTGCCGGCGCGGCGGCGATGACGCTTGAGCGGGCGCCGAGTCGCGCCACCCGGCGCCGGTGCGGCGCGCGCGCTCTCGGGCGGCGCGATCGCCGCCGCCTGGCGTGGAGCCGGCGAGCTGCTGCGCGACAACGTTCTGACGCGTGCCGTCTCGCGCGCGGCGCTCGTCGGGGCCGTGCGCCGGCCGCGAGCAGTGCTCGCCGCCGGCCTGCTGCTCGCCGCGCTCGGCTGGGGCCTTGACACGCAGACGAGCGTGCAGACCGACATCACCAAGCTCGTGCCGCAGAACCTCAGCTCGCTGGAAGCGCTGAACGTGCTCGAGCGGACGACCGGCGTCGGCGGCGAGATCGACCTGATGGTGCGATCGAACGCGCTGACCACGCCGGCGACGATCGAATGGATGAGCCGCTACCAGAGCGCCGTGCTGAAGCGGCTCGGCTACAGCTCCTCGCGCGGCTGCGGCAAGGCGCAGCTGTGCCCCGCCTTCTCGCTGCCCGACCTGTTCTCGGCGCAGGCCGCAGCCCGCCAGCAGGCCGGCGCCGGCAAGGCGGTCGTGCCGAAGAAGCTCGAGCAGTCGCAGGTCACCGGGCTGCTCGACGTGATCCCGCCGTACTTCTCCCAGGACGTGATCTCGGCCGATCGGCGTGTCGCGACGCTCGCCTTCGGCATCCGCGAGATGAGCCTGCAGCGCCAGCAGCAGCTGATCGAAGCGATGCGCGCCGAGCTGCATCCGCCGAAGGGCGTCAGCGCGACGCTCGTCGGGCTGCCGGTACTCGCGGCGAAGTCCGCCAGCGAAGTCTCATCGCCGCTGCGCCGCGAGCTGACGCTGCTGATCAGCCTGATCGTCGTCGCGCTGGTGCTGCTGCTCGCATTCCGCGGTGATCGCCGTCGCGCGCTCGTGCCGCTCGTGCCGATCGCGCTGGCCAGCGGCTGGTCGGCGCTCGTGCTCTACGCCGTGCGCGTGCCGTTGAATCCGATGTCGGTGACGCTCGGCGCGCTCGTCATCGCGATCTCGACCGAGTTCGGCGTGCTGCTGTCCGAGCGCCACCGCCAAGAGCGGCTCGCCGGTCACGACACGATCGAGGCGCTGCGGCGCAGCTATCGCCAGACGGGCGCCGCGATCGCCGCGTCGGGCGTCACCGCGATCGCCGGCTTCGGCGTGCTCGCGCTGTCGGACATCAGGATGCTGCGCGACTTCGGCTTCGTCACGTTGATCGACCTGACCGTCTCGCTGCTCGGCGTGCTCGTCGCGCTGCCGGCAGCGATCGTGCTGTTCGGTGGCGCGCCGGCGCGCGGCGGGCGCCGGCAGGCGCTTGCGCTGCGCGACGATGCTCCGCGCGAGCCCGTTCATGAGCCCGCCTGAGCGCGACGGCGCGCGCGGCGGTCGAGCGGCCGACTCGGGCGCGCCGAGCCACGCTCGGCCGCGCACGCCTCGCTACGGCGGCTACGTCGGGCTGCTCGCGCTCGTGCTGCTCGTGCTGATCACGATCAACACGATCGAGACGAAGCCGAACGGCCTCAAGGGGCTGGGGCCCGGCGAACAGATGCCGCCGTTTGCCGTGCCGCTGGCGCAGCGGCAACCTGCAGGGCGATGCCGACACGGCGCGAGCACGCCGACGAAGGCTCGGCCGGGCGCGTGCCCGCCTGCAAGGAGCGCGGCCCGCAGATCCTCAACGTCTGTCAGCTCTACGAAGGCGCGCCCGTCGTGCTTGCGCTGTTCGTCGACGGCGGCTCCTGCCCGGACGTGCTCGAGCGACATGCAGGCGCTCGCACCGTCGTTTCCCGGCGTGCGCTTCGCGGCCGTCGCGATCAAGGGCGAACGCGCGAAGCTGCGCCGCCTGATCCGCTCGCACGCTCTGAGCTTGCCGATCGGCCTCGACAGCGACGGAGCGCTGGCGGCGCTCTACAAAGTCGCGACCTGCCCGCAGCTGACGTTCGCCTATCCCGGCGGCGAGGTGCAGAGCAAGGCGATCATCACGAGCCCGTCGCGAGCGACGCTCCGCGCGCGGCTCACGGCGCTGGTCGCCGGCTCGCGCGCGCGAGGATGGAAGGGCCCGGCGTGAGGCGGGCGGCGTGACGCGCGAGCTCGAGCTCGCGCAGGGCTGGTGCGCGCCGGAGATCGAGCAGGAGCTGCCGGGCCTGCGACTGCTCAGCACGCGGCTGCGAGTCGGCCGGCGCGAGCCGCTGAACGGCGCTTCGCCGGCCGACGTCGAGCGGCGCCTGCACGAGCTCTCCAATCGCTTTCGCGGCGCCACGGCGGTCGCCGCGCGGCGCGAACCGGTGCCGTCGGCCTACCGCGTGTTCTTCCGCCAGATCGGACTCGACCCGGAGCGTCGTGCGCACGCCGCTCGAGGCGGCGCTCTTTCAGAGAATGCTCAAGGGCGGTTTCCTCGCTCGTGGGCTGCTGGCCGACGTGCTGCTGATCGGGCTGCTCGACACCGGCGTGCCGGTCTGGGCGCTTGACGCGAGCAGCCTGCAGGGCGAGCTCGGGATCCGCACGAGCGCAGAGGGCGAGCGTCTCGGGCGCGATGCCGGCGCCGCCGAGCTACCCGGCGGGCAGCTGGTGATAGCCGATGCGGCAACGCCGCTGGCGGTGCTGTTCGGCGAGCTGGCAGACGCGCACGAGCCGAAGCCACGCAGCGAGCAGCTGGCGCTGTTCGCCGTGCAGGTCGCCGGCGTCCCGCAGCTCTATGCCGAAGAGGCGTTGTGGACCTGCGCCAACGCACTCGTGCCGGACGGGCACTGGTAGAATCGCCGCGTCCGGTGCACCAGGGAGGAGTTGGAGCCGTGGACCAGCTGGAGCAGTTGACCGTAGACCGCAGCGCTCGGCCTCGTCGAGCAGCTCGACGAGCGCGCGGCGCGACGCTCGCTTCGTGCGCAGATCGCGCGCCTGGAGCGCGAGCTCTCGCGTACCGTCACGGCCTTCTTCCCGCACATCGCCGCCGACGCGGCGCTCGGCGCCCGCGCCGCGTCGCGCCTCGGCCCGCGGCTGCTCGGTCTGGCCGAGCTCGAGCGCGAGCGCGACGCGCTGGCCGGTCGCCTGCAGGACGTGCGCCGGCTGACGCAGGCTCGCGTCGAGCACGAGCGGCGCGCGCGCGAGCTGCTCGAGGCGATGAAGCTCGAGCCCGGCCGCTACAAGTTCACGCGGCTGCCGGTGCGCGATCTCGGCGAAGGCGGCTGTGGCGTCTGGGAGGTACGCCCGCGGCTCGGCCTGATCGGCATGCTCGCCGGCTGGTGGCAGCTCACGCTGTCGTCAGGCTGTCCGTTACCCAGGGGGTCGCGCTCCACGCGCGGCCCCGCTCGGTGGAGTGCAGCCTGTCCGCCAGCGTCTGGCGCTGACGGTCGGTCATCGAGCCGATCGTCTTCTTCTCGGACATCGGGATCTGTGCGAGGAACTTGCGGCAGCGCATCTGGCCCCAGCGGCGCTGGCTCATCAGCAGGTCGGCGACGGCCATGCTCTCGGCCTCCCACGGGCACGACAGGATCACCTCGGCGGCATCGATCTCGTCCATCGAGACCCTGCGCTTCAGCTCCGCACGGGCCAGTCTGACCTGGTTGGCGCGCTCCAGGGCGCGCATGTACTGCGGAGCAGGGGCGATTGTCGCTGTCGCGTTCATGTGTGGACTCTCCCCGTCGCGCCCCTGAGATCCAGGAGCGCGACATCCTTGCTTGATTTTTGACGTGTACAGCTCGGCGATGGCCGTCCGCGTCTCACCAAAGGTCGTCGTCGGCTGTCGACCTTGAAGATGAAACGTCTAGATGTGACGGGTGTCGGGCGGACCCGGACGACATGCAGAGCGCGTCTCGCAAGCTATGTCAGCGTGCCCCGTCTGGTCAAGCAACGTCCGGGCGCTTCGTACGCTAGAAGCGGGCTTTTTATCTCGTGCGCGATCTTGTGAAGATTTGGACAAGACGCGACGGCGCGCCCGTCGCCGCTAGCCGGCGTCGAGCGAGCTCGGCAGCGGCCCGTGCTCGGCCTCGAACTCGGCCTTCACGCGGCTGAACGCATCCAGCGCGCGGTCGAGCGTGGCCGCGTCGTGCGTCGCCATCACGCTGGTGCGCAGCAGCGCTCCGCCCGGCGGCACCGCCGGATGCAGCGCCGTGTTGACGAACACGCCCGCGTCATAGAGCGCGCGCCACAGCAGCGCCGCCTGCCAGTCATCGCCGACCAGCACCGGCACGATCGGCGTGACGATCGTCGCGATCTCCGCCTCGCTCGCGCCGGCGCCGGCGAGCACGCCCGGCGCGCTCAGCTGAGTGCCGGGCTCGCGCGGCAGCGCCTGCGGCGAGACCACGGCGAAGCCTCGCTCCTGCAGCCCGTCGCGCAGCTGGCGCGCGTTCTCGCAGCACGCGCTGAAGCAGCTCCGGCCCGTCCTCGGAGCGCAGCACGCGCAGCGCGGCGAGCGCCGCGCCGAGCGCCGCCGGAACGGCCGAGGCGGTGAACAGGAAGGCGCGCGAGTAGAGCCGCAGGTACTCGATCACCTCGCTGGAGCCGGCGACGAAGCCGCCGCAGGAGGCGAGCGACTTGGAGAACGTGCCGATCCGCAGATCGACCCGATCGGCGACGCCGAGCAGTTCGGCGGTGCCGGCTCCGCGCGCTCCGAGCACGCCGGCGCCATGCGCCTCATCGACCATCAGGCGCGCGCCGTAGCGCTCGCACAGCTCGCAGATCTCGCCGAGCGGCGCGATGTCGCCCTCCATCGAGAAGACGCCGTCGACGACGACGAGCACGCCGCCGCCGTCGGCCTGCGCGCGCTGGAGCATCTTCTCCAGCTTGTCCAGGCGGTTGTGGCGGAACGGGCGCAGCTTCGCGCGCGAGAGCAGGCAGCCGTCGAGGATCGAGGCGTGATCGCCGGAGTCGACGATCACCGTGTCCGACGGGCCGAGCAGCGTGCCGAGCGTGCCGAGGTTCGCCTGGTGTCCGGTCGTGAAGACGATCGCGTCCTCGGTCTCCATCCATTCGGCGATCTCACGCTCGAGTTCGAGGTGCAGAGGGATCGTGCCGTTGAGCAGGCGCGAGCCGGTCAGGCCGGTGCCGAAGCGGTGCAGCGCGTCCTCGGCGCCCTGCATCACGCGCTCGTCGCCGGTCAGGCCGAGGTAGTTGTTCGAGCCGAGCATGATCCGCTCGGCGCCCTCCATCTCGACGACCGGCATCGCCGGCGAGTCGAGCAGGTGGAAGTAGGGAAGCACGTCGGCCTCGCGCGCGGCGGCGAGCAGCTCCGAGCGCTCGTGGTCGCGAACCTTGGCGAAGACGTCGGTGGAAGTCTGCATGTAATGTGCCTCGGCCGTGGCGGTCGAAATAAGGACGGTGTCCGGCGGGAGCGACCTGAAACGGTTCATCGACCTGCCGTACGAGCTGCATGCTAACCGCCCGCAGTGGGTGCCTCCGCTGAAACTGGAGCGCCGGATGTTCCTCAGCCGGCGGCTGAACGCGTTCTTCAGCCACGGCGTCGCCGAGTACTTCCTGGCGCTGCGCGACGGGCGCCCTGTAGGGCGGATCAGCGCGCACGTCAACGACGCGTTCAACGACTACCAGCAGAAGAACTGGGGCTGGTTCGGCTTCCTCGAGTTCGAGGACGACCAGGAGGTGCTCGAGGCGCTGCTCGACGCCGCCTCGGCCTCGCTGAAGGCGCGCGGCAAGGAGCGGATGGTCGGCCCGGCGAGCTTCACGATGAACGACGAGAGCGGCGTGCTGATCGAGGGCTATGAGCGCAAACCGATGATCGCGCAGCCCTGGAACCCGCCGTACTACAGCGAGCGCCTCGAGCAGGCCGGCCTGACGAAGGCGATCGACCTGCTGATGTGGAGCCTCGACGTCGAGGACCGCGACAAGGTCCTGCCGGTGATGTGGGAGCTCGCCGACAAGGTCGAGTCAGAGCACGGCATCCGCGTGCGCCCGATGCGCCGCTGGCAGCTACGCAAAGACATGGACGCGTTCGCCGAGGTCTACAACTCGGCCTGGTCGAAGAACTGGGACTTCGTGCCGTACTCGAAGAAGGATCTCGACGCCTTCGCGCAGGAGCTGCAGATCGTCTTCGACAAGCACTGGTTCATGATCGCCGAGCGGATCGACACCGGCGAGGTCGTCGCGATGGCGATGACGATCATCGACGTCAACGAGCTGCTGGCGAGGATGAACGGACGGCTGCTGCCGTTCGGCTGGTGGTATCTGCTGAACAAAGGCCGGCTGATCAAGCGCCTGCGCGTCGGCTTTCTCGGCGTCAAGCCCGAGTACCAGCACACCGGCGTCGCGGCGCGCCTCTACCAGCTGCACTACGACGCCGCCGAAGCGCGCCCGCAGAAGGGCGGCGAGATGGGCTGGATCCTCGAGACGAACAAGCCGATGAACCGCGGCATGGAAATGATGGGCGGCAAGGTCGTCAAGCGCTATCGGATGTACGAGCGCGAGCTCGCGCCGAGTGGCGATGCGGTCTGAGTCTGCCTTTACACTGAGCCGATGAGCGAGATCGGCAACGAGACGACCGACGCCGGCGAGCAGCTCGAGACGCTCGACGCGCTGCCCGTGCTCGCGCAGGAGGCAACCGTCGTCGAGGGCTTTCCCTACTCCGGCGAACTGTCGCGCTCGAGCGGCGCGATGCCGGCCGTACAGGCCGCAGCGGTCGCCGCCGGCGGTTTCGTAGCGGGCGCGGCCGTCGTCGGGCTGGTCACGCGCCGCCGCCACCGCGCAGCGACGCTCGCGAAGGGCCGCTCCAGATCACGCCTCGGCCGCCGGCGCGCTTCGGCTGTGGGCGCCGGCGAGCTCGTGCAGATCGTCGGAAGCCGCTCGCTGCTGCTCGACGTGCACCTGCTCGGCGGCCGCGACTAGGTCGCAGCGTCGGGCGGCGCGATGTCGAGCGGCGTCATAGAGCAGCGCGTCGAGATCCGGCCGCTGAGCCCGTTCCGGCTGCCGCGCGGCGGCATGGATGGGCTCCTGCGCCGCCGCGGCGGCGTCGTCGAACGGCTGCTGCACGACGGCGGCGAGCCGGTGCTCGTGCGCGCCGCGCAACCGTCGCGAGAACAGGTCGTGATCGGCGCACGCGCGAGCACGCACGCCGCCGCCTCGCACGGCATCGCACGGATGCGCTTCGCGCTCGGCGTCGACGACGATCTCAGCGCCTTCCACCGCCGCTTCGCGCGCGATCCGCTGATCGGCCGCTCGCTGCGCCGCCGGCCCTGGCTGCGTGTCAGGCGCCGGCCGGAGCCGTTCGAGGCGCTCGCCTGGGCCGTCTGCGAGCAGTTGATCGAGTACGAGCGCGCCGCCGCGATCGAGCGCCGTCTCATCGCGCGGCTGGGCCGCCGCTGGCTCGACTGGCACGGCGCGCCCAGCCTGCTGTGCGACGCGCCCACGGCGCAGGCGCTGGCCGGCACCGCGCCGGCGCTGCTCGAGTCCTGCGATCTCGCCGCCGGGCGCGCCATCACGCTGGTGCGCGTCGCGCGCGAGGTCGCGCTCGGCCGCGTCGACCTGCACGGCTCAGATCACGAGCACGGCTGGCGGCGCCTGCGCGCGATCCCGGGCATCGGCAGCTGGACGATCGAGATGCTCGGCCTGCTCGGCCAGGGGCGCCACGACCAGCTGCCGGCCGGCGACCTCGGTCTGCTGAAGCTCGTCGGCCGGCTACTGAGCGGCGGCGATCCGCAGGCGCGCGCCGAAGAGCGGCGAGGTGCGCGAGTTCTTCGCGCCTTACGAGGAGTGGGCGGGGCTGGCGGCGATGCACGCGGGCGGCATCTAGCCTGGCGCTGTTGCGAGCCCGTTCGGGTGGGTGGGCGCGGTGCTCTAGCGTTCTCCTCTGTGGACGCACCGACCGAGCATCTCGACCTCCACGAGGTTCGCAAGACACTCCATGCGCGGCGGGATCAGACGAGCGAGCGCGTGGCCGTCCTCGCCCAGCGGCCCGAGCTCGGCAGCGCGCAGGGGTTCGGCAAGCGGATCGGAGACGGGACAACCGAGGCGATCAGCCGCCTGACCGAGATTGGGGTCGGTCAGTCGCTCGAGAGCACACTGCTGCGCATCGAACGAGCGTTGAGCAAGCTGGACGAAGGGACGTACGGGACGTGCGATGCCTGCGGGCACCCGATCGCCGAGAAGCGATTGCGAGCGATGCCCGACAGCGTCATGTGCATCGCTTGCGCGGCAAGCGCGCCGAGCCAACCTCCTGCCCGCCGTTGAGAACGCACGCTCGGAACCCCGACGTCAATGTCGAGCGGCTGGCGCAGAGGTCGTTCGTAGGAGCGAGTCAATCGAGATCGAACGCAGCTCGAATCGGCCGCGCTTAGCTGCTGCTCTTGATCGTCGAGCAGCACGCCGATCTGATCCCTCAAAGTCTCGCGCGGAATCGTGGTGATGTTGTCGCAGCTGACAGCCGACGGCGCCGAGAGGCCGTTGGCCGCGTCGACACGCACCTCCGTCGAAAGGCCCACGAATCGTGGTTGTGATCGGTGCAACCGTGACGGTGCGTCAGATGTGCGCGCACCTGCTCACGAGTGAGAACCAGCACCGGTCGAGCCTTGTCGAGGTGCGCAACGTGGATCGGGCGCATCTACGCGAGCGTTGTCGATGCGGACATCCGCTGCGTGCTCTGCCAGCCCGGCAAGCTCAGGATCCGGTCCGGTACGCGCTAAGGATCTCCGCGTCCTTTTCAGCGACGGCGCGCCGTCGCTCTCGTTCGAGCGCTCGCGTGACCAACGCGGCACGACTCGCTTGCGTCTCCCGAGGCGACGGCCCTATCGACGAACTCGACGAGCTCGTCTGGCAGTCGGACGGCGATCTGCTTGCTCATCCCGATATGGTACCAATTTGCTACCAGTGCGGCGCCGCCGACCCCAAGGCACGCCGCGGTCAGGAGCGCGGCTGGCGCGGCTGGCCCTGCTGCCGCGGCCTGCGCGGTGAGACGCGAACGTTCGCGTTGACGCTCTGCGGTGCGCGCGGCGGCCGCGGCGTCGGACAGGCTGCGCGTGTCGCTACGGTCGCGCTCCAGGAGCAGCGCGAACGTCGGGCACGCCTGCGCGGCACGCTTTGCGTGTGCAAGCAGCCCGTCGCGGCAGCGGCTCGTCGTCGATCAGCGGTAGCCCCACTCGTCGAGCGCGATCCGCTCCGGCAAGAGCTCTGCGCACATGCCGTGCGCCTCGCATGTGATCGGGTTCACGCGTACGCGCTGGCTCATCGCGAGCACCGCCTTCTGTCTCGTCGCGCGGCGCGCCCTCGAGCTCGCGTGCGCCGGCAGCGGCAGCTCGGCGCTCGGCGTCGCACGCCTCGCAGCGGCCGTGGCGGGCGTGGTCGGCGAACTCGGGCGCGAACGTCTCGAGCGCGCTGAGGATGAAACGCGACGGCGCCATCGGGATGAGCCGCAGGCGCCGCGCCGGCGCGACGAGCCGCGGCCAGGCGCTTCGCATTCTGCTCGGCGTTGCCCTCGCCGCGCGCCGGCCGCGACCTCGTCGACGAGCGTCGCGAGCGCGTCGAGCCCGTTGCACGCACGGACCGCACTGGCCGGCGCCCTGTCGCGAGAGCCAGCGCGCGATGCGCGCCGTCTCGGCGACCGGGCACGCGTCGGCCGAGAGCAGCGCGACGACGCCGGCGCCGAGCGACGCGCCGTGCACGGCGAGGTGTTCGTCGGACAGCGAGATCGCACCGCAGCAGCGCCGCCGTCGATCCACGCCCCGCGTAGCCGCCGAGCAGCGCCGCGCTGACGGCTGCCGTCGCGCCGCCGGCGGCGTCGATCAGCGAGCTGCAGCGAGGCGCCGTGCTCGATCTCGTAGACCGACGGGATGGGCGACCGGCCCGCCCAGCGTGACCAGCGCAGAGCCCGGCTGGCTGGGTGTTCCGAGCTCGCGAAACCACGCGAGCCGTGGCGCGCGATCAGCGCGATGTGCGCGTAGCGTCTCGGCGTTGCTGATCGAGCGTCGGGCGGCGCTTGCACGCCCTGTTCGAACGGCATCGGCGGCGTGAACCTCGGTATCGCCGGGCCGCCGCTGAGATGGTTGACGAGTGCCGACTCCTGCCCGGCGACGTAGCCCCTCGGCACGCTGCTGAGCTCGCATGCGACGCGCCGCCTGCGAGGACCGACGTTCGTCGATCGCCACCGCGAGCGCTCTCGGCGCTGGCGATCGCCGACTCGCAGACGGCAGACGATCACCTCGTCGGCGCCGAGCGCCTGGGCGGCGAGCTGCGCGCCGTCGAGCACGAGGTGCGGCACGAGCTCGGCAGAGCGTCTTGTCCTTCGAGGCTCGCCGGCTCGCCCTCGGCGGCGTTGACGACGACGATCGGCCGCGCCGCGCGCGGGCCGACCGCGCGCAGCTTCGTCGCCGTCGGAAAGCCCGCGCCGCCGTGGCCGCGCAGGCCGGCGTGCTCGATCAGCTCGATCAGCGCCGGCGACTCGCGCCGGCGCCGGCGGCGGCGCTCGTCCAGCGGCAGCTCGCCGTGCGTCGCGCAGGTGCTCGTCGAGGCTGAGCGCGCCGCCGCGCGGGTCGCGCCGCGCAGCAGGCGCGGCAGCACGCCGGCCTGCTCGCCCGATGGCGCTTCTCCCTCGAGCACGCGAGTCGTCGTCGGGAGCAGGTTGCTCATCGGTGCGAGCCTCCGCTCGCATGCTTCGCGTGCGCGCTGTGCCCGAGCAGCGCCCTCGGCGTGCCCGAGCGGCGCGCCCATTCGCTGCCGAGCGGGCCGCCGGGCAGCCACAGCGAGCAGGAACAGCGAGAAGACGCCGGCGCCGCCGAGCGCCGCGCCGCGCCGCGCGAGGTTCTGCGGCCAGCCGGCGAGACGCGCGCGAGCACGGCTGCGAGCACGACGAGCAGGCAGGCGATGCTGAGCAGCGAGCAGCCACGTGCTTTGACGTCGCTGCCCGTGCCGAAGCCGTGCAGCAGCGCGATCGGCCAGCTCGCATACGTCAGCCAGTGGATCGCGCGCCAGCTCGCGTAGCCGACTCGCTGGCGCATCAGGCTCGTGATCGTGACGGCGATCAACAGGTCGAAGGAGACGGCGCCGAGTCCGAGCCAGAAGGGCCGGTAGGAGCCGGCGAACGGGATCGAACGCGTCGAGCAGCGAGATCGGCGCGAAGCTGTCGAGCACGGAGGTGAGGATGTGCAGCACCGAGAAACGCCATCGCCAGCAGCGAGACGTTGCGGTGCAGCGAGTCG
The DNA here is from genome assembly GCA_963812575.1 of uncultured Solirubrobacteraceae bacterium. Taxonomy (GTDB): domain Bacteria; phylum Actinomycetota; class Thermoleophilia; order Solirubrobacterales; family Solirubrobacteraceae; genus Palsa-744. Next base: position 245,714 of record CAWEVS010000005.1, on the reverse strand, counting down.
ATGACGAAGCGCGGCCAGCGCGGGCGTGCTCCAGCGCCGCACGTCGAGCACGCCGAGCGCGACCGCGAGCGTCAGCAGCAGCAGCGCGACGGCGCCGGTCGAGCGCGTCAGGTACCAGTAGGCGCTGCCGCCCGACGCGGCCAGCGAGGCACGCGCAGACTCATGCGCCGCTCGCTCGCGGTGCTCGAGGCGCCGGCCAGTCGCCGATCGTCGCGACGCGGCCGTCGCAGCGCCTGCAGCCGCGCCGGCAGGTCCTTGCCGCGCTCAGCCAGTCGAGCGCCTCGTCGCCGCGGACGATCGCCGCCGTCGTAGCGATGTTCGCCTGTGCGCAGTCGGCCGCGGCGACGCTGACGGTCGCCAGCAGCGTGCTCTGCCGGGCTGCCGGTCGCGCGGGTCGATGAGGTGGTGCATCGTGTGTCCGCCGTGGCTCCAGCGGCGCACCGTCGTGCTCGACGTCGCCAGACCGCCGGTGTGAGATCGCGACCGTCTGGCCAGGCGCCGAGGCGTCGCTGCGGTGGTCGTCGGTCACCCTGATGCGTCCAGCCGCCCGTCGGCGCGCTGCCCGGCGGTCGGCGATGTCGCCGCCGAGGCTCGACGAGCACTCCGCAGCCGCCGGCCGCGTGCCGCAGCGGACGCGGCGCGGTCGGCCGCCCATGCTTTGGCCGTCGCGCCGAGATCGAGCTTCACGCCGGCCGGGATCCGCACGACGCTCGCGCGGTCGAGCTCGACCGTGCGCCAGCCGACAGCGCGCGGCAGGCCGTGATCGCCGGCGCTGGCGGCTCGCCGCGCGGCGCTCGCGAGCAGGCGCCAGTCGCGGTCATAGCCGGTCAGCTCGAGCGCGCGCCCGACCGTCGGGTCGACATCGCCGCCGGTCAGCTGCGCGGCGTCGAGCGCCAGCGTCAAGCGCCTCGAGCAGCAGCGGCTGACGTGGACGGGCGTCCCGGCTCGGCGTTCAGCTGCGAGAGCTCGGAGTCGGCGCGGAAGCGGCTGCACGTGAGATCGATCGCGGCGAGGTCAGACTCGACCGCGCTGCGCGCCGCCGGCGAGCGTGCGCGGTTCGCTCACGCGCAGCTCGACGCGTCGTGCCGAGCGCGCTCCAGCTCGCGCGAGCCGGCCAGCTCGGCTGGCGTCGGTCGCAGCGCAGCCATCACGATCCTCCCGACACGACCGGCGCGGCTTTCTTCGGCGGGCGCCGCGGCGCGTTCGGTTCCGGTGCGTGGCTTCGGCTGACGTCGTGCGCGGCGCCGATTCTTCGGCGACGGCGCGGTTCCTGCGGTTCGGGCGCGGCTTCGTGGGCCGTTCTTCGGCTGACGGTTCGGGCGCCGGCTGTTCGGAGCGTTCGCTGCGCTGGGTTCGGCTCGTTCGGGTGGTTGCGCGGGCGGCGTCAGCGATTGCGCTTGCGATCGTGCGTGGCTGGAGTGGCGTGCCGTGCGGTGCGCGCGGGCCTTGGCGGCGGCTGCATGGCGCGCCGTCGAGCTTGCGGTCGCCTTGCCCGGGAACGCCTGTGCGGCTGCCTCGGTGAGCACGGCCCGTCAGCGCGACGCTCGCCGGCGATCAGCCAGCGGTTGATCGCGGCGAGCTCTGCGCAGCGAGCTTTCGCGTCGGTGGTGCGTGGTGTCAGGAGCATGCGGTCAGTGGTGGAAGTGGCTGTGCGGAGATCCACGGGCGCGAACTGCGGGATGACGAGGATCGCGAGCACGACGCCGACCTCGAGCGCGCCGAGCAGCGAGAGCGCGCGGCCGGAGCGCCCGGGCAGCCGTCGGCCGCCGAGCTGATCGCGTTCCGGCGCGCCGGCCGGCCGTAGTCGGCAGCGCAGCGCGTGCAGCGACCGTCGGGCAGGTGCGCGAGCACGTGGATCGCCATGAATGCGACCCAGACGAAGAAGCTGACCTTGTGGATCGGCAGCAGCGTGCCGCGCGAGCTCGGGCCGACGAGCAGCAGCGCGACGCCGCTTGCGAACACGATCGAGCGTCGTGAGCACGACGAGCGGCGCGATCAGCCGCAGCGCCAGTCGCGGGCGGGCCCTTTCGCCGGTAGCTGTGGATTCGCCGGTGTAGTAGCGGACGAAGCGATAGCCGGTGCTGCCGAGCTTCAGTGCGAGCGGGCCGATCAGCAGCATGCCGACGAACATGTGCACCCACAGCAGCTGGCCGAGCGCGGATGATCGTCACGCCGATGACGGCAAGCAGCACGATCAGCAGCGGCGCCCGTCGCCGACGGTCAGTCGCTCGTTGCCGGCCGTGCCTCCGCCCAGCGAGCACGTTGCCTCGCGCGCGGCCACGGGGCGCGGACGCGCGATGGCGAGCTCTGGCGTTCGATTGCCATCGATCGCAGTGTGTGGATCGCTAACGCGTTAACGCCTCGCTAAGCCGATTGATGAGAAAGCTCATTCGAAACCCGGCTTTTAAAGCGCTCTGCGTCCGGCGGCCTATCCTTGAGCGATGAGCGTGGCGACCGACTCGCGCCCAGAGCGGGCGAGGCGGCCGGACGCCGGAGACCGCGTCGACAGGGCGGGCCTCGCTTGCGAGCCGCGCGTGCTCGTGATCGAGGACGAGCCGGGGATCGTCGACTTCGTGCGCCGCGGCTGGAGGCCGCCGGGTTCGTCGTCGAGGCGGCGCTCGACGGCGTCGAGGGCGAGCGCCTCGCGCTCGGCGGCGAGCTTCGACGCGATCGTGCTCGACCTGATGCTGCCCGGCCGCTCGGGCCTGGAGATGCTCGCAGGCGGTGCGCTCGCGCCAGCCGACGATGCCGGTGATCGTGCTGACCGCGCGCGGCGAGATCGAGGATCGCGTCGCCGGGCTCGAACGCCGGCGCCGTCGACTACCTCGTCAAGCCGTTCTCGCTCGCCGAGCTCGTCGCGCGCGCTGCGCGCGCAGCTGCGCGTCGTCGCGCAGGCCTCCGCGAGCACGCTGCGGCGCGGAGGGACATCGAGGTCAACCTGCTGACGCGCACAGCGCGATCCGCGGCGGGCGGGCGATCACGCTCTCGACGACCGAGTTCGAGCTGCTCGCTCTATCTCTTGCGCCATCGCGGCCAGCGTGCTCTCGCGCGAGCAGATCCTCAGCGCGGTGTGGGGCTACGAGCACGATCCGGCGACGAACGTCGTCGACGTCTACGTCGGCTATCTGCGGCGCAAGCTCGGCCAGCCGCGGCGATCCGGCGCCGATCTTCACGGTGCGCTCGGTCGGCTACCGCCTCGGCAGCGCGAGCTGAGCGATGCGCGCGCTGCGCCGACGTCTCGCGCGCGTCGGCCTGCGCTGGCGCCTGGCCGGGTGGGTCGCCCTCGTGGTCGCTCGTCTGCACGGGGATCACCTTCGTCGCCGTCTATCGCGGCACCGGCACGCAGCTGCGCGGCCAGATCGACACCGAGCTCGCCGGCGACGCCAGCGGGCTCGCGCACAGCCTGCAGCTCGCGCGACGGCCGACACGCCGACGCACGCCCACGACGAGGCGGCCAAGTACGTCGGACGACCAGTCCGTTCGCGGCTAGCTCGATCGTCCTCTTCATGATCGATGCCCGGGCGCGCACGAGCACCAATCGCCCCGAGCTGTTCTCCGCGCAGCGACGCCCGACAACGGCGAGACGCGTCGACGAGCAGGAGCCACGAGAACCAGTCTCTCGCGCAGGCTGCTCAGCGTTCCGGCCGGCTACTCGACGCTGCCGCTGCCGGACGTCGGCGACATGCGCGTGCTCAAGCGCGCCGTGCGCCTGGCCGGCGGCCTGCGTGTGATGGTCGGCGTCGGCGAGCCGCTCGCGAGCGTCTGCCACGCGCAGGCCGGCGTCGCGCGCGCCTTCATCCTCGCCGGCGCGCTCGCGCTGGCCGGCGCGCTGCTCGGCGCGTTCCTGATCGGCACGCGCCTCTCGCGACCGCTGCGTCGGATGGCCGCCGTCGCCGCGCGCGTCGACGCCGGCGACCTGCATCCGCGGATCCACGATCCAGGCGGCCAGGCGCAAGAGGTGCGCGTGCTGACGGACTCCTTCAACCACATGCTCGATCGTCTGACCGACGCGTTCGCGCGCCAGCGCGCGTTCGTCGCCGACGCCTCACACGAGCTGCGCACGCCGCTGACCGTGATTCGCGGACAGCTCGAGGTGCTCGCCGCCCAGCAGGCGACCCGTCGCTCGAGGAGATTCGCCGCGTCGAGGCACTCGTTCAGGCCGAGATCGCGCGCATCGAGCCGCCTCGTCGACGACCTGCTGCTGCTCGCCCAGAGCGAGCAGACGGAGTTCCTGCGGCTCGAGTCGATCGACCTCGCCCCGTTCGTCGGCGAGCTGTGGGACGGCATGATCCTGCTCGCCGATCGCCGCTTCGAGCTCGGCGCGTTGCCTGACGGCAGCTTGCGAGCCGATCCCGACCGGCTCGCGCAGGCGCTTCGCAACCTCGTCGGCAACGCGATCGAGCACACCGTCGCGGGCGCCGGACTCGTGCGCATGCGCGTCGAGCAGCTGCGCGGCGGGCGCCTGCGCTTTCTGCGTCGAAGACGACGGGCCCGGCATCCCGGGCGACCAGCGCGAGTCGGGTCTTCGATCGCTTCCACCGCACCGACGCGGCGCGCGATCGCGCTTCCGGCGGGACCGGCCTCGGCCTCGCGATCGTCCGCGCGATCGCCCTTGCACACGGTGGCAGCGTCGCCGCCGGGCTCGCCCGAGGGGGGCGCGCGGATCGAGCTGGTGATCGGTGGGTTCAGCGCACGCGCTTCACGGCCGCCCGCCCTGGAGACCGGCGATCAGTTACCTGAGGATGCCCGTGTGACCGATCGAGTAACGGCCGGGCTGCGGCCACACGCACAAGCCGTGCGGGCCCAGTCCGACCGGGATCCGGTGCAGCAGACGACCGGTCCGCGTCGAGATCGCGTAGACGTCAGCGTTCGATCGACCCGACAGCCACAAGACCCGGCCGTCCGCTGACAGGCCGCCCATGTCCGGAGACCCGCCGCCGGGCAGCCACCACTTGGCGATCGGCCGCTGCCTCGCGAACGAGACGACGCTGATCGAGCCCTCCATCCGGTTCGTCACGTAGAGGACCTTCCCGTCGCGGCTCGGATACAGCCCATGCGCGCCGGCGCCGGTGAGCATGAAACGGATCACGCGAAGAGTGCGCACGTGGATCAGCCAGACCCCACCGAGCGCCATGTCGGCGACGTAGAAGGTGCGGCCGTCCGGCGAGAGCTTCACGTCCTGCGGCATCGCCCCGGGCGCCAACGAGATCGTCTTGACGATCCGCTCGGAGCGCAGGTCGATGACGATCACGCGTCCGGCGAACTCGCAGGAGGCGAGCGCGTAGCGCCCGCCGGCGGTGAAGTCCATGTGGTCGACGCCGCGGCACTGCGGCGTGTGCAGCGCACGATGCAGCGCCATCGTGCGCGGATCGCGGAAGTCGAGCTCGCGGTGCGCCTCGGCGACGACGATCGCCCAGCGTCCGTCCGGAGTGAAGTACATGTTGTACGGGTCGCTGACCGGAATCGGCTTACCCGGATGGCCGGTGCGCGGGTCGATCGGCGTGAGGCTGTTGCCGAGATCGTTCGTCACATACAGCGTGCGCAGGTTCCAGGCCGGTACTACGTGCTGCGGCAGTGTCCCGACGGCGAAGCTGTCGATCACCTTGAAGGTCTTCTGCGAGATCACGTCGACCGTGTTCGATTCGCTGTTTGGGACGTACACGAGCGACGGATCGCCGCGCACGATCGGGCTGAGCAGGCCCGGGCGATCGGCCGCATAGACGTTGTTCGGGTCAAGCGACGGCGGTACGCGTCCGGGGCTCGGAACTTCGACGCCGGCTCTCGAGCGCGGCCCGGACGCGACTGCGACGCGCGCGCCCGGCTCGCCGCTGCGACCGGGAGCGCTCGAGCTGCTGCCGCATGCATCAAGGCCACCGGCCAGCGCCAGCGCCGCCATCGCGGCGAGTGCGTAGCGTCCGCTCATCGCAGCACCGGCAGCAGCGTGAATGCCCGGTCGTGCACGCCGCCTTCGCGGTCGCGACCGCCGACAGCGACGATCCGCCCGGAGAGCGAAGCTGCGCCCATATCGGAGAGTGGCTCGGGCAGACGACCGGCAGCGCGAACCGCGCCGCTCGCCGGATCGATTGCGAGAATCGCGGAAGTCTGATCGGCGAGCCCTTCGCCACGGCCGCCCAGCACGTACATCAGACCGTTCAACGACGCGCCTGCAGCGTGAGTCAGCGCGTGCGGCAGCTCGCCGATCTGCCGCACGCGCCCGTCGGCCGGGTCGAACGAGAGGATCGACCGCTCAGCCGCTTCACCGGACGTGCCGCCGACGATCAGCAGGTGGCCGTCGACTGCCGCAACTGCTGCATAGCGCAAGGGACGCGGCAGCCTGCCGACGACGCGTGTGGGCGCACCGGGCGTGAACGCGACGATCGTGCGCAGCGGCGCCGTCTCGGTGTAGCCGCCAACCACATAGGCCGTGGCGCCGATCGCCGCCGCCGCGACGTCGGAGGCGGGCGCCGGTAGTCGCCCGACGCCGCGTGCACCGGATCGACTCACCTCGAGGATCGAGGAGCTGGCAGTACCGGCGTTGCCGCCTCCGAACAGGTAGGTGTGGCCGCCGATCGTGGCCGCGGCGGCGTCGTGCAGCGGTTCGGGCAGCTGTGCGACGGTGCTCGCGGAGCGGCGACCGATCAACGTCACGCTGCTCAGTGACGAATCCGCCGCATCGAGCCCGGCGAGGGCGAAAACGCCGCCCGAGCCGGGCGCGACGGCGGGTAGCTGTACGGCTTCAGGCATCGTTGTCGTCGCGACAACGCCAATGTCCGGCGAGACGATCTTCCTCGACGTCGCCTTTGCTCGCTGCGCTTCCGGACGCGAATCGGCCGCGCTCGAGTGGGCGCCGCCGCCGCAGCCCGCGGGCAGGAGCGCTATTGCAGCGAAGACCGGCGCTGCACGTAGGGCGACGGGGAGCACGCCCGCAGCTTCTGTGCAACGCCTAAACAGGAGCTGAGCGGGTGATGAGAACCCGCTTAGCTCGCCGGCCGACGCTCAGGGCACAAGCACCGCAGCGCCCTCGAACCGCCCCGCCCGCAGATCCGCAAGCGCCTCGTTGGCCTGCTCGAGCGGGTAGATCGTGACGTGCGTCTTGACCGGCACTTCCGGCGCGAGCTGAAGGAACTCGTGGCCGTCGGCGCGCGTCAGGTTGGCGACCGATCGCACGACTCGCTCCTCCCACAGGATGTCGTAGGGGAAGGAGGGGATGTCGCTCATGTAGATGCCGCCGCAGACGACGATTCCGGCCGGTGCGACGGCCTGCAGCGCGAGCGGCACGAGCGCGCCGATCGGCGCGAAGATGATCGCCGCGTCGAGCGGCTGCGGCGGTCGCTGCTCGGACGCTCCGGCCCATACGGCGCCGAGTTCGCGCGCGAAGGCCTGCGTGCGCTCGTCGCCGGCGCGCGTGAACGCGTAGACGTCGCGTCCCTGCGAGACGAGCACCTGCGCGAGGATGTGCGCCGAGGCGCCGAAGCCGTACAGCCCGACGCTGTGCGCGTCGCCGCACATGCGCAGCGCGCGGTAGCCGATCAGCCCGGCGCACATCAGCGGCGCGGCCTGCTCGTCGGGATAGCCCGGCGGAATCGGAAAGCAGAAGCGCGCGTCGGCGACGGCGTACTCGGCCATGCCGCCGTCGATGTCGCGCCCGGTGAAGCGCGCTCGCGGGCAGAGGTTCTCGCGGCCGCTGAGGCACCACTTGCATTCGCCGCAGCTCCAGCCGAGCCACGGCACGCCGACGCGATCGCCCGGCGCGAAGTCTGCGGCGGCCTCGCTCGCTGCGACCGTCGCGCGCGCCTGCCCGTCGTCGATCAGCTGCTCGCCGAGGCGCTCGACGGTGCCGATTATCTGATGACCGAGGATCCGCGGCGGCTCGGCGATCTCGACCTCACCGTCGAGCAGGTGCAGGTCGGTTCGGCAGATGCCGCAGGCGTGCACGCGCAGCTGCAGCTGGCCCGGCGCCGGCGCGGGAACGTCGTGCTCGACCGCGCGCAGCGGCCGCGAGACGCCCTCGAAGATCATCGCGCGCATGCTTGCCAGTTACCCGAAGAACAGCTCCGCTGTCTCATAAAGGGCGGGATCGAGCAGCTTCGGCTCGCGCAGCGCCTCGGCCAGCGGCGTCTCGACGATCTGCGTGCCGCGCAGGCCGACCATCGAGCCCCAGCGCGCGCCGATCGCCGCATCCATCGCGGCGACGCCGAAGCGCGTCGCCAGCACGCGGTCGAACGCGACCGGGCTGCCGCCGCGCTGGACGTGGCCGAGGATCGTCACGCGGCTCTCGTAGCCGGTGATCCGTTCGAGCTCTCCCTCGAGCGCGACGCCGATGCCGCCGAGCCGTGCGTGGCCGAAGGCATCGGCGCCGGTCGCCTCGCGCGTGTGTAGCGCGCCCTCGCGCGCGACTGCGCCCTCGGCGACGACGACGATCGAGAAGTTCGGTCCGCGCGCGTGTCGCTTGCGCAGGTGCTCGGCGACCTGCTCGAGCTCGAACGGGCGCTCGGGCACGAGGATCGCATCGGCGCCGCCGGCGAGCCCGGCATACGTCGCGATCCAGCCGGCGTGCCGGCCCATCACCTCGAGGATCATCACGCGGTTGTGCGACTCGGCCGTCGTGTGCAGCCGGTCGATCGCGTCGGTGACGATCTGCACGGCCGTCTGGAAGCCGAACGTCACGTCGGTTCCGCCGAGATCGTTGTCGATCGTCTTCGGCACGCCGACGACCGGCACGCCGTCCTCGTGCAGGCGCAGCGCGACGCCGAGCGTGTCCTCGCCGCCGATCGGGATCAGCGCATCGACTTCGTGCGCGCGCATCGCCGCGCGGACCGCCTCCGTGCCGTTGCGCCCGTCGGAGTAGGGGTTGGTCCGCGAGGTGCCGAGGATCGTGCCGCCGCGCGGCAGGATGCCGGAGGTGCTCGCGAGCGTCAGCGCCGAGGCGTCGTTCTCCAGCACGCCGGCCCAGCCGTGGCGGAAGCCGACGAAGCTGTGCCCCGGCTCGGACAGCCCGCGCCGCACGATCGCGCGGATCACCGCGTTCAGGCCGGGGCAGTCGCCGCCTCCGGTCAACACGCCGACGCGCATCGGCCTAGATGCCCTGACCCGGCAGGAACTCGTTGGTGAACGGCGGCAGGCCGGTGTTCGGATCGTTGCGCAGCAGCTTGTGCGAGAACATCCAGTTCGCGAACGACGCCCAAGCCTTCGTGCTCTGCCAGCCGTAGGGCTTGCCGGCTTCGCTGGGCACGGCTGCCGGCAGCGTCTGCTTGATCGATTCGAGCTGCAGCTTCGGTTCGAGCGACGGGTTCGCCTTTACGACGAGCGACGCGGCCGCGCGCGGGTTGGCACGCACCTCGCTCTCACCGCGCGTCAGCGCCTGCAGGAACGCGCGCAGTTCTTCGCCGTGTTCCTTCGCCTCCTTTTCGCGGACGACGAGCACGAGCTCATCGTAGGGCGGCACGCCGGCGCGATCGACCGGGATCGTCAACGGATGCTTGTGCAGCAGTTGCAGCTGGATCGCCTCGTAGTTCCAGAATCCGCCGAGCGTCGCTGCGACCTTGCCCGAGAGCATCGCCGGCACGAGATTGAAGCCGACGTTGACTTCCTTGACGCTCGCCGGATCGACGCCGGCGGCCTGCACGGCGGTGCGCAGCTCGGCGGCCTGGTAGGGGATTCCGGCGGTTCCGACCGTCTTGCCGGCGAGGTCGGCGACCGATTTGACGTGGCTCTGCGGCAGCGCGATTATCGACGTCAGCGGCCGCTGCACGAGCGCTGCGACGGAGACGAGTTTGAGCCCTTCGTCGCGCGCGAGCATCAGCTCGGGCTCGTAGGAGATCGCCATGTCGACCTTGCCGGCGGCCAGCAGCTTCAGCGGTTCGGAGGGGTCGGCCGGCGCCTGCAGTTTGACGTCGAGGCCGCCGGCGCGGAAGTCGCCGCCTGCGAGCGCCGAGTAGAGCGCGGCGTGATCGGCGTTGGGGAAGAAGTCGAGCATCACCGTGAACGGCTTGGCGCTCGCTGCCGTCAGCGTGTCCTGCTTGGAGCCGCAGGCCGACAGCGCGAGCAGCGCGCACAGAGCCAGTGCCGCCGCAAGCGCGCGCGCCGTCCGGCTGGCGCGCGAGTGGGGAGCGGCGTGATCGGCGACGGCGCTGCCGGCGCGAGGCGGGACTCTCAAGGTGTGTCTCCTGTCTGTCGGTGAGCCCACGGCGCGAGCGCTCGCTCGGCCATGGCAAGGGCGTAGAAGCAGGCGATCGCGAGCAGGAACAGCACGAACGCGGCGGCGTAGGCGCGCGGCGTCTGCAGCGCCGTCAGGTCGGCGTTGATCTCGTGGCCGAGCCCGGCGCTGGTGCCGCTCGTGGCCGTCTGCGACTCGGCGATGTAGGCGCCGATCACGCCGACGGCGAGCGCGATGCGGGCGCCGCTGAGCGCTGCCGGCAGCGCCGCGGGCAGCTCGGCGAAGCGGAACGCCTGCCAGCGCGAGGCGTCGAGCGTGCGCAGCAGCTTGAGCTGGTCGCGGTCGACCGCGCGCAGCCCGTCGACCGTCGTGACGAGCACCGGGAAGAAGCAGATCAGCACGATCACGGCGAGCTTCGGCAGCACGCCGAAGCCCCACCAGAAGACGAGCAGCGGCGCGATCACGGCGATCGGGATCGCCTGCGAGCCGACCGCGAGCGGATATACGGCGCGGCGCAGTGGCGGCGAGAGGTGTACGAGCACGGCGAGCGCGAAGCCGAGCAGCAGCGCCAGCGCGATGCCGAGCGCGACCTCCTCGGCGGTCGTGCCGAGGTTGCCGGCGAGGAAGCCCGCGTTGTGCCACAGCGCCGCGGCGATCGCATGCGGCGCGGGCAGCACGTACGAGCTGGTCGTGCCGAGATCGGCGTAGGCCTCCCATGCGCCGAGCAGCACGAGCAGCAGCGCCAGTGGCGCCAGCACCGTCGCGACGCGCGCGCGGCTCACGCTCGCTCGCTCCTCGGATCGGAGGCGAGCGCGAGCGCCTGCATCGCGCGCTCGCGCAACGCTGTGACGCGCGCGTCTGTGCGAGCGCGCGGTCGCGGCAGCTCGACCGTGATCTCGGCGACGATCCGGCCGGGCCGTGGCGAGAGCACGACTACGCGGTCGGCCAGCACGATCGCCTCCTCGACGTCGTGCGTCACGAGCACGACCGTTCGCGGCTCGCCTGCCAGCGCGCGCGCCAGCCATTCCTGAAGCTCCGCTCGCGTGATCGCATCGAGTGCGCTGAGCGGCTCGTCGAGGCACAGCACCGGCTTGCCCGAGAGCAGTGTGCGCACGAAGGCGACCCGCTGGCGCATGCCGCCCGAGAGCTGCGCCGGCGCGGCGCGCTCGAAGCCGGACAGCCCGAGCTGCTCGAAGATCGCCGCGGCACGCCTGCGCGCCTGCTCGCGCGGCACGTGCGCGATCCGCAGCGCCAGCGCGGCGTTGTCGAGCGCGCTGAGCCACGGCAGCAGCAGGTCGCGCTGAGGCATCAGCGCGGCAGGCTCGCTCTCGAGCGTTCCCGCCTGCGGCGCCTGCAGGCCGCAGATCAGCTCCAGCAGCGTCGTCTTGCCGCAGCCGCTCGGACCGACGATCGCCAGCAGCTCATCGCGCTCGACGGTGAGAGATACCGCCTCCCAGCGCGTGCACCGGCGCGCCGCGGCCGTCGTCGAACACGCGCTCGATGCCGCGCAGGACGATCGCCGGCTGAGCGCCCGACCGCTCGGTCGGCGGCGTTGCGCGGGGCTGCAGTTCGGTTGCCACTTCACTCCCTTCGCGGGCATTACCCCACAGGTTCTAAGGGTCGACGCCGGTGCAATCGCTTGCGCGGGCGCCATCTCAGCCGGCCTCTCGCCAGCCCCCCTGGTGTCGTTGCTGTGCGTTGTGATGCTACCTGCTTGCCAAGCCGCTCAGGAACCCGCTTCCGTGTCGCGCTCGCGAGCTCGCATGGACCTGACGCGCCGTTTTACGCCGCGGGCGGCCTTCTCGAAATACAGGCGAAATCCGGGGCGGTCGAGCTCCACCCAAACGAGCTGCTCGGACTCGGGCGCCAGTTCATGCTTGTAGCGCGCCGGCGGCGGCAGACACTCGTAGATGCTCAGACCGTGCTCGCGGCAGGCCTGCATGAACAGCGCGTGCGCAGCGAGGCCGACGCGTATGCGGTTGTCCTCGTGACGGAGCAGCCCGGACTGATAGAAGAGGATTCGCGTGCCTTCGATCAGCCCGTAAAGGCAGGCGATCGTTCTTCCCTGGCTTCGAACGCGGAACAGGGCCGCGCGGCGGATCGGCACGAGCTGGCTGACGAGGTCGAGATGAAACTCGCTGAACCGGCTGCTCGAGAATGCCCCGGGCTCTCCCCGCGCGCGCCAGTGAGCCTGGTGCAGCTCAGCCAGCTGCTCGAGGATCTCGCGCGCGGCGGATTCGGTCTCGGCCCACTCCGTCTCGAGCGGCCCCAGCCGCTTCAGCGCCTGGCGCACGCGCCGCCTGGTGGCGGACGGCAGGAACCCGAACGGCTCCTCGGCCTCGGCACCGACGAGGTTCGCGACCGGACTCTCTTCGAAGCGACGGCGGACGCCGCGCCGGCGCTCGACGATCGCATCGGCATCGTCCGGGACCATGCCGTCGAGACACAGACGCTGCCAGTGCCGGTCGCGCTCGAGCTCGGCGAGCAGCGCGGTGGCGAATGCCGCGCGGTCCTCTGGCCGCACGAGCAGCTGGTTGCGCTCGACGTAAACGGAGGATCCCGGAGGCTCGGCGGCTGTGCCGAGAGCGATCGTAGGAGGCCGCATCGCGCGAGCGGGATGCTCGACGATCAGGGCGATGCCGCGGACGCCGCGCTCGTCCTCGCCGATCACGAACCGGTGCGCGACGGCGTCGGCGTAGTGCTCGAGCCAGGTTCCGGTCCACTCCCACGAGCACATCACGCCGGGCGCGTGCATCTCCTCCTGTAGCGCTGTCCACGCCTCCTTTGCCCCAGGGCGCTCTGCAGCGGATAGAACACGTGTCCTCATCGTCCCCCCAAGCGCCTCGCGGCGTTGCTGGACTTGCCGTCACCTCCGATCCCGCAATCATTACCGCAACGCGGGGCAGAGGTCGGTGACGCTTCACGGGCCTGTTCGCGACCGGCGGCGTGGGCTGCGAGCAGCGGCGCTCAGCTCCTCTGCGCGGATCGCGCCGCGCGCCCACCGGTCCACTGCCTGCGCAGCTCGGCCGTGAGGGCGGCGACCGTCTCGCCGGTCGGGTTGAACGGCGCGTCGTCCACCGCGCTGATCGGCTCGATGCCGCGCACCGAGCCGGTCAGGAACGCCTCGCCGCACTCCCGCAGCCGGTCGGCGCTGAGCGGCTCCTCACGCACCTCGATGGCCAGTGCTCGCGCCGCTCCGATCGCGCGAGCGCGAGCCACGCCCGGCAGGATGCGCCCGTCTGTCGCCGGCGTCAGGAGGGACTCTCCCTCGACGGCGAAGATGTTGGCGCGCGACGCCTCGAGCACCTCCGCGCCGATGTCGAGCAGCAGCGGCAGCGCTCCGTCGGGCGCGGTTGCCTCCATCGAGGCCAGGCACTCTCGATCGGCCCACTTGTGTGCGCCCAGGCCTCCCTCGACGAGGAAGGAGCGCAGCGCGATCGCGCGCTCCCATGCGGGAAAGACGTTCTCGGAGTCCACGGCGGCCGTCACGACGTCGAGCGCCGGGACTCCGCCGGAGCCGGGCGCGGCGGTGAGGCGCAGGCGCCCCACGGATAACGGCGCGGCGTGCTCGAGCACGAGTGCGTCGGCGTTCGGCGGCAGCGCGGCCGCGTACAGCTCGCGCACGCTGGCGCGCAAGCGCTGCAGGTGAGCGTCCAGCTCGACGGGCTCGCCGTCGAGCACCAGAAGCGTCTCGAATACCCCGATCGCTGGGTCCGGCGAGAGGAAATCGGGCATCGCAGCATTGTGCCATTCTGCGGTCAGTGCTCACGAGGCTCCGTCGTCATCTGCACGAGCACGGCGCGCGCGAGACAGCCGTGGCCGTGGCGCGCCGGCTCTGGAGTGCCATATACGAGCGGGAATCGCTGATCGTGCTCGTAGTCGAGCTCGACTCGATCGTCGAGCCTCGGCGTGACGAGGGCCTGCGCCTCGAGGATCTCGGCTCCCAGCACCTGCCGGCGCTGGCCGAGCTCAATCGCAGGCGCGGCCAGACCGATGCGGATCGGCGCTTTGCCCGCTACGTCCAGCAGGGCTTTCGCGGGTTCGTCGCCTATCGCGAGGATGAGCTGCTCGGCTACTACTGGTGGGTCGACCGGGACGTGCCGACCCTGTTCCCGGATCTGTCCGAGCTCGGGCTCGGCATCGAGCTCGCGGCCGGCGAGGTGTACGGGTCGGACTTCTACGTGCTCGACGAGCATCGCGGCGGTGGGCTCGCCGCCGATTTTCTGTTCAAGGTCGAGCGCACGCTGCGCGATCACGGCTACGAACGGATCTGGGGCTATGTTGTGAGCAGCAACCGTCCCGCTCGGTGGATCTACAGTACGAGGGGGTATGTACCGATGTGGACGGTGCTCAGAACGAGGTTCCTGACAGTCCGGCGAAACACACGCGAGTCATCGTGACATGGAGAGTCCAATGAGCGTTGCAGTCGAGATCGAGCAGGGCATCGTCGGTGACATCGCCGCCGGGCGCGGCATCGAGTCGATCGCGCACGATCAAGACCTGCTCGCAGAGGGGATCATCGACTCGCTCGGCATCACCGAACTGATCGCCTTCCTCGAGCAGAGATACGCGATCAAGGTCGACGACGACGACATCGACGCCGAGAACTTCCGCTCGATCGACGGCATTGCGGCGTTCGTCGCCAGGAAGAGGGCCTAGCCGTCATGCTGATGCAGCTTCTCTACGAGCAGGCGCAGGAGCGCCCCGAGCACACGGCGCTGGTGTTCGGCGACGAGCGCATCGCCTTCGCGGACCTGCTCGAGCGGATCGAGCGCCTGGCGGACGGCCTGTCGCGGCGCGGGATCGGACCCGGCGACGCGGTTGCGCTCGTGCTGCCGGACGATCCCTGGTTCGTCGTCAGCTTCTTCGCGATCACCGCGCTCGGTGCGGTGGTCGTGCCCGTCAATCCAGCCTTCAAGCAGGCCGAGCTCGAGTTCAACTTCGCCAGCACGGGCGTGCGCGCTGTGATCAGCGACGAGCGCGCGGCCGGCGTCTGCGAGCACATCGCCGCCGGGCTAGACGGCGACGTCGAGGTGATCACGACGAGCGGCGCGCACGGTCAGGCGCACACGCTCGACGCGCTGCTGGCGGAAGGCAGCGCCGAGCGCCTGCCGCCGCGTGCGCCGGAGGAGACGTTCATCTACCAGTTCTCCTCCGGCTCGACGGGACGGCCCAAGCGGGTGCCGCGGACGCACGGCCAGTGCGCCGCCGAGGCCGGGATGTACAAGGCCTTCGGGCTGACGCACGAGGACCGCATCTTCTGCGCGATCCCCTTCTTTCACACCTGGGGCATGGGCGCCTGCCTGTTCAGCTGCGCCGCCTCGGGCGCGACGCTCGTGATCCTGCGCGATCCGCAGCCGTTTCTGCTGCAGCGCCGCAAGGCGATGGAGCTGATCGAGCGCGAGCGCGCGACGATCTTTCCCGGCGTGCCGTTCAACTTCCGCCTGATGGCCGAAGCACCGACCGGGGCCGACCTGTCCTCGCTGCGCCTGTGCTTCTCGGCGGGCACGGCGCTGCCGCGCACGAGCTTCGAGGCCTTCGGCGAGCGCTTCGGCGTGCTCGTGCGCCAGCTCTACGGCAGCACCGAGACGGGCCCGATCACGGCCAACATGAGCGACGATCCGGTCAGCAGCTTCGAGTCGGTCGGCGCGCCTGTCCAGGGCGTCAGCGTTTCCGTCGTCGACGACGACGGAAACGCCGTACCGCCGGGTGAAATCGGCGAGGTCACGGTCGCCAGTCCAGCCGCCAGCAGCGGCTACGCGGGAGCCGACGCCGCCAGCCAGGCGGCGTTTCGCGACGGTAGCTACTTCACCGGCGACCTCGGGCGCCTGGACGAGGACGGGCTGCTCTATCTCGAGGGACGCAAGAAGCTCCTGATCGAGGTCGGCGGCTACAAGATCGACCCGATCGAGGTGCAGGACGTGATCGCTGCGCACCCTGCCGTCGGCGAGACGATCGTCGTGGGCGTGGCCGGTGACGTCGAGGGCGAGGAACTCGTGAAGGCCGTGGTCGTGCCCAACAGCGACTGCGACGAGGCCGAGCTGATCGCCTTCTGTCGCGAGCGACTCGCCAACTTCAAGGTTCCGCGGACCGTCGAATTCCGCGACGAGATCCCCACCAGCCCGCTCGGCAAGATCCTCAGGAAGTATCTGGTTTGAAGACGCTGCTGATCGACAACTACGACTCGTTCACGTACAACCTCTTCCAGCTGCTGGCCGAGGCGAACGGCGACGAGCCGATAGTCGTTCGCAACGACGAGGTCGCCTGGGAGGAGCTCGAGAAGCTCGGCTTCGACAACATCGTCATCTCGCCGGGGCCGGGCAGTCCCGACCACGACGGCGACTTCGGCGTCTGTGCGGAGGCGATCAGAGAGGCGAAGGTGCCGCTGCTCGGCGTCTGCCTCGGCCACCAGGGCCTGGCCTGGGTGCACGGCGGCAAGGTGCTGCCGGGCGCCGGAGGTGATGCACGGTCGGATCAGCGCCGTGCTGCACGACGACTCGCCGCTTTTCGCCGGCATACCGCGCGAGTTCCAGGCCGTCCGCTACCACTCGCTCTGCGTCGAGCAGCCGCTGCCCGAGGATCTGGAGATGATCGCGCAGACCAGCGACGGCGTCGTGATGGCGGTCGCGCATCGCAGCCGCCCGCAGTGGGGCGTGCAGTTCCATCCCGAGTCGATCTGCACCGACTACGGCCGTCGGCTGCTGGCCAACTTCCGCGAGCTGACCGAGCAGTTCGCGCTCGATCGCGGCGCTCGCCCTTCTGTCAGGGCCGAGGCCGGCGCCGAGCGCCGGCAGAGCGCCAGCGCCGCCAGTCGCACGAACCTCGTGCTCAAGGTCAAGCGCCTGGACAGGCTCTACGACACCGAACGCGCCTTCGTCAACCTCTATGGCGCCAGCGAGACGGCGTTCTGGCTGGACAGCAGCAAGGTCGACGAGCGCGCGCGCTTCTCCTTCATGGGCTCGGCCGACGGGCCGCTTTCGGCGACGATCCTCTACGACGTCAACAACGGCGAGCTGCGCGTGCAGCGGCCTGAGGCCGACGAGGAGATCCTGTACGAATCGATCTTCGACTACCTCAGCCGCGAGATGGGCCGCCTGCGCTACATCTCGCACGACCTCCCGTTCGACTTCAACTGCGGCTTCGTCGGCTACTTCGGCTACGAGCTGAAGGCCGACGTCGAAGGCAACGCCGCGCACCGCTCGCCGATGCCCGACGCCGCGTTCGTGTTCGCCGATCGGCTGATCGCCTTCGATCACGTCGAGCAGTGCACCTACGTGCTGTGCGTGACCGAGCCGGGCCGCACCGAGCAGGGCGATCGCTGGATCGCCGAGACGAGCCTGCGCCTTGCCTCTCTGCCGCCGATCTCCGAGCCCGCCTGGGACGGCGCGGCCGCGGAGCAAGCGAGCCTCGCTTCCGCCTCAGCCGCTCTCACCAGCAGTACCTCGAGGACATCGAGACGTGCAAGCAGCGGTTGATCGAAGGCGAGACCTACGAGATCTGCCTGACCAACAAGATCACGGCCGAATCGGCGGCCGAGCCGCTGGCGCTGTACCGCACGCTGCGCCGTGTCAACCCGGCTCCGTTCTCGGCCTATCTGCGCTTCGGCGAGCGCGCCGTGCTGAGCTCCTCGCCGGAGCGCTTTCTCAGCATCGGGCGCGACCGCTGGGTCGAGGCCAAGCCGATCAAGGGCACCTGTCCTCGCGGCGAGACGCCGGCCGAGGATGTGCGCCTGGCCGAGGAGCTGCGCCTGGGCGAGAAGAACCGCGCCGAGAACCTGATGATCGCCGACCTGCTGCGCAACGATCTCGGCGTCGTCTGCGAGGTCGGCACCGTGCACGTGCCCAACCTGATGCACATCGAGTCCTACGAGACGGTCCATCAGCTCGTCTCGACGGTGCGCGGCCTGCTGCGCGAGGACGTCGAGCCGCCCGACTGCATTCGCGCGTGCTTCCCCGGCGGATCGATGACCGGCGCGCCGAAGAAGCGCACGATGGAGATCATCGATCAGCTCGAGGGCGAGGCGCGCGGCGTCTACTCCGGCGCGATCGGATACCTCGGCCTGAGCGGCGGCTGTGACCTGAACATCGTGATCAGGACGCTGGTGCTCGACGGCGAGACGGCCACGCTCGGCGTCGGCGGCGCGATCGTGATGCAGTCGGACACCGAGGAGGAGTACCAGGAGATCCTGCTCAAGGGGCGCGCTCCGATGGCGGCGATCGACCCTCGCGTCGATCCGCAGACGGTCTTCGAGGACGCCTGGGACGGCTTCCCGCAGGCCCGGCCCGGCGCGCGGCCGGCCCGCGTCCGCCGTGGCCGACGACGCCGAAGTGCGGGACGCGCCGAGCGGGCGCCGAGCACTGCGCTGATCGGACCGAGCGCCGCAGGCACGACGTCCGCCGGCACTTAGCCGAGCGCGGGCAGGCCCGCGAGGGCGCGAGACGCGCTTGACGGTAGCTTCAGCCCTGCGGTTCGTACTGACACAACTCTTAGGCCCCGTTGTTAGCGTCTGTTGTGGCGCCGATGCACGAGGGGGAGCCGGCGGACGCCCTTGACACAGAGCCTGGCCTGACTCGCGAGCCCGCCTTGAGACTTCTCCTCTTCGCCGATCCGGACTTCGCGAGTCAGCATGCGCATGCTGCGCGCGACCCTGCAGGAGGCCTCCGCACGAGACGACATCGAAGTTGCCGCGGTGATCGATGCCGGCACCGAGCAGCGCTCGCCCGTTCGGCTTGCGAGCGAGCTCGCGAACTGGGGGATCCGGAGCACGTTCAACCCGCGGACCGTCACCGACCGTGCTCGGCGACCGCTGCTCTCCAGCTGTCGATCGATCGCGCGCCGATCGCGAACGCCGGTTCTCGTGCCGGGCAGCGGAGCGTCAACGACCCGTCCTTCGTCGAGGCCGTGCGGAGCATCGCGCCGGATGCGAGCCTCGCTCTGATGGTCGGCCAGATATTTCGCGCGCCGCTGCTCGACGCCTGCCGCCGTCCGATCAACTTCCACGATGGGCTGCTGCCGAACTACCGAGGCGTAGCGGCGACCGGCTGGAGCATCTACCACGGCGAGAGCGAGTCCGGTTTCACGTTCCATCGGATGGTCGAGCGGGTCGACCGCGGACCGATCGTCGTTCAGGGG
Organism: uncultured Solirubrobacteraceae bacterium; assembly: GCA_963812575.1. Lineage (GTDB taxonomy): Bacteria > Actinomycetota > Thermoleophilia > Solirubrobacterales > Solirubrobacteraceae > Palsa-744. The sequence continues at coordinate 226,426 of CAWEVS010000005.1, read as the reverse complement.
CTGGTCCAGGTTGCAGCGGATGAAGACTGCGCGCAGGTCGAATTCGCCAAGACGCAGCAGGCACGCCACCAGCTCGATGACCTGTTCGACAGGCTCGCTGCAGGCGACGGCGAGATCGAGCAATCGGACGCCGGCTCGAGCTTCAGCCGCGCAGAGCTACGCGCGATCCGGACGGTCGAGCAGCCGCAGGCGCTCGACAGAGGCGGAGCTGCACCGGCGTGTGCGTTCGTTTGGGTCGATCGACCTGAGCCTGCGCGGAGCGACTTGGCACACGACGGCGCTGCGGCGCGTCGCTCGACGCCCGGACGGTCGCCCGCTGGCGTTCACGACGGCCGATGGAGTCTGGCTCGAGCCACGGCGCGTGAGGGATCTTCCGCCGGTCGTCTTTCGTTCGCTCGCGAGCGTCGCGCGCCGTTACAAGGGGCACCGAGCGGTCGCGGCCGAGACCTGAGCCGCTCGAGGAGCGCCGCTCAGGCGGAGACGACCGGGCGCGTCAGCGCGCGCACGAAGTCCTCGAGCTGGCCGGTCGTCCAGCACTCGAAGGCCGTGCAGTACTGCTCGTAGGCGGCGATCACCGAGTCGCCGTAGTTCCAGTAGAGGCGTGGCTCCGGGTTCAGCCAGAACGTGCGACCGGCGCGCGCGGCGATCTGCGCGAAGATGTCGGCACGCGGATCGCGCCCGTTGGTGCGCGCGTCGCCGAGCACGATGACGGTCGCGCGCGGGTGCAGGTCGTCCTCGACCTGCACGAGGAACTCCGACCAGACGCGACCGTAGTCGGTGTAGCCGGAGATGTCGGCGACGCCGGCGTCGGAGCCGATCCGCTCGGAGACGGCTTTGAAGTTGCGCTCGTGCTCGAAGATGTCGGTCACCTCGGAGATCCGCTCGATGAACACGAACGAGCGCATCTTGCGGAACGTGTCGTGCAGCGCGTGCAGCACCGAGAGAAAGAAGACCGACGCCGAGGTGACGCTCGTCGAGACGTCGCAGAGCACGTAGATCTCCGGGCGTTTCGGGCGGCGCGGGCGGAACTTCAGCTCGACCGGCACGCCGCCGGTCTGCAGCGACGCGCGCATCGTGCGCCGCACGTCGACCTGCGCGTGCTTGCGATGCCCGCGCATCTGCAGCCCCTGCGTCGCCAGCCGCCGGCGCAGCTGCGCGACGACGCGGTGTACGGCCGCGAGGTCTGCGAGCGGGCCCGACGGCAGCGCGCGGTCGAGCTCGCCGAGCGGGCGCGCCGGAGGCAGGTTGCCGCTGCGCTCGATCTGCGTGCGCTCGAGCTCGCGGCGCAGCAGTGCCTCGAAGCGGCGCAGCTGATCGCGCGGCAGTCCCTCGTGGCGCGGATCCTCCGGCGGCAGGTCCGGCTGCGGCTCGGCGCGCAGTCCGAGCGCGCGGCGGATCCGCTGCACGTCGACGCCGATCACGCCGGAGCCCTCCTGGCGGCGGGCGAACGCGGCGATCGCCATCCGCGCGAGGTCGCGCATCGTGCCCTCGGCGCCGTCGCGCACCGCCGCGGCGATCTCGGCACGCAGCGCTTCCAGCTCATCGTCGGAGAGCTCGTCGAGCATCGCGCGGTCCTGCTCGCGGATGCCCTCGCGCACGGCGGCGAGCTCGACGGCGCGAAAGAAGAAGCGGTCGAAGACGAGCTCGAAGACGCGCCGGTCCTCCTGGCTCTTGGCGAGCGTCGCGGCGAGCGCCTCGCGGAAGTCCTCCTGCTCGGTCCAGGCGATCTCGCGCAGCACGGCGAAGGCGTCGAGCAGCTCGGAGGTGCCGATCGCGACGCCCTCGCGGCGAAGCTCCTCGCCGAGCTCGAGAATCCGCGCCGGCATTCCCTCCGGCGCGCCTGCGGGCGCCGATCCGCCGCCGCGCAGACGCCGCGTCAGGCGACATCGGCGGGCGCGGAGAGCTTCAGCCCGACGCGCTCGGCGACGACGTCCATGTCGGCGCGGTGCTTGACGATCACGGACATCGTCTCGTTGAAGATCTGGCTGTCGATGTCTTCGGCGCCGAGCAGCAGCAGAGCGCGCGCCCAGTCGATCGACTCGGCGATCGACGGCGGCTTCTTCAGGTCGAGCTCGCGCACCATGCCGATCACCTCGACCAGCCGCCGCGCGACCGTCGCGTCGAGATCGGGCGCGTGCAGGCGCACGATCTCGAGCTCGTGCTCGAGCTCGGGATAGTCGAGCCACAGATACAGGCAGCGGCGCTTCAGCGCCTCGGTCAGCTCGCGCGAGTTGTTCGAGGTCAGCAGCACGATCGGATGCGTGCGCGCCTCGACGCGACCGAGCTCGGGGATCGAGATCTGGAAGTCGGAGAGCACCTCGAGCAGCATCGCCTCGAACTCCTGGTCGGTCTTGTCGATCTCGTCGATCAGCAGCACGACCGGCTGCTCGGAGGCGATCGCGCTCATCAGCGGGCGCGCGAGCAGGAACTCCTCGCCGAAGATGTCCTCCTGCACGGCCTCCCAGCCGGTGTCCGAGGCCTCTGCCTGGATCCGCAGGAGCTGCTTGCGGTAGTTCCACTCATACAGCGCCTTGGCCTCGTCGAGCCCCTCGTAGCACTGCAGGCGTACGAGCTCGCGACCGAGGTAGGACGCGAGCGCCTTGGCCAGCTCGGTCTTGCCGACGCCGGCCGGCCCCTCGACGAGCACCGGCTTGCCGAGCTTGGTCGCCAGGAACGAGACGAGCGCGGTCGACTCGCCCGGCAGGTAGCCGACCTCGCGCAGGCCGGCTGCCACGTCTGCGACGGAGTCGGGCGAAGCGGAGCCTGCGTCGGACGCGGCAGAGGGCGAGAGCGGCATCGTGCGCTCCAATGATAGGCGTCTGCCTGCGCGCGGCTCGGACGCATGCGAGCGAGCGCGGCGCAGTGTCAGCGGCGGGCGCCGCCGGCCCGAGCGCGGGCTTGCGCGCGGTGAGGCGATCGTCGAGACTGGCGCGATGGACGCGATCGTGCATCGGCCGGGCGAGGGCGAGCGCCATCCGGCGGGCGCCTCGGAGATCGTGATCAAGGCGACGGGCGCCGACACGGGCGGCTCGTTCTTTCTCTCCGAGACGACGATCGAGCCCGGCTTTCCCGGACCGCCGGCGCACATTCACGAACGCCTGCACGACATGTTCTACGTGCTCGAGGGTGAGCTGACGGTGCGGCTCGGCGATCGCAGCGAGCGGCTCGGCGCCGGCACGTTCGTCTGTGTGCCGCCGGGCGTCGTGCACACATTCAGCAACGACAGCGATCGGCCGGTGCGGTTTCTCAACTTCAACACGCCGGCGGGCTGGGAGAACTACATGCGCGAGCTCGGCGAGGCGGCGAAGTCGGGACCGCTGACACGCGAGGCGATCGGGCGGATCGCCTCGCACTACGACTTCCGCGCGGTCTGAGCGTCGCGCAGCCGAGGCTAGGACTGCTCGCGCTCCTCCGGCGGCGGGTCCTCGAAGGACATCTGCTCGGCCGGCGCCGATGGCGGGGGTGGGTAGCGCGGGCGCTGGCGCCGCGCGCGCGCCGGCTCGCTCGCGGTGTCGGGCGGATCGCGCCGCGCGGCGCGCGCCTCGACGACGCGCGTTGCCGACGTGAGCTGCTCGCGCGGCGAGCTCGACAGGCGCTCGGTCAGCTCCTCCTCCTCCTCGTAGACCTCGGCGAAGCTCGCTGCCGAAGGATCCTCCCGGCCGGGCCGCGCCCGCCTCGGACCGCCGGCGTCGCCGGCGTCGCCGGGGCCGCCGGCGTCGGCTCGCGCAAGCGGTGGCTCGGCGCGTTCGCCGGCGCGGATCCGCCGGCCCATGTAGGCGAGCCCGAGCGCCAGCAGCAGTGCGATGAAGATGCCCCACTCGATGCCGACGGTCGTCGTCAGCGTCTGATTGCCGTGCAGGCTCGGCTTGTCGAGCATCCGGTAGAAGATCAGGATCGCCGCCCAGGCGCCGGCGATCGTGACGATCGTGCCGTCGCCGCCGGGCAGCTGGAAATCGCGCCCCTCGGCGCGCGCGAAGAGCAGCGTCAGCACGCCGGCGCTGACCAGCAGGACGGCCGCCTCGACGAACGAGAACGCCTGGAAGGCGCTCTCGCTGGCCTGCGCGGCGCGGCCGTGTTCGACGACCGTCTTGCTGTACCACGGCAGCAGCATCGAGACGAACAGACCGAGCGAGACGAGCGCCGTCGTCCTGCGCTCCGGCACGAGCGCGCGCCACACGTCGATCAACCGCGTCATCTGCGCTCACCTCGCAGCTGCGCCGCTTGGAAGTGCCTCACTCCAACCAGTCTAGGCGCGCTCCGGCGTGAGCGAGCAGCTAGTGCTTGGAGACGACGATCGTGCCGCTCGTCGTCGCGAAGTTGCCGGCCGGATCGGTCGCGCTCAGCGTCACGCTGAACGTGCCGCCGCCGGCGGGCGTCTGCCACAGGAGCTTCGGCTTGCCGCGTTCGACGTAGGCGCTGTTGGTCCAGATCGTGCGCGTGCCCTGTTTGACCGTCAGCCGCACCGTCGAGACCTTCGAGAGCGACATCTGCACGCCCGCTCGCGTGCCGCCCTTCAGCGTCTTGCTCAGCAGTTCGATGACCGGCGGCGTCTTCTCGTAGGTCGTGAAGTTCTGCGCCGTCGTGCAGTAGATCTGATCGCCGGCGATCGGCGTCGCGACGGGAGCGCTCGCAGCGGCGTGCGCTTTCAGCGAGGCCTGCGCGGCCGGCGCGGTGCCGCCCGAGGTGCTCGTCGTCGTCGTGCCGGTCGGCGTGGTCGTCGTCGGCGTAGTGGTCGTCGGCGTAGTGGTGGTCGTCGTCGTCGGCGCCGGCGCCGGCGCCGGCGGCGTCGTGGCGATCGGCGGCCCTTTGCGCGTGCGTTCGCAGAGGTGCTGGAGGAATTCGGTCAGCAGTTCGTGGTAGTTGAGGTTCGATTCGGAGTACTGGTCGTAGCGCGACCAGGCGCCGGTGTCGTAGTGCGGCGTCTCGGCGCGCGCCTCGGCGTCGCCGGCTTCGAACAGCTGCAGGCCGAGCGGGTCTTTGGTGATCTGCGTGTAGTCGTACAGGCCGATGACGCCCTGGATGAAGCCGTTCAGGATGCGGTCGCTCGGCGCGTAGGTGTACTCGGCGTACTCCGAGCCGGCTGCCGTCTTCACCTGCACGCCGTTCGGCGGCGGCGTCTGGAAGATGCCGAGCGCCTGCTGCGCGGCGCTCAGCAGCGCCGGTTCCTTGAAGCGCGACCACGAGCGCGCCAGCACCTGCAGGGCGGTGCCCTGCGAGAGGCCGCTCGTCCATGGCGGCCTGCCGCCGTCGAACTGGAACATGTACTCCCACGCGATGCCACCGGCGCGCTGCGTCGCCAGCGGGATCACTTCGCCGAGCAGTTGCTGCAGGTTCGCGTTTTCGTGGCCGGAGAGGTAGTAGCCGTTGGCCGTGCCGAACGTGCCGAGCCACTGGATCTCGATGCCCTGGCCGGCGTAGTGCTCCCACACGATCTTGCTTCCGGGGAAGCTGACGCGCACGCCGCTTCCGAGCAGCGGTTCGGTCGTCCACCACTGGCGGTTGCGTTCGAGCGTGAGGAAGATGACCGGCAGCCGCGAGGCGATGAAGTAGCCGCCGGCGGCCATCGCTTCGACGTTCGCGAGCACGGCGCCGAGTTCGGTGCGCCTGGTGCCGCTGAGATGGATCAGCGAGCGCTTCGCGCTCGCATATGCGCCGCTGTACTGCGTGTAGAGCGCCTGCGTGATCTGACCGCTGCGCTGCAGGCCGGCCAGCACCGAGGAGACCGTCGGCTTGGTCGTGGTCGGCTTCGTCGTGGTCGTCTTGCTCGCCGCGGCGCGAGCGCCGCCGCGCCCGGTGCTCGCGAGCGTCGGCGAGATCGAGACGACGAGAAGCAGCGCGCCGAGGGCGAGCGCCCACAGTAGCTTTGCGCGCACGCCGCGCATCCTAGGCAGGGCGCGCGAGCGTGACGGGCGTGCAGCGTGCCTTGCAGGGCGCGCACGGCGGTTGTCGTGCCTCACGCCCTGTGCAACACGCGGGCGCGGCGCTGGTTTCGGCTACTCGCCGTCGAGCTCGACCTCGTCGGGTTCGAGCTCGTCCTCCTCGTCGTCCTCGATCTCGTCGTCGCCGGCGGCGAGCAGCTCGCCGCCCGGCGCGTAGGTGACCTGGAAGTGCTCGATCAGCTCGTCGCGCTTGACCTCGTCGAGCGGCGCCTCGTCGGAGACCAGCACCCAGTCGTCGCTCTCGAACTCGCCCGACTCGAAGATCTCGTGGTCGACGACGGGCGAGTCGTCGACGACGATCATCACCTCGGTCGACGGGTTGAAGTAGGTGCCCGGACGGATCGTGAGCTCGTCGAGCTGAAAGCGGCGCGCGTCCTTCATCGCGCCGTTTATACCCGACTCGTCGGCCCCATGGCTAGGGGTCGCGCTATGCGCCGAGTTCGTCGAGCGTGCGAACGACCTCGGCGTCGACGTCGAGCTGCTCGAGTCCCTGGCGCGAGCGCCGCTCGTTGCGCGCGATCACCAGCTGGCGAACCTCGAGTTCGATGCCCGGATCGCGCGTCGCGCGCTCCTGCGGAGCGAGCAGGCGGGCGACCTCCGCCTCGATGTCGAGCGCCGGCTCGCCGCGCCGCGCCAGGCGCTCGCTGCGCGCGCGCAGCATCTGGCGGATCTCGGTCTCCTGCTCGGCGCGCTCGGCGCTCGAGCCGGGCGGCGGCGCCGGCAGCTCCTCGCCCTGATCGCGTTCGGTCACGAAGCCGCTGTCGCCGATCTGGTCATAGGCGCTGCCGCGGCTGAACAGGAAGATCAGCGACATCACGACCGACAGCGCGACGGCGCCGAACACGACGAGCGGGAAGACGCTCTGGAGCACAACTCGATTGTTGCCGATCGGCGCCCGCTCCGCTACCCTGATCGGATGGGTTGACTGACCAGTCAATCACCACGCGCGAGGCGCGTATTCAGATCTGCATCCGCCACCTAGGGAGACTTTCGAGAATGGTCGATTTCACGCTCACCGATGAGCAGAAGAGCCTGCGTGAGATGGCGCACGACTTCGCCGTCAAAGAGATACGCCCGGTCGCCTGGGAGTACGACAAGGACGGCACGTGGCCGGCCGAGATCATCCAGAAAGCCTGGGAGCTCGGACTGATGAACTCGCACCTGCCGGAGGAGTACGGCGGCGTCGGCGCCAGCTACCTCGACGGCTGTCTGATCGAGGAGGAGCTCTCGTGGGGCTGCTCGGGGATCCAGACCTCGCTCGGCTGCAACGGCCTGGCGACCGCGCCGATCATGCTCGGCGGCTCTGAGGAGACCAAGCGCAAGTACCTCGGCGCGCTGACCGAATCGCCGAAGCTCGCGTCGTTCTGCCTGACCGAGCCGGAAGCCGGCTCGGACGTCTCGGGCATGCGCACGACGGCCGTCAAGCAGGGCGACAAGTACGTGATCAACGGCTCGAAGTGCTTCATCACGAACGGCGGCTACGCCGACTACTACACGGTCTACGCGAAGACCGACAAGGACGCCGGGCACCGCGGCATCTCGGCCTTCGTCGTCGAGCGCGACTGGGGCGTCGTCGTCGACAAGAAGGAGGACAAGCTCGGCCAGCGCGCGTCGAACACGGCGACGATCTCGTTCAACGACGTCGAGGTTCCGGCCGAGAACCTGCTCGGCGAGGAGAACAAGGGCTTCAAGCTCGCGATGATGACGCTCGACCGCACGCGCCCCGGCGTGGCGGCGATGGCGACCGGCATCGCGCGCGCGGCGTTCGAGTTCGCGACCGACTACTCGCGCGAACGCGTGCAGTTCGGCGTGCCGATCGCGATGCACCAGGCCGTGCAGTTCATGATCGCCGACATGGCGACCGAAATCGAGGCGGCGCGCCTGCTGACGTGGAAGTCGGCGTTCATGCTCGACAACGGCGAACGCAACACGCTGATCTCGTCGCACGCCAAGCGCTTCGCGGCCGACGCGGCGATGAAGGTCGCGACCGAAGCGGTGCAGGTCTACGGCGGCTACGGCTTCATCAAGGACTACCCCGTCGAGAAGCTGTTCCGCGACGCGAAGATCATGCAGCTGTACGAGGGCACCTCGCAGATCCAGCGGCTCGTGATCGCACGCGAAACACTGCTGCCGCGCCGCGCCGAAGAGCCCTCGGACGTCGGCGCAGCCGACACCGTCGCCGTCTAGCTCATCGCCTCGCTCGCGCGAGCGGACGACCGTCCGCCGAGCGCCGTCGCAACGATGCGAGGGCGCTCGGCCGGTCGCTCAGCCGATCAGAAGCGGCGTGCCGTAGGCGGACACGACGCCGCCCGGCGCGACCTTGATCAGCACGCGGTAGGCGCCTCGTTTGACGCGCACGACGCGGCTGAACTGTCCGCTGATCGAGTTGCGCGGCTTGACGATCGTGCCGCCGGCGAGGATCCCGTGGCCCTGCGCGATCCGCAGGATGCCGACCTGAGCGCCGATCACGCCCGGCGTGACCGTGCCGTAGATGCGCGCGAATCCCGGCCGCTTGGTGCGCGCGACGTGACTGCTCACGCGCACGGCGACGTTCTCGGTCGTGACCGGGCTGACGACGGGCGTGTTGGTCGTCGTGAAGACGCGGTACTGCGTGATCTGTTCGAGGCTCGGCACGATGAAGCTGAAGCTGCCCGTCGCGGTCGTCAGCTCGGGGTTGCCGACGCTCTGGAATCCGGCCGTGAACGGGAACGTGTTGGCCTGCAGCACGACGGCACGGTTCGCGTTGCCGGTGCCCGAGAGCGTGCCCTGGACCGTCACCGAGCCGCCGAACGGCACCGGATTGGGTGCGGCGAGGATCGCCAGCGAGAGCGGCACGACGGTCGTTTTGAAGGAGTTGTCCGAGCCGGTGCTGACGCCGCTGGCGTTGACCGCGACGAGCCGGTAGTGGTAGACGGTGATCGGCTGCAGCCCGGCGATCGCCAGCCGCACGGGCACGTTGCCGCTGCCCGCGCCGGCGTCGGAGATCGCCGTCTGCGAGCCATAGGCTTTGGTCGGCCCGTACTGGAAGTAGTAGGAGGTGTTGCTGCCGTTCGGATTGACGCTGCCGGCGAGCGTCGCCGAGGCGTAGCTGATGTCACGCGCGCCGCCGGTGTTCGCCTTCGGCTGGCCTGCGGCGCTGGCGGCTGCCGGCAGCGCCGCCGCGGCGAGCACTGCCACGCCGAGCACGAGCGCGCGTCGCAGCCCGCGCATCGACCGCGGTGTCTTCCCGTTTACAGGTCCTGTGTGAAGTTCATTCGTATGTCTCATGGATGTCTCCTACCCGCGATCGCCCGTCGTGTACGCACTCGTCGTGCGCTCGCACGCGGTGCAGTATCGCCAACCCATGTGACGATCGTTCGGTGCGGTCTCGCCGCAGCCGCGATCGTCGCGACAGCTAGGCTCCGGCCACAACGGCCAGAAGAGGAGATCGAAAAAGCATGTTCGTGTTCAAGGCGGCAGTAGTCGGCGCGGGAACGATGGGCGGTCAGATCGCGCAGACGATCGCGGCCGCGGGAATTCCGGTCGTGCTGAAGGACATCGACGAGGCGCTCGTGCAGGCGGGCCTCGACGAGGCTCGCAACGTGACCAGCGGCCAGGTCGGCAAACAGGTCGAGAAAGGCCGCCTGACGGCCGAGCAGGGCGAGGCGCAGATCGCTGCGATCCTCGGGCGGATCGAGGGCACGACCTCCTACGCGCCGTTCGGCGACGTCGACTTCGTGATCGAGGCCGTGCCCGAGCGGATGGAGATCAAGCAGGCCGTCTTCGCCGAGCTCGATGCGGCGACGCCGGGCCACGCGATCCTCGCGTCGAACACCTCCTCGCTGTCGATCTCGGAGATCGGCGAAGCGACGCTGCGGCCCGAGAAGGTCGTCGGCTTCCACTACTTCTATCCGGCATCGATCATGCCGCTGATCGAGATCGTCGAGGGTGAGGAAAGCGCCGCCGAGACGGTCGCGACGGCCGTCACGTTCGCGCAGTCGATCCGCAAGCAGCCGATCACCTGCGCCGAGGTGCCCGGCTTCGTCGTCAACCGGATCCTCAACTCGGGCATCGCCGAGGTGTGGCGCGAGCAGGAGGAGAAGGGGCTCTCGATCAAGCAGATCGACGCGGGGCTCGGCAGCGCCGGGATCCTGCCGATCGGGCCGTACATGCTCATCAACCTGCTCGGTCTCGACACGGTGCTGCACGTCGCCGAGCACCTGCTCGAGTCCTACGGCGAAGAACGCTTCTACGCGCCGAAGGGCATGCAGAAGCTGGTCGCCGACGGCAAACTCGGCGCGAAGACCGGCGGCGACGGCTTCTATGACCCGCAGGGAGAGCCGAACCTGCCGGGCGAGAACGAGCCGAACATCGAGGAGCTCGTAGAGCTCCTGTCTCTGAAGACGTTCCTCGAGGCCTGCCTGGTGCTCGAGGAGGGCGTCGCCAGCCACCGCGACATCGACTTCGGGATGATGGCCGGCGCCGGGCTGGACCCGCGCCGCGGCCTCTTGCCGCCGTTCCTGCGCGCCGACTCCGAAGGGCTCGACGCGGTGCTCGAGCGGATGGAGAGCGCGCAGGAGCGCTACGGCGAGCGCTTCACGCCGCCGACGATCCTGCGCCGGCTCGTCGCGCAGGGCCGCCTCGGGCAGAAGAGCGGGCAGGGCTTCTACGCCTATCCGCAGCCCGACGCCGAGCAGCCGGCCGAGGTGATCAAGCTCGAGACGCGCGAGGACGGCGTCGCGATCGCATGGCTGGCGAACGGCCAGATGAACTCGATCTCGCCACAGGTCGCCGGCGACCTCGAGGAGGTCTGGAGCAAGGTCAAGGCCTCCGGCGTGCGCGCGCTCGTGATCGCCTCGTCGAACCCGTTCCTGTACTCGGCCGGCGCCGACATCAAGGCGTTCACGACGATGGACGCGGTCGCCGGCGCGACGCTGCTGGCCGAGACGCATGCGCTGTTCAAAGAGCTCGGCGAGGGACGCGTGGCGACGATCGCCGCCGTCAACGGCCTCGCCTTCGGCGGCGGCTGCGAGCTCGCGATGGCCTGCGACGTGCGGATCGCCTCGCGCTCGGCGCTGTTCGGCCAGCCGGAGATCAAGCTCGGCATCATTCCGGGCTTCGGCGGCACGCAGCGGCTGCCGCGCCTCGTCGGCCAGAACAAGGCGCTCGAGATGAACCTGATCGGCGATCCCGTGCTCGCCGACGAGGCCTTCGAGTTCGGCCTCGTCAACCGCGTCGTCGACGACCACGAACTGCTCGACGAGGCGCTCGCGTGGGCTCGCCGGCTGGCGCAGGCGGCGCCGCTCGCGCTCGAGCAGATCAAGCAGGTCTCGGCGGCAGGCGATCTCGACGCCGGCATCGAGGCAGAGAAGCAGGCGTTCGCGAAGGTCTTCGCCAGCGAGGACGCGAAGGAGGGCATCGCCGCGTTCCTCGCCAAACGCGCGCCGAAGTTCGAGGGCAGGTGAGCGCGCCGGCGAGCGCAGTCGCGGCGGCGCTGCGCAGTCCGGCCGCGAGCGAGGTCGCGCGGCTGGCCGAGCTGATCGCCGGCGCGCGCTCGGTCGTCGCGCTGACCGGCGCCGGCATCTCGGTTCCGTCGGGCATTCCCGACTTCCGCACGCCGCGCACCGGCCTGTGGGCGCAGGTCGACCCGATGGAGGTCGCGCACATCGACGCGTTTCATCGCGACGCCGTGCGCTTCTGGAAGTTCTACGGCGAGCGCTTCGCGACGCTCGGGCAGAAGCAGCCGAACGGCGCTCACGAGGCGCTCGTCGAGCTCGAGCGGCGCGGCCTGCTGCAGGGCGTGATCACGCAGAACATCGACATGCTGCACCGCAAGGCCGGCACGAGCGAGCTCGTCGAGGTGCACGGCAGCATCGCCGGCTGCTCGTGTCTGCGCTGCGGCGAGCGCGCGACGCTCGCGCAGACGCTCGTGCGGATCGAGCAGGATGAGCAACGCGTGCCTCGCTGCTCATCGTGCGGCGCGGCGCTGAAGCCGGACGTCGTGCTGTTCGGCGAGCTGCTCGGCGCGGCTGCGCTGCAGCGCGCACGCGAGCTGTGCGAGCGCGCTGAGCTGCTGCTGTGCATCGGCTCATCGCTCGAGGTTCATCCGGTCGCGACGCTTCCGCGGCTGACGCACGAGGCCGGCGGCGCCGTGGCGATTCTCACGCAGGGCCCGACGCCGGTCGACGGGCTCGCGAGCGTACGGCTGCGCGGCGACGTGGTCGAGGAGCTCGGCGCGCTCCTCGCGGCGCTCGGCTAGCTGCCGGCTGGGGCGAGCGCGCTCGTCTCAACGGCACGCGGCCGCCGACGGACGCTTGGACGAGTCGCGGCTCGCGAGCTCTGCTCAGCCGGGCGCCACGGTGGCGCGCTCGGCCTTGAGCAGGTCGCGCGCGGCGTCGATCTGCCAGCGCGCGGCGACTGCCGTGAGCGCCTCGTCGAGCTGCCAGCGGTCGGCGAGCGGTGCGCCGGTGTATTCGGCGCTCGCGCCCTTCAAGCTCATCGATCCGCGGTTCTCGCCGATCTCGCGGATCTCCTGCACCTCGGCGGCGCTCAGCGGCGAGGGCCTGTGCACGGCCGCGAGCTCGGCGCGCTTTGCCTCGATCGCGCGCGCGCCGGCTCCGCTCTCCTGGATCAGCGTCGGCGCGACGCAGCGCACCGGCGCGTGCGCGAGGTCCCAGGCGCAGGCGAGCTGGAGCATCGTGATGCCGTGACGCTCGGCGTAGGGGCGCAGCCGATCGAGACGCGCACGGCCCTGCTCGACCCATCCGGGCGGGCGGAACTTGCGGTGGTCGTACTCCGCGAAGGCGTGCCCGGGCAGGACGTCGTCGTGGAACAGGCCGCCGTAGTCGACGACGCGCGCGATCAGATCGACGTCGTGCGCGGCGGCGGCCGCGAGCGCGAGCTCGCCGGGCCACGGCTCGAGCGGGTTGAGGATGATCATGCCCCAGTCGATCAGCGCGCCGAAGCGCTCGATGCAGTCGATCAGATCGAGCGTGAAGCCGTTCGCCGGGCCGGGCGCGACGCCGAGCAGCCGCGTCAGGCCGGCGTCGCGGACGGCGGCCATTCCCTCCCACACGGCCGCGCTGGTGTAGCCGGTCCGATCGGGGTTGTGCAGGAGCAGCAGGTCGAACTGCTCGGCGCCGATCCGCTGCAGGCTGCGCTCGCTGGCCATCCGGATGTACTCGCCGTACTCGCCGGGCGAGCGCAGCCGCGCGTCGGTGAAGCGCGGATAGCCCTTCGCGCCCTCGCGCTCGCCGGTGTAGAAGTCGTGGCCGATCGCGCCGACGAGGCAGTAGCTCTCGCGCGGGCATCCGGCGAGCGCGCGCCCGAGCAGCCGGTCGGCCTCGCCGGCGCCGTAGGCGTCGGCCGTGATCACGGTGTCGATGCCCTCGCCCGGTCGCAGCAGCGCGAGCAGCCGGCGTTCATCGAGCGGCTCGCCGAAGTGCATGAAGCGCCCGCCGCTCCATGTGCCGATCGCGCTGGTGCTCGGATCCACGATCACTTCAGCCTAAAGCCCGTCGCCGTGCGCGCCCGCAGGGTCGCTTCGAGCCGCTCGAGCGCGTGGCGCACGACGGCCTCCTCGACGCCGCTCGCCGCGCCGTCGCCGCCTGCGCTCGCGCGCTCCTCACCTTCGCCGCCGGCGCCGTCCTGGCCGAGCGCCGTGCGCGCCTGCAGCTCGACTCCCGCGCGCAGCTTGCGCAGCTCGTCGATCCGGATCGCCAGATCCTCGCGTCGCTCCTGCGGCAGCTCGCTGAGCGCCGCGGCATATGCACCGTTCAGCTCGATCGCCGCGTGCGCGAAGCGCGCCTGGTCGAGATCGGCGCGCGCGCGGAGTGCGAGCTCCTCGCACAGCAGCGCCGCGCCACGTCCGCCGAGCAGCACGGCAAGGCGCTCCTGCGGTCGCAGCGCCGCGGCCCGGTCGCCGATCCGTTTGCGTCGCACGCCGCCGCGGCCGCGCCAGGGAAGCTCGATCGCATGCGCCCAGACGCCGTCGGCAACCTGCTCGCCTTCGCCCCAACCGGCTCTGATCACGAGCGCCTGCTCGGGCGAGACCTCGTGCTGGTAGGCATCGGCGGCTGCGATCCGGTGCAGGTGCAGCACGCGATTGAGCACGGCGACGGCCGCCCGCACCTCGCGCTCGCCGTCGAGCTCGGACAGCCACGCCTTGGCCTGGCGCTCGGCTGAGACGGACACCGGATCGACGATCGTCGCTCGCGCCGTGGCGACCGGCGTCGGCTCGGGCTCGGGCTCGAGCGGCCGACGACGCGAGCCGGCACGCGGCGCAGCGATCCGCATCGCTCCGCGCGGCGGCGGATGGCGCTTCGCTCCGTGCGTGCCGAGCACGACGACGTGTTCGGCCTCGGCGTCCTGCTCGCCGCGCAACAGGTAGCGCCCGTCGGGCGGGCCGAGCTCCCAGGGGAACTCCAGTTGCAGGAACAGGAACCAACGTTCGGACATCGCTGCACCGTATCCTTCCGCGTTGGCGGTGATCGAAGCCGCCGCGGGCCGTGGCCCGTCGAAACTCGAGACCGGGAGCGCGAGGATGTCCGAAGCGAGCAGTGTCGCCAAGAGCCTGCGCGAGAGGTTGAGCGAGAACACGGAGGAGCGGCTCGGCAAAGCGCTTTCCGATCTGCTGGACAATCCCCTGATCACCGGAGCGATCGGACGTGCATTCGACGCGCGCGAGAAGGCTTCTCAAGCACAGGAGGTGGCAATGGGTGCACTGAACATTCCGTCGGCCGCGGACATCGAACGGCTGACACGCAGGCTGCGGTCGGTCTCGCATCGGCTGGAGGGCATCGAGGACGGTGTCCACCGGCTCGACCGCGCGCTCTCACCGGGAGCGGTCGAAAGTCGCCTGACGGCGATCGAGGACCAGCTGTCACGGCTGACGAGCAGGCTCGGCTCCGAGGCCGCGCGCCCGGCACGCGCCGCCGCTGCGGCGACGAAAGCGACGCGCAGCAAATCGGCCGGCAAAGCGAAAGGCCAAACCGGCCGCGAAAAAAGCGCCGGCGAAAGCGAAAGCGGCGAGCAAAGCTAAAGCGTCGAGCAAAGCCAAAGCGGCTAGCAAAGCGAAAAGCCGTGAAAGCGAAAGCGCCGAAAGCGAAAGCGGCGAAAGCGAAAGCGGCCGGCAAAGCGAAAGTCGCGAGCAAAGCAAAAGCCGCGAAAGCGAAAGCGCCGAAAGCGAAAGCGGCCGCGAAAGCGAAAGCATCGGCCGGCAAAGCGAAAGCGGCCGGCAAAGCGAAAGCCGTCAAAAAAGCCGCGAGCAAAGCGAAAGCGACCGGCAGAGCACAGGTCAAAGCCGCGGGCAAAGCGGCCGGCAAAGCAAAAACGACGGCACGCAAAAGCAAAGCTGCGAGCAAAGCGCGCCGCACGAAAGCGCGCAGCAGCTGAGGCGCTCTACCCGGCGCTAGGCCGCGAAGGCGGCCAGCGCGACACGACCCATCCGCTCGGCGGCGGAAAGCAGCGCCGCCGAGTCGATCCGGTGGCGCGAGTCGTCCTCGTCGAACGTGTCGGTGACCGTCAGCAGGCAAGCGACCGGCGTCTCGCTCTGCGCGCCGATCGCGAACAGCGTCGCCGCCTCCATCTCGACTGCGAGCGCGTCGTGCTCGGCGCTGCGCGCGCCGTCGCGCTCGTAGAACAGGTCGACGCTGACGACCGTGCCGGCGCGCGCGTCCGGCGCCGCTCGCGCAAGCGCATCGCTCAGCTGCACGTCGCCGGCGATGCGCTCGCCGGCACCGAGCGCGCGCGAGGTGCCGTCGGCGCAGATCGCCTCGCGCGCGATCAGCAGATCGCCGAGCTCGAGCGCGCGATCGAGCGCGCCGCAGGTGCCGACGCGGATCGCCCGGCGCGCGCCCAGCGCGATCAGCTCCTCGAGCACGATCGCGGCCGAGGGGCCGCCCATGCCGGTCGCCTGGATCGTCAGCGCCTGCCCGTCGGCGGCCTCGCCGGTGTAGCCCCACAGGCCGCGGTTGTGGTTGAACATCTTCGGCTCGGCGAGCAGCGTCTGCGCCAGCGCGAGCGCGCGGCCGGGGTCTCCGGGCAACAGCACGCGCTCGGCCAGCGGCGCCGTCGGGTGCAGGTGGATCGCGTGCTCTTGAGTGGTCGCGCTGTCGGGCACCGCGGCCGACTTTAGACTGCGGCGCATGGGAAAGCCCTTCGCGCGGCGTTTGAGTGGCTGAGCCTGCAGAGCCGCTGCCGCCGGCGCCCGCCGAGCCGACGCTCGCGCAGGTCGCGGCGCGCGCCGGCGTCTCGCCGGGCACCGTCAAACGGTGGATCGGCATGGGCCTCGTTCCCGGCTACGCCGGTCGCTGGACGCCTGCGGCGGCTGCGTACGTGCGCGTCGTCGCTCGCCTGCGCGCGCGCGGGCACACGCTCGCGGAGATCAAGCAGGCCAGCGACCACGGCCAGCTCGCGGTCGGGCCGATCGAGGATCTGCTGAGCGGCGCCGAGGGCCGCTACACGGTGCGCGAAGTCGCGCGCGAGACGGGCTTGGAAGAGGGGCTGATCGAACGCTTCCTCGCGGCGATGGGACTCGGCTGGCGCGCGCCGGAGCTGCTCTCCGACGAGGACCTGGAAATGCTGCGCTACGTCGCGACGGTGCTCGAGGCGGGCCTGCCGGCGGTCGCGTTCCTGCAGCTGGCGCGTGTCTACGGCCAGGCGATCGCGCAGATCGCCGAAGCCGAGGTTCGCCTGATCCATCTCTACGTGCACGAGCCGCTGATGCGCGAGGGGATGCCGAACGTCGAGATCGCCGAGGAGATGGAGGGGCTCGCGCGTGCGCTGATCCCGTTCGTCGTGCCGCTGCTGCGCTACACGCACGACCGCATGCTCGGCTACTTCGTCGAGCAGGACGTGATCGGGCACATGGAGAGCGATCTCGCCGAAAGCTCATCCGAGGAGGGGCGCGTGCGGGTGGCGATCGTGTTCGCCGACCTCGCCGGCTACGCACGGCTGACGGTCGAGCGCGGCGACGAGGAGGCGCTGGCGGCCGTCGAGCGGTTCGTCGATGCCGTCGAGCGGACGCTGCCGAGCGACGCGCGCGTGATCAAGACGCTCGGCGACGAGGTGATGGTCGTCGGCCCCGACGCCAGCGGGCTGGTGCGCTGGGCGGTCGGGCTCGGCTCGGCCGGCGTGCCCGGCGATCCGCCGCCGCGGATCGGCATGCACTTCGGCGAGGCGCTGTATCGCGACGGCGATTACTACGGGCGCGAGATCAACCAGGCGGCGCGCGTCGTCGCGCGCGCCGGCGGTGGCGAGGTGCTCGTCACGCGGCCGGTCGTCGATGCCGCGGCGGCGCTCGACGACGTGCGCTTCGAGCTGATCGGCGAGGTCGGCCTGAAGGGGTTCTCCGAGCCGACCGAGCTGTTCATCGCGGCGCCGAGGCGCGAGTAGGCGCGCCGGCGGTGAGCGTCGCCGAGATCCGCGAGAGCGTGCGCGGCGGCGGCCTGCTCGCCGGCGGCGAGGCGCTGCTCGTGCTGCTCTCGGGCGGGCGCGACTCGGTCTGCCTGCTCGACGTGGCGATCGCGCTGCGCGGCGCAGCAGGTGTGCGCGCTGCACGTCAACTACGGGCTGCGCGCGCAGGCCGACGAGGACGAGCGCCACTGTGAGGCGCTGTGCCGGTCGCTCGGCGTCGAGCTGTCGCTCGTGCACGCCGAGCCGCGCGAGGCCGGCGAGCGCGGCGAGGGCAACGTGCAGGCGTGGGCGCGCGAGCTGCGCTACGCCGCTGCCGCGCGGATCGCCGAGGATCGCGACGCGCTGTTCGCGACCGGCCACACGGCGAGCGATCAGGTCGAGACGATCCTCTACCGGCTCGCCGCCTCGCCGGGCAGGCGCGCGCTGCAGGGCATGGCCGGCGCCGACGGGCGCCTCGTGCGGCCGCTGCTCGGCGTGACGCGCGCGCAGACGGCGGCCTACTGCGAGGAGCGCGGGCTGCGCTGGCGCGATGACGCGAGCAACGAGGACGAGCGCTTCGCTCGCGCGCGCGTGCGGGCGCGGCTCGTGCCGGCGCTGCGCACGGTGCATCCGGCGGCCGAGGCGAACGTGCTGCGCACTGCGCGGCTGCTGCGCGAGGAGACGGAGCTGCTCGACGGGCTGGTCGATCGCGAGCTGGCCGGCGAGCGCGTGATCGCGCTCGAGCGACTCGCGGCGATGCCGGCGGCGCTCGCGCGGATGGTCGTCGTGCGCCTGGCCGAGCAGGCGGTCGGCGAGCTCGTGCCGCAGGCCGGCGATCGCGTGCAGGAGCTGCTCGCGCTCGCGCGCCGCGGCGGGCGCGCAGAGCTGCACGTCGGCGGGCGCGCCGGCGCGGTGATCGAGCGCGGTGTGCTGGCGATGCGAGTGCTGCCGCCGCGCGCGGGCTCGAGCGGATCGGGTGGCGGCGGCGCCGGCCAGCGGCCGCCGGGCGCGGACTAGACTCTCAGCGGTGGCGAGTCCGGTGCGAGCTCCAGAGGAGTCGGCGGTAGGCGAGGTGCTCGTCAGCGCCGATGAGCTGCAGCGTCGCGTGGCCGAGCTGGGCGAGCAGATCACGAGCGACTACGCCGGCCGCTCGCTGCTCTTGATCGGCGTGCTGAAGGGCGCCGTGTTCTTTCTCAGCGACCTGATGCGCTTCATCGGCGTGCCGGTCGAGGTCGACTTCATGGCGGTCGCGTCCTACGGCTCGGCGACCGACTCCTCGGGCGTCGTGCGGATCCTGAAGGATCTCGACGCGTCGATCGAAGGGCGCGACGTGCTGATCGTCGAGGACATCGTCGACTCCGGCCTGACGCTTCAGTACCTGATGCGCAACCTCGGCTCGCGCAATCCGCGCACGCTCGAGGTGTGCGCGCTGCTGACCAAGCCCGAGCGCCGCAAGGTCGACCTGCCGACGCGGTACGTCGGCTTCGAGATACCCAACCGGTTCGTCGTCGGCTACGGACTCGACTACGCCGAGCGCCACCGCAACCTGCCGTATGTAGCAGTGCTCGAGCGCTAGATACCGCGCTCTGACACACACGCGAGAGACCGCGCAACCGCCGGAAACGCGGCAACCCCATGGTACGCTAACGGCCTGGTGAGCACGATCTCAGACGGCGCCGCAGCGCCGAGGATGACCCTATGAGCCGTTTCTTCAAGAGCGCCGCGTTTCCGATTCTGATCGTCGTCGTGCTCGCGTTCCTCGCGGTCAAACTGGTCAATCCCGGCTCGAGCCAGCACCGCACGCACAGCTACCAGACGCTCGTCGCCAAAGA
Organism: uncultured Solirubrobacteraceae bacterium; assembly: GCA_963812575.1. GTDB lineage: Bacteria > Actinomycetota > Thermoleophilia > Solirubrobacterales > Solirubrobacteraceae > Palsa-744. The sequence goes on along the minus strand of CAWEVS010000005.1, from coordinate 207,282 downwards.
GCTGCCCTCGGGCGAAGTTCGCGAAGTCAAGTTCAAGAACAAGGGCAAGTCGCTCGAAGTCAAGCTGAAGAACAAAGAAACGTACGAAGTCGGCTACATCGACCAGGCCGCTCCGGAACTGATCAAAGAACTGCGCACCGACGGCGTCGCCTACAACGTCGAATCGGAAAAGAGCAGCGAGCTGCTCAGCCTGCTGACGTACATCATTCCGTTCGTCCTGTTCTTCGGCTTCTGGATCTTCCTGATGAACCAGGTCCAGGGCGGCGGCTCGAAAGTGATGTCGTTCGGCAAGTCGCGCGCCAAGCGGCTCTCTGCCGACTCGCCGAAGATCACCTTCCGCGACGTCGCCGGGGTCGACGAGGCCGTCGAGGAGCTGCACGAGATCAAGGAATTCCTCGAGAACCCGAAGAAGTTCCAGGCGCTCGGCGCGCGAATACCGACCGGCGTGCTGCTGTACGGGCCGCCGGGTACCGGCAAGACGCTGCTGGCGCGCGCGGTCGCCGGCGAGGCGGGCGTGCCGTTCTTCTCGATCTCGGGCTCTGACTTCGTCGAGATGTTCGTCGGCGTCGGCGCCTCGCGCGTGCGCGACCTGTTCGAGCAGGCCAAGCAGAACAGCCCGTGCATCATCTTCATGGACGAGATCGACGCCGTCGGGCGCCACCGCGGCGCGGGCCTCGGCGGCGGTCACGACGAGCGCGAGCAGACGCTCAACCAGCTGCTCGTCGAGATGGACGGCTTCGAGGCGAAGGACAACATCATCATGATCGCGGCGACGAACCGCCCCGACATCCTCGACCCGGCGCTGCTGCGTCCCGGCCGCTTCGACCGCCAGATCGCCGTCGACCGTCCCGACCGCAAGGGGCGCGCGAAGATCCTCGAGGTGCACACGCGCGGCAAGCCGCTGGCGAAGGTGATCGACATCGACGCGCTCGCCGGGCAGACGCCGGGCTTCACCGGCGCCGACCTGTCGAACCTGATCAACGAGGCTGCGCTGCTCTCGGCGCGCACCGGCAAGCGCGAGATCGGCCAGGACGAGCTCGAGGAGGGGATCATGCGCGTGATCGCCGGCCCCGAGAAGAAGACGCGCGTGATGAGCGAGAAAGAGCGGCTGATCACGGCCTACCACGAGATGGGTCACGCGATCGTCGGGCACTTCCTCGAGCACTCCGATCCGGTGCACAAGATCTCGGTGATCTCGCGCGGCCAGGCGCTCGGCTACACGATCTCGATGCCGCAGGAGGATCGCTTCCTGACGACGCGCGCCGAGCTGAAGGACACGATGGCGATGACGCTGGGCGGCCGCGCCGCGGAGGAACTGATCTTCGGCGAGATCACGACCGGCGCGTCGAACGACATCGAGAAGGTGACGGCTACTGCGAAGCAGATGGTGATGCGCTTCGGCATGAGCGAAAAGCTCGGCCCGCGCGTGTTCGGCCACGACCACGGCCAGCCGTTCCTCGGCCGCGAGTTCTCGACCGAGCCCGACTACTCCGATGAAATCGCACGCGAGATCGACGACGAGGTGCGGCGGATCATCGAGGCGGCGCATCAGCGTGCGCGCGAAATCCTGACCGAGCATCATCACGACCTGACGAAGATCTCCGAGATCCTCGTCAAACGCGAGACGATCGAGAAGGAAGAGTTCCTCGCGCTGCTCGACGGCAAGAGCGAGGAGGACGTGTTCGGCGTCGAGGAGGACACCAAGCCCGAGCTGCCGGCTCCGCCGATGCCGGCCGACCGCGGCAAGACCGAGCGCGAAGCGCCGCGCACGATCCCGCGTCCGGGCCTCGCCGGTGGCACTGCCGAGACGCGCGGGCACGACCCGAAGGGCCCTGAGCTCTCCTAGTGGTCGGTCCCGAAGGCTTCCGCCTGATGGGGATCGTCAACGTCACGCCGGATTCGTTCTACGACGGCGAGCTGTTTCTCGCTGCCGAGTCGGCGGTCGCGCACGGTCGCACGCTGGCGGTCGAGGGCGCGCAGATGCTCGACGTCGGCGGCGAATCGACGCGGCCGGGCTCTGAGCCGGTCGCGGCCGAGGAGGAGCTCGCGCGGGCGCTGCCGGTCGTCGAAGGGCTCGCTGCGACGGACTGGGCGGGCGCGCGGCCGCAGATCTCGATCGACACGCGCAAGGCGTCGGTCGCGCGCGCGGCGCTCGCCGCCGGCGCGACGCTCGTCAACGACGTCAGCGCGCTGCGCGACGCGCAGATGGCGGGCGTGATCGCCGAGTCGGGCGCCGACTGCTGCCTGATGCACATGCGCGGCGAGCCGGCGACGATGCAGGACGATCCGCGCTACGAGGACGTCGTCGACGAGGTCAAGGCGTTCCTCGAAGAGCGCCTCGAGCTGGCCGTGCGCGAAGGCATCGAGGAGCAGCGCGTGCTGCTCGATCCGGGCATCGGCTTCGGCAAGACCGTCGAGCACAACCTCGAGCTGCTGCGACGGCTCGACGAGATCGTCGCGATCGGCCGGCCGGTCGTGATCGGCACGTCGCGCAAGGGCTTCCTCGGCCGCATCGCCGGCACGCCGCGTGGCGCCGATCGGCTCGCTGCGACGCTCGCGACGAACGTGCTCGCGCTGGAGCGCGGAGCGAGCGTGTTCCGCGTGCACGACGTCGCGCCGGCGCGCGAGGCGCTCGCGGCGGCGGCTGCTACGTTGGGCGCGAGATGGACGGCGAAGAGCCCAGCGACGACGCCGACGAGCTAGACGACGACGCTCGCGAGGATGGCGAGGAGCAGGCTGCCGAGGCGGTCACGGTCGAGATCACAGGGCTGTCGCTGTACACGCATCACGGCGTCAGCGAGGCCGAGCGCGAGGTCGGGCAGCGGCTCGTGCTGGACCTGCGCCTGGACGTCGGCGAGACCGACGCGACCGTGACTGACTCGATCGAGGACACGGTCGATTACGCCGAGGTCTGCCAGCTCGTCGCGCTGGTCGCGCAGCAGCGCTCGCACAAGACGCTCGAGCGGCTCTGCAGCACGATCGCGAACCGGCTGCTGGCCGACTACGATCTCGAAGGCGTGTGGGTCAAGGCGACGAAGCCCGAGCCGCCGATCCCGCTGAGCGTCGACGAGGTCTCGGTCGAGGTCTGGCGCGAGGGCGAGGGATGAGCACGGCTCAGCAGACGACGGCCGAGCGCTACCGCGCGGCGGTCGAGCTGCGCGATCTCGACTCGGTCGGTGAGCTGCTCGCGCCGGAGATCGTCTTTCACAGCCCGGTCACGTTCCATCCGTTCGTCGGGCGCGAGACCGTTCGGCGGCTGCTGGGCGAGGTGATCCAGGTGTTCGAGGACTTTCGCTTCACCGACGAGCTGACGATGGACGGCGCGCATGCGCTGATCTTCCGCGCCGGCGTGGCAGGCGCCGGTCGCGAGATCGAGGGCATCGATCTGCTGCGCTTCGACGGCGACGGCCTGATCGCGGACTTCACCGTGATGCTGCGACCGATGTCGGCGCTGGTGCCGTTCGCGCAGGCGATGGGCGAGCGCGCGCAGGCCGCCGGGCTGCAGACGACTCGCGACTGAGCGCGCGCTAGCGTCTGCGCCGTGCCAGCGCGGATCGGACTTCTCGGACTCGGCTCGAACGTCGGCGAGCGCCGCGAGCAGCTGCAGGCGGCCGTCGCGGCGCTGCCGTCGATCGGCGTGACGGTGCTCGCGAGCTCGTCGACCTACGACACCGATCCGGTCGGCGAGGTGCCCGACCAGCCGAGCTTCCTCAATGCGTGCGTCCGGATCGAGACCGAGCTCGAGCCGCTGGCGCTGCTCGACGCGGTCAAGCGGCTCGAGCACGAGCTCGGGCGCGAGCAGGGCGGCCTGCATCATGGGCCGCGCGCGATCGACATCGACATCCTGCTGCTCGGCGAGCTCGAGCTGCGCGAGGCGCGGATGACGCTGCCGCACGAGCAGCTGCTCGCTCGCCGCTTCGTGCTGATTCCGGCGCTCGAGCTCGACTTCGAGTGCGCCGTGCCCGACGGACGTCGCCTGTCCGATGCGCTGGCGGCGCTGGCGCTGACCGAGGGCGTGCGCTGGGCCGGGCCGCCGCTCGAGCCGGCGCTCGCGACGAGTTAGCGCCGGGAGAGCGGTGAGCCGGGCGCGCCGAGCCCGCGCGCCGCTCAGGACGCCAGCGCGCGGCGGTTGTCCCAGCTGGCCAGGCGCAGCAGCGTGGCGCCGTCGACGCCGCGACCGGAGATCACGCACAGGTGGCCTTCGCGCGTCCATGCGACGACGGCGGCGCCGCCGACGGTCAGCAGCCGGTAGGGAGTGCCGTCGCTGCGCGAGATCACGCCGCCGCTCACAGGCGGCGGCTTTGAGCCGGCGACGATCGAATAGCCGACGCGACGTCCGCGCGGGTTCTCGTAGAAGACGGTCGTGATCTCGCGGCCGTCGACCTTGTCGCTGCGCTGCCCGGTCGCACGCCAGTCGAAGTGCGCGCTCCAGTAGGGGAAGGCGACGCCCTCGACCGACGCGTCGAGCTGGCCGTCGCTCTTCGCGCTCTCGGCCGGCGCCGGTCCGGTGGCCGCGCGCAGCGTCAGCGCGGCGGCGTCGTGGACGCTCAGCGTCGAGGAGCTGCTGCCGAGCGCGACGACGATCACGAGCGCGACGACGGCGGCGAGGATCGAGCCGACGGCGGCCAGCCGCGGACCGAATCGCCTGCGGGCCGGCGCCGGGCTCGAGCGCGAGCTGCGCCGCGAGCGGCCGGAGCGCTCGGCGATCATCGCGTCGATCGTCGCGTGCAGCGAGTCGGGCGCGCGCACGTCGATCGAGCGGATCAGCTCGGCGACGTCGGACTCCGGCTCGGCAGGCGTCTGTGGGTCGTCTGGCTCGTTCATTTCGCGTCTCTGCTGGAGACGACTCCGCTCGCACGTTTTTCTTCCTGGCGGCGCTGCGCACGCTGGGCGGGCAGCTCGCTCGTCTCGCTGCGATCGCTGCTGCCGCTGGGGCGCGCGGCTACGGCGCCGGCTCCGCCGGAATCGGTGTCGGCGAGCTTGGCGGCGACCTGCCGACGCGCGCGGAACAGTCGTGTCGTGATCGTCGCCTCGCGCACGCGCAGCGCCTGCGCTGCTTCGCGGTAGCTGAGCCCGAGCACATCGATCGCGACGAGCGCCAGGCGGAAGTCCTCGGGCAGCTCGGCGATCGTCGCGTAGAGCTCCTGGATCTCGAGCGCCTGCTCGGGGCGCGCGAGCGGCTTCGGATCGGCGGCGACGACGTCGTCGAGCGTCGCGACCGTGACCGGCCGCCTGCCGGCCGTGCGGCGGCCGGTCAGGAAGGTGTTGCGCAGCACGCGCATCAGGTAGTACAGCTCGTCGTCGCCCTGCAGCATGCGCGGTCGCGAGAGCACGCGCGCGAAGGTCTCCTGGACGAGATCCTCGGCGTCCTCGCGCGAGCCGCACAGGGCCCAGGCGGCGCGATACAGGCGGTCGACGTGCTTGCCGAGGGATTGTGGGTCGAGGATTCGCATCTTCGCTCGGATCGAGCGGTCGCCGTTCGAGCCTATGGCGACTGTAGCGCCGCGCCTAGTCGACCGTGTTCGGCGCGAGCCACGCCGCCGGCAACGTGCCGGGCGGCACTTCGCCGACGGTCGCCGGGAAGTAGCGCGCGAGCTCGGCTGCGCGATGTGCGTCGATCGACGGGCGCAGGTCGGCGATCGTGCGCAGCAGCCGCACGGTGCTGCCGATCTGCAGGTCGGCGGCGTTCGGCTGCTCGCCGCCGAGCAGGCCCGAGTCGATCCAAGCCGTCGATCCGCTGCAGCTGTGCCGGCAGCGCCGCGAGGTCGGCGCGGACGGCCTCTTCGCGCGCGCCGTTCTGGCGCGCCATCAGCCGCGCGACGAGCGGCGCGGCGGGGCGCATCGCATCGAGCGGCAGTGGCAGCTTGGCATCGGCGGCGTAGCTGAGCATCGCGGCCGGCCGGCGTACGAAAGCGAGGTCGAGCACGCGTCGCGGCACGCCTTGCAGCACCTCATCGCCCCAGCGCTCGGCCTCGAGCACGCGCGCGTAGGCCGGACTGCCGGGCGCCGGCAGCAGCGGCGGGTCGGGCACGAGCTGATCGAGCCGGCGCATGATCGCGCGCGAGCCGACGAGCCGCTCGCCGTCGAAGCGCATTCCCGGCACGGTGTGGCCGCCGTAGCGCAGCGGGCCGACGATCAGCTGCGTGAGCGGCAGCAGATCGATGCGCTGGAACTCGATTCGCTTCAGCCGCAGCGCGGCGGCGACGGCCGCGCACGGATGCGAGGCGGGCAGCGCGTACAGCTTGGGAACGATCGTCGCCATCGCCGCGCCGAGCATAATGCTCGGAGATGCTGCTCGTCGTCGACGTCGGGAACACGCAGACGCATTTCGGCATGTTCCGCGGAGAGGAACTCGTCGAGCACTGGCGCTTCGCGACGGTGCGCCAGTCGACGGCCGACCAGCTCGGCGCGGCGCTGCGAAACCTGATGGAGCTGCGCGGCTACGGCTTCGCCGACCTGGAGGCGTCGATCGTCTCCTCGACGGTGCCGCAGCTCGAGCCCGAGTGGACGGCGATGGCGCGGCGCTATCTGCGCCACGAGATGCTCGTCGTCGGGCCGGGAACGAAGACGGGCATGGCGATTCGCTACGACAACCCGCGCGAGATCGGCGCCGATCGGCTCGTCAACGCGGTCGCGATACGCGATCGCTTCGAGGGCTCGTCGGTCTGTGTCGACTTCGGCACGGCGACGACGTTCGACGTCGTCTCACGCGACGGCGAGTATCTCGGCGGCGCGCTGATGACCGGCATCGAGATCTCGCTCGAGGCGCTCTCCGAACGCGGCGCGCGGCTGCCGAAGATCGACCTCGCGCCGCCGAAGAGCGTGATCGGCAAGAACACGATCGACGCGATCCGCTCGGGCGTCGTCTACGGCTATGCCGGCGCGATCGACGCGATCCTGCGCCGCGTCTACGACGAGCTCGGCGAACGCACGCACGCGATCGCGACGGGCGGCCTGGCCGGGCTCGTCGTGCCGTATGCCGAGGAGCTGCACGAGGTCGACGACTTCCTGACGTTGACCGGGCTGCGGCTGCTGCACGAGAAAAACAGCTAGGCGTTCAGGGCGAACGACCTTTTGATTGGCGGCCGGAGGCCGCCTCGGGCGTTCGTTGTGGTCGAGCCGCGCGGCCTGTCCATAATTGAGCGATGGCTGAGACGAACCGCCTCACCGAAGCCTGGATGCTGGGCACGCTGCGCGTGCCCAATCGGGTGCTGCTCGCGCCGCTGGCCGGGATCGGCAACTGGTTCGTGCGGTTGCAGGCCAAGCGCTACGGCGCGGGCATGGCGGTCTCGGAGATGGTCTCGACGCATGCGATTCATCACGGCAACGAGAAGACGTGCGTCGAGATGCTGCGGATCGATCCGCGCGAGCGCGATGGAGGTCCGGTCTCGATTCAGCTGTTCGGCGAGGATCCGGCGATCATGCGCGAGGCGGCGGCGCGCGTCGCTGCGGTCGGTGCCGATGCGATCGACATCAACATGGGCTGTCCGGTGCCGAAGGTGTGCAAGACGGGCGCCGGCGCGGCGATGCTCGACGATCCCGATCGCGCCGTCGCGCTGGCGGGCGCGGCGGTCGCCGGCGCGGTCGGGCCGAAGGGTCAGCTGCCGGTGACGGTGAAGCTGCGCTCGGGCGTGCGTCGCGGTGAGACGAGCGGCTTCGAGCTGGCGCAGCGCCTCGTCGCGGAGGCGGGCGTCTCGGCGATCGCTTTCCATCCGCGCTCGGCGGCCGTGCAGCACAAGGGCGTGCCCGACTACGCGCTTGCGGCGCGACTGGTCGAGCGGCTCGACGCGCCGGTGATCCTGACCGGCGGGCTGAGCGACGCGGCGTGCGTGCGTGCGGCGTTCGAGCAGACCGGAGCGAGCGCGGTGATGCTGGCGCGCGGCGCGCTCGGCAATCCGTGGCTGTTCGCGGAGCTGCTCGACGGGCGCGAGTGCGCGCCGACGCGCGCGGAGGTCGTGCGCGAGCTCGATTGGACGATCGCCTGCGCCGTCGAGCACATCGGCGAGCCGCGCGCGACGCGCTACCTGCGCAAGTTCTATCCGTGGTACGTGATGCGCCTGCAGCTCGACTCGCACGAGGCCAAGCGGCTGCAGGCGGCGCTGCAGGAATCGGAGACGCTGACGGGCGTGCGCGAGCTGCTCGAGGCGGCTGCGACGCCGCTCGCGCTGGCGCTCTGACGCTCCCGCTCGGGCCTTTTCGGGCTCGCTATACTGCTGCGCTCGCTCGGGCCGTCTGCCGCGAAATTCCCGCCGGGGGGACGCGGTCCGTCGCTCGACGGCCCAACTACGACACCGCGATCGAGGCCAGATGCCGAAGGACGTAATCCTCACCCCTGAAGGACTGAAGAAGCTCAAGGACGAGCTCGAGCTGCTCTCTACCGAGAAGCGTCGCGAAGTCGCCGAGCGGATCAAGGAGGCGCGGGAGTTCGGAGACATCTCCGAGAACTCGGAGTACGACGACGCGAAGAACGAGCAGGCGATGCTCGAGAGCCGGATCGCGCAGCTGGCAGGAGAAGCTGCGGATGGCGAGCGTGATCGAGACGAAGGACCTCTCGACGGACGTCGTGCAGATCGGCTCGGTCGTACACGTCAAAGACGAAAAGACGGGCAAGTCGGTCAAGTACACGATCGTCGGCTCGGCCGAGGCGAAGCCCGAGGAGGCGAAGCTCTCCAACGAGTCGCCGGTCGGCCGCGCGCTGATCGGCCGCAAGCGCAACGAGACGGTCGCCGTGAAGGTCCCGCGCGGCCCTGCGCGCAAGCTGAAGATCACGAAGATCGACGTCGGGCTGAAGTAGCTCGCCGGTCGATCGGCCACGAGTCGGGCCCGACAGGCGGGAGGCCGCGGCGACCTTGACGAGCGGAGGCCGGTCGCCGAGCGATGCCGGCGAACGATCCCGAGCCGAGCCAGCCGGCAACACGGCCTGCCCGAGCTGATCGCCGAGCGCCGCGCCAAGGGCGAGCGGCTGAAGCAGGCCGACGCCGGCTCGTTCCCGTACACGTACGAGAACGTCGAGCCGATCGCCGACGTGCTCGCCGCCTACGAGCATCTGCAGGCCGGCGAGGAGACCGACGAGCGCCACCGCGTCGCCGGCCGCCTCGCCGCGCGCCGCGGCTCGGGCGGCGCGGCGTTCCTCGACCTCGTCGATCGCAGCGGCAAGATCCAGCTGCACGCGCGCCGCGACGTGCTCGGCGAGGAGGCGTTCGAGCGTCTGACCTCGCTCGACATCGGCGACCTGATCGGCGTCGACGGCGCCGCGCTGCGCATCGCGGCGCGGCGAGATCTCGCTGCGCGTCGAGCGACTTCGCAGTGCTCGCCAAGGCGCTGCGCCCGCCGCCGGACAAACACGCCGGCCTGGCCGACGTCGAGACGCGCTACCGCCGCCGCGAGCTCGACCTGATCTCGAGCGACGAGGCGCGCCGGCTGTTCATCGACCGCGCGAAGATCATCTCGGCGGTCCGCGCCTACCTCGACGGCGAGGGCTTCGTCGAGGTCGAGACGCCGGTGCTGCAGCCGCTCTACGGCGGCGCGCTGGCGCGGCCGTTCACGACGCATCACAACGAGCTCGACCGCACGCTCTACCTGCGGATCGCGACCGAGCTGTACCTCAAGCGGCTGCTCGTCGGCGGCCTCGAGCGCGTCTACGAGCTCGGCAAGGACTTCCGCAACGAGGGCGTCTCGACGAAGCACAACCCGGAGTTCACGATGGTCGAGTTCTACGAGGCGTACGCCGACTACGAGGTCGCCGCACGGCGCCTGGAAGAGCTCGTGCGCGCCGCTGCGGCTGCGATCGTCATACGACGGCGAGCTCGACTTCTCCGCGCCCGTGGCGGCGCGTCGGCTTCGTCGAGTCGATCGCCGAGGCGACCGGCATCGACCTCGGCGTGGCCGGCGATCTCGAGTCGCTGCGAGCCGAGATCGCAGCGCGCGGTCTGGAGGTCCGCACCGACGGCGTCAGCTGGGCGCAGATCGCCGACGAGCTGCTCTCGAAGTTCGTCGAGCCGACGCTGCCGCAGCCGAGCTTCGTGTTCGACTATCCCGTCGAGCTCTCGCCGTTCGCGCGCGAGCACCGCTCGCGCGCCGGGCTGGTCGAGCGCTGGGAGGCGTTCGCCGGCGGGATCGAGATCGCGAACGCGCTTCTCCGAGCTCAACGACGCCGACGCGCAGCGCGAGCGCTTCGAGGCCCAGCAGGCCGCCGCCGAGGCCGGCGACGAGGAGACGCAGCCCTACGACGAGCTGTTCGTGCAGGCGCTCGAGCAGGGCATGCCGCCGGCCGGCGGCGTCGGCCTCGGGATCGACCGGCTGGTGATGCTGCTGACCGGGCGCGACTCGATTCGCGAGGTCGTGCTGTTCCCGGCGATGCGCGACTGAGCCGCGGACCCTGCGCAGAGCGCCCGAGCGGCGCTGTCAGACCTCAAGCTGCGGCGCTCAGCTGACGATTGACCCTCACGGGGCCGCAGGACCGGTTGGTAGACTGCCGGTGAGGCTCGACCCCTCAAGACCGGACCACAGAGCACTCTAGAGGCACCGTCCTCGCAGGAAGGAATCAAGCATGTTCGAGCGATTCACAGAACGGGCCCGCCAGGTCGTCGTTCTCGCGCAGGAGGAGGCGCGAACGCTCAAGCACAACTACATCGGCACCGAGCACATCCTGCTCGGACTGCTGCGCGAGGAGGAGGGCCTGGCCGCTCGCGTGCTGGAGAGCCTCGACATCACCGTCGAGCGCGTGCGCGCGCAGGTCGTGCGGATCGTCGGCTCCGGCGAGGAGGTCACCTCCGGCCAGATCCCGTTCACGCCGCGCGCGAAGAAGGTCCTCGAGCTGGCGCTGCGCGAGGCGCTCAGCCTCGGCCACAACTACATCGGCACCGAGCACATCCTGCTCGGGCTGGTGCGCGAGAACGAGGGCGTCGCCGCGCGCATCCTGCTCGACTTCGACGCCGACTCCGAGAAGATCCGCAACGAGGTGATCCGCATGCTCTCCGGCCCCGGCGGACGCCGCCAGGGCCAGTCCGGCGGCTCGAGCTCGGGCTCCGGCGCGGCGCCGGGCGAGGGCAAGAAGTCCTCGAAGCTGCTCGACCAGTTCGGCCGCAACCTGACGAAGCTCGCCGCCGAAGGCAAGCTCGACCCGTGCGTCGGCCGCGAGACCGAGATCGAGCGGATCATGCAGATCCTCTCGCGGCGCACGAAGAACAACCCGGTGCTGGTCGGCGAGCCGGGCGTCGGCAAGACGGCCGTCGTCGAGGGGCTCGCCCAGCGGATCACCAGCTCCGACGTGCCCGAGCTGCTGCGCAACAAGCAGATCTACACGCTCGACCTGGCGGCGCTCGTCGCCGGCTCGAAGTACCGCGGCGAGTTCGAGGAGCGCCTGAAGAAGGTGATGAAGGAGATCACCCAGCGCGGCGACATCATCCTGTTCATCGACGAGCTCCACAACCTCGTCGGCGCCGGCGCGGCCGAGGGCGCGATCGACGCGGCCTCGATCCTCAAGCCGGCGCTGGCGCGAGGCGAGCTGCAGACGATCGGCGCGACGACGCTCGAGGAGTACCGCAAGTACCTCGAGCGCGACTCGGCGCTCGAGCGCCGCTTCCAGCAGATCCGCGTCGACGAGCCGACGGTCGACCAGACCGTCGAAATCCTCAAGGGCCTGCGCGACCGCTACGAGCAGCACCACAAGGTGCAGATCACCGACGAGGCGCTGCGCGCCGCCGGCGAACTGGCGAGCCGCTACATCTCCGACCGCTTCCTGCCCGACAAGGCGATCGACCTGATCGACGAGGCGGCTTCGCGGATGCGGATCAAGTCGATGACCTCGCCGCCGGCCAACCGCGAGCTCGAGGGCGAGGTCGAGACGACGCGCCGCGAGAAGGAGGCCGCGATCGAGGCGCAGGAGTTCGAGAAGGCGGCGGCGCTGCGCGACACCGAGCGCAAGCTGACGAACAAGAAACGCGAGCTCGAGCAGGAGTGGGAATCGGGCGAGTCCGGCGAGCGCCCGTCGATCGGCGAAGAGGAGATCGCCGACATCGTCTCGATGTGGACCGGCATCCCGGTGTTCAAGCTGACCGAGGCCGAGACGCAGAAGCTGATGCGGATGGAGGACGAACTGCACAAGCGCGTGATCGGCCAGCACCCGGCGATCGAGGTGATCTCGAAGGCGATCAGGCGCTCGCGCGCCGGCCTGAAGGACCCGAAGCGCCCGACCGGCTCGTTCATCTTCCTCGGCCCGTCCGGCGTCGGCAAGACCGAGCTCGCGCGCACGCTCGCCGAGTTCCTGTTCGGCGACGACGACGCGATGATCCGGATCGACATGTCCGAGTACATGGAGAAGCACGCCGTCTCGCGGCTGGTCGGCTCGCCTCCCGGCTACATCGGCTACGACGAGGGCGGCCAGCTGACCGAGGCGATCCGGCGCAAGCCCTACAGCGTGCTGCTGCTCGACGAGATCGAGAAGGCGCACCCGGACGTCTTCAACATCCTGCTGCAGATCCTCGAGGACGGCCGCCTGACCGACGCGCAGGGGCGCACGGTCGACTTCCGCCACGCGATCGTGATCATGACCTCGAACATCGGCGCCTCGGAGATCGCGCGCAACACGCCGCTCGGCTTCGCCGTCTCGGAGGACGAGACGGGGATCACCTACGACGACATGAAGGTCGCGGATCATGGGCGAGCTGAAGAAGGTCTTCCGCCCCGAGTTCCTCAACCGGATCGACGACGTGATCGTCTTCCACAAGCTGCAGAAGGACGAGATCAAGCAGATCGTCGAGCTGCTGCTGCTGCGGATCCGCGAGTCGATGGCCGAACGCGAGCTGCAGCTCGAGCTGACCGGCGAGGCGAAGGATCTGCTCGTCGAGAAGGGCTGGGATCCGTCGATGGGCGCACGGCCGCTGCGCCGCGCGATCCAGCGCTACATCGAGGACCCGCTGGCCGACTTCGTGCTGCGCGAGGAGCTGACGCCGGGAGCGACGATCGTCGTCGACCCGACGCCGGAGGGCGAGGAGGGCGAGGTGCGCCTGACGATCGTCAAGCCGAAGAAGCAGAAGACGCCGGTCGGCGTCGGCGCCGAAGGCGGCTCGCGAGGAGCTGACCGAGGGCGAGGACGCGCCGGCCGACGACAGCGCCGCCGATCGGCGAGCCCGACGCGGAGTAGCGCTCGAGGTGGCCGGGCGACGTCGAGGCGAGACCGCCGGCGCGGACTGGCCGACGGAGCAGGGCAGCATCGCAGGCGCCTGCGACCGGAATCGCGCGGGCCCTTCGGCGTGCGATCCTTCGGTTCATGGAGAGACCGGCCTGGATCGCACTGGGGATGACGGCGGCGGCACTCGCGCTCGCCTCGCCGGCGCCTGCGAGGCCTTCCAAAGCTCCGACCGAAGTTGCCCCGGGCACTTCCGCGGCGCCTGGCGCAGCCTCGACCGAAATCGCCTCGGGCACGGCCACGCCGCCTGCCGCCGGCTTCGCCCGAAGCCGTCTTCGGGTGCCCGCTGCGCCCCCGGCGCGCGCACGCTCGCGCCATACGGCGAGCGGGTATACCCGGAGACCGGCAACGGCGGCTACACGAGCGTGCACACCGAAGTGGACCTCCGCTACAGCGCCGCCACGAACAGGTTCCTGCCGGGCAACCATGTGGCGCTCACGGACGAGCGCGACGCAGTGCCTGTCGAGCCTGACGCTCGATCTCGAGCCGACGGCGCTTGGGCAGCGGCCACCCGGAACTCTCGGTCGAGTCGGTGACGGTCGACGGCACGCCGGCTGCGTTCTCCTTCGTGCAGCCCACCTACCCCGGCGATCCGCTCGGTCCCGAAGATCCCGACCCGCGCGCTCACGAGGCCTCGCAGACCGTTCCCGTCGGTGGCCCGCAGGACAATCCTCTGCCGCCCGCCTGCAGCCCCGAACTGCGCACTGAAGGCGGCTCCGGTCGAATCTCGCGACGGCACGCAGTGCCCGGCGGACAAGCTGCTGATCACACCCGCGCCGTCCGATTCCGGCGTCCGCGACGTTCACCGTGGACGTCGCCTACACCGGCCGCCCGGGCCTGCACAAAGACGCCGACGGCGAAGCGGAGGGTTGGTTTCGCGCGCCCGGCGGAGGGCTCGTGGCGACCGAGCCGATCGGTGCGAGCGCCTGGATGCCGCTCAACGACTACCCCACGGCGAAGCCCACGTACAGCTTCCACGAGACCGTCGAAACGGGCAAGGTCGCGATTGCGAACGGCGTCCTTCGACGGCGTGACGCGCAACCCACCCGACTCCGACTTCCCGCGCGGCTCTGCGACCTGGAACTGGGAATCGTTGGCGCCCGTGGCGAGCTATCTGGTGCAGAGCAGCATCGGCAACTACTCACTGAGCTCGCACGTCGGCGCCGACGGCGTGACCTACTACCAGGCCCAGGACGAAGGGATCCCGCCCGCCAAACGCGCTCACAACGCGGCGATCCTCGACCAGCAGGAAGAAGTCACCAACTTCGAGAGCCTGTTCAACGGGCCCTATCCATTCGTCTCCGACGGCGCTCTCGTGGGGTTGCCCTCGGTGGCCTTCGAGGAGGAGATGCAGACGATGATCTCCTTCAACGAAGGCGTCGTCGAACTGCCGGTCCTGTGGCACGAGAACATGCACCAGTGGTGGGGCGACAACGTCAGCGAGGCGAGCTACGAGATGACGTTCTTCAAGGAGGGGCTCGCCGAATGGATGGAAAGCTACGTGTTCCCGGCGCGCGCCCTGAAAGGCGGTGAATTCGAGCGGGCGCTGATCGCGACCTTCGACCGCGCCTACGCCAACGGCGGCAGCTTCTGGACGATCGCGCCTTCCAAGCCCTACGCATACACGCTCTTCGACGGTCCGCCAACCTACGAACGTCCGGCCGCGGCCTACGAGGCGCTGCGCAGGATCCTCGAGGCCTCGCGGCTTCGACGCCGCGCTACAGGAAGTCCAGCGCGACTTCGGCGGCGCGAACATCTCAGAGCCCCAGCTCGAGGCCGCCTTCGCACAAGCGCTCCCGAACCAGAGTCCGGGCTGCCGCGCGCGCCTGGCGCAGTTCTTCGGCGAATGGTTCGACACCGCCTACGCGCCCGGCGGCGGCGCGCAGCGCCCTCAGATCACCGGTCCCGGGCTCGACGGGACGAACTTCTACGGAGCCGCCGCCGGCTGTCCCCGCCGCGGCTGAGCTGCCGGCCGGCGCGCCCGCAGGCGCGACCGCGCAGGCCGTCCTGGGCCGCCCCTAACCTATGAGCGGATGGCTCGCACCGCCGTCACCCGCCTGCTCCGCGTGATCTCGCCACGTGTCCCGTAGTCCCGTTCACGTCTGCACCGAGTGCGGCGCTCAGGAGTTCAAGTGGCACGGGCGTTGTCCCAGCTGCGGCGGATGGAACACGCTCGTCGAGGAGGCGCCGGCGGCAGAGCAGCGCGGCCGATCGCGCCGGCGCGGCGGCGGCGGCGCGCGCGCGCGACGCCCGACGCTCGCCGCGAAGCCGCTGCGCGAGGTCGGCGCGGCGCCGCTGCAGCGCATGTCGACGGGCATCGGCGAGCTCGATCGCGTGCTCGGCGGCGGTCTCGTGCCGGGATCGCTCGTGCTGCTCGGCGGCTCGCCGGGAATCGGCAAGTCGACGCTGACGAACATGGCGCTCGGCCACCTGCAGCAGGCCGGCCACCGCACGCTCTACATCAGCGGCGAGGAGTCGGCCGAGCAGGTCAGGCTGCGCGCCGAGCGCCTCGGCCCGGGCGCGCTGCGCGTGCCGATCCTGGCCGAGACCGATCTCGAGACGACGCTCGATGCGATCGCTGCGGAACGTCCGGCCGCCTGCGTGATCGACTCCGTGCAGACGCTGAACTCCGGCGAGCTGTCGGGCGCGCCCGGCTCGGTCGGGCAGGTGCGCGAGGTCGCCGGGCAGGTGATGAAGCTCGCCAAGGCGCAGGGCACGGCGGTGATCCTCGTCGGGCACGTGACGAAGGAGGGCGCGCTCGCCGGCCCGCGCGTGCTCGAGCATCTGGTCGACTGCGTGCTGCAGTTCGAGGGCGAGCGCGAGCGCCCGTATCGCGAGCTGCGCGCGCTGAAGAACCGCTTCGGATCGACCAACGAGGCCGGCCTGTTCGAGATGCGCCAGGGCGGCCTGGTCGAGGTGCTCGACGCCTCGGCGCGGTTCGTCGCCGAGGCGACGCGCGCGCCCGGCAGCGTCGTGCTGGCGGCGATGGAGGGCTCGCGGCCGCTGCTCGTCGAGGTGCAGGCGCTGGTCGCGCCGTCCGAGCTCGAGCAGCCGCGGCGCGTCGTCTCCGGCCTCGATCGCAACCGCCTCGCGCTGGTGCTCGCGATCCTCGGCCGCCACGGACGCGTCGGCACGGGCGGCTCGGACGTGTTCGTCAACGTCGTCGGCGGCGTGCGCGTCGACGAGCCGGGGTGCGACCTCGCGGTCGCGCTGGCCGTCGCCAGCGCGAGCTCGCGGCGTGCCGCTCTCGCCGGCGCCGCGCGCATGCTTCGGCGAGCTCGGCCTGACCGGCGAGCTGCGCTGGGTCGGGCACCCTGAGCGGCGCCTGGAAGAGGCCGCCAAGCACGGCTGCAGCGAGGTGATCGCGCCGCCCGGCAGCGGCGCCGGCGCGCGCGAGGCCGCCTCGCTGCGCGAGGCGCTGGCGCTGGCGTTCGCGAGCCGATCCAGGCCGCTTGCCGAGGCTGTGGCTTGACGCGCGTCTGACCGAGGCGCTAAGGAAACGCTAAATGCCCTAGAATGCAGGGGATGGCTTTGCGATCCGGCGATGATTTTCACACGGAAGTAAGGCCAGAGCCGGGGTTGATGAAGGCGCTGGAGATGATCGCTCCGGGCACCGCTCTGCGCGAGGGCATCGAGAGCATCCTGCACGCGAAGACCGGCGGGCTGATCCTGATCGGCGAGCCCGAAGACCTCAGCTTCCTGAACTCCGGCGGCATCAAGCTCGAGATCGACTACACGCCTGCGTTCCTCTACCAGGTCGCGAAGATGGACGGCGCGATCATCCTCAACGCGAACGCGACGAAGATCACGATGGCCAACGTGCAGCTGATGCCCGATCCGACGATCCTCTCGAACGAGACCGGCACGCGCCACCGCACGGCCGAGCGCGTCTCCAAGCAGACCGACGCGCTGGTGATCGCCGTCTCGCAGCGGCGCGAGGTCGTATCGCTGTACGTCGACGGCGCGAAGTACATCCTCGAGGACATTCCGGTCGTGCTGGCGAAGGCCAACCAGGCGCTGGCGACGCTCGACAAGTACCGCACGCGCCTGGACCAGGTCGCGACGCGCCTGACGGCGCTCGAGTTCGAGAACGGCGCGACGCTGCACGACGTGCTGACGGTGCTGCAGCGCTCGGAGCTCGTGACGCGGATGGCGGTCGAGATCGAGCGCTACATCGTCGAGCTCGGCAACGAGGGCCGGCTGATCGAGATGCAGCTGGAGGAGACGACCGTCGGAACGGCCGCCGAAAAGGCCGCGCTGGTGCGCGACTACCTGTTCAACTACTCCGACGAGGCGTTCGCCGCCGGCCTGGAGGAGATCGGCCGGCTCGCGCACCAGGATCTGCTCGACTTCGGGCGCCTGGCGGAGCTGCTCGGCTACGACCGCAAGCTGAACACGCTCGACTACCCCGTCTCGCCGCGCGGCTATCGCGTGCTCGGGCGGATCCCGCGCCTGCCGAAGATCGTCGTCGCGCAGATCGTCAACGAATTCGGCGGTCTCGATGAGCTGCTCGCGGCGACCGACGCCGAGCTGGAGTCGGTCGAGGGAGTCGGCGAGATCAGGGCCAAGGACATTCGCGAGGGCCTGCGCAGGCTGCAGGAGATCAACCTCGTGGATCGCTACCTACAGACTTGAAGAAGGGGTCGCCCAGTGGGCGGCCGAAAACAAAGGAGAAGATCATTCCGCCACAAGCAACGCAAGAGGACGCGCCTGAGGACGAGCTGGAGGTCACACGCGAAGTCGAGTTCATCGAGTTCGAGCTTGGCGACCACGTCGTCTATCCCCATCACGGCGCTGGCAAGGTGCTGAAGAAGGAGGAGATGGAGATGCTCGGCGAACGCCGCGAGTACCTCACGATCAAGATCCTCCACAACGACATGACTGTCAGGGTCCCGACCGAGAACGCCGCGCTGGCCGGCCTGCGCCGCGTGATCGACGAGGAAACCGTCAAGAAGGTGCTCGACGTGCTCCAGGACGAAGTCTCGGAGATGCCGAAGAACTGGAACCGGCGGTTCAAGCACAATCGCGACAAGATCAAGACCGGCGACATCTACGAGCTCGCCGAGGTAGTGCGCAACCTCTCGCTGCGCGAGAGCGAGAAGGGCCTCTCGACCGGCGAGAAGCAGATGTTCACGCGCACCAAGAAGATCCTCGCCTCCGAGCTGATGTACGCGCTCGACAAGGACGAGGAAGAGGCAGAGAGCTATCTGGACGAGCTGCTCGCGGACTCGGCGACCAGCCAGATGGCTGGAGCAGCGGCCGAGTAACGGGCTTTCGCGCACGCTCCAGCGCCGGCGACGGCATCGCTGGGGCGTGCGCGACAGTCTCCCTGTCAGATGGCAATCGCGCTGATCGTGGCGGCAGGTCGCGGCGAGCGACTCGCGCGCCGACCGCCCGAAGGCGCTCGTCGAGCTCGCCGGCCGGCCGATGCTGCAGTGGTCGATCGACGCGCTCGCGGCGATGGAGGAGATCGAGCAGATCGTCGTCGCGCTTCCGCCCGATGTCGAGGCGCCGCCGGGCGTCGTCGGCGTCGACGGCGGCGCGTCTCGCTCTGACTCTGTGCGCCGGGCGCTGGCCGTCGCCGGCGCCGGCGATCCGGTGCTGGTGCACGACGCTGCGCGACCGCTGTTGACGGCCGATATCGCGCGCCGGACGATCGCTGCGCTGCTCGCGCGACGCCGACGCTTCAGCAGCGATCGCAGCCGCGCCGGTGACCGACACGATCAAGCGCGTGGACCGCACGCGGCGGCGTGCACGAGACGCTCGAGCGCGAGGCCCTCTGGGCCGTGCAGACACCGCAGGTTTTCCGCCGCGAGGCGCTCGAGCTCGCGCTCGCGGTGCCGCAGGACGTGCTCGCGGCGGCGACCGACGACGCCTGGCTGATCGAGCGGCTGGGACGCCGTGTGATCGTCGCCGAGGTCGGCGCCGAGAATCTCAAGGTGACGCGCCCGCTCGACCTCGAGCTCGCCGCGATGCTGCCTCGCGCGGCGCCCGTCCGGGCCTGCGTGAGTTCCTGCTTGAATCGCTGCGCGCCAACGTGCTGACCGACTACCACCTCCATCTGCGCCCCGACGGGCACGGCGCTCGCGCCGAGCAGTACTTCACGCCCGAGAACGCCGAGCGCTACCGCGCCGTGGCCGAGCGAGCGCGGGATCGCCGAGCTGGGCGTCTCCGAGCACGTCTACCGCTTCGAACAGGTGCTCGACGTGTGGCAGCATCCCTTCTGGGTGTCCTACGCGCACGACGATCTCGACGCATACTGCAGCTTCGTTCGCGAGCAGACCGACCTGCGCCTCGGCATCGAGGCCGACTTCGTGCCTGGCGCCGAGGACCGCATGGCGAACCTGCTGGCGGCGCGCGACTTCGACTACGTGATCGGCTCGGTCCACTTCATCCGCGAGGGCGCAGTCGACATGGACGACTACAGCGTGTGGGACTCCGGGCGCAGCGTCGAGGAGATCTGGCGGCGCTACTTCGAGACGATCGGCGAGGCCGCGCGCAGCGGCCTGTTCGACGTGCTCGCGCATCCCGACCTCGTCAAGGTGTGGGGCAGCGAGCGGCCGCTGCCCGAGGGCGATCTGCGCCGCTACTACGAGCTCGCGATCGACGGCATCGCCGAATCGGGCATCGCCGTCGAGGTCTCGACTGCGGGGCTGCGCAAGCGCGTCGGCGAGCTCTATCCGGCGACGGCCTTCCTCGAGATGTGCCTCGAAGCCGGCGCGCCGATCGCGCTGTCGAGCGACGCGCACTGTGCCCGAGGACGTCGGTGCCGACTACGACCGCGCGCTCGAGCTGCTCGGCTCGCTCGGCGTCAGCGAGCTGTCGGTCTTCGAGCACCGCGAGCGGCGCCTGGAGCCGATCGGAGCCGAATGAGCACGCTCGTCGGCATCGGCTATGACTCGCACCGTCTTCTCGCCGGCCGGCGGCTGGTGCTCGGCGGCGTCGAGCTCGAGCACGAGGCGGGCCTCGACGGCCACTCCGACGCCGACGTGCTCGCGCACGCCGTCGACCGATGCGCTGCTGGGCGCAGCCGGCCTCGGCGACATCGGCGAGCACTTTCCCGACAGCGACGAGCGCTGGCGCGACGCGGACTCGATGCGGCTGCTCGCGCACGTCTACGGCCTGTTGGACGCCGAGCGGCTCGAGCTCGTCAACGTCGACTGCACGATCGCGATGGAGCGCCCGAAGCTCGGTGCGCGCAAGCTCGAGATCCGCGACTCGCTCGCAGCGACGCTGCAGCTCGATCGCCGGCGCGTCAACGTGAAGGCGAGCACCGGCGAGGGGATCGGCTTCGTCGGGCGCGGCGAGGGCGTCGCGGCGCTCGCCGTCGCGAGCCTGCGCGAGCGCTAGGGTTGCCCGCGCGATGCGCGAGATACAGCTCCACGACACGCGCAGCGGCAAACTCGAGCCGCTCGTGCCGGCCGATCCGGCGCGAGTCGGCATCTACGCCTGCGGGCCGACCGTCTACAGCCGCATTCACATCGGCAACGCGCGTCCGTTCGTCGTCTTCAGCCTGCTGAAGCGCTTCCTCGTACACGAGGGCTTCGGCGTCGAGCTGGTGATCAACGTGACCGACGTCAACGACAAGATCTACGACGCCGCCCGCGCGCAGTCGCGCGCCAGCGCCGAGCTCGCCGCCGAGATGACGGCGCTGTATCGCGCCGACACCGACGCGCTCGGCCTCGGACGCCCCGACCACGAGCCGCTCGCTTCGGAGACGATCGGTCCGATCGTCGAGCACATCGAGGCGCTCGTGCAGAGCGGGCACGCCTACGCGGTCGACGGCGACGTGTACTTCCGCGTGCGCTCCGACGAGGGCTACGGCAGCCTCTCGCACCGTCGCGTCGACGACATGGACCAGGGCGAGGACGTCGAGGGCTCACAGCGCAAGGAGGACCCGCTCGACTTCGCGCTGTGGAAGGCGCACAAGCCGGGCGAGGACACCGCTCTGGGACTCACCGTGGGGCGCAGGCCGTCCGGGTTGGCACATCGAGTGCTCGGCGATGGCCGAGCAGCTGCTCGGCGTCGGCTTCGACATCCACGGCGGCGGCTCTGACCTCGTCTTTCCGCATCACGAGAACGAGGCGGCGCAGACGCGCGCCGCGCGCGGTGAGGAGCTCGCGAAGCTGTGGATGCACAACGGCATGATCCAGTTCACCGGCGAGAAGATGGCCAAGTCGCTGGGCAACATCGCGCTGCTGGCCGAGGTGCTCGCCGAGTTCGGGCCCGAGGCTGTCGTGATGTATCTGGTCTCGGGGCACTACCGCCAGCCGCTGGCGTTCTCCGAGCAGGCGCTGGCGCAGGCGCAGGCCAACGTCGATCGGATCCGCGAGGCCGGCCGGCGGCTGGCGCCCGGCGAGTCTCCGGCCGATCTCGAGCGACTGCGCGACCGCTTCTTCGACGCGCTCGCGCGCGACTTCAACACGCCCGAGGCGCTGGCCGTGCTGAACGAGTGGCTGCGCGAGGCGACGAGCCCGCTGTGGGATCGGCCGGGCGACTCGCACCTGCGCGAGATGCTCGCGGTGCTGGGGCTCGAGCGGCTGCTCGCCGCGGGCGCGCAGGCGCCGCAGGAGGTGCTGGCGCTTGCCGGGCAACGCGAGCAGGCGCGTGCGGCGCGCGACTTCGCCGAGGCCGATCGACTGCGCGATCAGATCGCCGAGCACGGCTGGGTCGTCCGCGACGTCGCGGACGGCTACGAGCTGCTCGCGCGGTGATCGTCTACGGGCGCAACCCGGTTCACGAGGCTCTGCGCGGACGTCGCGCTCACGCGGTCAGCGAGATCTGGGCGACGAACGCAGCCGCGCAGGAGCCCTGGCTGGCGCGCGCCGGGCCGAAGATCGTCTCCGCCGAGGAGATCGAGCGGCGCAGCGGCGCGAGCGCGCATCAGGGCGTCTGCGCCGAGGCCGGCGGCTATCCGTACGTCTCCTCGCAGGAGCTGCTGAGCGAGCGCGAGCCGCTGATCGTTGCGCTCGACCAGATCCAGGATCCGCAGAATCTCGGCTCGATCTGCCGAACGGCCGAGTGCGTCGGCGCGGCAGGAGTCGTGATCCCCGAACGCCGCGCGGCCGAGGTCACGCCGGCGGTCTGCAAGGCCTCGGCTGGAGCCGTCGAGCACCTTCGCGTCGCTCGCGTGCGTAACGTCGCCGACTTCCTCGCCGAGTCGCGCGAGCAGGGATGCTGGTGCTTCGGCGCCAGTGCCGGCGAGCCCTCTGCGCCTGGCAGCTCCGGGCGCGGAGCCGCAGGCGCGGTCGTCGCGACGGTGGCCTATGACGCGCCCGACTACACGGGCGCCGGCGTCGTGCTGGTGCTCGGCAGCGAGGGTGGCGGCCTGCGTCCGCGCGTCGCCGGCGCATGCGACCAGCTGATCGCGCTGCCGCTGCGCGGTGCGATCGACTCGCTCAACGTCAGCGCCGCCGCCGCGGCGATCCTGTACGAGATCTTGCAGCAGCGCGAGCGAGGCCTTGACAACTCTCCATAACTGTGCGAGGCTCGCGCCGACATAACGCTGAACCTAAGGTTGAAGAAGCCTTAGGAGTACATAGCTTTGGCGCCAGGGGAGGAGTGCGCCACTGAGCAAATTAGGGCCTGCCTTGACGGGCGGCGCTAGAAAGGATCTGCTCGTGGCTCGAATCTCCCATAACCCTAACTCTGAACCTAAGGTCGATGATGGGTTCCTGATCGCGCTGGCGAAGCTGGGCGATCGCAACGCCTACGACCGGCTCGTCCGGCGGTATCACGGCTTCGTCCGTCTGAAGGCCTCGTCGTACTTCCTCGCCGGTGGTGACTCCGAAGATCTGATCCAGGAGGGGCTGGTCGGCCTCTACAAGGCGATTCGCGACTTTCGCACCGATCGCGAGTCGAGCTTTCGCAACTTCGCCGAGCTCTGCATCACGCGGCAGATCATCACGGCCGTCAAGACGGCGACGCGCAACAAGCACACGCCGCTGAACCAGTACGTCTCGTTCTCCTCGACGCCGGCCGGCGCCGGCGACGACGTGCCGACGCTCGATCAGATCCTGCCCGGGCCGACCGTGCACGATCCCGTCAACCAGGTGATCTCCTCCGAGGAGCTGCGGTCGCTGGTCGGCTGCCTCTCGAGCGCGCTCTCGGAGCTGGAGAGCCGCGTGCTGTCGCTGTATCTCGACGGCTACTCGTACGAGCAGGTCGGCGAGCGGCTGGACTGCGACACGAAGACCGTCGACAACGCGCTGCAGCGTGTCAAGCGCAAGGTCGGCGCGCACCTGCAGGCTCGCGCCGTCGCGGCGTAGCCGCGCGAGCCGAGAGCTCGCTCCGCCCCGGCCGCGCGAACGGTCGGGGCCACCGGCCGCCACCGGCGGCCGTCGTCCAGAGCGACGACGGCCGCGGCGAGCGGAGTGCGGCTAGATCTGTCCTTCGGGAGGCAGATGCACGTTGGCCGGTTCGTGCAGCACCGGCGTGGCCGCCGGCCCGACGTTGATCTTGAACGGAGCGCTGGCGATCGCCTGATGGCCTTCGCCGCCCGGCACCTTGATTCGCAGGGTGACTTCGCCCGGCGCTCTGAACGCGTAGGAGAGCGAGAACGCGTTGGCAGGCGCGATCGTGCTGTCAATCACGTGCCAGCCCAGCGCGCCGGCGCTCTGGCGCTCGAGGTAGACGCGCCCGGCCGGCAGCACCGACCCGGCGAATTCCAGCGCCTGCCCGACCGTCGCGCTGCTCGCCGGCGGCGTGAACGTGAGCTGGTGTCGTACGCCCTCGAACAGCAGCGCCGAGGTCTCGCTGCCGGCCTTGACCTTGTAGATCGCGTTGCGTTCCGGCGTGCGGTCGAATTCGAAGCTGCCCGTGCTGGTCGTCGAGGCGACCGCGACGAAGTGCCCGCCGGCCGTGCTTTCGAGCAGTGAGACGGGCGTCGGGCCTTTGACTTCTTTGATCGCGCCCTTCAGCTTCACCGACTGCCCGAACGTGAGCGGATCCGCTTCGGCTTCGAGCGTCAGGTCCGGATTCTGGACCTGCGAAATCTCATATGACGAAGGCGTCGAGGCGGCGGGCGCGTTCAGCTTGCCCGGGTGCACGACGACGCGGATGTTCGCTTCGCCCGGCACCAGGAAGCGGTGGCTGAAGACGTACTTGCCGGCGGCGTTGACTTCGCCGACCTGGATCGCTTTCCATTCTTCGTTGCCGCTCGAGCTCTCGCGCTGCAGGACGACCCGCTCGTGCGGGACGAATGGTTTCACGCTGCCCGCGAATTCGACTCGCTTCGGCGTGCTCAGGCGGCCGCCGTCGCCGGTGATGAGCTGCGCGTTTTCGCTCGGCGTCGGCGGTTCGGGCGTCACCTGCGCGGCGACGCGGATCGTGTGCTGCGCGCTCTTCGCGCCTTCGGCGAGCGCGTAGAAGGTCGTGTTCGTCTGCAACGTCGGCGTGGTCACGGCGAACGCGCCTGTCGTTGCGTCGCTCGTCACCGGGCTCAACGCCGTGAAGGGGCCCTGAGGCGATGAGCGCTCGTACAGGGTGACCTGCTTTGCGCCGGCGCTGGAGCACAGGACCTTGCCGAGGACGGTCACGGCTTCGGGGCCTGGCAGCGGCGCCTTCGGCGTTTCCAGCCGGATGTGGCAGGAGCGCGCCGCCAGCGCGCGCTGCTGTCCCTGGCGCCGCGCGGACGCGCTCGCCGGGACTGCAACGAGCGCCGCCATCGCGACTGTCATCAACGGTACGAGTCTGATCGTTCGCATCTGCGCGCCTCCTTCGGCTTTCGAGAATGCTGTTCGGGGGAGAGGGGCAGGCGCGTACGAACGGCGCCTGTCCGACCGCTAGTAACCCGAAGGCAGCGCCGTCGATGCGGCCGCTAGGCGAAAGTCGGCCGATCGTCGCTCCGCCGGAAAGGTGGCGTTGAACACGACGCGCGGCCCCTCACCGTGGCACGCGACGTCCAGCTCGCCGGCGCGCAACGGGGCCGCCCGGCTAGCGGCGCTCGCTGCCCAGCGTCAGCTGTGACAGCGAGGCGGCGCCGTCGACTGAGATCGCCTGCCCGCTGAGCTGAGCGGCGCCGTCGCTTGTCAGGAACGCAACCGTCGCAGCGATCTCCTCCGGTGCCACCAGCCTGCCTGAGGGCAGCGACGCGGCAGCGCGCTCGCGCACCTGCGCCGGCATCGCCAGCACCTGCTCGGTCGCCACCAGGCCGGGCAGCACTGCGTTGGCCGTGATCCCGTGCGCGGCGTTCTCGACGGCGAGCGTGCGCACCATGCCGAGCTGTCCGGCCTTCGAGGCGGCGTAGGCGACCTGCCCGGGCAGCCCCATGACTGCGGCCACGCTGGAGATCACGACGATCCGTCCAAAGCGCCGCTCGCGCATCCCGCCGAGGCACGCCTGCACCGTGCGAAATGCGCCGGTCAGGTTGACATCGACGTCGAGCTGCCACTGCTCGGCCGTCATCCGATGCGCCGGCGCGATCGTCGTCGTGACGCCTGCGTTGGCGACGCACACGTCGATGTCATCGAGCGGCGGAAAGGCGTCGTTGGCGACATCCAACGTGATGTCGCAGCCTTCGCGAAGGTCGAGCGTGACGACCTGCAGGCCTTCGCCGGCCAGCCGCTCTGCGACCGCTGCGCCGATCCCTCGCGAGGCGCCGGTGACGAGCGCTCTGCGCATCTCGGTCACAATGAGCCCCCTTTCATCATCGAAGGAGGAGACGATGACAGACCGCTGGTTTTCCGGGCGCGAGCTCGCTGAGCTGTCGCGTCCGACGATGGATCGCGCCGTCGAGGCGATCGACGCCGGCGACGCGGACGAGGCACGGCGCCTGTGTCTCGAGATGAAGCACGAGTGGCAGATGCTGCATGACCTGATGGCCTCGGGCGTGCTCGATCTGGTCTCGTTCATCCAGCAGCGCCTCGGCGACGACGGCGTCGAGCAGGCCTGGACGGAGAGCATGGGGCGCGGCTGGCGGCGCCACCACGATTCGATCGTCGCGCTCGACCGGCGCCAGCTTGTCGAGCTGCTTGCGGCCACCTGGCGTGCGCACTCCTGCTCGGGCGTCGGGCCCAACCCGGGCAGCTTCACGATCACCGAGGACGACGAGAAGGTCACGTTCACGATGAACCCATGCGGCTCCGGCCAGCGACTCGTGCGCAATGGCGCCTACGAGGGCCTGCCCGATGGCGGCGGCACGCGCGAGGCGCACGACTGGTCCTATGGGCGCAAGGGCTTTCCGCTCTACTGCACGCACTGCAGCTTCATGAACGAGTCGATGCCGATCCAGTGGTCGGGCTACCCGCTGTACCCCTCCGAGCCGCCCGAGGACTACTCGACCGATCCGTGCACCTGGTACTGGTACAAGGATCCCGACGAGATTCCGGAGCGCCACTGGCAGCGCTACGGCGCGACGAAGCCAGGCGCCCGGGCGCCGGCGGCGCCCGGCGAGTAAGCCCTCAGGGAACGATCACGTTGCGCGGGTCGGGCTGTTCGCCGGCCGGCGCCTGGCTGTAGTCGCCGAACGGTCCGTCGCGCTCGGCGACCGCCGCCGGCACGCCATCGCGTTCGGCGAGCTCGATGAAGCTCGCTGCATCGGGCGTGTTTCGCATCAGCCCGTCGAGCAGCGGACCGAGCAGCTGCGTCGAGGCGAGGCCCATGTTCTCGTAGGCCTGGTTGACGACGAGCTTCATCGCGCTCAGCTGAGAGAGCGGAATGCTCGCGAGCTGCGCCGCGCGTGCGGCGACCTCGCGCTCGAGCTCGGCGAACGGCACCGCTGCGTTGATCAGGCCGACCTCCGCTGCTTGCAAGCCTGACAGTGGCTTGCCGGTGAGCGCGTACTCCTTCGCTCGCGTCAGCCCGAGCCGGTACAGCCACATGCCGGTCAGGTAGGAGCCCCACATACGCGAGTACGGCGTGCCGATCCGCGCGTCCTCGCTGGCGATCACGAGGTCGGCGCAAAGCGCCATGTCGCTGCCGCCGCCGACGCACCAGCCGTGGACCTGCGCGATCACCGGCTTCGGCGAGCGCCACAGGCTCATGAACTTCGGCACCGGCGCTACCGATGGCGCCGTGGCGAAGACGAAGTCCTTTCCCGGATCCCACGCGCCGTCGGTCGTCAGCGCGTCATCCCAGTGATGAAAGCCGTCGCCGAAGTCGAAGCCGGCGCAGAACGCGCGGCCCGCGCCGCGCAGCACGATCACCTTGACCTGCGCGTCGGCGACCGCGCGGTGAACGGCGTCCTCGAGCTCCTGCGGCATCGGCGGCACGATCGTGTTGAGGCGCTCCGGTCGATGCAGCGTGATCGTTGCGACCGCATCGACAGCGTCGTAGAGCAGCGTCTCGTACGGCATCCTTCCTCCTCGGAGTAGAACGGCGCTGGGCGGGCAGTGATCAGCTAGATGTCGCTGCCGAGCCCCGTGCGGCCGATGCTATTGGGCATGTCGCCCGTCTTCGGCGCGCCGCGCCGGCGGCGGCGAGTCCAACCGCGCGGACGCCTTTTTGGACGCCGGTCGAACGACCTGCGCCGGGCATGCGCGCACAATTGAGGACATGTCCGGAACTGCGCCTGCCGAGCCGCAGCTCGAGCGCCAAGGCGATTCGCCGCACGATTTCGCCGAGCGCCTGGCGCCCGGCGCCTGGACGGCCGACGCGGTGACGCGCAGCGGCGCCGAGTCCGAGCCGTTCGACGAGGGCCTCGCTACCGGTGCGCACGCGACCGGAGCCGACGCGCAGCTGCACGACACGCTGGCCGAGCTCGAGCTCGACGAGCTCAGCGCGGCCGTTGCGCGCGACGTCGGCCGGCGCGGCGTCTGCTTCGGCACGGCCGACGGCGAGCGCGACTTCCGGATCGATCCGATTCCTCGTCTGTTCGCGGCCGATCAGTGGCGCGAGCTCTCGCGCGGCATCGCCCAGCGGGTTCGCGCGCTCGAGCTGTTCGTCCGCGACGTCTACGGCGCGCAGTCGATCTTCCGCGCAGGCGTCGTTCCCGAGCGTGCGCTGAGCGGCGCCGAGCACTACGAGCCGCAGCTCGCCGGCACCGGCGAGCTCGTGCGCTCGTGGATAACGATCGCCGGCCTTGACATCGTGCGCGACAGCGACGGCGTGTTCAAGGTGCTCGAGGACAACCTGCGCACGCCGTCGGGCATCGCCTACGCCGTCGCCACGCGCGAAGTGCTCGACGCGCATCTGCCCGACGCCGACTTGAACGTGCGCCCGCTCGACGACGCATTCGCGACGCTCGCCGAGGCGCTTCGCAGTGCCGCGCCACAGGACGCCGGCGAGCGCCCGGCGATCGTGTTGCTGAGCGACGGCGCCGGCAACTCGGCCCTCTGGGAGCACGTCACGATCGCCGAGCGGATCGGCGTGCCGCTGGTGCTCGCCGAGCAGCTCTCGGTGCGCAGTGGACGGCTCTACGCGCGCTTGCCCGACGGCGAGCAAGCCGTCGACGTCGTATACCGTCGCACCGACGAGGATCGCCTGCGCGACGATCGCGCGCAGCCGACCGGCGTCGGTGAGCTGCTGCTCGGACCGCTGCTCGAGGGCACGCTCGCCTGCGTCAATGCATTCGGCACCGGCGTCGCCGACGACAAGCTGCTGCACGCCTACGTCGAGGAGATGGTGCGCTTCTACCTTGGCGAGGAGCCGCTGCTCGCGTCGGTCGCGACCTACGATCCGGCGCAGCCGGGCGTGCTCGAGATGGTGCTCGAGCGGATCGACGAGCTGGTGATCAAGCCGCGTAGCGGCCACGGTGGCTACGGCGTCGTGATCTGCCCGCACGCGCTGCCCGAGGACGTTCGCGCCGTCGCCGCCAAGCTCGCGCGATCGCCCGAGCGCTTCATCGCGCAGGAGACCGTCATGCTCTCGCGCCACCCGACCGTCGTCGACGGTGAGCTCGCGCCGCGCCACGTCGATCTGCGCCCGTTCGCGATCACCTGCGGCGATGACGTGCATGTGCTGCCCGGCGGGCTCACGCGGGTCGCCTTCGACGATGGCGCGCTGGTCGTCAACTCATCGCAGAACGGCGGCAGCAAGGACACGTGGGTGCTCGAATGAACGTCGAAGACCGACTAGGAGGCAGCAGATGAGCAGGCCGGTGATCGGCGTGACCGTCTCGGAGATCCGCAGCAGGCAGCGCGTGCAGCCCGCGCGCCACGCCGACCCGACGCAGACCGAGATGACGCTCGGGCTCTCCTACATGCGCGCCGTCGAGATGGCCGGCGGCCTGCCGGTCGCGCTGCCGCCGCTGACCGGCGAGAACGTCGACGCGCTGCTCGACCACCTCTCGGGACTCCTGCTGAGCGGCGGGCCCGATCTCGATCCGTCGAGCTACGGCGCGCCGCCGCATCCCGAGCTGGGGCCGACCGACCCCGTCGTCGATGCCTTCGAGATCGCGCTGTGCCGCCACGCATACCGCCGCCGGATGCCGATCCTCGGCATCTGCCGTGGTGCGCAGCTGCTCAACGTCGCGCTGCAGGGCACGCTGCACCAGCACGTGCCGGAGCTGACGAACGGCACGATCGAGCACCGCCAGGAGGAAGTCGGCACGCGCACGAGCCACGAGGTCCGCGTCGCACCGGACTCGAGCCTGGCGCAGACGACCGGCGGCGGTCCGGTCAAGGTCAACTCGTTCCACCACCAGGCGATCGACCGGCTGGGCTTCGGCCTGCGCGCGGTCGCCTGGTCCGAGGACGGCCTGATCGAGGCGATCGAGGAGCAGGACGGGCGCTTCGTGCTCGGCGTGCAGTGGCACGCCGAGACGCTCGTCGCCGACGCCGAGCAGCTGTCGCTGTTCGAGCGGCTCGTCGAGGCGACGAAGAACCCGGGCATGGCGGCGCCACGCGAGCGGATCGGCAACGATCGCGGCGAGCAGGAGGACTCCGGTGCCCACGCAATCTGAGGCGCCGCCGGCGAACGGCGACGCCGTCTTGCCGCCCGAGGACGCACTCGAGGTGGCCGCGCCGGCGCCCGAGCCCGGCGCCTGGTCGCGCTGGGTGCCGCGCGCCGAGAGCAGTTGGACGATCGGCGTCGAGGAGGAGGTGATGCTGCTCGATCCGAGCGATTGGGCGCTGGCCTCGCAGGCCGACGCCGTCATGTCGGGGCTGACCGGCGAGCTCGCCTCGCACGCGAGCACCGAGACGCATGGCTCGGCGCTCGAGCTGCGAACAGATCCCCACGCGACCGTCGCCGACGGGCTCGCGCAGCTCGAGGAGCTGCGCGGCGACCTCGCGCGCGAGCTCGAGCCGCTCGATCTGCGCGCGGCCGTCGCCGGCCTGCACCCGTTCACGCTGTGGCAGGACACGCAGATCTCCGACGGCGACCGCTACCGCTTCCTGTACGGCTCGATGCGCGAGCTGGCGCGGCGCGAGCCGACCTTCGCGCTGCACGTGCACGTCGCGCTGCCCGATCCCGACAGCGCGGTGCGCGCGATCAACCGGATGCGCTCGCACTTGCCGCTGCTGCTCGCGCTATCGGCCAACTCGCCGTTCTGGCAGGGGCGCGAAACGGGCCTGGCCTCGACGCGCACGCCGTTGTTCCAGGCGTTCCCGCGCGTTGGCATCCCACGCGCCTTTCTCGACTACGACGACTACGTCTCGACGATCGACCTGCTGCTGCGCTGCGAGGCGTTTCCCGAGCCGACGTTCCTGTGGTGGGACGCGCGCCTGCAACCCCGCTTCGGCACGATCGAGGTGCGCATCATGGATGCGCAGACGACGGTCGCCGACTCGGCCGCGCTGACCGCGCTGGTGCAGTGCCTGGTGCGCCTGGAGGCCAACGAGGGCTCGGAAGTCGACCCGCGCATCGACCTGCCCGAGGTGCTCGCCGAGAACCGCTTCCTTGCCGCGCGCGACGGCGCCGAGGCGAGCCTGATCGACGCCCGCCGCGGCTGTCGCACGCCGGTCGTCGAGGTGCTCGAGGCGATGCTCGAGCTGTGCCAGGCGCACGCCGAAGATCTCGGCTGCGTCGAGGAGCTGCAGTGGACGCGCAACCTCGCCGCGACGCCTCGTCCGACGCGTCAGCTCGACCTCGCGCGCGGCCCCGACAAGCTGCCGGGGCTGGTCGAGGCACTCTCCGCGCTGTTCTGAGCGACACTACGGGCATGCGTGCCCTGGTCCAGCGTGTCTCGCGCGCGAGCGTCGAGGTCGACGGCGAGCGAATCGCTGCGATCGGAGCGGGCCTGCTCGTGCTGCTCGGCATCTCGCGCGAGGACAGTGAGCAGTCGGTCAAGCGGCTCGCCGAGAAGGTTCGCGAGCTGCGCATCTTCGCCGACGCCGACGGGCGGATGAACGATCCACTCGGCACGCGCGAGGTGCTGTGCGTCAGCCAGTTCACGCTGTATGGCGACGCGCGCAAGGGCAACCGGCCGAGCTTCGTCGAAGCCGCGCCCGCCGCCCAGGCCGAGCCGCTCTACGAGCGCTTCTGCGAGCAGCTCGCGGCCAAGCGCGGGCGCTTCGGCGCGCACATGCTCGTCGAGCTCGTCAACGATGGCCCCGTCACGTTGCTGCTCGAGGCATGAGCACGAGCACTGCGAAAACCGATCCGGACGTCCGCCAGGACGTCGTTCTCTTCGTCATTCACGGCTCGCATGCCTGTCGCAGCGCGATGCTGATGCTCGCGCACAAGTCGGTCTCCTACCGGCTTCGCGCGCTGCCGACCGGCGTGCACCCGCTGCTCGTGCGCGCGCTCGGCTTCCCCGGTCACGCCGAGCCGATCCGCAACGTCGACGGCCGGACGCACCGGTCTCTGGCGCTGCTCGACCGGATGGGCACCGTGCCGGCGCTTCGCTACGGCGCCGAGCGCGTGCAGACGAACGCCGCGATCGCGCACTTCCTCGATCGCCTGCGACCGCAGCCGCCGCTGTATCCCGGCGAGCCCGAGCGCAGACGCGCAGTCGAGGAGGCGCAGCGCTGGGGCGATCAGGTCTTTCAGATGGCCGCGCGGCGGATCACGCTGATGGGCGGGCGCCACGGGCTCGACTCGCTGCGCAATCGCGCCAACGACGGCAGGCTCGGTCCACTGCTCGCGCGCAACGAGCGAGTACGCGAGATCAACAACGAAATAGGCGCGCGCATGGTCTTCAAAGCGAACGCGAACGCCGAGCAGGAGCTGCTCGCCGAGCTTCCGGCGCAGCTCGACAAGATCGACGCGTGGATCGCCGACGGCGTACTCGACGGCCCGCAGTTGAACGCTGCCGACTTCCTGATCGCGCCGAGCCTCGCGCTGATCGCCTATCGCCACGACCTGCGCCCGCAGATCGAAGCACGGCCGGCCGGCGCGCTGCTCGAGCGCGTGCTGCCCGAGCCGCTGCTAGGCCGAGACCGGCTCGCTCGCCGCTGCGCTGGTGCTCGCCTCGAGCATCGGCTCGGCCAGCGCACGTCCGTAGCGAATCAAGTCCGCCGCCCGCTCGGCGAGCGCGATCGTCGGTGCGTTCGTGTTGCCGCGCGGCACCGTCGGCATCACCGATGCGTCGATCACGCGCAGGCCCTCGACTCCGTTCACGCGCAGCTGCGAATCGACGACCGCAGCCGCGTCCTCGCCCATCCGGCACGTGCCGACCGGGTGGTAGATCGCGAACGTCGTGCGTGCGACGTGCTCGCGCATCGCCTGCTCGCTGTCGTTCGCAGGCGTGTTGAACGGCGTCGCCGCGTACGGCTTCATCGCAGGCTGCTCGCAGATGTCGAGCAGCAGGCGCAGACCGGCGACCATTCGCTGCATGTCGTCGCCCGCCGTGTAGAACGCGTTGTGGATCACCGGCTTTGCCGTCGGATCTTTCGAGAGCAGGCGCAGCGAGCCGCGGCTCTGCTCGGTCAGCAGGCATGGCGAGGCCCAGACGCCATGCGCCTCCGGGTCGCGCATGCCCTCCTCGACGATGTGCACGGGCGCGATGTGAAACTGGATGTCGGGCGCCGGCGCGCCCTCGCCGACGCGCGCGAAGCCGCCGGCCTCGGCGAGGTTCGACGCGAACGGGCCGGTCTGCGTCGCTTCGAACTCCTCGAGCGCCGCCGGCTCGAGCGCCAGCAGCAGGCTCTCAGGCTCCGGCGTCGTCCACACGAGCTGCGCCGCCGGATGATCGGAGAGGTTCTCGCCGACCTGCGGCTGGTCGAGCAGCACCTCGATTTCGCGCATCGTCAGATGTTCGGCCGGGCCGACTCCCGAGAGCATCAACAGCTGCGGCGAGTTGTATGCACCGCCGCAGAGGATCACCTCGCGCTCGGCGCGCAGCTCTTGCAACTGCCCGAGCTGGCTGGCCTCGACGCCGACCGCGCGCGTGCCGTCGAACAGCACGCGATGCACGAGCATGTACGGCATCACCGTCAGGTTCGGCCGCTCCGCAGCCGGATGCAGATAGGCGACCGCTGCGCTCGCTCGCATGCCACCGCGCTGCGTCACCTGGTAGAGGCCGACGCCGTCCTGCTGATCGCCGTTGAAGTCCTCGTTGCGCGCCAGCCCCGCCTGCTCGCCGGCGTCGACGAACGCGCGCGAGATCTTGTTGTGCGAGCGCTCGTCGCTGACCGGTAGCGGACCGCCCACGCCGTGCCACTGCGAAGCGCCGCGTTCGTTGTCCTCGGACTTGATGAAGTACGGCAGCATGTCGGCCGCGCTCCAACCCTCGACGCCCCATTCGTCGTAGTCGCGCCGGTTGCCGCGGATGTAGACCATCGCGTTGATCGACGAGCTGCCGCCGAGCACGCGCCCGCGCGGCAGCGTGATCCGCCGGCCGCCACATTCGTGCTCCGGCGCCGAGTGGAAGTCCCAGTCGACCTCCGTCGAGCCCAGCTGCAGATAGCCGAGCGGCACGTGGATGTTTTCGTTGACATCAGGCGGCCCAGCCTCGAGCAGCAGCACCTGCACGTCCGAGTCCTCGCTGAGACGGTTGGCGAGCACACAGCCCGCCGATCCTGCGCCGACGATCACGTAGTCGATACATTTCCCGGCCCCTTTCCTCGGGCTCAGACGTTACTCCTCGGCGTCGCGCGACAGCGCCAACGCAGCGACGGCGTCGCGACCGAACTGCCGGCCGCGACGCCGTCGCGCGCGCTACCTGACCTGCGCGCCCGAAGCGCTCACGCCGTACCACGTGCCGCCGAACTGGCGCACGCCGATGTAGCTCGTTTCGCCGCGTTCGCTCGCCGGCTCGTACAGGTAGAGCGGGTGCCCGGCATAGGTCACCTGACGCTGGCCGCCCGGCAGCGCGATCGTCGAGATCAGCGAAGACTTCACGCCCGTGCCGGCCGTCGGTCGTGCGCCGCTCGTCAGCGCCGTCCAGGTCACCGCGCATTCGCGGTTCGCGATGCACGTGTTCTTCGAGCCGGTGTCTTTCGAGAAGCGGTACAGCGTGAAGCCCGCAGCATCGACGAGGATGCTGCCGGCGCTCGTGTGACGCAGTTGCAGCTTCTGCGCGCGCGCGATGCGCGCCGGTGCGCTCGCGCCGGCCGGAGTCACTGCGATCGCCGCCAGCGAGGCGGCGAACAGCGTCGAGCAGGTCAGCGTCGCGGCCAGCAGTGCATGTGATCGTGCGCGCCCGGCGGCACGACGGACTGCGCCGTGCGGTGAAGCGGAGGAGTCGTTGCGGTTCATCGGCGTTCCTTTCTCTGTTCGTCTCGCTAATGGGAGACGCCGCTGCGCCGACAAGCTTCCCGCACAAGCGGATGCGACGGTACGGTGCTCGCACGGCATGAGCGCCTCGAGCGGAGCGGCACGCCACCCGATCGCCGGCCGCGCGCTGCCGGAAGGAGCGCGACGGCAGAAGGCGGCGCTGCCCTGGACGGTGCGCGTGCTCCTCGCCGCCGCAGCTGTGATCGGCGTCGCGGCGATCTTCGCCGTCTGGGCGAACCGGCAACTGCTCGACAACGGCGCGTGGACGCAGACGAGCTCGAAGCTGCTCGAGAACAAAGCGATCCAACGCGAGCTCTCGAGCTATCTGAGCGATCAGATCTACGACAACGTCGACCTCGCGCGCGTGCTGCGCCGCGGTCTGCCGCAACCGCTCGAACCGCTCTCCGGAGTGGCTCAGCGCGAGCTGCGAGCGTTGACCGCCCGCGCTCTCACGCACACGCTCGCCAGCGCGCACGTGCAGCGACTGTGGCGCGCCGCCAACGAAGCTGCCCACCGTCAGCTGGTCGCGCAGATCGAGAACGGCTCGAGCGCGAACGCGCGCCAACGCGAAGCGCTGGTGCTCGACCTCCACCCGATCGTCGTCGCGCTGGCCGAGTCGCTCGGCGTGCCGGCACGCGCCGCCGAGCGACTGCCGAGCGATGCCGGCGAAGTCGTCGTCATCGGCGCGCGCCGGCTGGAAGCGCTGAAGGGCGCCGCGCGCGGCCTGCGCGATCTGGCCTACGTGCTGCCCGCGCTGGCGCTGCTCGCGCTGCTGCTCGCCATCGCGCTCTCGCCCGGCAGGCGACGCCGCGCTCTGATCGTGGCCGGCGTCGCCGCCGTGCTCGCCGGCGGCGCATCGCTGATCATCCGCGCGCTCGTCGGCGTACAGGTCGTCGACGACCTCTCCAGCAGCGAAGCGGTTCGCCCGGCCGCCGGCGCCGCCTGGTCGATCGCGACGAGCCTGCTCGTCGAGCTCGCGCTCGTGACGATCGCCGCCGGAGCCGCGCTCGTGCTGGTCGGCGCGCTCAGCCTTCTGCTGAGGCCGCGCCGGCGAGTGCGTGGCGCTTGATCTGCTCGAACTCGGCCTCGTTGATCGCGCCGCGATCGAGCAGGTCCTTCGCTTTGTGGATCTGCTCGGTCGGATCCGCTTTGGCCGCGACCGACGCGACGTAGCGGTCGAATTCGTCCTTCGCCATCTTCTGCTGGCGCACGCCGCGTTCGACCATGCCGTTGTGCTGCGTAATCAGGTAGACGAACGTGCCGAGGTACGGCAGCACGATGATCAGGATGATCCACAGGACCTTCGTCGTGCCCGTCGTGTCGTGGCGGCGGAAGATGTCCGACAGCACCGTAAAGAGGATCATCAGCCAGACGACGAACGCGAAGAAGACGAGGATCGTCCAGAAGATTTCGAGCGCCGGATAGCTTGTCGCGAGGATCACAGCGCGACAGCATAGGCCAACCGAAGGTCGCTCGGGAGCCCGGCTCAGCGGCCTTTTCGCGCGTAGGCCGCGCGCGCAGCAAAGCCGATCGCCAGCGCGCCCCAGACGATCGCGACGACCGGCGCGCCTTTGACCGCGGCAAGAATCGCGATCAGCAGCGACGCGGCGGCAGCCGAGAGCGAGAACGCGAGATTGGCCACCCGCCCACGATCGCCGATCGCGGCTCGTGGCGCATCCGCGCTAGCGCGGCCGGCCGGCGACCGGCCGGCGACCGGCCTGCTCCGCCGCGACGATCGGCTGTCTGGCCGATTGTCGGCAAGCCGCTCGCTAGCGATCATGCTCGCTGCCGCTGAGCTGGAGCTCGGGCCGGGTTGCCTGCCTCCAACCCCCAAAGGCAACGCCCTTCCGAGTCGGCCGATCTCCTGCTCAGCGGCCCCTTTTGCGGGGTTTCCAGCGCAAGGCCGCGTCTATGCCGCGCATCGCGCCTGAGCGAACGGCACTAGCCGAACGTCTAGTGGTGCGGTACGGCAACGCTGCCGGATGATTGACGACGTGACCGCAAACGAAAGACCGCGAGGCATGACCGGCGCGCTGCTCGCGAGCCTCGTCGTGCCGATGGCCGGCTTCGTGCTCGGCATCCGCTATCTGCTTCGCGAACGCGTCGGTCCCGGCCTTGCGCTGATCCTCGTCGGCTTCGTGAGCTTTGCCGTCTGGGCGCTGCTGGTCTCGACCGTGTTCATCGCCGGCGCCGATCACGTCTTGAGCGAAGAGACCAATCGATTGAAGGCGATCGAGATCAAGATCCCGGCCGTCAAAGGCGCGACGGGCCCATCACGAGCACCGGCGCACAAGTCGAACGCGCCGGCCAAGAAAGAAAGCGCGGCCGAATTCGCAGAACGGATAAAGGCGCGCGAGCGCGAACTGCTGAAGGCAACGGGAGGCGGCGGAGGGCAGTGAGCCGGAGGCCGTGAGGCTTGAAGCAGGAGAGAGCGCGCGGCGCGGCAAAGAGATCTCGAATCACCGGCCGCATGCGTTTGCCGAGCGGCTGCGCGGGTACACCGGCGTTCTGGGGGTAAGAGCGGATACTCAGACTTAGATGCGTCAAATGCGGGCTGAACGTTCCCTACAAAGGTTCGACGGCTGACCTTTGCCCGCGCTGCCAGGTGCGTGACGATCAGGCCGTGACGCTGATCCCGGTCAGCGATCAGCCCGCCGTCACCTCGATGGCCGGGCGACTGGTGACGCGCATGAAGTCTCAGGGCGAGATCTGCACGGTTTCGCTGAGTGGCGAGGTCGACATGGCATCGGCGCAGATGGTCGAAGAGATGTTGGCCGAGGCATGTTCGACCGGAGCGCGCGAGATCGTGCTCGATCTGAGCGGCGTCGAGTTCATGGACTCAACCGGGCTGAGCGTGATTCTCAAGGGCAACGCGTACTGCGCAGAGCGCGGATGCGCGTACTCGCTGACGCCCGCTCAGCGTCCGGTCGATCGCGTGCTCAAAACCACCGGCGTGAGCCGCATGCTGCGGTTTCGACCGGGCACGTGACGACGGCGCGAGGCAGAGACGGCTCGCGCTGTCGCCTCCGCGACGGACGTCGTCCGCACTTTGCGCATAAGCGTGTGAACGACCTGAGGTCTGCAGTCGGCCGGCGCACGTCTCCGGGGTATCTCTGTGGCCAGGGTCGCGCTGACTCCTCTGTGCGATCCGGAGCGGGACCCGTCCAAGGCCGCTTTCGGCAGCGAATGCCCCGAGCGCGGGCAGTCGTCAGCGCCAGGACGGGTCCCACGTAGTTCAGGTTCGTGGTTGCGCGCTGACTGGCTGCTCGTTTAAACGGAAGACGCCGTTGAGCGGGGCTTCGTAAGAGCCGGAGACCGGTCTCGAACCGGTGACCTCCTGTTTACAAGACAGGTGCTCTACCAACTGAGCTACTCCGGCGTGAACGCATCGATGCGCGGCCGCCTTGCCACCGGGCGGCCTGCGTTGCGACCCGCAAGTGCCACGGCCGAACGGCCGACTGAGAGTTTAGGCGCGCGTCACGCTGGCATCGCATCGATCACCGCAGGATTCTGTGGGGCGTCTTCTTGATCAGTGCGTCGCGCAGTGCGGACGGTCCGCCGCTCACACCGTCCGCAGCGCCACGGTGGGCGGTAGCCGAGATGCACGAATGGCCGGCATCAGCCCGGCGAGCGCGCCGATCACGACGGCCGAGGCGATGCCGCCCGACCAGGCTTCGACCGGTATGACAATGGCCCAGCCCTTCGCGCTGGCGTACACAGCCGTGGCGACGATCCCGACGAGCACGCCGACGATGCCGCCGAGCACGGCGAGCAGGATCGACTCGGTGAGGAACTGGGTGCGGATCTGTCGCTTGGTCGCGCCCAGCGCGCGGCGCAGGCCGATCTCCGAGCGGCGTTCCAGCACCGAGATGATCATGATGTTGGCGACGCCGACCGCGCCCACGATCAGGGCCACGATGCCGAGCCCGAGGAACAGGCTGTCGAGCGCGCCGGCCGCGTCGGCTCGCGCGGTCAGCACGTCGGAGGGCTGGCTGACGTTGACCTGGTCAGGTGCTTCGGGGTTCGCGGTCCTCGCGAGCAGTGGCTGCACCGAGGCCTCGTGGCCCGCGGCGACGCGCAGGTAGATCGTGCTGGGCGGACCAGCTCTCACCGAGGCGCGCGCGATGCTGGAGTAGTTGAGGTACTTCTGGGCGGCCGAGTAGCCGACGAGCGCGCTGACATCGATGTTGGTGGCCAGCGGCGAAGGCTCCAGGATGCCTGCGACGTTGAACCACTGGCCGCCGAGCCAGATCCGCTGATCGGGGTAGACGCGATCGATGCCGAGGCGCTGAGCGGCAACCGACCCGAGCACGGCAACCGGCTCATGAACGGTGCCCGCGTTGAGCCACGAACCACGCGCGATACCGGTATTGAGCACCGCCAGCAGGTTCAGGCTCGTCGCTCGCACCTGCAGGCCGCCGCTTTCGGCCGCCGCGATCATCGAGCTGCGATAGACCTTCTCGTTCTTCAACAGCCCGGTGTCGGCAAGCTCTTGAACGTTGTCCAACAGGGTGATCCGTCCGGGTGCTTCGAGGGGCAATTCGGTTTCTTGTCCGGTCACGCTCTGCCCGGCTTCGACGGTCAGCATGTTCGTGCCGAGACTGTCGATCTCCGCGAGCAGGCCCGCTTGCGAGGACGCAGACAGCCCGAGGATGGCCACGATCGCCGCCGTCCCGATCGCGATCCCGAGCCCGGAGAGGCCGGCCCGTAGCGGCCGGCCGCGTAGCCCTACGCTCGCCACTCGAAGTGCGTCCCGCGGCGATAGCCGCGTGGCGGCGTTCATGCCGTGGCTCTGACGTCCGAAACCACCTGGCCGTCCACGATGCGGATCTGGCGTGGCAGCTGCTCGGCGATGGCGCCGTCGTGCGTGATCATGATGATCGTGGCGCCGGCGACGTTGAGCTCGCGGATCAGCTCGAGGATCGACGCGCCCGTGGTCATGTCGAGGTTCCCCGTCGGCTCATCGGCGAGGACGATCGCCGGACGCCCGACGAGAGCTCGCGCGATAGCCACTCGCTGGCGCTCGCCGCCTGAGAGCTTGGAGGGCCTGAAGCTCGTGCGGTGCGCGAGGCCGACCCGTTCGAGCGCCTCGCCGGCGCGCTTGTACCGCTCGGCGGCTGGGACACCGGCATAGAGCAGGCCGTCGGCGACGTTCTCGCGCGCGGTCGCGTGTTCGGCCAGAAAGAACTGCTGGAAGACGAAACCGATCTGCGTGGCCCGCAGTTGCGACAGCGCACCGTCGTCCAGTCGCGCCGCATCGACCCCGTCGATCCGCACAAGGCCACCGGATGGCCGCTCGAGCGTCCCCATCACGTGCAGGAGCGTGGACTTGCCCGATCCGGACGGTCCGACGACCGCCACAAGCTCACCGGGCTGCACGGAGAACGACACACCGCGCAACGCGGCGACCGGCGGATGCTCTCCGTAGACCTTGGTCACCGCATCGAGCTCGAGGACAGCGGTCATAGCGACGGCACAACCACCCGATCGCCTGCGCGAAGCTCGCCCTGCACCTGGACGCGTCCGTCCGCGGTGTCGAACAGGCCCACGGTCACGGCGACCAGCTCGCGGCGGGCGCCGTCGCGCACCACCTCGACCGCGAACCCGCCACCGGACCTTCCGACGAGCGCCGTGACCGGAACGCTCAGCGCGCTCTCCACGCCCGCAGTCCTGATGTCCACCTGAACCGGGGCCCGGTCGAGCCCGCGAGCCTTACTCGGGTCAACGAGTCGGATGTAGGTGGGAATCGTCGCTTCCGCGGCGCCACTGTCCTGCGCACCGGGAGCTTCGGCGATGCGTCCGAAGCCCACGACCTTCCCGGTGGTGATCACGTTGCCTGGCAGTGTGATCTGCGCTTGGTCGCCCTTCTTGACCTGAGCTTGCTGCGACGGTTCGAAATCGACCTGCACGTCCAGCACGTCGGAGGTGACGTTCAAGATGGATGCACCCGGCCGGGCGGGTTCACCAGGCTGTGCGTTGATCTTGGCGATCCGCACCGATGCAGGCAGGAACACCACGTCACCGCTGGCAAGCGCTCCGGTGACGTGGAGTTTCTTGCCGCGCTGGAGCGCCTCGAGCGCCTTCTGAGTCTTCACAGTGAAGTCGCTTTCGCTGGGCTCGATGTGCACACGAGCCCTCGCGTCGTAGCCGAGCTTGTGCAGCTCTCCGTTGAGCTGTCGCACATCCTCGCCCGAATCGCCGGTTTGGAGCGCGCGATATGCCGGAACCGCGCCGCACAGAAGCAGAACCGGGCGTTCGTCGACCCGATACAGCACCTCGCCGCAATCGATCTCGTCGCCGATTTCCGGAAGCTCGGTGTAGACGCCCGAGGCCTCGTTGATCACGGGGTACGGCGAGCCGTCCGGTCGCGACCTGTAGGTCAGGATTCCGTCCTGGGAGACGACCGCTGAGAGCTTCCCCCGTTCCACCCGCTCGGTGTTCGGCGCCGCCGCCTCCGCGTTCGCCGTCGCATGACCGGCGCTGGACAGGACGATCGCGCCGATGACGGCCACGGCGAGGAAGGCGGCAGCTATCGCCAGCGCCGTGATCTTGTGCTTCATTGACCAGCCGCTGCTTCTGCCAGAAGAGTGCGGCACTTCTGTACCGCGGCGTTGAGAATGGTCATGCCTCCGGGCGATTTCGAGGATGGGATTTGAGTCGTGTCGATCAGTGGTTGACCGTTCGCCGGGTCCGGAAAGTCCGTCACGCCGTGCGTGCGTATGCATTGGGCGAATCTGAGGCTCGCCGTCTGCTGCGCCGGCGTCCTTTGTGCGCTCAAGCTGCCCGGCGGTTGCAGGCTTCGACACGCGTTGACGGCCTTTCCCCACACTGCGGGGCTCACATCGATCCCAAACACGAATTCACCCTTTGCGTTGGCGTCCGGGAAGTGCGGGACGCCGTTCGCCCGCATGCACTCGGCGAACTTCACCGACTTGTTCTGACCCGTGGCGTTCACGCTGCTGGCCGCGCCGGTCTCGGAAGCTGCGTTCGAACCGCAGCCCGCGCTGATCAGGCCGAGCAGGGCGACGAGCGCGAGGGCGACCACGGCCCGCGGTTTTCTGATCATGTTCGCTCCGTATGTGTAGGGGTGGCTGGGTGTTGACGTGCGGTAGATCACCCGGTCATTGAAGGCAGTGCGACGTTGCCGGTACGTAAGCGTTTTTAGATACGCCGGAGATATGCGCAGGCTGCGGCAGCGACCTCTCGCGCGCCGCCGCGCACGTAGCCTCGCTCAGGTCCTCGAGACGGCGAT
Source organism: uncultured Solirubrobacteraceae bacterium (assembly GCA_963812575.1). GTDB lineage: Bacteria > Actinomycetota > Thermoleophilia > Solirubrobacterales > Solirubrobacteraceae > Palsa-744. Next base: position 165,304 of record CAWEVS010000005.1, on the reverse strand, counting down.
GAGGGCGGGAATCCGCACCGTGACACGGAGCCCGCCGGCGGATCGGCGGGTAAGCGTGAGAGTCCCGTCGTGCGCCTGGGCGATGCTCTTGACGATTGCCAGTCCGAGGCCGACGCCCGCGTGGTCGGCGCGCGCGCGTTCGTCGCCGCGAAGAAACGGCTCGGCAAGCGTCGAGACCATCTGCGGCGCGAGCGCCTCGCCGGTGTTCTCGACCGTGAGCTCGACGACGTCGGGCCCGGCGCTGGTCGAGACCCAGATGGTGCCGTGGTCGGGCAAGTTGTGGACGATGGCGTTGTGAACCAGGTTCGTGCTCAACTGCAGCAGCAGGGCGCGCGAGCCGCTGGTCGGCGTCGGCTCGATGGACGTCTCGATCACGACGCCGCGCTCTTCCGCGAGCGGGAGGAGCATTTCGGTGGCCTCTTCTGCCATCAGCGACAGGTCGACCTGCTCTCGGGTGAGGGAGTGCTGGCCGGCGTCGCTCAGAAGAAGCAGTGCTTCGGTCAGGTCGATCGCGCGGGTGTTGACGGCGCGTAGGCGATCGACGAGCTCGCCGCTGTCGCGGTTCGGGTCGTTGCGAGCGACGTCGAGCAGCGTCTGCGTGATCGCAAGCGGCGTGCGCAGCTCGTGCGAGGCGTTGGCGGCGAATCGCCGCTGCTCAGCTACGTGTGCCTGGAGTCGTGCGAGCAGACCGTCGATTGTGTCGGCGAGATCCTTCAGCTCGTCGCGCGGTCCCGAGAGCGCGAGGCGCTCGTGCAGATTGCGCTCGGAGATCTGGCGAGTGCTCGTCGTCATCGCCCGCAGCGGCCGAAGGACCCGACCTGCGATCAGCCAGCCGAGCACGATCGAGACCAAGGTCATGATCGCCAGCGCGATCGCGGAGCGGCCGAGCAGCTGATGGAGCGTGTCGGCGTGCGCCTGGAGGGCCCGGGCGTATTGCTGTTCGGCGGCAAGGCGCACGTAGCGGGCGACCTCCGGGTTCGCCAGGGCCTTTGTCAGGGCACGCGGGCCAGCCGGGCCGTGCGCGCTGCCTCCCGCGACGATCAGGTCGGGGCCGCCGGCTCTCCGGACCAGGATGTAGGTGATCGCGAGGAGCACCGCACCCGAAACGAAGAACAGACCGCTGTAGAGCAGAGTCAGGCGCAGGCGCACCGTTCGCGCGGGCAGGTGCAGCATGCGACGTGGAACGAGCCTGAGGGGCGCGGCGCTACGCACGGCCCCGCTCGTCGCCGTCGGTAGCTGGCCGAGCGTCGATGCGGTATCCGACACCGGGCACCGTGGCGATGATCGCCGGTTCGCCAAGTCGCTTGCGCAGCGCCGAGACCGTGATCCGCACTGCGTTCGTGAACGGGTTGGCGTTCTCATCCCACGCTCGCTCCAGCAGTTGCTCCGCGCTGACGACGCCGCCTTCGGCGGCGACGAGGACTTCGAGGACGGCGAACTGCTTGCGAGTGAGTGCGATGTAGCGGCCGTCGCGGTAGACCTCGCGGCGGAAGGGATCCAGGCGCAGGCCTGCGATCACCTGCACCGGTGGTCTCGCGTGGGCGCGTCTGCGGTCGAGCGCTCTCAGGCGGAGCACGAGCTCTGCCAGCTCGAACGGCTTCGTGAGGTAGTCGTCGGCGCCGAGCTCGAACCCCGAGGCCTTGTCGTCGAGGCGGTCGGCGGCGGTGAGCATCAGGATCGGCATGCCGCTGCCGGAGGCGACGATCTGTTTGGCGATCTCATCGCCGGAAGGTCCAGGCACATCGCGGTCGAGGACGGCGATGTCGTACGCGTTGACGCTCAGCAGCTGCAGAGCGGTGTCGCCGTCACCGGCGATGTCTGTCGCGATCGCCTCCAGGCGCAGGCCGTCGCGTATCGCGTCCGCCATCAGAGGCTCGTCCTCGACGAGTAGCACGCGCACGATCCGATGCTAGGAGGTGGCGCGTATCGTCGACGTATCTAAAACCGCTTACGCGCTGAGAACGCCGCGCCCGCTCACTGCTGACGGCGTGGCCTACGGCAAGTCCGCACGTTCATCGACTCGCACTACCCGATCCAGCGTGCACGGCAGCGCGTCGCCGCCGCGCGCTGCTTGGCACGGCGGCCGTCGCGCTTTTCGCCTACGTGGCACTCTCGGGAGCCGGGCAGCTCCCGAACGATCACGGCCGCATGCTCATCGCTCCGCCGCGCGTGCTCGACACAGGGGCCGCGTGCCCAACCAGCGGCCGCGACGACGCACCGGCCGTCAGCTGGCCGCAGAGCGGACAAGCGGCGTTCGTGGTCGGTGACGACCGCCCGTTCGCAAGCCCCAGCCAGCAGCCCGCCCCGATCGCGAGCCTGGCCAAGGTGATGACCGCCTACCTGACCCTCGAGCGCTACCCGATCACCGGCGAAGCAGGAAGGATTCTCGATCACCGTCACTGCGGCCGAGGCGGCGGCCACAGCCGAGGACGCCAGCCGGAACCAGTCGCTGGTGGCGGTGCAAGCCGGCGAGCAGCTGACCGAGCGCCAGCTGTTGCAGGCGCTGCTGATCCCGTCGGGCAACAACATCGCCTCGATGCTCGCCGCCGACGTCGCGGGCAGCGAATCGCGGTTCCTCGACGAGATGAACGACGAGGCCCGCGCGCTCGGGATGAGCCACACGACCTATACCGATCCCAGCGGGTTCGATCCAGGCACGGTCTCCACCGCCGCCGACCAGCTGCGCGTCTTCCAACGTGCAATGCGCTTTGCCCTCTTCCGTCAGATCGTCTCGATGGCCAGCGTCACGCTCCCGGTCGCCGGCACGCTGACCAACTTCAACCCCCTGATCGCCGACGGCTACGCCGGCAAGACCGGATCGGACTCCGCCGCTGGAGGGTGCCTGGCGCTTCTTCACCCACGTGACGGTCCGGCGGGCGACGCCTGAGCGCCGCCGGCGTCGTGATGGGACAGGGAGCAGGGCAGCGATACCTCGGCGCTGCTCACGGCTGCGAGCGAAGCCGCCGTGCAGCTGGTCGGCTCCGTCGACTCGACCCGATCCGTCTGATGATCGCTGCGCCTGATCGCCCGATCGCCCGTGCGCCACGCCAGCAGCCGAATGGCCGATGGGGAGTTTAGGCGCGTGTCACGAGGGCATCGCATCGATGACGGAAGATTTTCTGTCGATTGGGGCGTGCCGACGCGCCGGCACGAGAGGTTGGACGCGGCGGTGCGCTCCGCTTGCCCCGGGCACCGGCGCCGCGCTCGGCTTCCGGCCGATACCGGCGCAGGCGATCGGCTGTAACGCCGTCCTCGCCGGCGGTGTATTCGAAGCATGGAGTCCCAGCAGAGCGAGCAGCGCGAGGTCGGCCGCCGACGGCGTGCAGCTCGACGGCTTTCGCGAGCGGTCGCTGAACCGCGGCGTCAATCCGCTGATCTACTGGACGCTGCGCGCGCTGTTCGTGCCGACATTCCTGATCTACCTGCGGATGCAGCGCGTCGGGCGCGAGCACCTGCCGAAGAGCGGCCCGCTGCTGCTGGCGTCCAACCACCGCAGCTTCCTCGACCCGTTCGTGATCGGCACGCTCGTGCGCAGGCCGGTCTACTACTTCGCCAAGCGCGAGCTGTTCGAGAAGCGCTGGCAGGCGTGGATCCTGAACTCGCTCGGCGCCTTTCCGGTCGATCGCGGCGCCGGCGACCGCGCCGCGATGGACACCGCTCGCGCGATCCTCGAGCGCGGCGACTGCGTCGTCGTGTTTCCCGAGGGCACGCGGATTCGCAAGGGCTCGCTCGGCACCCCGCGGCGCGGCATCGGCCGCCTCGCGCTCGAAAGCGGCGCGCCGGTCGTGCCGATCGCCGTGATCGGATCCGAACACGTGCGTCGCGGATGGCGGATCCGCCCGCGCAAGGTCCGCCTGCGTGTCGGCCGGCCGCTCAATTTTCCGACCAGCGGCAACTCCTCGCCGGCGCTTGCGACGGCAATCACCGAGCGGATCTGGGCGTGCGTCAGCCTGCAGTGGGAGTGGCTCGGCGGCATGCGCGCGAGCGACGCCGGCAGAAGAGCGCCGAGCACCAGGCGCAGGCTGCGCAGGAGCCACGAGCAGCGGAGCACGGCACGTGCCGTGCCGCGTGCGCCGACCACGTTCGTGCGCGAGCAAGGCCGCGAAACCTCGCTGCCCGACGGCGAGCAGGCAGCCGGCCGCAGGCGGCGCGCACGGCGAGCCTCGCGACGGAGAGATCCGCGCGGCCTGAGCGTCAGGTTCGCCGGGTCTAGGCCGGATGAGCGGCAGCAGTCGGTGGATAGGGTGTGCGATGAGTGACAGCGCCAGCCAGCCAGAAGTCGAAGGCGCAGCTCGACGCCGAGTTCTCCGAGCTCTACCGCGCGCATCTGCGCGATGTCTACAGCTACGCCTACTACCGCATCGGCGACCATCACGACGCCGAGGATCTGACCGAGCAGACCTTCCTGCAGGCCTACCGCCACTTCGAGCGCGCGCAGCAGGAGTCCAACGGGCGACCGCTGCGGCCATGGCTGATCCGCATCGCGCACAACCTCGCGGCGAATCTCTACCGCGACCGCTCGCGCAAGCCGGCCTCGCCGATCGACGAGAACAGCAACCTGACGGCGCTGCACACGACCGAGCAGCTGGTCGAGGGGCGCGACGAGCTCAGCCGCGTGCTCGACGGCGTGCAGCAGCTGCCCGACGATCGCCGCGAGGCGCTGATCATGCGCTTCGCGCTCGGCATGGACAATCGCGAGATCGCGCGAGCGATGGACCGCAGCGACGGCGCCACGAAGGTGCTGATCCATCGCGCGATCAAACAGCTCGAGGAGCTCGTCGGCGACCCGCGCAAGGAGCCTCGCGATGAGTGAAGCGCTGCCGAACCTCGAGGGCCTGTTGCGCGAAGCGCTGCGCCCGGTCGAGCCGCCCGAGGATCTCGTCGAGCGGCTCGAGGGCACGCTGACGACGATCACCGAGCTCGCCGTCGAGGAGCTCGAGAGCTGGGAGCTCTCGACGATGCGCGATCCGCGCAACTGGGCTCGCCCGGCCGCCGCGATCGTCGCCGGCAGCGCGGCCGGCGCGGCCTTGGTCGTGCTCCGCGCGCGCCGCCGCGCGCAGGCCTCGAGGTCGCCGCTCGGCGTCAGCCTTCCGACGCTCGATCGTGACTCGGCAGAGCGCGCGCTCAAGGACATCGGGCGTGAGACGCGCCGGCTGTTCGGCGATCGCTAGCCGCGACCGCCTGCCGTGAGCGCGACGGCACCCAGCTAGGCTCTGCCGCGGAGATGGCCACCTGTTATCGGCACCCGTCGCGCGAGACAGGCGTCTCGTGCTCCAACTGCGGGCGGCCGATCTGCCCCGACTGCATGACGACGACGCCCGTCGGCATGCGATGCCCGGAGTGCGCCGGCGATCGCACGCAGGTCAAAACGCTCCGCAACACCGTGCGCCGGCCGGAGCTCACGATGGCGCTGATCGCGATCAACGTGATCGCGTTCCTCGCCGAGGGCAACTTCTCGCTGACCGGCGCGCCGTCGGGCTCGGTCTACGAAAAAGGCGCGCTGTTCGGCAGCCTCGAAGGCATCCCGACGCTCGGCGTCGCGCACGGGCAGTGGTGGCGGATCGTCACCGGCGGCTTCCTGCACGAGAACCTGATCCACATCGGCTTCAACATGTACGTGCTCTACGTGCTCGGCATCATGCTCGAGCCGGCGCTCGGCCGCCTGCGCTTCGGCTTGATCTACGCCGTAGCGCTGCTGACCGGCTCGCTCGGCGCGCTGATCGTCTCGCCGCACGCCGTCACCGTCGGCGCCTCCGGTGCGGTCTTCGGCGTGATGGGCGCGGCCGCCGTCGAGGTGCGCGCGCGCCAGATCCCGCTGATGCAGAGCGGCGTCGGCGGGCTGATCCTGATCAACCTGATCATCAGCTTCACGCTGCCCGGCATCTCCTGGGGCGGGCACATCGGCGGCTTGATCGGCGGCGCTGCTCGCGGCCGTGATCTTCCAGCAGAGCGCGCGGCTGCGCGCGCCGTGGCTCGCGATCGCCGCCTGCGTGCTGATCGGCGCCGCCGCGTTCGCCGGCTCGATCGCCGTCTCGAAGTCGAGCGAAGTCTCGGCGGGCGCTCCGGTCTCGCTGAGCGAACCGGCCTAGCGGCCGGGTCGCGTCGCCGCGCGCGCGGTTCAGCGACCGCCGGCCGGCGCGCCGGAGAGCTCGACCGCGAGCGCCTCGCCGGGCGCCTGGCGCAGCTGCTCGGGGTGCAGCACGTGCCCGAGCAGCTCGACGCCGTCGATCAGGCGCGGGCCCGGGCGCGAGAAGTAGGCCGAGGCGTTGACCGCGACGATCCGCTCGGCGCCGAGCGCCGCGAGCTGGCGCTCGTAGTGCAGCGCCTCCTCGTGCGCGCGCTGCGCGTCATAGCCGCACGGCATCACGACGACGATCTGCGGACGCGCCGCGGCGACGGCCTCCCAGGCGAGCGACCTCGGAGTGTTCGCCGGCCAGGCCCAGCACGTCCTCGCCGCCGGCCAGCTCGATCATCTGCGGCGTCCAGTGCCCGGCGACGAAGACCGGATCGAGCCACTCGAGCGCGGCCACGCGCGGACGCGGCCGCGCGCGCACGGCGAGCTTGACGCGGTCGATCCGCCCGGCGACGTCGGCGATCAGCTCGACGCCTCGCTCGCGCGTGCCGGTCGCCTCGGCGAGCGTGCGCACGTCGCCGAGCGTCTCGCCGAACGTCTTCGGGTCGAGCGCGATCACGCGAGGGCTCGACGGCAGCTCGCGTGCGATCTCGGCGACGTCGTCGTAGGAGACGGCGCAGACCGGACACAGCGCCTGCGTGACGATCAGGTCGGGCTCGAGCGCTGCCAGCGCCTCGCTGTCGAGCTCGTAGATCGCCTCGCCGGCCAGCGTGCGCTCGCGCACGGCCGCGTCGATCTCGGCAGCGCTGAGGCCGCCCGGCAGCACGTCGCGAGTGATCCGCGGGCGCTGCAGCGCCTCGAGCGGGAAGTCGCACTCGTGCGTGACCGCGACGACGTCCTCGCCGAGGCCGAGCGCGAAGAGCAGTTCGGTCGCATGCGGCACGAGGCTGACGATTCGCATGCAGCTCACTTTACGCTCGCTATGCTCGGCGCAAGGGATGGCATTGCTCAGCGACGCTCAGATCGAGCAGCGACTGCAGGCTTCGCAGTGGCGACGCGAGCGCGAGACGATCGTGCGCGACCTCGAGCTCGCCGACTTCGCCGCTGCGATCGCGCTGGTCGACCGCGTCGCCGGCGCGGCCGAGGCCGCCAATCACCACCCCGACATCCTCGTGCACGGCTGGAACAAGCTGCGGCTGACGCTCTCGACGCACTCGGAGGGCGGTCTCACGGACGCCGACTTCGAGCTTGCGCGCGTGATCGACGAGCTCGCCGACGATCGCTCGGAGCGGCTGATGAGGCCGCTCGATTCCGACGCCGTGCCTTGCTACCTTTGCAACGTCGGCAATCGATGAACGACGGCGAAGAACTACCCCGAAGTAGCGAGGCCCTGAGGGGCATCGCGGCTCGCCGCCGACAGCGGCGGCGCATTTCCGCCGGGCGCTTGCGCGCCGCACGGGTGTCCAGCGCCGCGTGACTGCGCTTGAAGATCATCCTCGCGGCGGTGCTCGTCGCGATCAACGCGTTCTTCGTGATCGCCGAGTACGCGCTCGTCCGCTCGCGGCGCACGCGCCTGGAAGCGATGCGCGACGAAGGCGTCAAAGGCGCGCGGCTCGCGCTGCATCAGCTGGCGAACATCAACGAGTACATCTCGGCCGTGCAGATCGGCGTGACGCTGACGTCGATCGGCATCGGCGCGCTCGGCGAGCCTGCGGTCGCCGACGCGCTGAAAGGCGCGCTCGGCGGCGCGCTCGCGCACGGCGCCGCCGTCGTCATCTCGGTGATCGTCGCCTTCGTGCTGATCTCGGTCGCGCAGCTCGTCGCCGGCGAGATGGTGCCGAAGTTCTACGCGATCGACCGCGCCGAGGCGGTCGCACGGAGGATTGCAGCGCCGCTGCAGGCGTTCAGCGTGCTGTTCCGCCCGGTCATCATCGCGCTGACGGCCGTCGCCGACCGGATCCTGCGGCTGCTCGGCGTCGACATGAGCGTCGAGCGCCAGGGCGGCTCAGCCGACGAGCTGAAGCGGCTGATCGTCGAATCGCAGGAGGGCGGACACATCGATCTCGGCGAGGCCGGCATGCTGACCGGCGTCTTTCACCTGCACGAACAGGACGCGCGCCAGGTGATGACGCCGATCCCGGCGGTCATCACGGTCGACGTCTCCCAGGACGTCGAGGCGGCGCTGCAGCTGTGCGTCTCCAGCGGACACACCCGGCTGGTCGTGACCGAGGCCGACGATCGCGATCGCGTGCGCGGCATCGTGCACGCGAACTCGCTCGCGCAGGCGTTGATGGAGGACGGTCCGCACGCGCCGATCGAGCCGCTCGTGCACGACGCGCCGATCGTGCCGGAGACCAAGCCGCTCGACGATCTGCTCGCCGACCTGCAGCGCCAGCGCAGCTCGATGGCCGTGATCGTCGACGAGTACGGCCGCGTCGTCGGCATCGTCACCGTCGAGGACATCATCGAGGAGGTCGTCGGCGAGATCTCCGACGAGACCGATCCGGCCGGCGGCGAGGTGCGCAAGCTCGCAAACGGCGACTGGTTCGTGCGCGGCCATGTCGCCGTCACCGACCTCGTCGACTACGGCCTTCACCTGCCGGTCGACACCGACGCCTACAACTCGATCGGCGGGCTCGTCTTCGCCGAGCTCGGCCGCCTTCCCCGCCGCGGCGACACCGTCACCGCCAACGGATTCTCGATCCGCGTCGAGTCGGTCCGCGACAACCGCGTCGAGGCGGTCCGCATCCGCGAGCGCCGGCCCGTGCCGAGTGGCGAGGGTCGCGGCGAGGGCCGCGAGCAGTAACAGGGCGACCACGCCGGCCAGAGGGACGAGACGCAAGCGAGTCAAGGAGGTACCCCTTCGGGGCACAAGCAGTCGCGTGCGTGCTGGCCGAAACGGGGATGCGAGCGCCAGCGAGTGTCTCCCGGCTTCGGCACGCGAGCGACTGAGGACGCCGACCGCTCGAAGATCGGCCAGCGCCGCCTGTCATCACTCTGGCCTTAAACACGTCCGGCCCGCGGGGGAGCGGACCGGAACGTGTGCACTGGGAGGAGGCGGGTGTGCGTTGCGACTCTGCGTCGCTGATGACAAGTATTGCCACGCCGATGAACGCCAGTTAAAAGTAGTCTGAGGCAATCCTCACAAAGCCGACCGGGCTCAGTAGCTGTGAAATCCGCGCTTGCTCTTGCGCCCGAGCGCGCCTTCGCCGATCAACTGCTCGACGCGCGGCGGGATCGGCGTCTCGATCGTCTCGCCGATCGCCTTGGAGACATCGAGCCCGACGAGGTCGAGCAGCGCCAGCGGGCCCATCGGGTGGCCGGCGCCGAGCTTCATGCAGGTGTCGATGTCCTCGGCGCTCATGCCGGTCTCTTCCTGCAGTGCCACGGCGCTGAACAGATATGGGAACAGCAGCCGGTTGACGACGAATCCGGGCACGTCGGGTACCTCGACGGGCGTCTTGTCGAAGTCCTCGCACAGCCTCAGCGCGCGCTCGCGCGTGATCGCGCTGGCCGCCCGCGGAAAGACGAGCTCGACGAGCTTCATCTTCGTGACGGGATTGAACACGTGCAGCCCGAGGAAGCGGTCGGGCCGTCCGCTGGCCTCGGCCAGGCGCTCGATCGAGAGCGAGGAGGTCGTGCTCGCGAGAATCGCGCGCTCGTCGAGGATCGCGTTCAGCTCGCCGAGCAGTCCGGCCTTGATCTCGTGATCCTCGACGACCGCCTCGACGACGAATTCCTCGCCGGCGAGCTCCTGCGGGTCGGTGACGATCTGGACGTGATCGGGGTCGACCTCGGCGTGAAGGCGCGCGAGCGTCTTCTCGACGGTCGCGCGCGCGCGCTCGGCGGAGCTGGCCGAGCGTGCCAGCAGCTGCACCGGTCCGTGGTGCGCGGCCGTCGCTGCCAGGCCACATGCGATCGCGCCACTGCCGACGATCGCAAGGTGCTTGCTCGGGGCCTCTGAATGCTCGCTCACGTCAGGCTGCTCCTCGGTCTTCGGAGTTGACTGACCAGTCAATCTACTGCTGGCCGGACCGCGGTAGAGTATGTCCTGTAGGAGCCGGGCAGCTTTCCCGAGCGATCCAACCGAACGAGATCGCCCCGCGTTCTTGCCGACAATCGCCGCGCAACAACTCCGTAGGAGGCAGACAAACATGAGGCAAGCAGAGGGCCGCGAGGTCGTCATCGTCGAGGCTGTGCGCACGCCGATCGGACGCGGGCACAAGGAGAAGGGCTACTACAAGGACACGCACCCGAACACGCTGCTGGGCAAGACCTATTCCGAGGTCATCGCGCGCGCCGGCATCGACCCGGCAGAGGTCGAGGACGTCGTCGCCGGCTGTGTGCAGCAGTTCGGCGAGCAGGGCTTCAACATCGCGCGTAACGCGTGGTTGCAGGAGGGCCTGCCGATCGAGACGCCGGGCACGACGATCGACCGCCAGTGCGGCTCTGCGCAGCAGGCCGTGAACTTCTCGGCCGCGCTGATCGCGGCCGGCGTGCACGACGCGATGATCGGCTCAGGCGTCGAGCACATGGGCCACCTGCCGTTCGCGGCCGGCATGAAGACGCAGGAGGACTTCGGCTACGCGTTCACGCCCGAGTTGATGGCCAAGCACAACATCGTCGGGCAGGGCCTCGGCGCCGAGATGATCGCCGACCAGTGGGAGATTCCTCGCTCCGAGCTCGACGAGCTCGCCGTGCGCTCGCACCGGCTGGCCGCGCAGGCGACCGAGGAGGGCCGCTTCGAGCGCGAGATCGTGCCGATGACGGTCGACGGCCAGGAGTACGTGACCGACCAGGGCATTCGCCCGGACACGAGCCTCGAGGCGCTCTCGCAGCTGAAGCCGGCGTTCAAGCCGGACGGCAAGATCACCGCCGGCAACGCCTCGCAGATCTCAGACGGCGCGGCAGCGGTGCTGCTGATGTCGGCCGAGAAGGCGAGTGCGCTCGGCCTGACGCCGCGCGCGAGGATCGTCGACCAGACGACGGTCGGCTGCGACCCGGTGAAAATGCTCGAGGGGCCGATTCCGGCGACGCGCAAAATCCTCCAGCGCAACGGCATGAAGATCGACGACATCGACCTGATCGAGATCAACGAGGCGTTCGCGCCGGTCGTCGCCGCTTGGCGCCGTGAGCTGAGCCCCGACATGGACCGCGTCAACGTCAACGGCGGCGCGATGGCGCTCGGCCACCCGCTCGGCTCGACCGGCGCGCGGCTGATCACGACGCTGCTGCACGAGCTCGAGCGCTCCGACAAGGAGATCGGCTTCGTCACGATGTGCTGCGGCGGCGGCCTCGGCACGGGCACGCTGATCCAGCGGATCTGATTCGAGCGGCCGGCCTCGACGGCCGGCGGGCATTCGTCGAGAAGGGCCCGTCGCGATCGCTCGCGGCGGGCCTCGCTCGTTCGCCGCTAGGTGTTCGGGCCGCCGCCGGTCCAGTCGACCGGCACGGGCGTCAGCGCGAGCAGCGCCGCCCACGTCGCCGGTTCGGCGACTCCGGTCACCGTCAGGCCGTGTTCTGACTGGAAGGCCTGCAGGTTCGCCGTCGTCTGCGCGCCGAACAGGCCGGTGATTTCCTGCGTCGGCGCGGCCGCCGCGAGGTGCTCCTGCAGCCACAGCACCTGGTCGCCCTTCGAGCCGCTGTGCAGTTCGGGATAGGAGGTGTTCGGCACGACGCTCGTCAGCGGCGCCAGCGGCGCGACCAGCGTCGCCCAGCCGGCCGCCGGCGTCTCCTGCCAGTCCCAGAACGAGAGCCCGGTCGCGCCGTAGTCGACGGCCTCCTCGCGGAAGCGCAGCAGATCGGAGGTGCTGACGCCGCCGTAGGTCTGGCCCAGCGGGAAGATCGGGCGCCCGTAGATGCGGTTCGCGATGTAGGTGTTCGCGTAGACCGTGTCGACCGACGTGCCGATGTCCTTCCAGTACATCTGCGGCAGGTTGTACTGGGCGCCGTTCGGGCCGAGGAAGACCGAGTAGGGGAAGGAGGGGTGGTAGGAGACGTACGGGAACGAGGCGAGCCCGAGCGGATAGGCGGCGCCGATCTTCGCGCGCAGGTCTTCGATGTAGGTCTGCGCCGCCGCGTAGTGGCCTTCGTACTCGGACTCGGCGTCGATCACGAGGCAGTCGGCGCCGTTGGCGACGGCCTCTGCGCCGAGGCTCGCCTCGCCGGCCGGATTCGTCCCGTAGACGTACTGCCAGGCGCAGACTTTCAGCCCGTTCGCGTGCAGTTCGGCGACGAGCTGCGGCGAGAACTGGCTCCAGTAGTTGCTCGAGCCGTCGGAGCTCTTGACGAACACCGTCGTGACGTTGGCGGCGTGCGCCTGCGCGACGATCGCCGCGACGTTGCCGCCGCTGGACTGGCTGACGTACCAGATCCACATGCCCTGCCCTTCGAACGGCGAGCCGGCGACTGCGCCGACGGCGGCCGGCGCCGGTATCGCGACCGGCTTTGGTGGGTGCAGCGCGTGGTTGTAGACGTAGATCGGACCGTAGGAGCTCGAGTGCCGCGAGCCGCTCAGCAGCACCATGATGTGCCCGGAGTGAGCCTTCGCCGGCACGGTCACGATCAGCCCGCCGATCGTCTTGCGCACGTGCGAGATCGGCGAGCTGTGCCCGATCCGTGCGCCGGCCTTGGCGGGAAAGCCGATCGTCGTGCCCGAGCCGATCCCTTTGCCGGCGATCAGCAGCGTGCCGTGAGTCGAGACCTGATGCGGGTTGCCGCTGCACTTGGCCGCAGGCACGCAGTTGACGCTCGTGATCCGAACGCTCTTGACGTGCAGAACCGCCGCCCTGCCGTGGCCGAGCTGCTTGGTCGCGTTCGCGGCTGCCGGCACGCCGCCCGAGGAGCCGGCGTCGGCGCTCGCCGCACCGAGCGCAAGCGTGCTCAGCGCGCACAGCAGCGCGAGCGCAAGCATCGCTCTACGGCGTGACTGTCCACGCCCGGATCGCTTGTGCACGGCGTTGATCGCCAAGACAATCCCTTCGAATACGGGCCGTCGAGGCGGCCCCGGTTGGGCGGCGTCAGAGGTTAGCCGCTATCGAATCGCAAACCGCGCACCGCCATGGAAGTTGCGTCGCGCCGCGCTGCCTGAGCGCCAGGGCGCGCGGTTGCCGTGGCGCTCGTTCGCTCAGCGCCAGCGGAAGCCTCGCGCGGCAGGCGCCGTTGCCAGCGGGCTGGCCGGCAGACCGGGCGTCGGCTCGGGCAGGTTGAAGCCGGTCGGCGCCACGTCGTTCGGCGCGTCGGCATGAAACAGCGATGCCAGGTACTGGATCTGTCCGCGCCCGACGCCGAGCTCGAACTGGCCGCCGCCGTAGTTGCCGATCGCGTTCTGCGCGCAGTAGTCGTAGGCGTCGAGCAGGTTGCGCAGGCCGCCGAGCCGCGACGGCTTGATGTTGACCATGCGCGGCGGATAGGGCAGCGCGAGGATGTCCTCGATCGAATGGATCGGCGCGTCCCAGGAGAAGCGCTCGCGGTGCGAGGCGAGGATCTGGTCGATCTCCGGCGTCAGCTTCGGATCCTCGATCCAGGCGTCGGGAAAGGCCTCGACGACGCGCCGGTACAGCAGCGGGTCGGGAGGCTGGTCGACGATCGTGCCGGAGTAGAGGCCCTTGAAGTCGACCGACTCGACGGCGCCGGTCGCGACCAGCTCGGCGATCAGCGCCTCGCTCCAGGAGCTCGTCGGGTCGAGCTTGAAGCGCAGGCCTGGGTACAGGCTCAGCCACGAATCGATCGTCGCGACCGACGGCGGCTCGCCGAGCCGCAGCGAGACGACGTAGCGGACGGGCAGCGGCTCGCGCGCGAGCGCCGCGTGCAGGCTCGTGCCGGCCTGGCGCAGCGCCAGGTCGAGCGCAGCCGACTCGTACGCCCACGTGCGGTAGCGCGCCGAGACCTCGCGCTGCGGCGGCTCGGGAAACAGCGACAGCTCGGCGAGGTGCGCAGCGAAGCTCGCCAGCGTGAAGCGACCGGCGAGCGCCAGCGTCGCACCGGCCGCCTGCAGGATCTCCTGGTCGACGGCGTCGTAGGTGACGTCCTCGCCGACTCCCTGCTCGCCGCCGCCCTCGAGGCGGATCACCGTGCTCTTGCGCGTGAACTCGCTCGACACCTCGGCCTGCAGCGGCTCGAGCGAGTAGCGCTCGATCGTGACCGGCAGCTGCGCGAGCTGCTCCCAGCTGCTCAAGCGCCGGCCTCGCGTTCGAGCCGGCTGACGAGCTCGTCCAGGCGCAGCTCCTCGAGCGCGTCGCCGACCGCGCTCAGCTCACTCGCGCACAGCTCGATCAGCGCCTTGCCCTCCTGCACCAGCGCGAGCGTCTCGTTCAGGCTCGCTTCGCCGGAATCGAGCCTGCGGATGATCTCCTCGACTCGTCGCCGAAGCAGCCTCGTAGGTCGGCCGCGGCTCGCCTGTCGGACGCCGGCTCCTCGGCGGCGCTCATCGCCGGCGCCTTGCGATGCGAGCGCTCACGGCTCGTTCACCTGCGCGCGCAGCGAGCCGTCGGCGAAGCGCAGGCGCAGCTCTCGCGCCTGGCGCGCAGCTGCGGCGCTCGTCAGCGGCGCGCCGCCGGGCGACTCGACGACCGCGTAGCCGCGCTCGAGCGTGCGCTGCGGATCGTGCGCGGCGAGCGCCAGCGCGAGCTGCGCGAGCTCACGCGGCCGTCGCTCGCGGCAGTCGAGCAGCGACGCGTCGGCCTTGCGCTCGAGCACGAGCGCGCGACGTGTGCTGATCGCATGCTCCTGCTCCAGGCGCCGGCGCGAGCCGGCGCGAACCTCGCGCAGCTGCTGGTGCAGCCGCGCGCGCTGACGCTCCAGGTGCGCTCCCGGAGCGCGCGACAGCGACGCCAGCAGGCGTGCGCGCGTGAGCACGGCGCGACGGCCGTTCTCGCGCAGACGCGTAGCGGCGCGCGGCAGCTCGCTCTGTGCGCGCACGGCGCGCCCGCCGTGGTCGCGCAGTCGCCGCGCACGTCTCGGCGAGCTCGCGCCGCGCCGCGCCGCAGTCGATCCCGACGGCTGCCTCGGCGGCGTGCGTCGGCGTCGAGCAGCTGACGGCTGCGACGTCGTCGAGCAGCGTGCGATCGGTGTGATGCCCGACCGAGGCGATCACCGGTACGCCGAGCAGCGCGACCGTCCGGCACAACGTCTCGTCGCAGAAGCACAGCAGGTCGGCGAGCGAACCGCCGCCGCGCGCGACGATCACGACGTCGACGCGCGCAGAGCCGGCCAGGTCGCCGAGGGCACGGACGATCGCCGGCGCAGCATGACGATCTTGAACCGGTGCGAAGCCCCACACCAGGCGCCCGGCCCAGCCGCGCCGCGCCAGTGCCGCCAGCAGATCGTCGCGCGCCTTGCCCTGCTCGCCGGTGATCACGCCGATCGAGCGCGGCACGAGACGACGGGCCAGCAGCTTCTGCGGCTCGCACAGGCCCTCGGCGTCGAGCTGCTTGCGCAGCCGGTCGATCCGTGCCAGCAGGTCGCCGGCGCCGGCGATCCGCACGTCGCTGACCGTGAACGAGAAGCCGGGCGAGGAGGTCGCGCTGCCCGGGTAGTAGTCGCAGCCGCCGGCGACCACGACCTGCATGCCCTCGGCCGGCGCCTCGCCGACGCGTGCGAGCATCTGCTCCCAGTCGGCCCGCCACGCCGCGCATGGCAGTGCGCCGCCGGCGTCGCGCAGTTCGAAGTACACGCGCGTGCGCGACGGGCGCAGGTTGACGAGCTCGCCGACGAGCTGCACGCGCGTGAACGAGCGCAGCTTCGCGCGCAGCGCGCTCGAGTACTCGCCGACCGGAAACGGCCCGGCCAGCGTGCTGCCGGGAATCGCGCCTGCGGCGTCCGCAGATGTGCTGGAGGCGCCCATGAAAGGCCAGCATAGGCTGTACGATCGACGTCAAATGCGCCGCCGCACAACCGTCACTCCCGGCAGCTAGCGCAGATCGTGGCGAATCGCAGCAAGGGCGGCCCAGGGCGCTCGCGCAAGCGACGTCGCGCCGGAGCACAGCGCAGCGGCGCGACCGCCTCGGTGCAGCGCTAGCGCCCGCCCGTGCAGAGCGCCGGCCTGAGGCGCGCGCGAAGTCCAGCGGCGAGAGCGCTCGTGCGCGCGGGTTCAAAGACCCGCAGTCGCTCGGCGCTCGGCCCGACGCTCCGTGGCATCCGTTTCCGCTGTCCGAGCTCTTGATCTTCGTCGGCGCGATCGCGACCGTCGTCGGACTCGTCAAACTGAAACACGGCCTCGGCTCGGGCGGCGTGACGCTGATCGTCGGCGTCGTCGCGGTGCTCGTCGGCACGGTCGAGTTCTCCTTTCGCGAGCATCGCAGCGGCTATCGCTCGCACACGGTGCTCCTCGCGCTGCTGCCGACTGTCGTGATCTACACCGGCACGCTGTTGGTGATCGCCGCGTTCGTCTCGCCGGTACCGGTCGCCTTGAAGGTCGCGCCGCTGGCGCTCGCGCTGCCGCTGTTCGCGGTGCTGTTCAAAGCGCTGCGCAGCCGATTCCAAGATGCGCGCCGCGAGCGCGTGTTCGCCGGCGAGAAGTAGCGACCGTCAGCAGGCATTACGGCGCTGCGCGGCCCGGCGCCGCCGCCCAGCTCAGGCGATCGCGCTGTCGTCGAGCGACGGCAGCGAGTGCTCGGCCGGAGCGCCCGCCTCGCCGCGCGTCTCGCCGGTCAGGCCGAGGCGCTGCAGCCGTGCGATCTCGCGCTCGCCTTCGATCCGCGCCGGATGGTCGGCCGGCAGGCCGGCGATCAGTTTCACGATCCGTTCGCGCAGCTGCAGCGCGAAGTGTGGCGTCGAGGCGCCCATCAGCTTGCGAACGTCCTCGACGCTGACCTCGCCGGCGCGCTCTCTGCTGATCGTTCTCGGGTCCTCTGCTTGGCTCAAGTTCGTTTACCTCGACGGGTCATTCGGCCTGCGTGACGGACTGTTCGGCTTCGGAGGGCTGGCGCGGCGCGATCTCGAGTACCGCGTCGAGTTCGGCCTGCGCCTGCGCCGAGATCGCGGATTCGTCGCCGATCAGCCAGCCGTGATTGTAGACCTCGCGGACCGGCGAAACCGCTTCTGTGTAGCCCGGCTCGATGTCGCTGAGGTAGTGCGTCAGCGCGGCCGGCACCGACGTGGCGCCTTCGAGCAGCAGCAGCGGCGCGTAGTCGCCGTGCGCGGCCAGCGGCGCCGCAGCGGGCGCGTCGAGCGGCTGCGCGGCGCTCGCGAAGACGAGGCCGTGGCCCGCTTCGTGCACGCCCCAGCCAAAAGAGCCGTGCGAGAAGCGCGCAGTCGAGATCGCGTTTTCGACCGGATTGGCGCCGGCGCCGCCGCTCGCCGCTTCGCCGGCGCCGCCGCTTACCTGGACGACCGTGCCGAGCTGCTTCAGCGCTGCGTAGGCGCTCGCGCCGAGCGTCGTCGGCGCGACCACGTAGATCGTCGGGTCGTGCAGCGCGCGCAACGCCGCGCTCGTCGCCGCCGGGACCGCCGAGCTCGTCACGAGCAGGATCGGAGCGCGGCTCTCGGCGGCCAGGCCGGCCGCTGGCATCTGCAGCGCCGCCGGCGCGTCAGCCGCGACGACGAGGACCGCCTCGGTCGGTTTCGCCGACGCCGTTTCGGCGACGCCCTCGAGCGCTGCCGCCAGCGCCGCCGGTTCCGGTTCGCCGGCCGTCGCGCTCGACGACGTGCTCGCGCCCGACGCCGTGCTCGCGCCGGTCGTGCTCCTGGCGCCGGCGACGGTTGGCGCGGTGACGTCGCGTGCGCGCAGACCGGCGGGCAGCGCGGCCGAGGTGTCGACGCGAATGACCTGCGCGCCGCCGAGCGCCGTGGCGCCGAGCGGGCGCATCGCGCGCAGCGCCTGCACCGTCGCTTCGGGCAGCGAGTCGCCATCGGCATAGAGAAGCGGCGCGCCCAGCGGCGCGCTCGCCAGCTCCGAGGCGACCAGCGCTGCCGAGAAGTCGTGTTCGTTGACGAGCACGACCGCCTGCGGTCGCGTCGCCGGCGTGATGCCGGGATAGACAGCCTCGGCGACCGCTGCCGCGTCGGCCGCCGGGTCGCTACCGCCGAGTCGCGTCGTGTTCTTCGTCACGATGCCGGGCACGCCGCGCGCCTTCGGCACCGCCAGCGATTCGCTCGAGCCGCTCGGCGAGGCGCCGCCGGCGGTGCTCGAGCGCTTGCCGCATCCGGCGAGCGCGACGGCGAGCGCGAGGCCGAGCAACGCGAGGGCGGTCGGCAGCCTTGGCGAAGCGGCGCGCATGGGCGCTGACACTAGCGAGCGCGGCGGAGCCGCGAGCGCGCCTGGCGGCGCTCCGGGGCGCTTTCGAGCATCGTCGGAGACGAGCGCCGGCAGGGATTTCGCGCCCGCTGTCGAACGAGTTTGTTTGAGCGACCCGAGGTGGTGGGTATGACGCGTTGATCACCGTGGCGGCTGCCGAGGAATGCATAGCGTTGGCAACGTCCTGCAAGCGTCATTGCAGTTTGGTAGCCTGCCGCGGCAACACACGCCGAGTCCTTGACCAGATGTCAGGGACCGGGGGACCCGAGTTGTTGGGGCGAATCTCCACGTGAGAAGCGCAGGCTCTTTCAGCGCTAGCCCGTCAGCTAACCCCGGAGGCCGACGAAAGAGGTTGTTGTCTTGCGGGTGCGAACCCTCAGAAGTTTCCTAGGCAGCTTGACGGTCCTGGCCCTCGCGGCCACTCCCGCGCTCGGCGCCACTACGGGCGGAGCGGCGGCTGAAGTTCCTTCGACGTCAAACGGCACGACGACGCCGACGACGCCGCTTGCGCCGAAACCGGCGATCCATCTGTCGCCGATCACGGCGAAGTCGCGCAGCCTTGCCTACAAAGGGCCGGTCTACGAGAAGACTCCGACGGGCGAAGTCGTGCCGTACGTGCCGACGGTGCCGGTCGCACCGGCGGCTGCGCTGACGAGCACGACCGGCGGCAGCTCGACGGCGACGGCTGCGACGGCTGCGCCCGTGACCACCGAAGGCGTCACCGAAGTGACCGAGACGGCGGCGACGCCGCAGCCCGACCTGCTCGTGCCCGGCTCGCTGGCGCGCTACGTCAACGGCTATGCAGCGGCGCCGATGAACGCGCCGGCGTCGGTGCAGCAGGTGATCTGGGCGGCGAACGAAATCATCGGCCTGCCCTACATCTACGGCGGCGGGCACGCATCGTTCATCTCGCCCGGCTATGACTGCTCCGGCACGGTCTCCTACGCGCTGCACGGCGGCGCAATGCTGTCGTCTCCGATGGACTCCTCGGAACTCGAGAGTTGGGGATCGCACGGCGCGGGACGCTGGATCGCGGTGTTCGGCAACGCCGGACACGCCTACATGGACGTCGCTGGACTGCGGCTCGACACCAGCGCAGCCGACGACCCGTCAGACCAGCAGGGTCCTCGCTGGCGTCCGCTGCGACCCGAAAACGCCGGCTACGTCGTCCGCCACCCGCTCGGCCTCTGAACCGCGGGCGACTCGCGGTCGGCTAGGCTTGGTTCAGCTAGCCGATCGCGTCGCTGCGGTGGCGCGGCCGGCGGTGCCTCGCCCAGAAGAGAGCAATAGGAGGATCAGATGGCCGGCCTGACCGGGCGCATGTCAACCGTCGTGAAGGCGAAGGTCTCAAAGCTTCTCGACCGCGCAGAAGACCCCGCTGAGACGCTCGACTACAGCTACGCGAAGCAGGTCGAACAGCTGCAGAACGTGAAGAAGGGCATCGCCGACGTCGTGACGGCGAAGAAGCGCCTGCAGATGCAGGAAAAGACGTTGCAGCAGAGCGTCGTCAAGCTCGACACGCAGGCGCGCCAGGCGCTGTCGGGCGGCAACGAAGACCTTGCGCGCACGGCGCTCGAGCGCAAGAACGTCGCGCAGACCGAGCTGCAGGGGCTCGACACGCAGGTCACCGAACTCGAACAGCAGCAGGAGAAGCTGACTGACTCCGAGCAGAAACTGCGCGCGAAGATCGAGGCCTTCCGGACCAAGAAGGAGGTCATCAAGGCGCAGTACTCGGCCGCCGAGGCGCAGGTGCGCATCTCCGAGGCCGCGACTGGAGTCGGCGAGCAGATGGCCGACGTCGGGCTGGCGATGCAGCGCGCCGTCGACAAGACCGAAAACATGAAAGCGCGCGCCGACGCCGTCTCAGAGCTTGAACAGGCCGGCACGTTCGACGACGTCACCGCGCTCGGCTCCGGCGAAGACGACATCGATCGCCAGCTCAAGCAACTCTCCAGTGCGCCGGCCGTCGACGACGACCTGGCGAAGATGAAGGCCGAACTCGGCAAGGGCGAGGACGCCGCTCAGCCGCAGATCGCTGCCAGCAACGGCGGCGGCGAGGACGCGCAGTCGGGCGAGAGCGGCCAGGCATGATCGTGCGGATCTCCGGCGAGGACCAGTACCGCCTCGCCGATCAGGACACTGCGCGCCTGAACGAGCTCGACAACGCCGTCGTCGCGGCGTGCGACGGCGGCGACGAATCCGCATATGAGCGGACCTTCGGCGCGCTGCTCGACTTCGTGCGCAGCAGCGGCGAGCGCGTCGGCGAGGACGAGCTGGTCGCGTCTGACCTGATCCTGCCGCCGCCCGATCTCAGCTTCGCCGAGGCCGGCGCGGCGTTCACGGGCGAGGGGCTGATCCCGGACTAGCCACGCGAGGAGCGCGCTAGATCGGGATCCCCCACAGCGGGAACCAGCGGTCGATTTCGGGCTCGAGCGGCATTTCCTCGCCGATCTGCGCCTTCAGCTGCAGCTCGCGCTCGGTCGAGCGCTCCTGCGCGCTTCCGGGCGCCGGCACGAACGGGTACCAGTAGCCGCGCTTGTAGTTGTAGATCAGGTAGATCGGCTGCTTCTTCGAATCGCGGAACGCGAACACGGCGCACAGCAGCCGCTCGCCGAAGCCGGCCGTCTCGATCGAGCTGGAGACCGCGTTGATTCCGACGGCGAGGTCTTCGACGCTCGGCGCGGTGCTCGGGCTGCGCAGGATCATCCAGCGGTAGCCATAGCTGTCGTCCTCGGTCGAGACGCTCGTGCCGTTGTCGCCGCCGGTAGCGGTGACGAGCGCTTCCATGTCCTTCAGCGTCGATTCGAATTCGCTCGTCGCGAGCGCTTGGAAGACGATCGCGGCGGCGCCGGTCGGCTCGACTTCGTGCTCGGCCTGCAGGTCGACGTAGGCGGTCGTGATCGCGAACAGCCGATCCGGCGCCGGACCCTTGACCTGGTGGCGGCCGGTGAGGATGTCGCGGAGGCCCACCGCTAGGCGCTGGCGGCCGCCAGGCCACCCTGCAGCTGGGACTCCAGACGCTCGAGCGCGGCGAGGCGCTGCTCGAGCGGCGGGTGGTCGGCGAACAGGTTCATCAGCGACTTCTTCGCGCGCGGCGGGATGATGAAGAACGCGCTCGAGCTTTCGACGCGACGCAGGTCCTGGCTCGGTGTGCGTTCGACGCCACCGCTGATCTTGATCAAGGCCGAGGCGAGCGCGCTCGGGCGGCCCGTCAGCACGGCCGATCCGCGATCGGCGGCGAACTCGCGGTAGCGCGAGAGCGTACGCAGCAGCACGAAGGAGACGACGTAGACGACGACCGAGACGAGGATCACGATCATGATGTCCTCCTCCTCTTCGCGATTGCCGTAGCCGCCGCCGAAGAACAGCGCGAACTGCGCGATGATCGAGGCCAGCGTCGCGAAGAAGCTGGCGAGCGTCATCACCATCACGTCGCGGTTGATCACGTGGCTCAGCTCGTGTGCCATCACGCCTTCGAGCTCGGCCGGTGAGAGCATCTCGAGGATGCCGCGTGTGGCGCAGACGGTCGCCTTCTTCTGCGAGCGGCCCATCGCGCAGGCGTTCGGCATCGAGGTCTCGATCACGCAGACGCGCGGTTTCGGCAGGTCGGCCTGCACGCACAGGCGATCGACGATGCCGTGCAGCTCGGGCTCTTCCTGTGGCGAGACCTCTTTCAGGCCCATCGCCGACATCGCCAGCTTGTCCGAGCCGAACAGCTGCACGAGCAGCAGCGCGACGGCGACGACGACGATGATGCCGGCGCCGGCGCCGACGGCGAACAGCACGCCGACGAAGACCGCGTAGAGCAGGCCGAGCAGGAACAGCGTCAGCAGCATGCGCGCCTGCAGTCCCGTGTCCTTGCCGAAGCTTCGCCGTGGTGCAGCCATGAGCAGATTGTCGCAGAAGCAGATACAGCCGATCTAAATGAGCGGCGCTGTGCGCGAGCACGCGATAATCCGTGCGATGGCTACCGAGACAGGCCTCTCAGATGTGTTTCCGCTCGACAGCCGGCTGAACGAGCGCGGCCGGCTCGAGGTCGGCGGCTGCGACGCGATCGAGCTCGCGCGCGAGTTCGGCACGCCTGCGTACATCGTCGCCGAGGACGATCTGCGCGCTCGTGCGCGCGCCTTCCTCGCGGCCGGGCGCGAGAGCGGCCATCCGGACTTCAACGTCGTCTTCGCATCGAAGGCGTTTCCCTGCACGGCCGTGCTCGCGCTGTTCGCCGAAGAGGGCCTGTGGTGCGACGTCGCCTCCGGCGGCGAGCTGCACCTCGCGCTGAAGGCCGGCGTTCCGCCCGAGCGGCTCGTGCTGCACGGAAACGCGAAGTCCGACGCCGAGCTGAGCGCCGCGCTGGAGCACGGCGTCGGGCTGATCGCGCTCGACAACCTCGACGAGATCGAGCGGCTCGCGGATCTGCTCGGTTCGGCCGCCGCGCCGGCCGCCGCTCCGCAGCAGGTGCTGCTGCGCGTGACGCCCGACGTGCGCGGCGAGACGCACGAGAAGATCTCGACCGGACAGGCGAACTCGAAGTTCGGCTTCTCGATGGGCGAGGCGCGCGGCGCGATCGAGCGGGTGCAGGCGATCGGCGGTCTGCAGCTCGCCGGGCTGCACGCGCACATCGGCTCGCAACTGCTCGAGCTCGAGCCGTTTCGCCGCGAGGCCGACGAGCTCGCTGCGCTCGGCGAGTTCGACGTGTGGGATCTCGGCGGCGGCCTCGGCGTGCGCTACACGCGCGAGCAGGCAGAGCCGCCGGCGATCGACGCCTACGTCGCGGCTGTGATCGCGGCGGCCGGCGAGCACGGCATGGGCGCGGCCGGCAAGCGCCTGCTGATCGAGCCCGGACGAGCGCTCTGCGCGAACGCGTGCGTAACGCTCTACAGGGTCGAGAGCGTCAAGCAGAACGTCTCTCGCTGGGTCGCCGTCGACGGCGGCATGTCCGACAACCTGCGGCCGATGATGTACGGCGCTCGCTACGAAGCGCACGTCGCCGACCGCTTCGACGGCTCGACCGTCTGCGAGCTCGCCGGCAAGCACTGCGAGTCGGGCGACGTGATCGTGCGCGACGCGCTGCTCGACGACCCGCGTCGCGGCGACGTGATCGTGACTCCGGCGACGGGCGCCTACGGTTATGCGATGGCGAACAACTACAACGGCGTGCCACGGCCGCCGGTGATCTTCTGTCGCGACGGCGATGCACGCGTGGTCGTGCGGCGCGAGCGCTTCGAGGATCTGACGGCGCGTGATGCTCGCTGAGAGCGCGGAGGGTGGCGGCGAGGGGGAGCGGATGAAGCCGTTCCGCGTCGGCCTGCTCGGCCACGGCACCGTCGGCGGCGCATTCGCCGAGCTGCTCGCCTCGCGCGCCGATGAGATCGAGCGCTTCAACGGGCGCCGGCCGGTGATCAGCGGCGTGCTGACGCGCTCGCGCGGCGACTTCGAGCAGATCCTCGCCGACTCCGATCTGATCGTCGAGGTGATCGGCGGCATCGAACCGGCGCGCGAGTACCTGCTGCGCGCGATGCGCGCCGGCCGGCACGTGGTCAGCGCGAACAAGCAGCTGCTCTCACAGCACGGCGAGGAGCTGTTCGAGACGGCTCGCCACCACGACGTGCGGCTGCGCTTCGAGGCGGCCGTCGCGGGCGCCGTGCCGGTCGTGCGCGTGCTCGAGGAGTCGCTCTCGGCGACGCCGATCGAGCGGATCCACGGGATCGTCAACGGCACGACCAACTTCATCCTCTCGGAGATGGCGCACGGCTCGAGCTACGCCGAGGCGCTCGCCGAGGCGCAGCGCGTCGGCTACGCCGAGGCGGACCCATCAGATGACGTCTCCGGCCGCGACGCGGCGGCGAAGATGGCGATCCTCGCGCGCCTGGCGTTCGGCTCGCCGGTGCACATCGACGACGTGCCCTACGAGGGCATCGAGCATCTGCACGGCGACGACCTGGAATACGCGCGCGAGCTCGGCCTCGGCCTGAAGCTCGTCGGCACGGCCGAGCGGCGCGACGGCGGCCTCTCGGTGCACGTGCACCCGACGTTCCTCTACTCCGGGCACCCGCTCGCATCGATCTCCGGGCCGTTCAACGCGGTGACGGTCGAGTCCGAGACGATCACCGAGCTGACGCTGTCGGGGCCCGGCGCCGGAGGCCTGCAGACGGCCAGCGCGGTGCTCGGCGACGTCGTCAGCGTGATGACCGGCGGCGCGCGCCCGCCGGCGCCGCCGCTTCAGCTGAAGATGATCGTCGACGTCGACAGCGCCTTCTACCTGCATCTGGACGTAGAAGACGTGCCCGGCGTGCTCGCGTCCGTCACGAAGGTGCTCGGCGAGCACGCCGTCTCGATCAAGTCGGTCGTGCAGCGCGGCATGGGCGAGCACGCACGGCTGGTGATGGTCACGCATCCGGTGCTCGAGTCGAGCCTGCGCGCGGCCGTCGCCGAGGTCGACGCTTTCGACTTCATCCGCTCGCCGACGCGAGCAATCAGAGTCATCGAAGAGGAGTTCGTATGAGAACACGCAAGGCCGCAGCTGCCGGACCGACGCATGACCGACACGCCTCCCGTCTTCGCCGACGTCCCGCGCGTGCCGCTGCCGCGCGTCGAAGGCGCCGCCTTCTCCGGCGTGCACGTACCGCTGATCGAGCGCTATCACGAGCGCCTGCCGTTCGAGCCCGGCGACAAACTCGTCAGCCTGCAGGAGGGCTCGACGCCGCTGCTGCGCGCGCCGGTGATCTCCGAGATCGTCGGCGCGACGGTGCGCCTGAAGCTCGAGGGCGCCAACCCGACCGGCTCGTTCAAGGATCGCGGCATGACCTGCGCGCTGTCGGCCGCCGTGCGCGACGGCGCGAAGGCCGTGATCTGCGCTTCGACCGGCAACACGGCGGCGAGCGCCGCCGCCTACGCCGCGCGGGCCGGCATCACCTGCGCGGTGATCGTGCCCGACGGCAAGATCGCGCAGGGCAAGATGGCACAGACGCTCGTGCACGGCGCGCGCGTGATCTCGCTCGCCGGCAACTTCGACCAGGCGCTGACGCTCGTGCGCGAGTTGACCGCGACGCATCCGATCGTGCTCGTCAACTCGGTCAACGAGTACCGCATCGAAGGCCAGAAGACGGCCGCGTTCGAGATCCACGAGGCGCTCGCCGGCGAGCTCGAGGCGCTCTGCATTCCGGTCGGCAACGCCGGCAACATCACCTCCTACTGGCGCGGTTTTCGCGAGCTCGGCGCCGCGCCGCGGATGCTCGGCTTCCAGGCCGAGGGCGCCGCGCCGCTGGTCGAGGGCCACCCGATCGAGCACCCCGAAACGGTCGCCAGCGCGATCCGGATCGGCAACCCGGTGCGCTGGGAGGACGCGATGGCCGCGGCGACCGACTCGCGCGGCGCGATTCGCGTCGTCAGCGACGCCGAAATCCTGACCGCCTACCGGCTGCTCGCCTCGCGCGAAGGCATGTTCTGCGAGCCGGCTTCGGCGGCCTCGGTCGCGGGCCTGTTGAAGTACGGCGCCGAAGGCGCCGAGCAGATCGTCTGCGTGCTCACCGGGCGCGGCTTGAAGGACCCGGAGACGGCGCTCGCCAACAACGACGGCCGCGTGATCCAGTGCGTCGCCGAGACGGCCGCGATCGAGGAAGCGGTCCTCGGCGACCCGTGAGCGCCGCGTCGTGATCCGCAAGCGCGTCGTGCGCGCGCCGGCGTCCTCGGCGAACCTCGGCCCTGGCTTCGACTGCATGGCGGCGGCGCTCTCGCTGCACATGGAGCTCGAAGTGCTCGAGACCGGCGAGTTCTCGGTCGAGAGCCGGCTGCCGATCGCGCACGGGCGCGAGAACCTCTGCGTGCGCGCGTTCGAGCGGTTGCATCCGGCCGATGGCTTCACGTTCAGGATCGACTCCGAGATCCCGCTCGCGGGCGGCCTTGGCTCGAGCGCAGCGGCGATCGTCGCGGGGCTGCTGGCGGCCGACCACATCTTCGAGATGGATGCCGATGTGCTCAAACACGCATGCGAGCTCGAGGGCCATTCGGACAACGTCGCGGCTGCGCTGCACGGCGGCTTCGTGATCTGCGCCGATCAGCGCGCGACGCGCTTCGAGCCGCCGACCGGCCTGGAGGCGCTGGCCGTGGTTCCCGAGCAGCCCGTCCGCACCAGCGAGGCGCGCGCGGCGCTGCCCGAGCAGGTGCCGCTGGCCGATGCCGTCTTCAACGTCGCGCACGGCGCGCTGCTGACGCTCGGGCTGGCGCGCGGCGACTGGGACATGCTCGCGCAGGGGCTGCACGACCGGCTGCACGAACAGCGCCGGGCGCCGCTGTTTCCGCGCTCCTACGAGCTCGCCCGGCGCGCGCGAGAGCTCGGTGCGCTCGGCGCGACGATCTCGGGCGCCGGCCCGACGGTGCTCGTCTGGTGCCACTACGAGCAGACCGGCGCCGTCGCCGAGGCACTCGCCGGCGAGATCGACGGATGGGCGACGCTCCGGCGCGCGCCGTTCGAGCCGCAGGGCGCCTACGTGAGCGAGCTGTAGCGTCGCCGGCCGGGCGCGGAGGCGCTCAGCGCAGCTGCGCCAGGCGCGGCCCGGCGTCGCGCAGCGCCGGCAGGCGCTCGAGCACTTCGGCGGCCAGATCGAGGTAGTCGGCGCCGAGGTCGGGACGGTAGTCGAGGATCGAGCGCGCTCGCTCGGCTGACTCGGCGTAGGCGATCGACGAGCGGATCGTCGTCTCGAAGACCTGCTCGCCAAAGCGCTCCTTCAGCGAGGTGAGCGCCTCGCGCGAGTGGATCGTGCGCATGTCGGCGAGGTTCAGCAGCACGCCGAGCACCGTCAGGTCGGGGTTCAGCCCGTCGCGCGCCAGTTCGACGAGCTCGATCGCCTGCTCGACGCCCTGCAGCGCGAAATACTGCGCCTCGGCGGTGATCAGCGCGTAGTCGGCGGCGACCAGCGCGTTGACCGTCAGCAGCCCGAGTGACGGCGGGCAGTCGATCAGGATCAGCTCGTACTCGTCGGGAAGCTTGGCCAGCGCGCGACGCAGCGTCAGCTCGCGGCCCATCTTGCCGCCGAGCATCAGCTCGGCTTCGGCGAGCGTCAGGTTGGCCGGAATCAGGTCGTCGTGGATCGCCTCAGCGGCACTCGGCGCGACCGGAGAGCACGTCGGCGATCGTCGGCTCGACCTCGGGCGGCAGGTCGAAGTAGTCGGACAGGTTGCCCTGCGGATCGAGGTCGATCGCGAGTGTGCGCACGCCGCTGCGCCGGAAGGCGTCGGTCAGCGTGCGCGCGGTCGTCGTCTTGCCCGTGCCGCCCTTCTGCGAGAGCACTGCAATCGTCTCGGCCATCAGCCGATACTACGTGTCACGCGGCTCTCGCGCCGGGCGGCCGTTGCGCCGGCGCCCAGCGCGCCGCGGGCGGGTGCCCGCCGCGCGCGCTGCAGGCACGCCGTGCGGCCTACGGCGAGACGACCAGGAAGCTGAGCCGGTATCGCCCAACGATGATCTCGTCGCCGTCGGCGAGCAGCCGGCCCTCGACGCGATCGCCGTTGACGAACACGCCGTTGAGGCTGCGATCGTCGAGCACGCGCACGCCATCGGGCTGGCGCACGACGAGCGCGTGGCGGCGCGAGACGGTCGGATCGTCGAAGCGCACGTCGGCTGCGAGGCTGCGTCCGATGCGCGTCCACTCGCGCGTCAGCGCGACGATCTGCGGCGACTCGCCGCCGTCGTCGAAGCAGAGGTACTCGCCGGGCTGATCGATCTGCTCGCGCGCGTGCGCCGAGCTGCGCGTCGCGATCGACCGGCGCGGGCTCGGTCAGAACGCCGCCGTGGCGGGCCGTCTCCTCGGCGGCCTGCGGCGAGGACGGCGCTGAACAGCGATGCACGCGCGAAGTCGGTGCCGCCGCAGCTCGGGCAGTCGGTCAGCGCGTCGTTGCCGCTGAGCGTCAGCACATAGCCGCAGTTGCGACAGCGAAACGAGCCGGCGCTTGCGAACGTCCCGTCGACGATCCGCTTACTGAGTAGGTCCATGGTGCTCATCCCTTCCTGCTCGGTGCTTCGCGGTGGCCCTGCTCCCAACCGCCCCATCCGGCGCTTCGGCAGCAGCTCCGTGCCAGGAAAAGCTGGTAGCGATCATAACAAGTTGGCCGAAGCGTCAGATTCCGAATTGCTGCATTTTCCGGCATGGCCAAGGCGCTCGCGCCGGCCTGCCTGACGTCGTCCGCGATCGAGAGGTGTCCTCACGCCCTGCTCGCGACGAGCATCCTCTACCCGCCGAAACTGCAGGCAAACGCGCAGGCTCGGGAGCGGGCAGGAGCGGCGCCGAGGATGGCGAAACCAGAGTGCGTGACTCCCGAGACGACGCACGTCGAGCAGTTCGAGCGCCACATGCTGCAACGCGGTCTCGGCCTGCTCGAGGCCGACCGCGAGCGTTGCACCGACTGCGGCCGCACGCCGCTGACCGGCGAGCACGTGCATCTCTACGACGGCCGCGACGGCGGCGTCGTCTGCGAGCTGTGCCGGGTGCTGCGTCGCGAGCCGCCGGTCGCCAGCGAGATCGTGCGCCACTGCGAGCACGGCCAGACTGTGCGCCTGACGGCGCGCGCCGCCTGATCGCGCCACCGCGCCGGGCACTGCTGCAGCCTCTAGACTTGCGCACGCCGTGGACCCCGTGACCGTCTCGACCGTGATCTCTGCGCCTCGCGAGGAGGTCTTCGACTATCTGGCGGATATCGCCAACCACGAGGAGTTCACCGACCACTTCCTGGTCGACTGGCACCTGACGCGGATCGACTCGGTCGGGCTCGGCGCCGGCGCGCGCTTTCGCGTGACCGCGCCGCGCAACCGCTTCAGCTGGGCCGACGTGACGTTCGTCGAGGTCGAGCGCCCCTATCGGATCGTCGAGGTCGGCCGCACCGGCAAGAACAACCGGATCCGCACGCTCGGGACCTACGAGCTGACGCCGGGCACGGGAGACAGCACGCGCGTCAGCTTCTCGATCGAAACGCAGCCTGCGACGCTTTCGGACCGGCTGATGGAGGCGCTCGGCGCGCGCAGCTGGATGCGGCGCAAGAACGCCCGCGCGATGCGCCGCCTGCGCTCGATCATCGAGCGCGGCGAGGATCGCGGAAGGCGCGTGACGGTCGCCGCCGGGTAGACTGCCGCGTCGCATGTCCAGCCGTATGCGCAAGCTTCCACTCCTCGCGCTCGCCCTGCTCGCCTCCGTCGCACTGGCGGCGTGCGGCGACTCGCACTCGAGGGTGACGACCGGAACGTACGCCGGTGAGTCGGGCAAGAACGCTCCTTATCTCGACGTCGGCCCGCTGGCCTACGAGGTGCAGCTCTCGCGCGAGCTGAACCCCTACGACGTGGAAGACTCGCAGTACCTGAAAGGCCTGACGCCGGCGGAGCGCAAGCTCGAAGCCGGTCAGGAGTGGTTCGGCGTGTTCATGCAGGTCTACAACAACGGCTCGCACGCGGAGCCTTCGGCGACCGACTTCACGATCGCCGACACGCAGGAAAACGTCTACACGCCGCTGCCGCTCGGCCCCGAAAACTCAGTTCGCCTACCACGCCGAAACGATCCCGCGCAACAGCCGCCTTCCGGCGCTCGACACGATCGCTGCGAACGGCCCGACGCAGGGCGCGCTGCTGCTGTTCAAGATCCAGATCGTCTCGCTCGACAACCGCCCGTTGACGCTGAAAATCGTCGATCCGCAGAACGCCGCCGAGACTGCCTCGGCGGAGCTCGACGTCTAGTCCGTCGCGGCAAAGATCGGCCGAGTATCAGTGGCCGGCCTGCAGGCCGGCCTCGAGTACTTCTCGCGCGACCGGCGCGGCGGTGTCGCCGCCGGCGCCGTCTTTGACCAGCAGTACGCCGACGGCGATGCGTGGCTCGAGCGCCGGTGCGAAGGACGCGAACCAGGCGTCGGTGTTGCTCGCTTCGTCGGCGGCGCCTTTGCAGCCGGAGGTGCTCGCTTCGTGTTCTTCGCTGCTCGCTTCGGCTTCGCTTTCCGAGGGCGTGCACTCGGTCTTCAGTTCGGCCGTGCCGGTCTTGCCGGCGACCGTCACGCCACTGATCGCCGCCGATGTGCCGGTCCCTTTGCGGACGACTTCGATCATCAGCCTTCGCACCGTCCGCGCGACGCTCGCGCTCGTCACGTAGCTACCAGGCGCCGCCGGCGGCTGCCGGCTGAACGTGGGCGCCGGGCGCCGGCCGCCGTCGGCGATCGTCGCCGCGACGATCGCCATCTGCAGCGCGCTCGCCTGCACCTCGCCCTGACCGATCGCCGTCGAGCCGACGTCGAGTTCGCCCTGGATGTCGGAGGCCTGGGGCAGCGTGCTTTCGGCCGCGCCTTCGATGCCGGGCGGGTGGTTGAAGCCGAACCGTTCGGCCATCGCGACGAGCCGCTTGGCGCCGAGCTTGACGCCGAGCGGCGAGAAGACGGAGTTGCACGAGACGGCGAAGGCGAGCTCGAGCGAGCCGCCGCATTCCTCGCCGTTGGCATTGCTCAGCTTGACGCCGTCGAGCGTCGCGTAGGTCGCGTAGGGGAAGACGGTGCGCGGCGTCGCGAGATGCGCGGCGAGCACGCCCGTCAGCGTGATCATCTTGAACGTCGAGCCGGGCGGCTGCACGCTGTTGATGCCGATTCCGGCGACGGCGAGGATCTGGCCGGTGCGCGGTTCCAGCGCGACGACGCCGCCGAGCTGGCCACCGAGCGCGGTCACGGCAGCACGCTGAACGCTCGGCGAGACCGACGTGCGGACAGCATGCGCCGGATCGGCGATCGCGCTGGCGATCAAGCGGTTTCCGGCCAGCAGCTCACCGCCGGGCGTTCCTCGCAGCTGTGCGTCGAGCGCGCGCTCGAGCCCGCTCGTGCCGACGATCGCACTCGAGGGCACGCCCTGCGCTTCGAGCGCCGCTCGCTCGGAGCTGGGAATCGGGCCGACTTCGCCGATCACCGCGCTGGCGAGGTCGCCCAGCGGCGAGGAGCGTGTGCCCGCTTCTGTCGCGGCGCCTTCGGCGAGCACCGAGCCGTCGCGTGCGAGCAGCTTCGCGCGCGGCGGCAGCTCGGTGCGACGCGCGAGCGTCTCGCCGGCGCGCAGGCCAGGGAACGCCAGCGAGCGCGACCATTCGATCCGCGGCTCGCCTTCGGCGCCGTCGGCGAGCTTCACGCGGAACTCGAGCGAGAGTCTGCCGAACAGCCGCGTATCGACCGTGACGGGAACGGCGACGATGCCGCCCGAGGAGGCGCGTGCCCTGCCGCGGATCCGCTCGCTGCTGGCCGTCGCCGCGCGCAGTGCTTCGGCATAGACGGCAGCGAACGCGTCCGGCGTCAGCGAGCGCCGCGTCGCCGCGTCGACGTCGGCGTACATCGCCGCGTAGTCACCGCGCGTCCAGGCTGATACAAACCGCTCGGCCAACGCGTCGCCGGAGGAGGAGCCGCTGTTGGCGCCGACGATCGCGCCGATCGCGAAGGCGGCCAGCGCCAGCGCGATGACCGGACGCGCCCGCCGCACGCGAACCGTCTGCTCGTCACTCAGAGAGCGGTAGAACATGGCTGGTGACGGGTGTCGACTGGATCATCGTCGCGTTCGCCGCAATCCTCGCGGCTTTCGGCTTTCGGCGGGGCTTCATCGTCGGCGTGCTGTCGTTCGTCGGCTTCGCCATCGGTGCATTCATCGGAACCAGGCTGGCTCCTCTTCTGCTCTCGCGCGGCTCGGCCTCGCCGTACGCGCCGGCCTTCGGGCTCGCGGGCGCGCTGCTCGCCGGCGCGATCCTCGCGACCGGGCTCGAGGGACTCGGCCTCAGGCTCAGGCGTGCGCTTGCGCTACCCGGTCTCGGCGCGCTCGACGGGTTGCTCGGCGGCCTGCTCGGCGCGGCGCTGGCGCTCGCCATCGTCTGGATCGTCGCGGCCGTCGTCGCGCAGGCGCCCGGCTACGCGCAGCTGCGATCCGACGTCCAGCGCTCGGCGATCCTGCGCGAGCTGAACCTGCTGATGCCGCCGTCGGGGCCGATCTTGAACGCGCTGGCGCGACTGGACCCGTTGCCGTCGATCGCGGGTCCCTCGCCGGACGTAGCTCCGCCACCGCCGCGGATCGCGCGAACGCCGGCGGTGCGTGCTGCCGCGCGGAGTGTCGTGCGCGTGCTCGGCACGGCCTGCGGACTGGCGATCGAGGGCTCGGGCTGGGTTGCGGCGCCCGATCAGATCGTCACCAACGCGCACGTCGTCGCCGGCGAGCACGATACGACCGTCGAGGTCGGCGGCAGCTCGCCGAGCCTGCCGGCACGCGTCGTCGCATTCGATCCGCGCGACGACATCGCGGTGCTGTTCGTCAGCGGCCTCGACCTGGCGGCGCTAAGCCTCGTCGCAGAACCCTCCGCGGGCACGCCCGGTGCGATCCTCGGCTATCCCGAGGACGGCCCGTTCGTCGCACGCGCGGCACGAATCGGCCGCACGCAGAGCGTGCTGACCGACGACGCCTATGGCAACGGGCCGATCGAGCGCCTGCTGACGCCGCTGCGCGGGCTGGTGCAGCCGGGCAACTCCGGCGGCCCGTTGGTCGACACCGCCGGCGAGGTGCTCACGACGGTCTTCGCGAGCACGGTCGGCAGCGGCCCGCACGGCGGCTACGGCGTTGCCAACTCGACCGTCAGGAACGTGCTCGCCGCGGCGCAGCCTCGCGCGAGCTCCGGCGCGGCCGTCAGCACGGAGGGCTGCGCGGCGGGTTGAGCCGCCGGGCGGCGCGTCTGCGCCAGCTCGTCGGCCGTCAGCAGCGTCGGTCCGATCCCTCGGCGCCTGCGGGCGGGCGGGGGCGCGATGCCGGGATGTTCGGCTTCGAGGTCGGCCAGCGTTCGCTCGAACGCCGCGATCTGGCGGCGCAGAGTCTGTCGCCGCTTCAGCTCGGAGTCCTCGGCGGCCGCCTCCTGCGGCGACTGCTCGCGCGCTTGCGCGGCGTCCGGCGCGACGTAGAGCGTGGCCGCGACGTCGCGCGGATCGAGGCCCAGCTCGCGCGCTTCCTCGGCCGCGTGCGCGGCGATCGAGCTGAGCGCCGTCGCTTGCCGCGGCGCCGCGGCGACGAACGTGCCGCTGCCGTGCTGGCTGTCGATCAGCCCGCGTTGCTCGAGTCGCCGGTAGACGGCGCGGATCGTGTTGACGTTCAGCCCGGTCTGCTCGGCGAGCTCGCGCAACGTCGGCAGCTGCTCGCCCGGCTCCAGGCGCCCGTCGAGGATCTGCGCGCACAGTGCCCAGTCGAGCTGCACGCCGACGGGGACGTCCGCCTTGCGGTCGATCGCGATCGCGGCCGGCCTGCGAGCAACGTCCTGCATCGCCGGCAGCCGTCGCCGACGCGGACCGATCCGTCGGGTTGACAGGCTTGTCACGGGCGCGAGGCATGTCTCCAAGGTAGCGCCGGAACTGGTCGTTGCATAGTGTGTTAGTCAACTAGTACACTCGCACAATGGAGCAGGCCAACGGGGCTACTCGCACCGGCGCGCGGCGCGCTCGACTCGGGGCGTGGCCTGCTCGAGGAATTCGGCGACATGGTGCTGCTGACGGGGCGGACGATCCGCTCGGCGCTGGTTCCGCCCTATCCGTATGGCGGCGAGCTCGTCTCGCAGTTCCTGTTCGCGCTGCGGCGCGTCTGGTTCCCGCTGCTGATCACGACGATCGCGATCAGCTATGGGGCTGCAGGTCTGCAGGCGGCGAACTTCCTCACGCTGTTCGGCGCGCTCGATCGCCTCGGCGGCTTCTTCATCCTCGCCGCGATCCGCGAAATCGGTCCGCTGATCACGTCGATCGTCGTCGCCGGCGTCGCCGGCACGGCGATCACCGCCGACCTCGGCGCGCGCAAGGTGCGCGAGGAGCTCGACGCGCTGCAGGTGCTCGGCGTCGACCCGGTCAAGAACCTCGTCGTGCCGCGCTTCCTCGCGCTGATGGTCGTGACCGGCCTGTTCGACATCTACGCGCTGCTGTTCGGCATCTTCGGCGGCATCATCGCCGAGCTCGTCAACGGCCAGCCGCTCGGCCCGTTCTGGAACACGCTGTTCGCGAACGCCTCCTCGACCGACCTGTGGGGCTCGGTCTTGAAGACGACCTGCTTCGGCGCGATCATCGCGATCGTCTGCTGTTACAAGGGCATGACCGCCTCCGGCGGCGCCGAGGGCGTCGGGCGCGCCGTCAATGAGGCGGTCGTGATCTCGTTCCTCGGCTTCGGCGCGTTGAACTACGTCTTCACGCAGACGCTGCTCGCCACGCACCCGCAGATCCTGGTGATCAGGTGATGGGCGAGCTACTGGCGATGCCGCGTGAATGGCTCGCGGCGACCGGCGAAATCGGCAAGTTCACCGGCCAGATCGTCGGCGACGTCTACAGCCTGCGCGTGTTCCGCTTCTTCGGCGAGTCGCTGCGCCAGGCGGGCATCCTGATCGTCGGCTCGACCGCCGTGATCTGGTCGCTGGTCTTCCTGATGGGGCTCGGCGTCTGCGGCATCGGCGGCGCCTACTTCACGCTCTCGACCGGCGCGCCGGCGTACGCGGGCGTGTTCTCGGCGTGGTGTGACCTGCGCGAGGCGGTGCCGTATGCGTTCGGCTACATGATGGCCGCGAACGGTTGCGGCATTTCGCACACCCGCTACGCTGCCGCCATGTCCAAGACCCTCGTGATCGCCGAGAAGCCCTCCGTCGGACAGGACCTCGCGCGCATGCTGAAGGGCCCGTTCAAGAAGGGCGAGGGCTGGCTCGAAGGCCCAGAGCACGTGATCACGTGGGCCGTCGGGCACCTCGTGCAGCTCGCCGAACCGGACGAGTACGACCCGAAATTCAAGCGCTGGAAGATGGATGACCTGCCGATCGTGCCCGAGCGCTTCAAGCTGGTCGTGCGCGACGAGCGCTCGCGCAAGCAGATGTCGGTCGTCACCAAGCAGATCGGGCGCGACGACATCGACGAGGTCGTCAACGCCTGTGACGCCGGGCGCGAGGGCGAGCTGATCTTCGCCTACCTGTATGAGAAGGCCAACGGCAAGAAGCCGGTCAACCGACTGTGGCTGAAATCGATGACGAGCGCGGCGATGAAGGAGGCGTTCGGCTCGCTGCGCCCGGCAGATGATTCGCGCGGCTCGAGCAGGCCGCGCGCTCGCGCTCGGAGGCCGACTGGATCGTCGGCATGAACGCGACGCGCGCCGCGACGATCAGGCTGCGCAGCTCGTTCGACGGCGCCGTCTCGCTGGGGCGCGTGCAGACGCCGACGCTGGCGATCATCGCGCGCCGCGAGGAGGAGATCAAAGCGTTCGTGCCCGAGCCCTACTGGCTCGTCGATGCGAGCTTCGAGGCCGACGGCAAGCGCAACTACGAGGGTCGCTTCCACGCCGGCGCGAAGCCGCGGATCGAGAGCGCCGAGGAGGCCGAGGCGATCGTCGCCGCGTGCGATGGGCCGTCCCGGCAAGATCACCAAGCTCGAGAAGAAGGAGCAGCGCGAGAAAGCGCCGATGCTCTACGACCTGACGACGCTCCAGCGCGAGGCGAACAACCGCTACGGCTTCTCCGCCAAACGCACGCTCGGCGGCGGCGCAGCGCTGCTACGAGGAGCACAAGGCGCTGACATATCCGAGGACGAACTCGCGCTATCTGACGAGCGACATGGTCGCCGAAATCAAGCCGATCGCCGAGCTCGTCGGCCACGACAGCCGGACTACACGAAGGGCGCCGAATACGTGATCGGCCTCGACCTGCTTGCCGCTCGCGCGCGTCGTCAACGACGAGAAGGTCACAGACCACCACGCGATCATCCCGACGCGCTCCGAGCACAAGCTCGAGAAAATGAGCTCCGACGACCGCCGGATCTACGACATGGTCACGCGGCGCTTCCTCGCCGTCTTCCACCCGGAGGCGGTGTTCGAGAACACGCGCGTCGAGACGACCGTCGGCGAGCAGGGGCACATCTTCCGCACGCGCGGCAAGCTGCTGATCGTGCCCGGCTGGCGCGGCGTCTACGACGAGGTCGCCGCCGACGCGCAGCCGGCGAAAGGCGAGGAGGACGAGGGCGTCGACCAGCAGCTGCCGCAACTCGAGGACGGCGAGACCGTCAAGACACTCGAGATCGCCGCGCGATCGCAAGGAAACGAAACCGCCGCGGCGCTACAGCGACGCTTCGCTGCTCGGCGCGATGGAGACGGCCGGCAAGCTTGTCGACGACGAAGAGCTGCGCGAGGCGATGAAGGAGTCGGGCATCGGCACGCCGGCGACGCGCGCGGCGATCATCGAGCGGCTGATCACGGTCGGCTACGTCGAGCGCGACGCTCGCGCGCTGGTCGCCACCGAGAAGGGCCTCAACGTGATCCGCCTGCTCGACGCGCACGCGCTGACCTCGCCTGAACTGACCGGCAGCTGGGAGCACCGGCTCGGCAAGATCGAGCGCGGCGAGGACTCGCGCGAGAAGTTCATGAGCGACATCGCCGGCTTCGCCGAGCAGACCGTGCACAAGCTCGACGAGACGCTCAAAGACGTGAAGATCCCGCGGGCGAAGCTCGGACCGTGCCCGGTCTGCGGGCACGAGATCTCCGAGAACCGCAAGGGCTACTCGTGCTGGTCGCGCGAGGATCCCGGCTGTGGCTTCGTGATCTGGAAGGCGAAAGCCGGCAAGACGCTGACCGTGCCGATGGCGCGCGAACTGATCAAGACCGGCTACAGCGAGAAGCCGGTGACCGGCTTTCGCGGTCGCAGCGGACGCTCGTTTCGCGCCCGTCTCGCGCTGAGCCAGACCGAGGAGGGCAAATGGCGCGTCGAGTTCGACGAGCCGTGGGCCAAGGAGGGCGCCAAAGCGCCCGAGGCCGAGGCTGAGGCCGACGAGTTGACGGCGGCCAAAACGAAGTCGAAAGCCAAGAAACGCGCCACGCCGGTCAAGCAGCGCAGCGCCGCCTAGCAACCCGCTGAGCGGCTCTCACCTGTTGCACGCAGCGCTTCGCCGTCCGCCGGCCGGCGCTGTCGGGCGGGTGCGCCAGGATGGACGCAGATGCCGATCACGCTGATCACCGGGCCCGCGAACGCGGGCAAGGCCGAGTTGATCCTCGACGGCGTTCGCCGCCACGTCGCGCACGGCGAGGAGCCGTTGCTGGTCGTGCCGACGGGCGCCGACGCCGAGCACTACCTGCGCGAGCTCGCCGGCGAAGGTGTCGCGATGGGCGTGCGCGTCGAGCGCTTCGCGGGGCTGCTCGGCGAGGTCGTCAGACGCGCCGGAGTGCTCGAGCCGGTGCTCGGCGGGCTCGCTCGCGAGTGCCTGCTCGAAGCGCTTGCTGCGCAGCAGACGCGCGGCTTCGCACGCGCGCTCGGCGAGCTGTTCGCCGAGCTGCAGGTCCGCCGCGTCGCGCCGGGCCGCCTGCAGCGCGCGCTTGAGAGCTTCAGCGCGGCCGACGGGAGCGACGCGCCGAGCGCGGCGCTCGGTCAGCTCTACTCCGCCTATCGCGACGAGCTGGTCCGGCTCGGTCGAGTCGACGCCGAGCAGCGCGCTGTGCGCGCGCTCGATGCACTGCGCGAGCGCCCCTCGCTGTGGCAGGCGACGCCGGTGCTGTTCTACGGATTCGACGATCTCACGCGGCTGCAGCTCGACGCGATCGAGACACTCGGCCACGTCGTCGACGCCGAGGTCGCCGTGTCGCTGTCCTACGAGCCGGGCCGCGCCGCGTTCGCCGGGCGTGCGGCGACGTTCCACGCGCTCCTGCCGCTGGCCGCCGAGCACCGCCCGCTGCCTGCTCGCGCCGAGCACTACGCGCCGGAGTCGCGCGGCGCGCTCAGCCATCTCGAGCGCTCGCTGTTCGAGCCGGGCGCGGCGCGCGTCGCTCACGGCACGGCCGTGCGTCTGCTCGAGGGCGGTGGCGAGCGCGCCGAGCTCGAGCTCGTCGCGCGCGAGATCGCGACGCTGCTCGACGACGGCGTGCCGCCCGAGGAGATCGCCGTGCTGGCGCGCCCGGCGGGCATCTCCGAGGGGCTACTGCAGGAGGTCTTCGCCGCTGCCGGCATCCCGTTGGCGCTGCGCAGCCGCCGCACGTTCGCCGATACGTCGCTGGGCGCAGCGTTGCTCGGGCTGCTGCGCTGCGTGCCGCCGCCGAGCGTCGATCGCTCGCAGGCGGGCGCCGAGCCGCCGCGCGAGTCCGACGGCGGCAGCCTCCGCGATCTGCTCGCGTGGCTGCGCGCGCCGGGCCTGCTCGAGCAGCCCTCGCTGGCCGACCGGCTGGAGCTCCGAGCACGCCACGCCGGTGCGCTCGACGCGCAGTCCGCGCGCGCTCTGTGGGAGGAGCGACACTGGCGCCTGGAGACGATCGATCGGCTCGCGCAGGCACAGCAGCGCGGGCCGGCGGCGCTGCTCGATCGCGCCGCACGCGAGCTGTCGTGGCTGTTCTCGGCGCCACGTCGCTGCGCAGGCAGCCGTGCTGGCGCCCGACGAGCTCGACGACGGCGCCGCGCTATCGGCCGGGCGGCGTGCGCTGGCGGAGCTGCGCGAGCTCTCACGGCTGGCGCCCGAGCTCGCACCGACGCGCGCCGATACGCTCGCGCGCCTGCTCGGCGCGGTGACGTTCTTCTCCGGCGATCGCCCGCTGCCGGGTGCGGTCGCAGTGCTCGACCCGCTCGCGCTTCGCGCCCGGCGCGTGCGCGCGCTGTTCGTCTGCGGCCTGCAGGAAGGTGTTCTGCCGGCGCCGGCGCGGCCGCAGCCGCTGCTCGGCGAGGAGGAGCGGCGGGCACTGGCCGAGCACTCCGGCCTGCGTCTTTCCGAGCACGAGGACGCGCTCGCCTCCGAGCGCTACCTGCTCTACGCCGCGGTCTCGCGACCCGAGCAGCGCCTGACGCTCAGCTGGCACGCCTCTGACGACGACGGACAACCGACCTCGCGCTCGCTGTTCGTCGACGACGTCTGCGATCTGTTCGAAGAACGGCTGCTGGCCGACCGCCTGCGCCGGCCGCTCGGCGCGGTCGACGAGCTGCCGCCGCGCCCGTTGCCCTGTGCAGCGGAGCCGACGCGCCCCGACGATCCACTACGCGATCAGCGGCTGCTCGCGAAGCTGGCGAGCGCGGCCGTGGTCGGGGACGTCGATCGAGAAATGGATCGCCTGCCCGGTCGGCTGGTTCGTCGAGCGCGTGCTCAGGCCGGACGGACTCGACCCCGACGCCGAGCCGCTCGCCCGCGGCGCGCTCGCGCACGCCGTGCTGAAGGACGCGTTCGAAGCGCTTCGCGCCGAGACGGGAAGCGCGCGGATCACGCCGGCGCGGCTGCAGCGCGCTCGCGAGCTGATGGCGCGTGCGCTGCTCGCCAACGAAGCCGAGCACCCGCTGTCGGTCGATCCGCAGCGTCGTGCCGTCGCGCGGCGACGGCTGCAGGCCGACCTCGAGCGCTTGCTCGAGCGCGAAGCGGCGAGTGCCAGCCCGCTCGAGCCGGGAGCGCTCGAGCTCGGCTTCGGCTTTGCCGCCGGCGAGGAGCGCGGCGAGCAGCATGAGGAGAGCGAGCTGCCCGCGTTCGAGCTCGGCGGCGGCGCGCGCATGCGCGGGCGGATCGACCGCGTCGATCTCGGCCCCGGCGGCGAAGCGGTCGTCTACGACTACAAGGGCAGAGAGGCGCCCGGCGCGGCCCGCTGGATCCGCGACGGCAAGCTGCAGGTCGCGCTGTACATGCTGACGGTCGAGCAGCTGCTCGACGTGCACGCGGTCGGCGGCTTCTACCAGCCGCTGGCCGGCAGCGAGCCGCGAGCACGCGGCGCGCTCGACGCCGACGCAGACGTCGAGCTGCCGGTCGTCGCGACCGACCTGCGCGAGCACGATCAGCTGCGCGAGCTGCTCGAGCAGGCGCGCGAGCGAGCGCTGGAGGTGACCGAGCAGGCCGCCGCCGGGCGCCTGCAGGCGCGGCCGCAGACCTGCGCGTTCCGCGGCGGCTGCAGGTATCCGACGATCTGTCGGTGCGAGCGGTGAGCCGGCGAGGCTCGCCACCGTCGCAGCTCGAGCGCTTGCCGGGCATGGATGCGACCGGCACGATCGCGCTGGCCGGCGTCGCCGAAGGCGCGCGCATCAGCGACCGCGCGGCAGCCCTGACCGGCGAGCAGGAGCAGGCGGTCGCGCGACGCGGCGAGCCGCTCGCCGTCTCGGCCGCTGCCGGCAGCGGCAAGACCTCGGTACTGGTCGAGCGCTTCGTGCGCGCCCTGCGCGAGGACGGCATCGCGCCGGGCCGGATCCTCGCGATCACCTTCACCGAGCGCGCCGCCGGTGAGCTGCGCGCGCGTGTGCGAGCGCGGCTGCTCGATCTCGGCGACCGCCAGGCGGCGCGCGATACCGAGGCGGCGCTGATCGGCACCTTCCACGCCTTCTGTGCGCGGTTGCTGCGCGCGCATCCGCTCGCCGTCGCGCTCGATCCCGACTTCGAGATCCTCGACGAGTCGCTTGCGGCGTCGCTGCGCGAGCTCGCCTTCGCCGAGGCTGCTCGCGGGCTGCTGGCGGGCGAGCGCGAGGATGCCGTCGACCTGCTCGCCGCCTACGGCATCGATCGGATGCGGACGATCGTCGAGCAGACCTACCTCGAGCTGCGCAGCACCGGCCAGCGCTTCCCCCGGTTGCCGGCGCCGCTCGCGCCCGGCGCTCGTGGGGGAGACGACGGCGGCGATTCAGAGGAGGCCGCAGCCGAGCGCCTCGCGGCCGAGCGTCGCGACGGGCAGGCGGCGCATCTCTGCGTGCTGATCGACGAGCTGC
Organism: uncultured Solirubrobacteraceae bacterium; assembly: GCA_963812575.1. Lineage (GTDB taxonomy): Bacteria > Actinomycetota > Thermoleophilia > Solirubrobacterales > Solirubrobacteraceae > Palsa-744. Next base: position 124,317 of record CAWEVS010000005.1, on the reverse strand, counting down.
TCGAGCGCTTCGGGATCGCCTATGAGCGGAGCAAGCGCGCGCGTGCGGGCGTCGACTTCGACGACCTCGAGCTGCTGGCGCAGGAGCTGCTTGCGGACAGCGAGCCGCTGCAGAGCGCGTGGTCGGAGCGTTTCGAGCTGCTGATGGTCGACGAGTTCCAGGACACGAACGCGCGTCAGCTCGCAATCCTGCGCGCGCTGGAGCGGCGAAACCTGTTCACGGTCGGCGACGAGTTCCAGTCGATCTACGGCTTTCGCCACGCCGACGTGCGGATCTTCCGCGGGCGCCACGAGCAGCTCGCGGAGTCCGGCGGCGGGCTCTCGCTGACACGCAACTTCCGCAGCCGCGCGGCGCTGCTGGCCGTCGTCAACGGCATCTTCGCGCCGCGCTTCAGCGGCTTCGCCGAGCTGCGGGCGGGTCGCGAGGAGCCTGCGACAGCCTCGCTCGAGCTCGAGCGCGACGACCGCTCGCCGCTGGGCGCCGAGCCGGAGCCGGCCGTCGAGCTGCTGCTGACCAACGCTGCAGGCTGGGAGGAGGACAGCGTGCGCGGACAGCAGACCGCCGCCGGCCTGCCGCCGGCGCCGCTGTGGCGCCAGGCCGAGGCGCGGCTGCTTGCAGCGCGCGTCGCCGAGCTGGTCGCCGAAGGACGCGCGCGCGCCGGCGAGATCGTCGTGCTGCTGCGGGCGACCGGCGACATCGAGGTGTTCGAGCGCGCGCTGCAGCTGCGCGGGCTGCGTACGCTCGCGGCGGTCGGCGCGTTCTGGGGCCAGCAGCAGATCGGCGACCTGATCTCCTACCTGCGCGCGCTGGCCAATCCGCTCGACGAGGAGGCGCTGTACGGCCTGCTCGCCTCGCCGCTCGTCGGTTGCTCGCGCGACTGCCTGGCACTGTTGGCGCTGAGCGCGCAGGAGCGCCGGCGCGGCGTCTGGGAGACGGCGCTCGAGCTGCTCGAGGGGGGCGCTGCACAGGGCGGTGAGCCGGCCGGCGAGGCGATCGCCGAGTCCGATCGGCAGGCGCTCGAGCGCGGCTGCGAGCTGCTCGCGGGCGAGCGCGTGGTGGCATCGCGTCACTCGGTCGCCGAGCTGATCGAGCGAGCACTCGCGGCAACCGGATACCGCGAGCAGGTGCTCGCCCTGGATTGGGGCGAGCGCCGCCTGGCCAACGTGCACAAGCTGCTGCGGCTGGCGCGCCGCTTCGAGGCGGCCGAGGGCCGCGACCTGCGCGCCTTCCTCGCTCACGTCGCGCGCCTGCAGCAGGCTGCGGCGATCGAGCCCGACGCGCCGGTCGAGGGCGTCGAGCCGGACGCCGTGCGGCTGATGACGATCCACGCGGCCAAGGGGCTCGAGTTCCCGGTCGTATGTGTCGCCGATCTCGGCCGCCAGCCGAACCTGCGCGCGCCCGACCTGCTGATCGACGGCGAGCGCATCGGCCTGCGCCTCGTCGCGCTCGAGGGCGGCGACTCGACGCCGGCGCTCCAGTACGACGCACTCTGCGCCGAGCGGCGGCGGCGCGAAGCCGAGGAGGAGGACCGGATCTTCTACGTCGCGATGACGCGTGCGCGTGAGCTCTTGCTGCTGAGCGGCGCCGTCGACTTCGCCCGTTGGCCACGGCCCGGACCTTCGGCGGCGCCGATCTCGTGGCTCGTGCCGGCGCTGTCGGCGGAGTTGCCGCAGCTGCTGGCGAGCGGCGCCGGCGAGATCGCCGACGTCGTCGTCGGCGATCGGCAGGCGGCGCGCGTGCGTTGCCGGCTCGACACGGGCGCTGACGCGAGCGGAGCATCTGAGCCCGCGGCGCCGGCGGCGGCAGGCGCGCAACCGGCGTCGGCCGCCGCAGCGACGCGAGAGCCCGCGCCGGACGCGGCCGATCCGCTCGCAACGGCGCCGAGCGGATCTGAGGCCGTGCGCTTTGCGACGCTCAGCTACAGCGCGCTGAGTGAGCTCGAGCGCTGCGGCTATCGCTACTACCTCGAACGCGTGCTCGGGCTGGCAGAGGACCGCGCGGCGGCGCGCACTGCCGGCCGAGAGCGCGGACTCGAGGCACGCGCGCGCGGCACGCTGGTGCATGAGCTGCTGGAGTCGCTCGACTTCGCCGCCGGCCGGGCGCCGGCGGCCGCGGACGTCGCAAGCGGCGCGCGCGCGCTCGGTCTGCGCGTCGCGCGTGAGGAGCGCGAGGAGCTCGCGAGCCTGCTCGCGGCAGCGCTGCGCGCGCGCACCGGCGCAGCGCATCGCGAGCGCAGTACACGTCCGCAGGGAGCATCCGTTCGCGTTCTCGCTGGGAGAGCGAGAGCCGCTCGTGACCGGCGTGATCGACCTGCTTGCGAGCGAGCGCGACGGCGGGCAGCTCGTGCTCGACTACAAGAGCGACCGCGTCGCCGCCGGCGTCGACCTCGAGGCGCTCGTGCGACGCGACTACGCGATCCAGCGCGAGCTCTATGCGCTGGCCGTTCTGCGAGAGGGCGCGGCGTCGGTCGAGATCGTGCACTGGTTCCTCGAGCGCGGCGAGTGGGTCACGGCGCGCTACGAGCAGGACGACCGGGCGCAGCTCGAACGCCGCTTCGCCGAGCGCGTCGCGTGGGCGCGCGAGGCGGCGTTCGCCGTCAGCTCGAGGCCGCATCGCGGGCTCTGCCTGACCTGCCCGGGGCGATCGGGACTGTGCTCCTGGGACGAGGCCGAGACGCTGCGCGAGCTGCCGGAGGAGCTTCCGGCGAGTATCCGGCGAGCGCTCTGCCGGACGACCGAATAAAGCCTGCCGGAGCAGGCAAAAGCCCTTTACCGACGGGGCGTTTTATTTAGCCGGCGGCTGGATCGCAAGGCGCGTCCGCTGCTACGCTTTCTGGCTCAGTCTCAGGTGCCCGCCTGCCCGCGCACGGGGTCGCACCGCCCCAAGGGAGCACTTCCATGCACACGCAAATCAAGCAGCCGCCACAGGCCGTCGGACTGTACGACCCCCGCTACGAGCACGACGCGTGCGGCGTCGGCATGGTCGCGCGGCTCGACAACCAGCCGACGCACGACGTGATCGTCAAAGCGATCGCCGCACTCGAGAACCTCGAGCATCGCGGCGCCAACGGCGCCGACCCGCTGACCGGCGACGGCGCGGGGATCCTGATGCAGATGCCCGACGAGCTGCTGCGCGCGGTCGTCGACTTCGAGCTGCCGCCGCTCGGCCAGTACGGCGTCCTGATGTGCTTCCTGCCGACCGAGCAGACGGCCCGCGCCGAGGCCGAAGCGCTGCTCGAGCGGACCGTCGAGGCCGAGGGCCAGCGGCTGCTCGGCTGGCGCGACGTACCTGTCGACGCCAGCCACACCGGCGAGGTCGCCGGCGCCAGCCGCCCCGAGATCCGCCAGCTGTTCGTCGGCGCGGGAGCGGCGCAGCTCGGCGACGAGGATGCGTTCGAGCGCAAGCTGTACGTGATCCGGCGGATCTGCGAGCTGACGCCCGGCGCGCCCGGCGCGTACATCGCCTCGAGCTCCTCGCGCACGCTCAACTACAAGGGCATGCTGATCAGCTTCCAGCTCGCTGCGTTCTATCCAGACCTGCGTGACGAGCGCGCGAAGAGCGCGCTCGCACTCGTGCACTCGCGCTTCTCGACGAACACGTTTCCGAGCTGGGAGCTCGCGCATCCGTACCGGGTGATCTGCCACAACGGCGAGATCAACACGGTGCGCGGCAACGTCAACTGGATGCGCGCACGCGAGAGCGAGCTGCGCAGCGAGCTGTTCGGCGAGGACCTGCGCCAAGATCCTGCCGGTCGTCAGCGCCGGCAACTCCGACTCGGCGACGTTCGACAACGTGATCGAGCTGCTGATGCTCGGCGGCCGCTCACTGCCGCACGCGGCGATGATGATGATCCCCGAGGCCTATCGCGACCGCGACGACCTGCCGGACGACCTGAAGGGCTTCTACGCGTTCCACTCCTGCCTGATGGAGCCGTGGGACGGACCCGCGTCGGTCGCGTTCACCGACGGGCGCGTCGTCGGCGCGACGCTCGACCGCAACGGCCTGCGCCCCGGGCGCTGGGTCGAGACGACCGACGGCCACGTCGTGCTCGGCTCGGAGATCGGGCTGCTCGACATCCCGCCCGAGCAGGTGCGCCGGCTCGGCCGCCTGCAGCCGGGCAAGCTGTTCCTCGTCGACCTCGAGCGGGGCGGATCGTCGACGACGAAGAGGTCAAGCGCGAGGTCTCGACGGTGCGGCCCTATCGCCAGTGGTACGAGCAGAGCGCCGTGCCGTTCTCGGCGCTCGAGCCCTCCGACCAGGTGACGATCTCAGACCAGCCGCTGCGAACCCGCCAGCGCGCGTTCGGCTACTCGCAGGAGGACCTGCGCGTGCTGCTCGCGCCGATGGCGCGCGACGGCGCCGAGCCGGTCGGATCGATGGGCAACGACCTCTCGCTGGCGGTCCTCTCAGACCAGGCGCCGCCACTGTTCTCCTACTTCAAGCAGCTGTTCGCACAGGTCACCAACCCGCCGATCGACCCGATTCGCGAGGAGATCGTGATGAGCCTGGCGACGACGCTCGGCTCCGAGCGCAACCTGTTCGAAGAGACGCCCGAGCACGCGCACAAGCTCGTGCTCGACCAGCCGATCCTGCTCAACCGCGAGCTGGAGACGCTGCGCCACGTCTCGCACGACGTGTTCGCGGCGCGCACGATCAACATCACCTGGTCGCGCGAGGAGGGCGCCGCGGGCATTCGCGACGCGCTCGCGCGGATCTGCCGCGAATCCTCGGAAGCGATCGCCGAACGCGTCAACATCATCGTGCTGTCCGACCGCCTGGTCGGTCCCCGCCGCGTGCCGGTGCCGTCGCTGCTGGCCGTCGCCGCCGTCCATCACCACCTCGTGCGCGAAGGCACGCGCCTGCGCGCCGGCATCATCCTCGAGTCGGGCGAGCCGCGCGAGGTGCACCACTTCGCGACGCTGATCGGCTACGGAGCGGTCGCGATCAACCCGTACCTGCTGCTGGAGACGCTCGACGACCTGGTGTTCAACCAGCAGGCGATCAAGCGCGTCGTCGACGGCGAGGAGGTTGCCGTCGGCCCCGTCGAGGCGGCCGAGAACCTCGTCAAGGCGCTCGGCAAAGCGCTGCTGAAGACGATCTCGAAGATGGGCATCTCGACGATCCAGTCCTACTGCGGCGCGCAGATCTTCGAGGCGGTCGGACTCGAGCCCGAGCTGATCGACAAGCACTTCACGGGCACCGCCTCGCGGATCGGCGGCGTCGGCGTCGAGGTGCTCGCCGAGGAGGCGCTCGAGCGCCACGCGCGCGCCTATCCGGTTCCGCACGACCAGCTGCTGCCCGTCGGCGGTGTCTACGCCTGGCGACGCGACGGCGAGCACCACCAGTGGAACCCGGAGACGATCGCGCTCGTGCAGCACGCCGTGCGCGCTGCCAACGGCGACGTGAAGGCCGCGCTGGGCGGCGACGCGAGCGCGCTGGAGACGGTGCGTGGCAGCGCTGCGTTCGAGAAGTACCGCGAGTACGCGCAGAAGATCAACGAGGACGCGGCGCGCAAGGCGACGCTGCGCGGCCTGCTGAAAATCGACACCGGCGGGCGCGAGCCGGTCGCGCTCGAGCAGGTCGAGCCGGCCGCCGAGATCGTCAAGCGCTTCTGCACCGGCGCGATGAGCCTCGGCTCGATCTCGCGTGAGGCGCACGAGACGCTGGCGATCGCGATGAACCGGCTCGGCGGGCGCTCGAACACCGGCGAGGGCGGCGAGGACCCCTCGCGCTTCACGCCGGACGCCAACGGCGACCGCCGCCGCTCGGCGATCAAGCAGGTCGCCTCGGGCCGCTTCGGCGTGACGATCCACTACCTCGTCAACGCCGACGAGCTGCAGATCAAGATGGCCCAGGGCGCGAAGCCCGGCGAGGGTGGGCAGCTGCCCGGCCACAAGGTCGACGACTACATCGGCTCGATCCGTCACACGACGCCCGGCGTCGGGCTGATCTCGCCGCCGCCGCACCACGACATCTACTCGATCGAGGACCTCAAGCAGCTGATCTACGACCTGCGCTGTGGCAACCCCGAGGCCGAGGTCTCGGTCAAGCTCGTCTCCGAGGTCGGCGTCGGCACGGTCGCGGCCGGCGTGTCGAAGGCGAACGCTGACCGCGTGCTGATCGCCGGCCACGACGGCGGCACCGGCGCCTCGCCGCTGTCATCGATCCAGTCGGCCGGAGTTCCCTGGGAGATCGGCCTGGCAGAGACGCAGCAGACGCTGCTGCTGAACGACCTGCGCTCGCGGATCAAGGTGCAGACCGACGGTCAGCTGAAGACCGGTCGCGACGTCGTCATCGCCGCGATGCTGGGCGCCGACGAGATGGGCTTCTCGACGGCGCCGTTGATCGCGACCGGCTGCATCATGATGCGCGCCTGTCATCTGAACACCTGTCCGGTCGGGATCGCCACGCAGGACCCGGAGCTGCGCAAGCGCTTCAAGGGCACGCCCGAGCACGTCGTCAACTTCTTCTTCTTCATCGCCGAGGAAGTGCGCGAGATCCTCGCCTCGCTCGGCCTGCGCACGCTCGACGAGGCGATCGGCCGCACCGACCTGCTCTCCTCGCGCGAGGCGATCGACCACTGGAAGGCGCGCGGCGTCGACCTGACGCACATCCTCACGCACATCGAGCTCCCGCCGGAGGCTCCGCGCCATCGCGTCGAGCCGCCACCGGCGGTGCTCGAGGACGCGCTCGACTGGGAGCTGCTCGAGCGCGCCGCGCCGGCTCTGCGCGAGCGCGACGGGCCCGACGATCGCCGGCGGTCCGGTCAGGATCGAGCTGCCGATCCGCAACCGCAACCGCTGCGTCGGCGGGATCCTCTCGAGCCGGATCGCGCGCGATCACGGCGCCGACGGCCTGCCGGAAGGGTCGATCGAGGTCGAGTTCGAAGGCTCGGCCGGGCAGAGCTTCGGCGGCTGGCTGGCGCCGGGCGTGACCTTCAGCCTGCGCGGCGACGCCAACGACTACGCCGGCAAGGGCCTGTCGGGCGGCGTCGTCTCGGTGCGCCCGCGCGAGGGCATGGGCGAGCACTTCGTTGCCGAGCGCAACGTGATCGTCGGCAACACCGTGCTGTATGGCGCGACGCGCGGACGCGCCTTCTTCCGCGGCCTGGCCGGTGAGCGCTTCGCGGTGCGCAACTCAGGCGCGAGCGCGGTCGTCGAGGGCGTCGGCGACCACTGCTGCGAGTACATGACCGGCGGCACCGTCGTCGTGCTCGGCGAGACCGGGCGCAACTTCGCGGCGGGCATGAGCGGCGGCGTTGCCTACGTGCTCGACGAGAGCGGTTCGTTCGCCGAGCGCTGCAACATGGGCATGGTCGGCTTCGAAGCGCCCTCCGCTGAGGACGCCGCCGCGCTTCGCGGGCTGATCGAGGAGCACGCCGAGCGGACCGGCTCGCCCGTCGCCGCGCGCGTGCTGGGCAGCTTCGAGGAGCTGCTCGCGAAGGGTGTGTTCGTGAAGGTCATGCCGCACGACTACAAGCGCGTGCTCGCCGAACGCGCACAGGAGCGGTTGGCGGTACCGGCCTGATGGGCAAGCTCGGGGGCTTTCTGCAGATCGAGCGTCGCGGCGTGCCGCAGCGCGACCCGCGCGAGCGCGCGCACGACTATCGCGAGTTCCAGCTGACGCGGCCGGTGCCCGAGCTGCGCGAGCAGGGCGCGCGCTGCATGGACTGCGGCGTCCCGTTCTGCCACAACGGCTGTCCGCTCGGCAACCTGATTCCCGACTGGAACGACTTCGTCTATCGCGACAGCTGGCAGCAGGCGATCGTGCAGCTGCACGCGACGAACAACTTCCCCGAGTTCACCGGGCGGCTGTGCCCGGCGCCCTGCGAGGCGGCCTGCGTGCTGGAGATCCGCGAGGGCGACGCGGTGACGATCAAACAGATCGAGAACTCGATCATCAACCGCGCCTGGGAGGAGGGCTGGGTCGTCCCGCAGCCACCGCGGCACGAGACCGGGCAGAGTGTCGCCGTGGTCGGCTCCGGGCCGGCCGGTATGGCTGCAGCGCAGCAGCTTCGGCGCACCGGGCACCGCGTGACGCTGTTCGAGCGCGACGAGTCGATCGGCGGCCTCGTGCGCTTCGGCGTGCCCGACTTCAAGATCGAAAAGTCGACCGTGCAGCGACGCGTCGAGCAGCTGGTCGCAGAGGGCGTCGAGCTGCGCTGCGGCGTCGAGGTCGGCAGCGATGTGACCGTCGCAGAGCTGCGTGACGGCTTCGATGCGGTCGTTCTGGCGACCGGCTCGCGCGTGCCGCGCGACCTGCCGGCGCCTGGGCGCGAGCTGAGCGGCGTGCATTTCGCGATGGACTATCTCTACCAGCGCAACCGCTTCATCGCGCGCGAGATCGGCCCCGAGCCGACCAGCGCGCAGCCGCCGATCGGCGCGGAGATCAGCGCCAAGGACCGCGATGTCGTCGTGATCGGCGGCGGCGACACCGGCGCCGACTGCGTCGGCAACTCGCTACGCGAGGGCGCGCGCTCGATCACGCAGCTCGAGTTGCTGCCGGAGCCGCCTGCACATCGGCCCGACGCGCGCACGCCGTGGCCGGAGTGGCCGCAGAAGTACCGCCTCAGCTACGCGATGGAGGAGGCGCGCGAGACGCAGGTCGGCGAGCAGGACTACTCGATCGTCACGACGCGTTTCATCGACGACGGCGCGGGCGCAGTTGCCGCGCTCGAGATCGCGCACGCCGATCCGGTTCCGCCGTTCGCGCCGGTCGCCGGCAGCGAGCGCGAGCTGAAGGCGCAGCTCGTGCTCCTGGCGATGGGCTTCCTGCACCCCGAGCAGGCGCTGCTCGACGAGCTCGGCGTCGCGAAGGATCCACGCGGGAACGTGAAGACGCCGAAGCCGTACGCAAGCTCGGTCGAGGGCGTGTTCGCGGCAGGCGACGCGCGCCGCGGCCAGTCGTTGATCGTCTGGGCAATCAACGAGGGCCGTCAGTGCGCGCGTGTCGTCGACCGCTATCTGGCGGGCAAGCGCAACGGCACGCCCGCCTCGCACGACGAGGGCCTCGCCGGGCACGGCCAAGCCGACGAAGGCCCCGAGGGCCCACCACGACACGCCACGCCGGGAATCGCGGCGCAGGACTAGTGAGGCTCCCACGCGCGTGCATCATCGGTGCCGGCTCCTCCGGGATCGCCGCGGCGAAGGCGCTGCACGAGCGCGCGATCCCGTTCGACTGCTTCGAGAAGTCCGACCGAATCGGCGGGAACTGGGTGTTCGAGAACAAGAACGGGATGTCGGCCGCCTATCGCGACCTGTTCATCAACACCTCGCGCCAGCGGATGGCCTACTCGGACTTCCCGATGCCGGAGTCCTACCCGGACTTCCCGCACCACACGCATATCGCTGCGTACTTCGACGACTACGTCGAGCATTTCGGCTTTCGTGACAGCATCCGCTTCGAGACCGGCGTCGAGCACGTAGAACGTGACGCCCGCGGCGCGTGGCAGATCGAGCTCGACACCGGCGAGCGGCTCAGCTACGACGCGCTGCTCGTCGCCAACGGCCACCACTGGAAGCCGCGTTGGCCGGAACCGGCGTTTCCGGGATCGGAGACGTTCGCGGGCGAGCAGCTGCACGCGCACTCCTACATCGACAACTCGCTGTTCGCCGGCAAGCGCGTTGTGATCCTCGGCATGGGCAACTCGGCGATGGACATCGCCGTGGAGTCCTCCTACGTCGCCGAGCGCACCTATCTGGCGGCGCGCTCGGGAGTGTGGATCCTGCCGAAGTACGTGTTCGGCAAACCGGTCGACCAGCTGCGCAACGACCCGCGCGTGCCGTTCAAGATTCGCCAGCGGTTCATCCAGCAGCTCGTCCGCAGCTACAGCGGGCCGCCCGAGCGCTACGGGCTGCCGAAGCCCGCGCATCGCTTCGGCGAGGCGCATCCGACGATCTCCGGGCGGATCCTCGACCGGATCCAGCACGGGACGGTCACGCCGAAGCCGAACATCGAGGCGCTCGACGGCGGGCAGGTCCGGTTCGTGGACGGCAGCTCGGTCGATGCCGACGTGGTCGTCTACTGCACCGGCTATCAAATCGCCTTTCCGTTCTTCGACGAGGACTTCATCTCGGCGCCGGACAATCACATCGAGCTGTTCCGGCGCGTCTTTCATCCGGACGTGCCGAGCGTCTTCTTCATCGGGCTGCTGCAACCGCTTGGCGCGATCATGCCGATCGCCGAGGCGCAGGGCGCGTGGGTCGGCGACTATCTGATCGGCGACTACCGGCTTCCCGACGATGCAGCGGTGCGCGCGGACATCGCCGCCGATCAGGCCGCGATGCGCGAGCGCTACGTCGCCTCCAAGCGCCACACGATCCAGGTCGACTTCGACGACTACCTCCACGCGCTCGCGCGCGAGCGCGATGCGGGCGCCGCGCGGGCGCGCGCTTACGGCTTCCGACCGCCTCTCGAGTGCCTACCTTCTGCCGCCACGGCCGCTTCGTAGAGCGCTGCCCGATCTGCAGCAAGTCGCTGCCGGGAAATGCGCCCTCGGGCGCAGCGTGCCGCGTCCGGGCGCACGCGGCAGTCCTCGCCTGGCGCGAGCGGCACGACGGGAGCGGCGCGGCGCTCCGGCACGCGCGCCGGTTCTCTACGGATCAGGCGCCAGGAGCGGGCCGTCGAGGACGGCTACAGCTCGCCGCTGCTGCCGGGCATCCGCGCGTCAGCCGACGCCGAGCGGTTGGCCGATGAGCTGGCGTTCGCCAACGGACGCCTGCTGGCGCTGAGTGCCGATCCACCCGATTCGCGACTTCCCGACCTGTACGGCGAGATCCGCACGCTGGCCGCCGGCGACATCGAGCGGGCGACATGGATCGCCTTCCTCGCGGCATACCTCGGCGTGCTCGAGGGTGAGCAGCCGTTCGCCGGCGTGCGCCAGGCGCTACTCGTCGATCGCGACGCGCTCGACGACCTCGAAGGTCTGCCGCTCGGGCCGCGCACCTCCTACGACGCGGCGCGCGGCACGGCGACGCTTGACGCATACCGCGCCTGGTACAGACAGGCCGGCTCGCAGCGGCTCGCATTCGTCGGTGACGAGAGCTGGAGCGCCGAGCGGCGCTTCGAGCGGTTGTTCGAGCGTCTCGCGCTTCCGGGCCTGACGCGCGCCGCTCGCTACGAGCTGCTCGTGCTACTCGGCTCGCTAGGCGTCTACGAGCTGGAGCCGGCCTCGCTGCAGCTGGGCGGCGCGCGCGTCGGCGCCTCCGAGGATCCGACGGTGGCTGCCGCCAAGCGCGTCTTTGCGATCGGCGACCCACTGCTGCTCGAGCGCCGCGCGGCGGCGCTCGCAGATGCTCTGGCGCTGCCGATCGCGGCGCTTGACCTGGCGCTCGCCAACTGGGGCGCGGAACAGCGTGCGACGCTCGGTTTCAGCCTGGACGTCGCCGACGCCGAGACGCGCGAGCTCGCGCGCGCGGAGCTAGCGCTTTGAGGGCGCTCGCGCGCTGCTGAGCGGCCGTTCACGGCTTGCGCGCGGCCGGTCACTCGGCGCGAAAGTGTCGTCCTCACGGCTCCCTACAGTGCGTCATGTCAGCCGTTTCCCATCGTCGCGGGAGTCACGATGCCCCTTTGCTTCATCGAGCCTCAGGACGCCATTCGAGTGATCGCCGAGTCCGTCGGTCGCGAGGCACGCCGCCAGATCGTCGGCGAGGTCGTGCGCGCCTGGGTCGATGACATTCCAGAGCCCGAGCTGTCGGTTCACTACGCCAAGGCGATCGCCGATCTCGACGAGGACGACCTGCACCTGCTCGCGGCATGGCACGCCTCGCTGGAGGTCGGTCAGCCGATTCCGAACACGGAGTTCCTGGTCGGCGTGTTCCCAAGCCTCGGCGAGAACCGCCGCGAGGCGTTGAAGATCGCGGCCGGTTTTCGCGGTGAGGAAGCGTTCCAGGCGGGTGTCTCCGAGGAGCAGGCGCTCGACACGGTGCTGCCGCGGCTATCGCGCACGCGCGCGATCGAGTTGGCGAACGAGTGCATTCAGCTGTACATGTGGGACCGCCTCGGCTGCGACAACTAGGGCGTCAACGGCCGGCGCGCGGCGGCGTCCTCGCTCGCTCGCGTGCGTAGCACGCCACTCGGGCTGCGTGTGCCCCGAAGGGGGTGCGTCCTTGCCTCGCCTGGCCCTTGACGCCCTAGAGATGGGTTGACGGGCTGCGCGAGGCGTCCCCGTCGCTCTTGCAATATTTCCTGCAATTGCAGGTTTTGGTGCAGCGCTGGCGACGTTTGCGTAGAGATGTAGCTTTCCGCGACGGGCATAACGCCCGGTAGGACTAGCGCCCGGCCGAACCCGAGGGGTTTGGTGGATGGCGGCGCCAGAGACAAGCGCATGGATGGGCTGAACGGGGGCGAGCCCGATGCGCCGACAGGAGACGTTGGACATAGCCGAAGCCGCGCCGCGCGCGGCATCGCGTCGTGGCGCCGTGCTCGGCGACTGGCAGACATCTCCGCGTCCCGGATCTCCGATCTCGCCGTCCGGGCCGGCCGTGACGCTTGCGCTGATCGGCGGCCAGCGGCTGCTGCGCGACGCGACGGCGAGCCTGCTGACGGCGCAGGATGGGCTGCACGTGCTCGGCGCGTTCGAATCTGCTTCGCAGTTCCTGGCGAGCGGCGTCAAGCGAGCGCCGGCGGTGCTGCTGCTCGACTGTGACGGCGCTGACGCAGAGCGCTGGCGCGGAGCGGTCGGCGAGCTGAGTCATCCGGGCGTCCAGTGGAAGTTGGCGCTGCTCTGTCGCACGCTCAGCGACGAGCTGATCCGCTGCGCGGTCGAGCATCACGTCAGTGGTGTGCTGCTGAAGACCTATCCGACAAGCGAGGTGCGCGCGGCGATCGCCTACATCGCCAGCGGTAGAACGGTGATGCCGGCCGGCTGGCAACGCGCGATCTCACTCGCCGGACGGGCTCCGCTCGAGCTCAGTCCGCGCCACCGCGAGATCCTCGCACTGATCGCCGAGGGGCAGTGCAACGAGGAGATCGCGAGCAAGCTGCAGCTGAGCCCGAACACGGTCAAGTTTCACGTTCGCGCGCTCTACGCGCGGCTCGGCGTGCACAGCCGCGTCGAGGCGGCAAACCGTTACGCGCAGATGCCCGATGGCCGCGCGTGAGCCAAGCATCGCGCTCGTTGGCGGCGCCGGCGCGCTAACGACCGAGGCGCTCACCTGGATGCTCACGCGGAGCGGCAACCTCGTTGTCGGAGCGTATGCTGAGTTCGCCGACTTTGCTCACGCACTACGCGACGAACGGCTGCACGCAGAGGTAGTGATCGTCGACGGCGCCGACGCGGCAGCCTGCTCCGATGCGATCACGGCGATCCGGCGCGACTTTCCGGACCTGAAGGTGCTCCTGCTCTGCGACGCCGTCTCCGCGGCGGTCGTCAGCTGCGCGATCGATGCGCACGTCGAGGGCGTCGCGCTGCAGTCGGACCCGGCAGAGGACGTCGTGCTCGCGCTGCAGCATGTTCTCGAGGGTCGCTCGGTGATGCCCGCCGGCTGGCACGCCGTCTCGCTGCGCGGCCACGCCGGCTCGGCGACGCTGAGCGCTCGCCAACGCGAGGTCCTGGAGCTCGCCGCGGCAGGTCTCAGCAACAGGGAGATCGCCGAGCGGCTGTTCGTTTCGCTGAACACCGTGAAGTTTCACCTGCGCTCGATCTACTCGAAGCTCGATGTGCACAACCGCGTCCAGGCGGTTCACGCGATCTGCCCAGAGGCGCCCCTTCTGAGCCGCTGATCGCGCGCCTGGAGCGGGCTTCGAGCGCGGCCGGGGGTGGGAGCGCGACTACCCGTCCACCCGGAGCAAGACTACCCCGGCGGACGATTGTGAGCGAAACAGCGCGTCCCTAGCATTCCGCACGTTGCGACTATTCCGCTCTGGTCGCGCCGAGGACGTTTTCACATCGTTTGCAAGAAAAGGGGGCGTGTCAGATGCGGTCGCTGAGCAGCAGAGGCATTTTCGCAGGATTCCTGGTCGCGATTGCGTTGGCCATGTGCATCGTCGTCTCAAGTGCAGTTGCGGCACCCGACCCGGGACCGCCGGCGAGCTTGAACCCCGACGGCCCGCAGACGGCGAACATCCCCTACGTCGCATGGGTCGGCGAGCACGTACGGCTCGTCGCCTGCGATCCGGCGATCGACTCCGACGAGGGTGTGCAGTTCGTCAACTATCAGGTCGAGGACTGGTCCGGCTACCAGTTCCAGCCGCCGACTCCCGACGGCGACGCCGGCAGCAATCTCGGCGAAATCTTCGACCCGGGGCCGGCGGCCTTCTTCAGGTCATCTGAGCCGGCACACGAAGGCGACGGCTGCGTCGCGACCGACTACAAGTCGCTGAACCCCGGCCTCTCGCGGATCCGCGTCGTCGTCAGAAACGAGGAGACCGACGCTGTCGTCTTCTCGCACCAGTTCATTGTCATCTGGCTTAGCGCCAACGCGCCCGTTCTGCACGAGGCCGGCCTCAACGCCTCCGGCAGTGAAGTCTTCCAGTCGGAGCTGAACGGTTCAGGAAAAGCGAACCTCAAGAACCTCTTGGGCGATCCGTCCGGCAACGGCGAATTCACGCCGACGCCATTCGATTCAGAGGGCGAAGAAGACGAGGGTCTCGTCCAGGTCAGGGTCACGGGCAGCTTCCCCGTGCTCGAAAGCTCACCGCTGTCGAACATCCTGCCCAGCTCCTCCTACACCCTGCCGACGGACTGGGCGACGCTCGCCGGCGTGCTGTCGAGCAGCTCCGAAGAAACCGAACCGCCCGGCACCGAACCGAATCTCTGGGACATACACGGAACGCCGGGTGCCGCTGGTGAAGGCGAAGAGACAGCGGTCGATTCGCTCGGCGACCCGACAGAAGTCTGTACATCCGGCTTCGTCTCGGTTGACAGCTCGACCGACAACTGCAACGGCACGCCGGGTGAAGACGCGCTGACCAGCAAGTTCTCGCGCGTGTTCGGCGACCTGACGTCGGGCATCACGGCGACCACCGGTCCGTTCGACCCGCAGGCGGCGAACGAGACGCTGCTCAGCGACGGGCGACTGAACGCCGACGACGCACCGATGCCGGCGATGCGGATCGACGTGTCGATCGCGAAGAACACCGGCGGTGAGGACCTCGGCGGCGTTGGGCAGCTCTCCGGCGCCAACAAGGCCGTGATATACAGCCACGACTTCACCGGTGAGAGCACTGCTCACAACCTCTACAACCCGTACTACGGCGCTTACATCCCAGCGACCGACCGTACGGGCGTCAGTGAGAAGTCGGGCATCGACGGGCCGAGTCCGGGGGGAGACTTCCCGGGCTTCCTGAACGCGCACCCGGCGCCGTACCGGTTCTGGACCTCGGTGCAGAGCAGCAACTTCCGTCGCTCTGAATCGACCGAATGCCTGCGGCGCGAAGGCGATGAGCTGAGCGACTACGAGACGCCGAGCGGACCGCTGACCGAAACGTTCTACACGGATGAGCGCGGCGAGGCCTACCTCACCTACAGCCCCGGCGACGAGTTCTACCTGAACCACCTCGTCTCGGGAACCGAAGAGCCCGGCAAGATCATCAAGAACGCCGACGGCGGCTGCGACCTGAAAGGCGTCTTCGGCGAAGTGATCGGCGAATCGGCGATCTCGGCGACGGCGATCTATCCGTACGAGCCGGTCGACTACACGCCCGCGAAATCGGCGACGCCGTTGATCAAGAAGGTCCGCTCGCTGTGGGAAAAGGAATTCTTCCAGTTCCCGAAGGGACCGGGCGCCAACGAACAGAGCGTGAGAATCGTCGTGGCGAAGGCGCGCGACATCGACGGCTCGCCGTTCGTCAACGAGCCGATCTGCTTCTTCGCGCAGGGTGGCGGGCTCTCGCAGTTCCCCGGCCAGTCGGTCGCCGACCCGCACGAAGTGCTCTACGACGACCAAGGCATCGCCTACGTCGGTGGTTCGCAGTCGTCGTGCACCCGTCGGGCAACGAAAGCAAGTTCTGCGAGACGACCAACTCCGAGGGCTTGGCGGCGATCGAGGTGACCAACAGCTCGCTCTCGCCGGTTGACCTGAACGCCAACTACACCGAAGAGGGCATCATCCGCGACCACGACGTTGTGTTCACGCCGGAACCGAAAGAATCCAAAGAACCCAACTCTCCCGGGTCGAATCCTGAACCGACGGTGACGAAACTGCCTGAAACGATCCGTGACGCCATCGACGAACGTTCTCGTCACGCCGATCACGAGTACGTCGAACGTCGGTAGCTCGGGCGTCGCCGGTGCCACGGTGGCGGCCGCGGCCAAACCGCTGACGAAGCTGCAGATGCTTCACAAAGCGCTGAATGCATGCAAAAAGAAGACGCCGAAGAAGACGCGGATCGCCTGCGAACAGAAGGCGCGCCGGGCATACACGGCCAAGGCCAAGCCGAAACCGGCCGTCAAAGCGGCGCCGCCGGCGATCGGGCTGGGCTAGCTGCAGCTCGATGCCAAGCGAGAGGGCCGGTCGGTGCCGGTCCTCTCGCTGACGCGCCAGGACCGGGGACGCTCGCGCGCTCGGCGCGTGGCGCGTGGAGCGTGGCGCGGCGCCCGCTAGCGTTAGTGCATGGTCTTCGACGAGGCAGATTGGGAGCGGCAGATCGCTGAGGCGTGGGCGTCGTTCGACACGCTCGGCGAGCAGCAGGCGGTTGCGCGGATCGAGCGGTTGGTCGCCGAGCTGCCGCCGGACAGCGCGGTCGCAAGCTACGAGCTCGGCTCCGTAGCAGGACTCGACCGGGCACTCCGATCTCGCCGTGCCGTTGTACCGCGAGGCGCTCGAGCGCGGTCTCTCGGGCAGCCGTCGCCGCGAAGCGGTCGTTCAGCTCGCGAGCTCGCTGCGGAACCTCGGCCAGGCGAGCGAGAGCGTCGAGCTGCTGAGCGCCGAGCTGGAGACGGGCTCGGATCAGCTCGACGACGCCGTGCGCGGCTTCCTCGCTCTGGCGCTCGTCGACGTCGGCCGCGAGCGCGAGGCGGCTGCGATCGCGCTGGGCGCGCTCGCGCCGCATCTGCCTCGCTATCAGCGCTCGCTGGCGAACTATTCGCGGCTGCTGCTCAGCGAGGGCTAGACTCGGAGCATGTCCGAGGAGATCAGCACAGAGCCCGTCGAGGCGAGCGCGCCTGCCGGCAGCGCAGCCGACGCGTCGGCGCCGACTGTCGATGACGTGATGGACGCGCTCACGAACGTGATCGATCCGGAGCTCGGGCTCGACTTCGTCGAGCTGGGCCTGATCTACGGCGTCGAGGTCGACGACGGCAACGTCAACGTCACGTTCACGCTGACGACGCCGGGCTGCCCGATCGGACCGCAGGTGACCGAGCAGATCGATGAGTTCGTCGGCGAACTCGACGGCGTCAAGAACATCTCCTCGGAGATGGTCTTCGTGCCGCCGTGGTCGCCCGAGAAGATGAGCGAGGACGCCAAGTTCGCGCTCGGCTACTGAGCGTTCGTTGGGGTTCGCCCCGTTCCGGTCAGTTGAGATTCCAGGTGAGTCCGTCGAGCAGGTAGTAGATTCCGGGCGGTACCGGCGTTTCAGGGTCCGTCACGACGCCCTCGGTCGAAATCAGCATGCTGCCGACGTGGTTCGCACCGAATCCGGTGGACACGCCGACGCCGAACTCGATCTTGCTTTGGCTCGGTAACCCGCGGGAACCGTGAACACGGTTTCGCCCGCTTTGATTTCGTTCGTGTTTTTTTCTCGTTGGCTCGATAGCTCGCGGGAACCGTGAACACAGTTTCGCCCGCTCTGATTTCGCTCGTGACTTCGAGTACGCCGCGCAAGCGTGCGCTCGAACCGGCGCCTTCCGTTCTGACCGCGGCGGTTTCAAAGCCGGGCACCTGTCTGACTTTGCTGCCGAGCACCAGCGCGGTCCATTCGCCGTGACTGCCGCCTTCCGGCCCGGGGGTCCTTCCGCCCGCGCTGGCCTTCCGCCCCGCGCTGGCCTTCGGCGCCCGCCGCGCCCGGCGCGCCCGGCTGACCGGGAACGCCCTGTGGCCCCTGGCTGCCTGCCGCGCCGCTCTGCCCCGCGCGATCCGGCCGGTCCCGTCGACCCGTTCGCACCGTTGCTCCCAGCGCCGCCTTCGCCGCCCCTGAGCGCCTTGAGCACCTTCGGGTTGATCTGCCTGGTCGAGTTGATCAGGTAGTGCGTCGCCGCGAATGCGCCGCCGCTCATAGCGAACAGGAGCGCCAGCGTGGCGACGACGTTCGCGTAGGTGAGATGTCTCCGTACAAGTCCCATTAGAAGCATGACCCCTTTCACGCTCGTAATTCCCCACCACCGCTGGGGCCTGCCGATCTTCGCAAATTTGGCGGACTCGCGAGATAGAGAATCGCACTCGGGCAGCTGGACCGGGTCCACGCCACTGCCGGCGAGGACGCCAAGTTCGCGCTCGGCTACCGAGCGCGAACCTGACGTAGCGCTGCTCCTGCAGCGCGCGGCCTTCGCGCGAGCAGCTACTTGGCGATCTTGATGATCCGCTCCATGCCGAGCATCGTGTGCGAGCGGCCGTCCTGCGTAGGCATGAAGCAAACCTGCACGTAGATGCCGGGCTTCGCCGTGATCGTCGTCTGCTGGTAGGCGCCGCTCGAGAGCGGCCCGGCGAAGCCGACGGGCGGTCCGGCGATCAGCTTTTCGAGCCCCTTTTCCCTGCCGCTCTTCAGCGCGCTCACGACCTTCTTCGCGCCCGCGAGGTTCTTGACGGGGAATGCGAAGTCCATGTGCACGAGGTAGCCGGCGTTTTCGAAGCGCACCAGCTCGCCGTCGTGCAGCGTGCTCGGCCCACGGAAGCCGAACTCGATCGACTGCTCGGTGGCAGCCGGCGCGGGCAGGCTCGCCGGCGCGGGCGCGGCGGCGACCGTGAAGCTCGTCGTCGGCCACTTCGCCGAGTTTTCGCCGGCGCCGTTCAGCGCGACGTAGGTGCCCGGCGCGAGGTAGGTCTGTGCTTCGGCGCTCTTGCCGGCGATCGCTTCGGCGTCGAACACGATCGAGCCGTACTTGATCGTCGAGTTGGGGTCCTTCGGCGCCTTGTTCGTCTTCAGGTACGCCAGCACTTCGGCGACGCTGACACCGGGCTTCAGCAGGAACAGGGTGGGCGCCGGTTCCTTCAGGCCGGCCGCGGCGTTCATGACGACGTTGACGCCGCCCGACTGCGGCGCGCCGCTGACGGCGATCGAGGAGCTGCTGGCGAGCGTGATCGTGAGCGTCGGCAGAGTCGTGGCGGCTTGCGCCGTTGCGCTCAGAGCAGGCGGGGCGAGCAGCATTCCAGAACCGGCCATCAGGCCGATCATCAGGCGGGCGGGCTTGTTCATCTGGGCTCCAGGAGTAGGACAGCGGGACGCCCGCGGTCGCTGTGCGGACGAGGCTGCACGCTAATCGGGCACGACGCCGCCCGCATGGGACGTTTTGCCTATTTTTGACGGATGGAACGGGGGTCGAGCGATCGACGGCTGGCGGCGGCCGCTGCCGAGCTGTACGCGTTCGGCGACCTGGCCGATTTCCGCGCCGGCGTGCTGCCGGTCCTGCGCGGGCTGATCGCAGCCGACATCGCCTCCTACAACGAGATCTCGAGCGCGCCTCCGGGCGCCGTCGTGATCGCCGATCCGGTCGGCTCGCTCGGCTCGGCCACGCCCGAGCGCCGGCAGCGCTTCGCCGAACTGATCTGGCAGAACCCGCTCGCGGCGCACTTCGCGCGAACCGGCGACCCGTCGGCGCAGCGGATGTCGGACTTCATCAGCCGCAGCGAGCTTCACCGCCTCGAGCTGTACGACCTCTACTACCGCGAACTCGGCACCGAGTACCAGCTGGCCTTCACCGTGCCGGCCGACGGGCGGATGATCGGCATCACGCTGAGCCGCAGCTCGGCGCGAGACTTCAGCGACGCCGATCGCGCGATGCTGGAGCGGGTACGCAACGTCGTCGTGCCGCTGTATCGCAGCCTGCTCGACCGCGACCGGCTGCGCGCGGTGCTCGCCGCGCTCGAGCGCGGCGGCGCCGACGGCGGACGCGCTGGCCGTGCTGCTCGTGCACGGCAGCGGCGCGCTCGAGGCCGCGCACGAGCGCGCCGAGCCGCTGCTGGAGCGGCTCTCGCGCGATCGCGAGCTGCGCCAGGAGATGCACGACTGGGTGTCTGCACAGCGTCGCGGCGTCGCGCGCGACCGGGCCGCGCCACTGTCGCTGACGATCGGCGATCGCGAGATGCATGCGCTCTACATCCACGGCCGCCCCGGCACGCTCGATGCGATCGCGCTGTGTGCGAGCTCGCGGCCGGCGCTCGAGCTGCTGCGCGGTCTCGGGCTGACGCCGCGTCAGGCGCGCGTGCTGCAGCTGCTGTGGGAGGGCGCGACGAACGCCGAGATCGCGCTCGCGCTGACGCTCAGCGAGCACACGGTCCGCCACCACGTCGAGGAGGTCTATCGACGACTCGGCGTGCGCTCTCGCGCGGCTGCAGCGAACGTGGCGGCGCGCGCGCTTCGTGAAGCGGCGCCGGAGGAGCTCGACGGTCGCAGCTCGGACGGCGCTAGATGAAGTCGTTGCCGGTCAGCACGTAGAGAAACGGCACGAACGGGATGATCACGGCGATGCCCCAGGCGAGCTTGGCGATGAAGCCGAGGTCGCGGCGACAGCAGCAGGTTGATCCAGATCAGCACGACGGCCAGCGGGTGCAGGATGCACAGCAGCAGCTCGCAGATTTTCTTCACCATCGGCTGCCCGCCGTCGCCTGCGTGCGAGCGCGCGCTCATGCGGGCGCCGCGACCGACTCGCGCGCGAGCGTCACGAGCGTCGCGAGCTCCTCGGCGATGTTGTCGCTGATCTCGCCGATGTCCGGAAGTGCGTCGAAGTCGCCGAGCAGACCGAAGTTCATCTGGCCGTTGTAGGACATGATGCCGATCGCCAGCGCGTGGTTTTCGGGCAGGAAGGCGATCGGATAGGCCTCGAGCATCTCGCGCCCGAGCACGTACAGCGGGAACTGCGGGCCCGGCACGTTCGTGACGAGCAGGTTGAACAGGCGCGTGGAGAAGTTCAGCCGCGAGGCCTGCGCGAGGATCGTCGGCGGCGCGAAGTTCTGCGCGCCGGCGATCACCTCGGCGCCGAGCGCCTGCTTTGACTCCTTCAGGCCGTCCATCGCCTGCGAGACGAAGCGCAGACGCTGCACGGGATCTGAGATGTAGACGGGCAGCGGGCCGCGCATCACGACGATCCGGTTGCCGCCCTGGCCGTGCTCGTCCTCGACGCGCACCGAGACCGGCACGAGCGCGCG
The DNA here is from genome assembly GCA_963812575.1 of uncultured Solirubrobacteraceae bacterium. Taxonomy (GTDB): domain Bacteria; phylum Actinomycetota; class Thermoleophilia; order Solirubrobacterales; family Solirubrobacteraceae; genus Palsa-744. The sequence continues at coordinate 103,075 of CAWEVS010000005.1, read as the reverse complement.
CATCTCAACGCCCTGCGTGCGCCGCCCGCGCGAGATCAGGAAGCTGCGCAGCGCGCCCGTCACGACGGCCAGCACGACGTCGTTGACGGTGCCGCCGAACGCGTTCTTGACGGTCTTGAAGTCCTCGAGCTGGCGAGCCGATGCCGTAGAAGCGCCGGTGCGGGCCGATCGGCACGTTCAGCGGCGTTTCCGGCGCCGGGTTCAGCCCGGCCCAGACGATCTCGCCGATGCCCTCGGCTGCCTCGCGCGCGCGCGCCAGCGCATGCTCGGGATGCGACAGCGCGTCGACGGCGCCCTCGGCGAGCTCGAGCCCGGCGCGCACGGCGCCGCGCAGCCCCGCTGCGACGAGCTCGGCGGCGTTCGGTTCGCGGTGCGGTTTCCAGGCTTGGCCGGAGTGGCGCAGCGGCGGCGGGTCGGGAGAGAGGTCGAACAGCACCGTCGCGAGGTCGACGCCGGCGATGCCGTCGATCAGCGAGTGGTGAGTCTTGGTGATCAGCGCGAAGCGGTCGTCCTCGAGCCCTTCGATCAGCCACATCTCCCACAGCGGCTTGGAGCGATCGAGCTGCTGCGAGAAGATCCGCGCCGTCAGGCCGCACAGCTGCTCCCAGCTGCCCGGCTCGGGCAGCGCGGTGTGGCGGATGTGGTACTCGAGGTTGAAGTTCGGGTCGTCGATCCACACCGGTCGCCCGCTGTCGAGCGCCGTCGAGGCGAGCTTGTGGCGATAGCGCGGCACGAGGTGCAGGCGGCGCCTGATCTGCTCGAGGAACTCGCTCATCGTCGGCGGCGGGCCTTCGACGAGCGTCAGCCCGCCGATGTGCATGTGCGCGTTGGCGCCCTCCTGGTGCAGGAACGAGGCGTCTACCGGAGTGAGCCTGTCGAGATGGCGCTGAGGCACGAGCGCTTAGCGTACCTTGGCGCACCCTACAATGGCAATCGTGGCGAACACAGTCGAGCAGCTGCTGCTGGCGGCGCCGCGCGGTTACTGCGCGGGCGTCGATCGCGCGGTGCAGACCGTCGAACGCGCGCTCGAGCAGCACGGCGCGCCGGTCTACGTGCGCAAGGAGATCGTGCACAACAAGCACGTCGTCGAGACGCTGCGCCAGCGCGGCGCGATCTTCGTCGAGGAGGAGACCGAAGTGCCCGAGGGCGCGGTCTGCGTGTTCTCCGCGCACGGCGTCGCGCCGAGCGTCCGCGCCGGCGCCGAGGCGCGCAGCCTGCAGACGATCGACGCGACCTGCCCGCTGGTCACGAAGGTGCATCGCGAGGCGGTGCGCTTCGCCGAGCAGGGCTACACGATCGTGCTCGTCGGCCACGACGGGCACGAGGAGGTCGAAGGCACGATGGGCGAGGCGCCCGAGCGGATCGTGCTCGTGCAGGACGAGCAGGACGTCGAGAGCCTGCAGATCGACGATCCCGAGCGCGTCGCCTACATCACGCAGACGACGCTCGCGGTCGGCGAAACGAGCGCGATCCTCGAGCGGCTGCGCGAGCGCTTCCCGAAGATCGTCGGTCCGCGCACGGATGACATCTGCTACGCGACGACCAACCGCCAGGCGGCCGTCAAACAGATGGCCGACCGCTGCGACCTGATGCTCGTGATCGGCTCGCGCAACTCGTCGAACTCGGTGCGGCTCGTCGAGGTCGCACGCGACTGCGGCGCCGAGGCGCACCTGATCGACCGCGCCGAGGAGATCCGCGAGGAGTGGCTCGACGGCGCGCGCGTCGTCGGCATCTCCTCCGGTGCGAGCGCGCCGGAGAACCTCGTGCAGGAGCTCGTCCAGGTGTTCCGCGATCGCGGCGTCAGCGACGTCTCCGAGTTCCACGTGATCCGGGAGGACGTCCGCTTCATGCTGCCGAAGCCCGTTCGCGACGTGCGCCCGGGCGCTGCGAGCGCGGCCTGAGCGCTGCGCGCAGCATGCGGCCGGCGTGCGCGGCGGCCGGTGGGTTCGCGAGCTGTGAGGCGCGATGCGCACGCTGATCCTCTCCGACCTGCACCTCGGCTCGAGCTCGCGCGCCGACCTGCTGCGCCGCGCCGAGGTGCGCGAGACGTTGCTGCGCGCCGTCGCCGATGTCGACCGCGTCGTGCTGCTCGGCGACGTGCTCGAGCTGCGCCACGGCCCACCGCACGCGGCGCTCGGTGTCGCGCGCCCGTTCTTCGAAGAGCTCGGTCGCGCGCTCGCCGGCAGGGAGCTCGTGCTGGTCGCCGGCAACCACGACCACGCGCTGATCGAGCCCTGGCTGGCGCTGCGCGCCGAGCTGCCCGACTCGCCGCCGCTCGGCCTCGAGCAGGTGATCGCCGCCGGCGAGGCATCGCCGACCGTCAAGCGTCTGGCCGAGTGGGCCGAACCGGCGCGGACGAGCTTCGCCTATCCCGGCCTGTGGCTTCGCTCGGACGTCTATGCGACGCACGGCCACTACCTCGACTGCCATCTGACCGTGCCGACGATCGAGCGGCTCAGCGTAGGTGTGATGAGCCGCCTGCTCCGCAGGCCGGCGGAGTCGTTCGACAGCGTCGCCGACTACGAGGCGGTCACGGCGCCGATGTATGCGTGGCGGCATGCGGTCGCACGCGACACGGTGCCGGGCAACGCGCTGAACGGCATCGCGACGCTGCAGGCCTGGCGCGCGCTGGGCGGCGGCGACGGCTCCGGCGGGCGTGGGAGGGGTGCTCCGCCGACACGGGCCGAGACGGTGAAGAGACGGCTGCGCGCGGCCGCGATCGCCGGCGGCTTCCCGATCGCCGTCGCCGCGCTGAATCGCGCCGGCATCGGCCCGTTGAGCGCCGAGGTCTCGCTCGAGGAGCTGCGCGTCGCCGGCCTGCGTGCGATGGGCGAGGTCGCCGAGCGGCTGCGACTCGGCAACTCCTACGTCGTCTTCGGACACACGCACCGCGCCGGCCCGCTGGCCGGCGATGAGCTGAGCGAATGGAACCGCCCACCGGCGGGCCGACGGCGCGCGGCTCGTCAACACCGGCTGCTGGACCTACGAGGCGATCTTCCTCACGCGCAACGCCGGCGAGAGCCCGTACTGGCCGGGAACGTGCGTGCTCGTCGAGGAGAGCGGTCCGCCGACGCTGCAGCGGCTGCTGCTCGACCGATCGCACGAGGACCTGCGCCGCAAGCCACTCGCCGCCTGAGTCGCCGCCGGGCTCGCGCTCAGGCGAGGCCCGGCGTGAAGCAGGTCGCCTCGCAGTCGACGCCGGCCGAGAGCTCGAGCGAGAGCACGCCGTCGGTGTGGCGGGCGTGCTCGAACAGCGCGTAGGCGCCCGCTGCGGAGATCTCGAGCTCGCGCTGAATGCCGCTGGCGCTGTCGCTCGCGCGAACGGTGCCGGCACCGCCGAGCACGGCCCACACGCCGCCGGCCTCGTAGGCGCCCGAGTAGGCGCCGGGCTGCTCGGGCGTCGGAGCGCGCAGCGCGGCGCCGGAGACGTCCTCGGCGCGCAGCGGCGCGAGCGGCTCGCGCTCGACGCCGAGCAGCTCCTGTATCGCGCGCTCGGTCTCCACGTAGCCGCCCTCGCCGACGTGGTACTCGAACAGTCGCGCAGCGCCGTCGAACAGATAGCGCGCCGGCCAGCCCTCGTTCTCGTAGTCCTGCCACAGCTCGAGCTCGGAGTCGATCAGCACCGGATAGGAGATCTGCAGCCGCGCGATCGCGTCGCGCACCGCCTGCTCATCGCTCGAGAGCTCGAAGCCGGGGCAGTGCACGCCGACGACGCGCAGCCCGTCCACGCCATAGCGCTCGTGCCACGCCTTGACATACGGCAGCGTCCGCATCGAGTTGGGCCGGCAGAAGTCCCAGAACTCGACGAGCAGCGGCCGATCGCGCTGGATGATGCTGACCTGCCCGCCCGCCGGCACGTTGACCCACGGCAGATTCCGCGGGAACAACGGCGCGGCGATGGTGTCTACCGGTGCGCGCATCGGATCAGCGGACGACGCGCCTGGGCGTCGAGGGGCAAGCCTGGCAAGGACGCAGGGAGCGTGGCGTGCGCTAGCACGCGAGCGACCGAGGACGCCGCGAGGCGCCGCCCTCGGGCGCCGTCAGCCGATGGAGCCGACCATCTCCAGCTGAATCAGGCGGTTGAGCTCGACCGCGTACTCCATCGGCAGCTCCTTCGTCACCGGCTCGATGAAGCCGTTGACGATCATCGCGGCGGCCTCGTCCTCGGTGAAGCCGCGCGAGCCCATGTAGAAGAGCTGGTCGTCGGAGATCCGCCCGACGGTCGCCTCGTGCGCGACGGTCACGTGCGGGTTCTGGATCTGGATGTCCGGCCACGTGTCCGATTTCGATTCGCCGTCCATCATCAGCCCGTCGCACTGCACGCGCGCTTTCGAGCCGGCCGAGTTGTGGCCCATCTTGACCAGGCCGCGGTAGCCCATGATGCCGCCGTCCTTGGAGATCGACTTGGCGAGGATGTTCGAGGTCGTGTTCGGCGCCAGGTGCACGACCTTCGCGCCGGTGTCCTTGTGCACGCCTTTGCCGGCCACGCCGACGTTCAGGTGGTCGGCGCGCGCGCCCTCGCCCATCAGGTAGGAGCCGGGGTAGAGCATCACGTACTTCGCGCCCATCGACCCGCCGACCCACTCGACCGTGCCGTTGGCGTCGACGATCGCGCGCTTGGTGTTCAGGTTGTAGACGTCCTTCGACCAGTTCTGCACGGTCGTGTAGCGCGCCTTCGCGCCCTCGTGGACGAAGATCTCGACGACCGCCGAGTGCATCGAGTTGACGCTGTAGGTCTGCGCCGTGCAGCCCTCGATGTAGTTCACCTCGGAGCCCTCGTCGGCGACGATCAGCGTGTGCTCGAAGGTGCCCTCGCCGGCGCCCTCCATGCGGAAGTAGGACTGCAGCGGCAGGTCGCACTTGACGCCCTTGGGGATGTAGCAGAAGGCGCCACCCGACCAGACGGCGCCGTGCAGCGCCGAGAACTTGTTGTCCTGCGCCGGAACGCATTTGGTCATGAAGTATTTCTGCACGAGCTCGGGGTACTCGTTGATCGCCGTGTCCATCGAGCAGAACAGGATGCCCTGCTTGGCGTACTCCTCCTTCAGGCCCTCGTAGACCGGCTCCTGGCGCCAGACGCCGACGACGCCGGCGAGGTGCTCGCGCTCGGCCTGCGGGATGCCGAGGTCCTCGTAGGTCTGCTTCATCTCCGCGGGCACGTCGTCCCAGCTGTTGAAGCGGCCTGCCGTCGGAGGCGAGTACAGCACCAGGTCATCGAGGTTCAGCCCGCTCAGGTCAGGTCCCCAGGTCGGCACCGGCTTGCGTTCGAAGATCTCCAGTGACTTGAGCCGTTTCTCGGCCATCCAGTCGGGCTCGCCCTTGACCTTCGACAGCTCCGCGACGACCTCGCGAGAGATGCCCTGACGGGCGCGCAGCTGACCCTGCTCGTCCTCGACGATCGGGCTTGGCTTGGTGATCTTCGTGCGGTCAATCGTCGCCATGAGGCTCCTTACGCTGGGGCTTTCAAGTCCTCTGCGCACGGTCTCGCTGGGCCGATTGCAAATCCTGTGCGCTGAAGTAGGAATTGTATCGAGGGCTGGGCCCTCGCCTCGCGGCGAATGCCGGATCGCCTCGCGAGCGCTGCGGCCGCGAGCTACTCCGGCCAGGCGTTGTCGCCCGTCACCGCGCCGCGCACGACCTTCAGGTTGAGCAGCGCGCACTTGCGCCGCGTCGCCGAGACGGGAATGCCGAGCAGCTCGATCATCCAGTCGGCGTCGAGCTGGCCGACCTCGCTCAGCGCCATGCCCTTCAGCTCCTCGGAGGCGATCGACGCGGACGCCTGCGAGATCGCGCAGCCGTGGCCGTGGAAGCGCAGGTCCTCGATCCGGCCGTCCTTGACGCGGATGTGCACGCCGAGCTCGTCGCCGCACAGCGGGTTGTGCTCGAGCGCATCGAGGTCGTGCGGCTCGAGCTCGCCGAAGTTGTGCGGATGCTTGTAGTGGTCGAGGATGTAGTCGCGATAGAGGTCGTCCATCTCAGCCTCGGTTCGCTTGCGCGCGCCGCCGGCTCGCTCATAGCCCGAACACCTCGCGACCGGCCTGCAGCGCGTCGATCAGCTTGTCGACGTCGCGCGTGTCGTTGTAGACGCCCAGCGAGGCGCGCGCCGTCGCGCCGACGCCGAGGCAGCGCATCAGCGGTTGCGCGCAGTGGTGGCCGGCGCGAATGCAGACGCCGCCGCGGTCGGCCAGCTCGGCGATGTCGTGCGGATGCATGCCGTCGATCGTGAACGACGCGAGTGCGCCCCGGCGCTCTGCCTCGGGCGGACCGACGACGCGCAGACCCGGAACCTCGATCAGCCGCTCGAGCAGGTACGCGCTCAGCGAGCGCTCGTGCTCGCGCACGCGCTCCATGCCGAGCGCGCCGAGGTACTCGACGGCGGCGCCGAGCCCGACCGCCTCGGCGATCGGCGGCGTGCCGGCCTCGAACTTGTAGGGCAGCTCGTTCCAGGTGACCGACTGGAAGTCGACCGACGCGATCATGTCGCCGCCTGTCAGGAACGGCTCCATCTGCTCGAGCAGCTCGGCGTTGCCGTGCAGCACGCCGATGCCGGTCGGCCCGACCGCCTTGTGCCCGGTCCACGCGTAGAAGTCTGCAGCGATCGCGCCGACGTCGACCGGCAGCTGCGGCACGGCCTGCGCCGCGTCGACGAGCGTCCGTGCGCCGGCCGCGCGCGCTCGCGCGACGATCTCGGCGACCGGATTGATCGTGCCGAGCACGTTTGAGACGTGCGCGAAGGCGACCAGCCTGACGTCGCCGCGCGCAAGCTCGCGGTCGAGCTGCTCGAGCGAGAGCTCGCCGCGCTCGTCGACCTCGAGGTAGCGCAGCTCGGCGCCGCGCTCGCGGCACAGCACCTGCCACGGCACGAGGTTCGCGTGATGCTCCATCTGCGTGATCAGCACCGCGTCGCCCGGGCCGACGTTCGCGCGACCCCAGGAGTAGGCGACGAGGTTGATCGCCTCTGTCACGTTCTTGCAGAAGATCGTCGTGCGCGGATCGGCGCCGACGAACGCCGCGACGCGACGGCGCGCCTCGATCGTAGGCCGCGTCGGCCTCCTGCGCGAGCGCATAGACGCCGCGGTGTACGTTCGCGTTGTGCTTGGCGAGGTGATCGGCGAGCGCGTCGATCACCACCTGCGGCTTCTGTGCGGTCGCGCCGGAGTCGAGGTAGATGAGCTCGCGGCCGCCCGGGCGCTGCCCGAAGATCGGGAAGTCGGCCTTGACCGCCAGCGTGCTCTCAGCGACTGACGGCATACGCCTCGATGTCATCGCGCGCCGCCGCCAGCTTCTCGGCGACCTTCTCGCGCACGAGCTGCTCCAGCGGCTCGTCGTCCAGCTGCGCGATCAGCGGCTCGAAGAAGCCTTCGACGATCACGCGCACCGCCGCCGGACGGTCCAGGCCGCGCGTCTGCATGTAGAAGATCGCCGTCTCGTCGAGCTCGCCGACGGTGCCGCCGTGCGACGCCGAGACGTCGTCGGAGGAGACCAGCACCGAGGGGATCGCATCGACGCGCGCTTTCGGCGAGAGCATCATCGAGTGGATCTGCAGGTAGGTGTGCGTCTGCTGCGCGCCCGGATCGATCTGGATCAGACCCTCGAAGCTCGCGCGGCTCTCGCCGCTGGCGGCACCGCGCCAGTGCACGTCGCCGCCTGAGGGGCCGGTTTCGTGCAGGTCGACGGCGAACACGTCGAGGTGCTCGTGCTCCTCGGTGAAGAACAGCCCGCGAAAGGCCATGTCGCCGCCGGGCTCGCTGATCGACAGCTCGAGGTGCTGGCGCACGAGATGGCCGCCGAGCAGCGCCGGCAGCCAGTGGCAGTAGGCGTCGCGCCCGACGCCGACGAAGCGCGTCGAGACGTCGAACACTTCTCCCTGGCCCCAGTCCTGCAGCTGCGCCAGGCGGCAGCGCGCGCCGTCCTGCAGGTACAGCTCGAACGCTCCGGCGTGCAGCGCCTGCCCGTCGAAGTCCTCGGCGAGGTCGTACTCGTGTACGCGGAACTGGCTCGTCGGCGCGCCGAGCACGAGCGTGCGCCCGTACTGCGCGATGCCGGGCCGCTCGATCGCGTAGACGATCTCGAACGGATCCTCGACGACGAGGCCGGGCGGCACGTAGAGGAACGCGCCGCCGCTCCAGAACGCAGAGTTGGCGGCCTCGAGCTTGTGGCGTGCAAGCGGCAGGCGCTTGGAGTACCACGGCGCGACCAGCTCGGCGTGGTCGCGGAAGGCGTCCTGCAGCGAGCAGAGGATCACGCCCTGCTCGGCGAGCTTCGGATCGAGCTCGACGTGCACGACGGCGCCGGCGCTCTGCACGATGCGACCGGCTCGCGCGCGCTCGGGCAGCGTCCGCGTCACCACGTCGGGCACTGCCTGCGCGCTCTGATCGTTCTGCAGCGCGTCGAGCTCGACGCCCTCGAGGCTGGTCGTCCAGAAGCCCGAACGGCGCCAGACCGGCAGCTCGGCGCTCTGATAGGCGCTCTCGGCCTCCGCCCGCAGCTGCGCGAGCGTGCGCCCGTCGCCGGCGCCGGCGCCGTGCAGCGCGTAGTTGAGCGTCGCCTCGCGGTGGCGTCCGGGCTTCATCTGCGCCGGCGCCGCGCCGGGCGCGCCCGTGCTCGCGCCGTTGCCGTTGCCGCCGTCGTGTTCGTCGTCTCGGCGTCAGACACCGCTGTCACCGGCGGCCACCGCGTCGAGGTCGCCGCCGCCGAACTCGCGGCGGATCTCGTCGTAGCCTTCGCGCTCGAGCCGCTCGACCAGCTCGACGCCGCCCTCGAGCACGATCCGGCCGTCCATCAGGATGTGCACGAACTCGGGCTTGACGTAGTGAAGGATGCGCTGGTAGTGCGTGATGATCAGCGCGCCGAGCCCCTGCTCGTCGTGCAGCTTCTGCACGCCCTCGGCGACCGTGCGCAGCGCGTCGATGTCGAGGCCCGAGTCGGTCTCGTCGAGGATCGCGATGTCCGGTTTGAGCATCGCCATCTGCAGGATCTCCGCGCGCTTCTTCTCACCGCCGGAGAAGCCGTCGTTGAGGTGGCGCGAGGTGAACGTGCGGTCGACGTCGAGCAGCTCGATCGCATGCTGCAGCTCGTTGCGGAACTGCTTGACCTGGATCGGCTCCTCGCTCTTGGCGTTGATCGCCATGCGCAGGAAGTTCGCGACCGACACGCCCGGGATCGAGACGGGGTACTGGAACGCCAGGAACAGGCCCGCCTGCGCGCGCTCGTGCGGCTCGGCCTCGGTGATGTCCTCGCCCTTGAACCTGATCGTGCCCTCGGTGATCTCGTAGGAGGGATGGCCGAGCAGCGTGCTCGCGAGCGTCGACTTGCCCGATCCGTTCGGGCCCATCAGCGCGTGGATCTCGCCGCGCGAGATGTCCAGGTCGACGCCTCGGAGGATCTCGCGCTCCTCGATGCGCACGTGCAGGTCTCTGATCTCTAGGTCGGCCATCGTGTCGGTTCAGGCTCCAGTCGTGAGTGTTTGCGTTTGCGTGTCGATCCAGGTGCCCGGAAGCATCGGACCGTCCACGAGCGTCGGCGTGAGGACGAGGTCGGCGAGCGTCGTTTCCTGCAGCGTGCGCACGATCGCGTAGCGCACCTTCGTCCACAGCAGCTTGGTTGGGCACACGTGTCCGGGATCGGACTCTCGCGAGCAGACGATCGTCCCGTCGGACGCCTCTGAGATGCACTCGATCGGTGCGATCGAGCCCTCGAGCGCCTCGACGACCTCGGCCATCGTGATCTCCGTCGATGAACGTGCCAGCAGGTAGCCACCGCGCGAGCCGCGGCGGCTGTCGACCAGTCCGGCCTTGCGCAGTCGCGCGACCAGATGCTCGAGATAGGCCAGCGGCAGGCCGTCGTGAGCGGCGATCTCGGCAAGCGGAATCGGGTCTTCGCCGGCTCTGCGAGCCAGCTCGACCATCACGCGCACGCCGTACTCGGCCTTGGTTGAGAACATCATCTGCGCAATACCTACCTGCGCGCTAGGGTATCAGCAGGCCGGTTGGGTTCCTGGCGGGTGCCGGCCTACTTCGAGGCTTCGGCGAGCAGCTTGCGAACATCGTGCGCGAGCGCTTCGGGCGTCAGCTGTTCGAGCTGGAAGATCACGCGCTCGCGGCCCTCGCGGTCGAGCAGGATGACCGACGCCGAGCTGTCGAAGGCGGCGCTTCCGGCGCTCGGCAGGACGACGTGAAAGCTCTGCCAGACCGGCCGCAGCTCGGCCGGCGAGCCGCTCAGGTAGCGCACGCGGCCGCTCAGCGACGTTCGCGCGAGGAACGCACGCACCCTGCCCGGCGTGTCCGCCTGCGGATCGGAGCTGACGAACAGCACCGGCACCGGCCGGTCGAGTTCGTCGAGCGCGCCGCGGATCTGCTCGGCGATCACGACGCAGGTGTCGCCGCAGCTCGAGTAGGGGAAGGCGAGGATCGTCACCCTGCCGCGATAGCTCGCCAGCGAGACGCGCGCGCCGCGCTGGTCGGTCAGCGTGAAGTCCGGCACGGGCGCGCCGGCCGGCAGCGCCGCGCCGTCGAAGCCTCCGGCGCCCGGCACCGACGCCGGCGAGCTGACCTGCGCGCCGCTCGACGGCACTTTCGAGGACCCACCGCCGCAGCCCGCGAGCAGCGCCGATGCGAGCGCGATCAGCGTCAGCGCGGCGCGCGCCGACGGTGTCCAGCAGTAGCGTCTGGGCATGTCGGCCAGCGTACGCGAGCACCGCGCAGCGGAAGCCCGATAGCGCGCACGCGCGGCGCTATACTTTGTGAAGTCAATGAAAGCCGACCGTGGTTTAGGAGTTTCTAGATGAGCCCGTCAGGAGCTGAGCTTCTCCGCCAAGTCAAGAGCCAGATCGAGGAGGTCGACCCGTCCGAGGTCGCCGAGTTGATGCACGAGGGCGTCGCGATCATCGACGTACGCGAGACCGAGGAGTACGCGACCGGTCATCTGCCCGGCGCAAAGCACGTGCCACGCAGCTACCTGGAGACGCGCATCGAGGGCATCGTGCCCGACCGCTCCTCGCAGGTGATCCTCTACTGCGCCTCGGGCAACCGCTCCGCCTACGGCGCGCGCACGCTCGAACAGGACCTCGGCTACGAGCACGTCCGCTCGATGACCGGCGGCATCACGCTGTGGAAGGACCGCGGCTATGACGTCGACGTCCCGCGCACACTGACCGCCGAGCAGCGCGAGCGCTACTCGCGCCACATGCTCGTCCCCGAGATCGGTCCCGAGGGCCAGCAGAAGCTGCTCGACGCGAAGGTGCTGCTGCTCGGCGCCGGCGGCCTCGGCTCGCCGACTGCGCTGTACCTCGCAGCGGCCGGCGTCGGCACGCTCGGAATCGTCGACGACGACGTCGTCGATCTCTCAAACCTGCAGCGGCAGGTGATCCACACGACCGATCGCATCGGCACGCCGAAGGTCGACTCGGCCGAGGAGTCGATCCGCGCGCTGAACCCGGACGTCAACGTCGTCAAGTACCGCACGCGCATCGACGCGTCGAACATCGTCGAGATCATCAAGGACTACGACGTCGTCGTCGACGGCGTCGACAACTTCCCGACGCGCTACCTGCTCAACGACGCGACCGTGCGTCTGAAGATCCCGGTCGTCTCGGCCTCGATCCTCGGCTTCGACGGGCAGCTGTCGGTCTTCAAGCCCTACGAGGGCCCGTGCTACCGCTGCCTGTTCCGTGAGCCGCCGCCGGCCGAGCTGGCCCCCTCGTGCGGCGCCAACGGCGTGCTCGGCGTGCTGCCCGGAACGATGGGACTGCTGCAGGCGACCGAGGTCGTCAAGCTGATCGTCGGCATCGGCGAGCCGGCGATCGGCCGGCTGCTGCTGTACGACGCGCTCGGTGCGACGCTGACCGAGGTCAAGGTCCATCGCGACCCGGAGTGCCCGATCTGCTCGCGCGAGCCCGACGAGATCGCCGACGAGGAGCTCGGCGTGTTTCCCGATTACGAGGCGTTCTGCGCCGCAGCCGGCTAGTCGGTAGTCTCGCGCCCGATCATGGCGACGATCAAGATCCCACCAGTGCTGCGCGCTTCGGTCGGCGGTGAGAAGGAGGTGAGCGCCTCCGGCGAGAACGTCGGCGACGTGCTGAAGGATCTCGCTGCCAACCACCCGGCGACGCAGGACCAGCTGTTCTCGGCCGACGGCGAGCTGAACCGCTACGTCAACGTCTATCTCAACGACGAGGACGTACGCGTGCTCGATGGCCTGGACACAGCGGTAGGCCAGGGCGACACGTTGGTCATCCTGCCGGCGATGGCCGGCGGCTCGCGCTAGCGCGAGCGCCGCTGACCGACCGCGTGACGGCGACGACAGCCGCGGTCGGCACCACGTCGCTCCGGCATTCAGGAGGTTGCGCGCGTCAACGAGGCGATGTGGTCGATCATCGCATCGAGCGCTGCTTCGAGTGGCGTCGTCTCGCGGCGGATCTGTGTCATCAGCAGTCCGCCCTGCAGGGCTGTGATCAGCGCGAGCGCGAGCGCATCGGGGTCGCCTCGCAGCTCGTCCCGCTCCTTCATCGCGCGCAGCCCGCTGCGAATCGCCGACTCCCATCGCTCGAGTCCCTCGGCGACCTCGGCGCGAGCCTGCGGATCGGTCTCGGCTAGCTCGGCGCCGATCGTTCCGATCGGACAGCCGCCCTGGCAGTTCAGACGATGCCGGAGGCCGACCAGCAGGTCGCGCCACGCGCGCAGCGCCTCGACGCTGTCGAGGCGAGAGAGCAACGGCTGCTGCCCGTCGAGGATCGCCTGCGTCTGATGCTCGATCACGGCCAGAACGAGCGCGTGCTTGTCGGCGAAGTAGTGGTAAAGCTGCGAGCTGGACACTCCGGCCGTCGCCTTTACATCGTCGAGGCTTGTTCGCGCTACGCCCCGCTCGAAGATCTCCTGTGAGGCGGCCGCGACAATACGCGAGCGCGTCGCCCGCCCCTTGGGCGTGAGGCGGTCTGGTGAGGCGACTTGTAGCGAGGAACCGCTGCTTGGCTTCCCATGCGAGGAATTTTATCGCTTCTGGACTTGACGATCCAATCCGTCGATGCTAAGTATGGATCATCCAATCCATTACTCCGTGAACGCCGCGGCACGGCGAGCACGCAGAGGGGGAACACGATGCAATTCGAGAAAAAGACTGCTCTGGTGACCGGCTCAGGCGCGACTGGCGGGATCGGCGCGGCGACGGCGCGGCTGCTGGCCGAGCAGGGCGCGACCGTGATTGTCTCCGGGCGCGACGGCGCGCGCGGCGAGGAGGTCGTTCGCGAGATTGCGAGCAGCGGCGGCGCCGCGCGCTTCGTGCTCGCCGAGCTCGCCGACGTCGAGTCGGTGCGCGCGCTCGCCGAGGCCGCTGGCGAAGTCGACGTGCTTGTCAACAACGCCGCCGCGATCACGGTCGGGCCGACTCCGGAACAGGACGTCGACGCACTCGACCTGTCGTTCGACGTCAACGTGCGCGCGCCGTTCCTGCTCGTCGCGGCGCTCGCGCCGAAGATGGTCGCGAAAGGCGCCGGCAGCATCGTCAACGTCAGCACGATGGCGGCCAGCATCGGGCTGCCGGGCCTGCCGGTCTACAGCGCGAGCAAGGCCGCGCTCGAGTCGCTGACGCGCACGTGGGCAGCCGAATTCGGCGGCTCCGGAGTGCGCGTCAACACGATTTCGCCAGGCCCGACGCGCAGCGCCAAGATCGTCGCCGAGCCGATGTCCGGCGCAGAGCAGCTCGCGCTGGGCACCGTGCTCGGGCGGATGGCTTCGATCGAGGAGATCGCGCAGTCGATCGTGTTCCTCGCGAGCGACGGCGCGAGCTATGTGACCGGCGCGACGCTTGCGGTTGACGGCGGACGCACTGCGATCTGACTGCTCGCGCTACTCCTTCAGCCCTACGGCTTTGAGCGCTTCGTCGACGTCCGCATAGATCCGCGCGCTCGTCACGCGATGGTCGCTTCCGAAACGCGCGACGACTGCCGTTTTGAACTCGAGCTCGACGTTGCTCGCGCGGCCGCGCGCGTTGATTCTGCTGATCGTCATCACCTGATCGCCGAGGTCGCGCACGTCCTCCGGCGTGATCCGCCACTCGGCGAACTGCTCTTCGAGATCGGCGAGCCACCGTTCGAAGCCGGCGTGACCGCGATAGGGCTCGCCGACGACCGAGGAGAGCGGCGACTGCAGCTCGGCAGCAGGGTCCAGACACTCGAGCAGACTGCTCCGCTCGCCGTCGTTCCAGTGCTCGATCAGAGCACGCGAGATCTCGACGTTCTCCTGCGACATGCGCCGCCGCAGTATCTCGCACTCGGAAGCCGCGCCGGCGGATGGCGCCGCCGCTCGCGCGATCTGCTGCGCGCCTGAGTCAGGCCACGGCGGTCTCGGCGTCCGGCGTGCTGGCGCCGGCGCCGGCACTGCCGTTCGTCGCAGCGGCGAGCTCGCCGAGACCGGCCGGCGCGACGGCGCTCATCGCGTGCTCGGCCAGCGCCGTGATCGTCAGCGAAGGGTTGACGCCGACGTTCGCCGGGATCGCCGAGCCGTCGCAGACGAGCAGGTTCTCATAGCCGAACACGCGCTGGTTCGCGTCGACGACGCCCTGTGACGGGTCGCCGGCGATCACGGCGCCGCCGAGGATGTGAGCGGTCGTCGGGATGTTGAACAGCGCCTCTGTCACCGAGCTCTGCGCGACACCGCCCGTGCGCTTGGCAAACCACTTTGCGGTCTCGTTCGCGATCGGAATGAACGTCGGATTCGGGCGCTCGGGGTCCTGTTCGGTGCTCAGCCAGAACGTGCCGAGCGGGCCTTTTCGCGGGCGCAGCGCGATCGCGTTGTCGAGCGTCTGCATCACGAGGATGATGATCGTGCGCCGCGACCAGTGCTTGGGGAACATCACCTGCAGCAGGCGCTTGGGATGCAGCGCTACCTGCGCGAGCAGCTTCAGCGGGCGCGTCACGCGCGTGCCGTCGCCGACCAGCAGCGTGTTCAGCCGGTGCATCGAGTCGCCGTCGTCGCCGTAGGTGACCGTCTCGATGTGCGTGTTCGCGTCGGGATAGATCGACGAGGTGATGGCGACGCGTTTGATCAGGTCCTGCGGATAGTCCTCGGGCACGGTCACAGCGAGGATCGACTCGGAGTTCGTGCGCACGAGCTCGCCGAGACGCTCGGAGATACGCGGCAGCGAGCCGCTCAGCCGGCAGCGCGCCAGCAGCTTGTTGGTGCCCAGCGGGCCGGCCGAGACTACGACGCCGCGCGCGCGTTGCACGCGGCGTTCCTTGCGCAGCCACGCGCCCGAGCGGACCGATTCGACCTCATAGCCCTCGGCGCCGTCGCCGGCGCCGATCGGGCGGACGTCGACGACTGTGCGTTCGGGCATCACGCGCGCGCCACGCTTCTCGGCGAGGTAGAGGTAGTTCTTGACCAGCGTGTTCTTCGAGCCGTGCGGGCAGCCGACCATGCAGCGACCGCACAGGCGACAGCCCGTCCGATCGGGCCCCTCGCCGCCGAAGAACGGATCGGGCACGGTCTTGCCCGGCTCGCCGAAGTAGACGCCGACCGGAGTCTTCTGGTAGGTCTCGCCGACGCCGAGCTCCTCGCCGAGCTCGCGCAGCAGCTGGTCGGCGGGGTCGTCGTGCGGGTTCTGCACGACGCCGAGCATCCGCTGCGCTTCGGCGTAGTGCGGCGCAAGCGTGCTCTGCCAGTCCTCGAGCTCTGCCCACTGGCGGTCTTCGAAGAACCTGCTCGGCGGCACGTACAGCGTGTTCGCGTATCCGAGGCTGCCACCGCCGACACCGCAGCCCGACACGACCGAGACGTCTTTGAACGTCGTCATCCGGAAGATGCCCTTCATCCCGAGCGCCGGGTTCCAGAGATAGCGCTTGAGATCGGCCGTCGCCGTCGGCAGCTCGTCGTCGGCGAAGCGCCGGCCGCACTCGAGCACGCCGACCGAGTGCCCTTTCTCGGTCAGGCGCAGCGCCGAGACGCTGCCACCGAAGCCCGAGCCGATCACGAGCCAGTCGAAGTCGAAGTTGCCGTCCGCTGCCGCCATGCCCGCAAGGCCCCCTGTCTCGGATTGCGCGTCTAGCCGATCTTAGATGGTCGACTGGCCAGCCGGCCAATCCTGCTCACTCGCTCGTTCGGACGCCCTGACGCCGTTTCACGGACGGTCGTCGCACACAACGAGACAAAGTCGCGAGCTACTCGACCAGTCCAACGGCTCTGAGGGCGTCGGTCCTGCTCCGGTACTCGCGGATCTCGGTCGCCTTGCCGTCGAGCATCTTCAAGACGTGCGTCTCGGACATGTCCACCTCCTGGGTGCTACCGCGCACGCGGCCGTGCAGCCGCAACACGGCGATGACGCGGTCTCCGACGTCGATCAGCTCCTCGACGTCCGCGTGTAGATCGTCGAACGCCTTCCACCACTCGTCCATGAACGCAGCGACGCCATCGTGCCCGCGGTGCGTCGTGCTGTCTGGCAGATCATCACGCGTGTGCCACTCGATCTCGGGATCGAGCAGATCGAAATCCGGTTCGTGCTCCCGCTCGACGAACTCGTAGCTCTCACGCACCCGCTCCAGGTTCTCCTGCGACATCGCCTACTCCGTCAGGCCGAGGTCGGCGAGTGCGCGTTTGCGATCGAAGTACACGACGATCCGTGTGACCAGGCCGTTGGAGACGTAGAACACGCGAGCGCCGTCGGTCCGCATCGCGCCCAGGTCGAGGCCGCTCGTCCTGCTTCGACCGGCGCGGTGATCGAGTACGAGCACGCGCTCCGGATCGAGCTCCTGAACGCTGTCGGCGACCAGCCGGAACTCATCCCATTCCGACAGGAACGCGCGAACCCCTTGGCGTATTACTGTCAGCTCTCCCGTGCCCCCGCCGAGGAACCCGTCGGCGTCGGCGTTCTCGATCTCGGGATGCGCCCAGTCGGACGCGCTGAAGTCGCCGCGTTCCCAGTCCGCATAGATCGAGCGCACAAGGTCCAGGTTCTCCGACATCGCCTGCTCCCGAGTGCCGCTGAACCCTCAGTGAGGGCCTACTGCCACCTGCTGCTCCGGGGTCTCCACAGGCCGCCAACGTCCGAGATTCGAAGCGAGGTTTGCGAGCTCCTCGGCCATCTCGCAGACCCGCTCCATCTCAACCTCAGCAGCGTGCGCCGCCTTGTCGACGGCCTTCAGGTTGTTGCGGTTGTACGCGACGTGTAGATCTCGGGCGGCTGCAGATAGCGCTCTACAGGCGAGCGTTACGCGCTCCGCCGCTCGGTTGACCATGGGGTCGGACATGTCCTCTCCTCTTCTCTCCAGATCGGTCGGGCGAGACCGCTGCCAAACGTTACCTCGTCCGCTGCGCCGCAAGCCGGATGCGTTCCAGTCCGCCTGCCGGCGGAGCGGTTCAGTGAACTGTCGCGACGTTTCAACCCCGCTATATTCCGTGAAGTAATGGCGGTTGAGAGGCTCCGGAACCGGCCGTGCGGGGGGCGCTACGGCGACATCGTGCAATCGATCGGCAACACGCCGCTGGTCGAGCTGCCGAACCTCAGCCCGAAGCCGGGAGTGCGCATCTGGGCGAAGCTCGAGTCGCACAATCCGACGGGTTCGGTCAAGGATCGCGTCGCGCGCGCGCTGATCGACGACGCCGAGGAGAAGGGCGCGATCTCGCCTGGGCAGACGATCCTCGAACCGACGTCAGGCAACACCGGCATCTCGCTCGCGCTGATCGCCAAACGCAAGGGCTACGCGCTGCGTGTCGTGATGCCGGAGAACGTCACGCCGGAGCGCACGCAGCTGCTCGAGATGTACGGAGCCGAGATCGTCTACTCGCCGGGCGACCAGGGCTCGAACGGCGCCGTCGCGATGGCGCTCGAGTTGGCAGAGGCCGACTCGTCGCTGTACATGCCCTACCAGTACGGCAACCAGGCCAATCCGAACGCGCACTACAACGGGACGGCGCTCGAGATCCTCGAAGAGCTCGACGAGATATCGGCGTTCGTCGCCGGCCTCGGCACGGGCGGAACGCTGATGGGCAACGGCAGGCGGCTGAAGGAGACGTTCGGCGACGCCTGCAAGATCGTCGCGGCCGAGCCGATGCAGGGCGAGCCGGTGCAGGGGCTGCGCTCGCTCGACGACGGCTTCATCCCGCCGATCATCGATCTCGCGCTGCTCGACCGCAAGATCTTCGTGACGAACTCAGATGCGATCGTCTGGACGCGCAAGCTGCTCGACGAGGAGGGCCTTTTCGCGGGCGTCTCGACCGGCGCGATCGCCAGCATCGCGGTGCGTATCGCCGGCGAGCTCGACGAGGGCAACGTCGTCTTCGTCGTCGCCGACGACGGCTGGAAGTACCTGTCGAGCGGTATCTACACGCTGCCGCTCGATCAGATCGAGAACCTGGACGCGACCGTCTGGTGGTAGGCGGCAGCTCTGCCGTCGTGCGCGCCCGGAGTCAAGCGTGAAGATCGCCGCGAACCTGCTCGACGAGATCGTCGCGCATGCACTCGAGAACCCGCGAATCGAGTGCTGCGGCGTCGTCGCAGTTACGCCTTCGGACGTCGGCGAGCGCACCGCGACTCAGGTCTATCGCGCCGAGAACGTGCACGCCAGTGCGCTGAAGTTCGAGATCGCGCCGATGGAGCTGTTCCGGCTGAACGACACGATCGAAGAGCACGGCTGGGAGATCGGCGCGATCTACCACTCGCACGTGCGCAGCGCGCCCTATCCGTCGCAGACCGACATCGGCTTCGCCGCGGGCTGGCCCGGTCTCGAGTGGATCATCGTCGGGCTGGCGGCCGGCGAGCAGCCTGAGGTCCGCTCGTATCTGATCGACGGCGCGCAGGCCGCCGAGGTCGCGCTGCAGGAGCCCTCGCGCTGAAGCAGAAGCCGCTGATCTGCCCGAGCTGCGGCGTCTCGCAGCCGCGCAGTGCGCGGTTCTGCCCAACGTGCGAGATGCCGCTCGTGCACATGCCCGGCAGCGAGCGCGACGCGAGCGAGCGCCAGCGCAAGGCGCGCAAGATCAAGCCGCAGTACTCGGAGGGGCGGCTCGTGAAGGTCGCCTATGCGACCAATCAGCCCGAGGCCGAGCTGATCGAGGCGCTGCTGCTCGAGGAGGGCATTCCGAGCATGTCGCGCCGCTCGGGCGGCTTTGACGTGCCCGACTTCCTGGCGGCCGGCCCGCGCGACATCCTCGTGCCGGAGTCAGGCGCCGAAGCGGCCCGCGAAGCACTGGTCGCGCCGCCGGCGGGCGACAGGTCAGATGAGGACGCTGAGACGACCGTGCGGGACGGCCCGGCGAGGAGCTAGGCCAGCACCGGCGTGCCGGCGCTCGACTCGCTGGCGATCGAGCGAATCTCTTCGGAGGCGCGCTCGAACTCGGCGTCGGAGAGAACCGGCGTGCCCTCGAACGGAAGCTCGCGCTGCAACTCGATCCAGGCCTGATGCGCGGCATACTCGTCCTTGACCTTGACGGTGACCGGGCGCGGGATCCGGTAGGTGCGCAGCAGCAGAACGTGCAGCGGCTGGTGACGGCGCCAGCCGAGGCGCTTCTCGGCGTAGTCGGGCGTCCAGACGTAGAACGGCGAGAGCGCGTCGACGCAGCGCGGGTCGGTGATCGTGAAGTGCCCTGCTACCTCGGCCCAGGCGCGAATCCGGACGCGGTCGGGCTGCTGCACGGGAGCGCCGGACGTGAAGGCCTGCAGCAGCGGCTCGCCGTCGCTCCAGACGCCCTCCTCGAGCGCGCGCCGCAGCTCGGGCTGGTGGGACTCTCGGACGAGGTCGCCGGTCTGGTGATCGAACGTCGGATACAGGAAGAACCGCTCGTGCGCCAGCCGGATCGACTTTCCGGGTTCGCGAATACCGCCCTTGCGGAGCGTTACAAGTTGCTCGCCTTCTGCGAGCGCACGGACGGTGACCGCCCATTCTCTGAAAGCAATTGGCATAACTGGGATGCGGCTGGGGAAACTTCTCTGTCTGCTCGTGCGCGGGCCGAATGGCACCTCGCTTAGCCGCTTAAAGATACGAAACCCAGGCGGAAATCCCAAATCGCCTGCAAAACTGGCGGTTTCTCGGCAGGCTGCGCGCCGCCGGACCCGTGCTCGCAGCGACATTCCGGCTCTGCATGGCGTTGGAATGCTCAATTCGCCGGTCGAACGGATCGGCGGCTCGCCCGGCTGAGCGCTCGTGCCGCGTCGCGCAGGTCTACGCTCCTACCGACGCGCGAAAGCGTCGGGGGGAGGCGGGGACAGCCACGATGGCCAGGAAACGAGATCCACCAGCTGATCGGCGGGATCGGAACGTGGTTCTGCGTCTCGCAGATGGGCTGCTCGGAGCGCCGCCGCCGCCAGATGCGTCGCGTGCGGCGAAGCTTCGCTGGATTCGCGGCTTCTATTTCAGGACGGCGCCGCTGACGCTTGCCATCTGCGTGCTTGCCTGCCTCTGGTTGTCGGCTACGTCGATCGTCGTGCTGCGTGCCGCGGAGCGCTAGCTGGGCTCTGGCGCGCCAAAGCCGCCGCCGCCGGGCGTCTCGATCTGCAGCCGCTGGCCGGCGCGCAGTGTGCCGGTGCTCTTGCTCGGCAGCGGCTCGCCGTCGAGCAGGTCGCGGCCGGTCAGCCCGGGCTCGCCGCCGTCGGCGCCGCGCGGCGGGTGGCGGCGGCGCTCGGCGATCAGCGAGAAGGACATCTCGCGCAGGGCCTGCAGCTCGCGCACGACGCCATCACCGCCGCGCCGGCGCCCGGCACCTCCTGAGCCGCGGCGCAGCGCGTAGCGCACGACGCGCAGCGGGAATTCGCGCTCGAGCGCCTCGATCGGCGTGTTCAGCGTGTTGCTCATCGCGACGTGCACGCCGCTCGGGCCGTCTGCATCGGCGCACGCGCCCTGACCGCCGCCGAGCGTCTCGTAGTAGGAGAACGCGTCGCCGTCGGCCGATGCGTCGGCGCCGAGCGTCAGGTTGTTCATCGTGCCCTGGCCGAGCGCATATCCGAACGCGCCGAGCACGAGGTCGGCGACGCGTGAGGAGGTCTCGACGTTGCCGGCGGCGACGGCGGCGCCGGGCCGCGCGTTGAGCAGCGTGCCTTCAGGCGCGCGCACCTCGACCGGGCGATAGGCACCGGCCGAGGGCGGGATGTCAGGGTCGGTCAGCACGCGCACGGCGAACAGGCAGGCCGAGCGCGTGACGGCGAGCGGGCAGTTGAGGTTGCCGGCGTGCTGCGGCGCGCTGCCGCTGAAGTCGAGCAGCAGCCGATCGCCGTCGACGACCGCGCGCAGCCGCAGTTCGCAGGTCGTGCTCGCGCGCCTCGAGCACGTCTTCTGCGATCCGCTCGCCGTCGGGCAGCGCGGCCAGGCAGGCGCGCGTGCGCCGCTCGGCGTAGTCGAGCACGTCGTCTGTCGCCTCGCGCAGGCGCTCGACGCCGAGGCGCGCGGCGAGCGCGCTCAGCCGCTGCACGCCGATTCGGTTGGCGGCGAGCTGCGCGCGCAGGTCGGCTCGGCGCTCGCGCGGCTGGCGCATACTCGCGACGAGCTCGTCGATCGCCGCATCGTCGAGCACGCGCGGCGAGATCACGACGCCCTCTTCGGCCAGCTCGTGGCTGTCTGCCGGCATCGAGCCGGGCACGCGCCCGCCGACGTCGGCGTGGTGCGCGCGGCTGGCAGCGAAGCCGAGCAGCGGGCCGTCCTGCTCGGGCGTCTCACCGGCGGCGAAGACGGGTGTGACGACGGTGATGTCGGGCAGGTGCGTGCCGCCGGCGAACGGGTCGTTGAGGATCCACGACACACCCGGTGCGTGAGGCTGCTCGCGCACGGCAGCGACAGCTGCGGGCATCGAGCCGAGGTGCACGGGAATGTGCTCGGCCTGCATGACCATCTGCGCGTCGGCGTCGAACAGCGCCGTCGAGGCGTCGCGGCGCTCCTTGATGTTCGAGGAGTGCGCCGAGCGGATCAGCGCGACGCCCATCTCCTCGCAGGCGGCGCGGAGCGCGCCGAGCACGACCTGCAGCTCGATCGGGTCGAGGCTGCTCACGTGCGGTCTTCCAGCAGGCAGCTGCCATGCGCATCGACGGTGCCCGACCAGCCGGGCGCGACGAGCAGCGTCGAGTCGGGCAGCGCGCAGAGCGCCGGGCCTGTCAGCTGCGTGCCGGGCGCGAGCTCGCCGCGCAGCACGAGCGTCTCGCGCGCGCGGCCGTCGAAGATCACGCGGTGTCGTCTCAGTGGCATGTGCGGCGCCGCCGCCGGCGCTCGGCGCCAGCGGCGGCTGCTCGCCCCAGGCGGACAGGCGCATGTTGACGAGCTCGATCTCGGCGTCGTCGTCGCGATAGCCGTAGCGCTGCTCGTGCGCTGCGGCGAACGCGTCGGTCAGCGCTGCGACGTCGGCCTCGCCGGACTGCTCGACGGCGAGCTCGAAGGACTGGCCGGCGTAGCGAAGCTCGTGCAGGACTCGCAGGCGGGCCGGCTCGGCGCCGGCCGGCAGCGTCGCGCCGGCGTCGCCGAGCAACTGCTCGCGCGCGGCGCGGAGGCGCTCGCAGGTGAGCGTCTCGCCGCGCAGCATCAGCGTGCGCGAGAGGTCGCGGCGCGGCGCGGCGGCGGCGAGGCCGAGCGCGCAGAGCACGCCGGAGGCGCTCGGGCAGAGCAGGCGGCGGATGCCGAGCTCGCGCGCCATCGCGCAGGCGTGCAGCGGCCCGGCGCCGCCGAACGGCATCAGCGCGAAGCGGCGCGGGTCGATGCCGCGCTCGACGGTGATCACGCGCAGCGCTCCGAGCATCTCGGACTCGGCGACGCGAACGATGCCTTCGGCGCAGGCGAGCATCTCGATGCCGAGCTTCTCGGCGAGCGCGGCGACGGCGCGCTCGGCGGCGCTGCGGTCGAGCGCCAGGCCTCCGGCCAGCGGCGAGTCGGCGAGCAGCCGGCCGAGCAGCAGGTTGGCGTCGGTCACGGTCGGCTCTGAGCCGCCGCGGGCGTAGCAGGCGGGACCCGGGTCGGCGCCGGCCGACTGCGGGCCGACGCGCAGCGCGCCGCCGGCGTCGCGCCAGGCGATCGAGCCGCCGCCGGCGCCGACCGTCTCGATGTCGAGCGCCGGCAGTGCGAGCGGCCGTTCGGCGATCGTGCGTTCGGCCGTCTCGGCGACCTCGCCGTCGTCGATCAGGCAGACGTCGCAGGAGGTGCCGCCCATGTCGAAGCAGAGCACGTCGCGCTGGTCGGCGAGCGCGGCCAGCAGCAGCGCACCGCCGACGCCGCCGGCCGGCCCCGAGAGGACGGTCAGCGCGGCGTGCGCCGAGGCGCGCGCGAGGTCGGTCAGCCCGCCGGAGGACTGCATGATCTGCGGCTCGGGCAGGCCGGCGTCGCCGGACTGCTGGGCGAGCGCGCGCAGGTAGCCGGAGAGCAGCGGCGAGAGCGCGGCGTCGAGCGCTGTCGTGGCGGTGCGCTCGAACTCGCGAAACGTGCCGACGAGCTCGCTGGAGAGCGATACGGGCACGACCGGGCAGGAGCTCGCCGAGCAGCTCGCCGAGCAGCCGCTCGTGCGCCGGGTCGGCGTATGAGTGAAGGAGCGCGACGGCGACCGCTTCGGGCTCGCTCGCGGCGATCTGCTCGACCAGCGCGCGCGCGTCGCTCGGCGCGAGCGCGCGCAGTACGCCGTCGGGCGTGATCCGCTCGGGCGCGGCGAAGCGCAGCTCGTCGGGCACGAGCGGCGCCGGCGGCGCGTCGCACAGGCGATACAGGTGCGGCCGCGCCTGGCGGCCGAGTGCGAGCACGTCGGTGAAGCCGTCGGTCGCGATCAGCGCGGTGCGTGCCGTGCGCTGCTGCAGCAGCGCGTTCGTCGTGACGGTCATGCCGTGCGCGAAGCGCTGCACCTCGGCGGCAGTTGCGCCGGCGCGCTCGAGCACGAGTGAGACGGCGTCGAGCACGCCGCGCGACTGCTCGTGCGGCGTCGTCGGGACCTTCGCGGTGTAGAGGCTCGCGTCGTCTGCGACGAGCACGGCGTCGGTGAAGGTGCCGCCGACATCGACTCCGAGGAGCACGCCTCGGAGCCTACTCAGGCGGCTATGCGGCGGCCAGCTCGCGGTCCTCGGTTTCGGCGAGGTGCTGGTGCGAGGGGCAGTAGCCGTTGTGCGGCAGCGGCACGCGCTGGCAGGCCGAGCCCTTGCGCGTCGTCGCGCGACACTGCGGCGGCGCGCCGCTGACCGAGGCGTAGCCCTCGTGCGGGTGCAGCGCGATGTATGACTGCGCGTACTGCACATAGCGGCAGACGACGCTGTGCACGTGCGACTGCGCGGACATCGGGAAGTAGTTGCGGATGTCGGCGAACAGCGTGCGCTCGGGGCGCGCGAAGTAGTGACGGTCGGTTGCGAGTCGCTCGATGACGGCCTCGCATGCGCGAAGCACGGCGGCGTGGTTGGAGGCGGCCGGCGCGCCTGGCGGGGGCGGCACGATCTGCGGAGCGAGCTCCCTGTAGATGGCGCGGCTGAACTGGTACATGGCTACTCCTGACCTTCTGACGTTGTTGGAGCACACCCCCCAATCTCAGAGACTCCGCGAGCCTCTGAACCTTCTACGCATGAGAACACGGCACTGATCACAACAGACCGGGTTAAAGGGGAAATCAGCGAACCGTTCAGGAAACATTTAGATTGACCCCTGGCGGGGTCTGGCGGGCGTTCGCCGGGCGCGCTCAGCGCCAGGTCTGCCAGTCGAGCGTCAGCTGCTCGTCACTGCCGGCTGAAGCGGTGACGAGAACGTGGCGCTCGTCGAAGGACGCGTCGCGTTCGGGGAAGTCGACTCGCTGGTGCGCGCCGCGGCTCTCGGTCCGCGCGAGCGCGCAGCCGGCGATCGCGCGCACGAGTGGGTGCGAGCTGTCGAGCAGGCGCTGCAGTCCGTCGGCGCTGCGCACGATGCCGGCGTCGCGCCACAGCGCCTCGCGCGTCTGCGCGTCGCTGATCGGCGGAGCGGGAAGCGCGCGCAGCTTCGCCAGCTCGGACTCTTTCGCCTGACCGTCGGCCGCGCTGGCCGGCGCCTCGGCGGCGAGCGCGTGCGCGACGGCGCGGCGGGCGAAGACGAAGCACTCGCTGAGTGAGTTCGAGGCCAACCGGTTGGCGCCGTGCAGGCCGGTGCACGAGGACTCGCCGACGGCATACAGGCCCGGCACGGTCGAGTGCGCGTCGAGGTCGGCGACGATGCCGCCCATCGTGTAGTGCGCGGCCGGCGCGACCGGGATCAGCTCGCGCGTCGGATCGAGACCGGCCTCGCGCAGCGCGCCGACGACGTTCGGGAAGTGCGCCGGATCGACGCTGCGCATGTCGAGCCCGACCGACCGCTCGCCGGAGTCGGCCAGCCGCGCCTGGATCGCGCGCGAGACCTCGTCGCGCGGAGCGAGCTCGTCGACGAAGCGCTCGCCGGCATCGTCGTGCAGCGTCGCGCCCTCGCCGCGGATCGCCTCGGTGACGAGAAAGCCTTCGCGCCCCGGCAGGCCGATGACGGCCGTTGGATGGAACTGCAGCAGCTCGAGGTCGGCCAGCGCGGCGCCGGCGCGATGCGCGAGCATCAGGCCGACGCCCTGCGAGCCGGGCGGGTTGGTCGTGCGTGCCCACATCGCGGCGCAGCCGCCGGTCGCGATCACGACTGCACGCGCCGAGATCACGCGCTCGTCCTCGCAGACGAGTCCGGCGCAGCGCTCGCCGCGGCGCCACAGCGCGCGGGCGCGGGCGCGCTCGAGTACGACGATGCGCGGCTGCTCGGCGACGAGCGCGGAGAGCTGGCGCACGACGCGCCGGCCGGTCGCGCTGCCGCCGGCGTGCACGACGCGCCTGACCGAGTGCCCGCCCTCCAGGCCGAGCGCGAGCCGACCGCTGCTGTCGGCGTCGAAGCGCACGCCGAGCGCCTGCAGATCGGCTACGCAGTCGGGCGCTTCGGCAGCGAGCACGGCTGCGGCCGACTCGCGCACGAGCGCGCGGCCGGCGCGCACTGTGTCCTCGAGGTGCAGCTCGACGCTGTCGTCGTCGCCGAGCGCTGCAGCGAGCCCGCCCTGCGCCCAGTAGCTGGCGGTCTGCGCGAGCGGCGTCGCCGCGACGAGCACGACCGAAGCGCCGTCGCGCGCGGCGCAGAGCGCCGCGTAGAGTCCTGCCGCGCCGGCGCCGATGACGGCTACGTCGGTCTCGTGCGAGACCGCGAGTGCGGGCGCGTGCATCGCGCGAACCGTATCTCGCCGACTAGCTCGGAGCGGCGCTCGCGCACTCGCCGGCGTGCTCGCCTCGCTATCGCGACGACAGCGGACTGGCGGCCTGACGCTCGGCTTCTCGCTCGGCCGGAGTCAGCGTCGTGACGGTCGGCGAGGAGGAGACGCCGGGCGTCGTCGTGACGGTCGCGGGGCCCTGCGCGCCGGCGACGCCGGGCGTCGTCGTCGTCGCGGCTGCGCCGGGAGTCGCGCCGGTCGCCGGCGATGTCGCTGCCGGCGCCGTCGCCGCGGGAGTCGTTGCGGCGGGCGCGGTCGCGGCGGGCGCCAGGCCGGCCGCCGTGATCGTCGTCGTCACTGCGGCGGCCGTGCTCGTGCCGCCGGCGAGCTTGACGAGCGCCGCTGCGAGCACGCCGAGCGCGAGCACGGCGATGACCAGCGCGGTGAGGATCGGCGCCTTCCAGTTCGGCGTCGCTGCCAGGCGCGTTCGCGCTGCGGCGCCGCAGCGCAGGCACCAGTCCTGGTCGGGGCCGAGCGGCGTCGCGCACAGCGGGCAGGCCTCGACGGCGGGCGCTGAGAGTGGAATCGGCGCGCCGCGCGCTGCTTCGGCTTCGGCCAGGTCGTAGGAGCTCGTCTGCTGCGGTGGCGCCGCGCCGGCGCCGGTCGCGGCGCTCGTCACGAGCCGCCGGCCGCAGGACGGATGATCTCGGTCGGCTGGTCGTCGTCGGCGCGCGTCGGCGGGGAGGCCTGCGAAGGCGGCACCGGCGAGCGTCCGCTGCCGAGCGTCGCATGCGTCTGCGTCGCCGGCGTGCCCTGCGCGGCGGGCGGCGCGGCCGGCTCGCTTGCGCCGGCTGCGACCGGCGCGCCGGCGTCGGCGCTGCGGTCGGTGTGCTCGGCGGCGCCGGCGCCGGCGTGTGAGCGGCTGCGCCGCCGCCGGGCACGGCGGGAGGCGTGACGACGCCGGGCGAGCCGGCCGGCGGGCTGGCGGCGGCGCCGGCGATCGGCAGGTCGCTCTTGCGGCTCATCGGCAGGCCGCAGTTGGGGCAGAAGCGATCCTCGCCGCTGTGGATCGCGGCACAGCGCGGGCAGGCGGTGATGCCGGCCTCGCGCAGCACGGTCAGCGGCTGGCGCTCGGCCAGGCTCGCTTCGAGCGCGCGCAGCTCGGCGTCGATCCGGCTCAGCGTCGCCAGCTTGGCGAGCACGAGCGTGTCGTTGCGCTGGCCGAAGTGGTGCAGGCTGAAGACGAGGCCGCCGAGGTCGCGGTAGGCGAGCTCGCGCGCCTTGCGCAGGAAGCGAGCGCGCCGGCGCACGCGTCCGCGCGCGCCGAAGCCGGGCGGTCCCGACGGCGCCGGCTCGCCGAGCGCGCCGGGCGCGAGATCCTCGTCGCTCGCGGTGGCGAGCGCTGCTCGTTGCGGCGGTCGCGCTCGTGGCGATGGTCGCTGGCGCGGTCGCCGGCGGCGCGCGCCGACTGAACGCGCGTCGTTCAGCTCACGCGCGTCGTTCGGCTGGCTCGGCTCCTCGGACTGCGCAGCTGCGGTCGTCGGAGACGTGGCATGTGTCTGCTCCACGGCCAAACCATGCTACCCGGCACGCTCCCTGGCAACACACCATGCCTGATAGACGCGGGCAGCCATGCGGCTTGCCGAATAGCGCTCGGCGCGCGCGCGCCCGGCGATGCGCGGGTCGGGCGAGTCGAGCGCAGGCTGAAGCGCGGCGCGCCAGTGGTCGAGCTCGAACGGCGCGCAGAGCACGCCGTCGAGGCCGGCGAGCGCCTCGGCGTGGATGCCGACGGGCGTCGCCAGCACGGGCACGTCGCAGGCGAGCGCCTCGAGCACGGCGAGGCCGAAGCCCTCGCGATCGGACGGCACGAGCACGGCATTGGCGGCGTTCACGTAGAGCGGCACGCGCGAGGGCTCGACGCCGCCGAGCGCGAGCAGCTCGACGCCGCACGCGAATGCCAGCTCGCGGGCACGGTCGTAGCGCTTCTCCGGGCGCGCCGGATCGGACCCGAACAGCAGGTAGGGGCGCTGCGTGTCGAGCATCAGCTGCTCGCGTGCGTGTCGGCGCGAGAGCGGCTGAAAGCGCTCGACGTCGACTCCGCAGGGCAGCACCTGCGCACGCGCGGCGAGCCGCGGCGGCAGCTCTTCGCGCAGGCTCTGCGAGACGGTCGCGAGCAGCTCGACGCTCGGCAGCGCGGCGCGCGTCAGCAGCCGCGTGCGCGGATGGCGTACGTCGGTGCCGTGCAGCGTCAGGGCGCGCACGCGCGCCGGCGCGGCGAGCGCCGGCCAGGCGGTCAGCCCGAAGTGCGCGTGGACGACGTCGAACGGCTCGCGGCGCACGCGGCTCGAGCCGCGCCGGCGGCGCTCGGCCGTCGCGCGCACGTGCCAGTCGCCGCCGTGCGCGGCGTAGCGGCGGCGCAGCTCCAGCGCGGCGCGCGCGAGCGCCGGCGCGCCGGGCGGGAACTCGAACAGCTCGACGTCGAGCTCGGCGAGCCTGCGCAGCGAGGCGACCTGGTCGCGCACGAAGCTGCCGCGCTCGGGATTGGCCGCGTCGGGACGCATGTTTGAGACGACCAGCGCGCGCACGAGCGACTCGGACGGTAGCGCTCTGGAATGATGACGCGCATGCCGAGCCGCGCGCCGATCACTCCCACGCTCGCGACCGGCGTGCGAGCGCGCCGCGCCGAGGCGCTCGCGTGAGCGCCGGCTGAGCAGGCCGCGCGCAGCTACGGTCGCAGCGCCGGCGAGCTGCGACCGATCTCGATCGAGGCGGACTTCATGCGCACTGCGACCGGCTCGGCGCTGATCTCGGCGGGCGAGACGCGCGTGATCTGCACGGCCTCGGCGCAGGACAGCGTGCCGCGCTGGATGGCCGGCCGCGGCAGCGGCTGGGTGACGGCCGAGTACGGGATGCTGCCGGCGTCGACCGGCGAACGCAAGCAGCGCGATGCGACGCGCGGGCGCCAGGACGGCCGGACGATCGAGATCCAGAGGCTGATCGGCCGAGCGCTGCGCGGCGTGATCGATTTCAAGGCGCTCGGCGAACGCACGATCTATCTCGACTGCGACGTGCTGCAGGCCGACGGCGGCACGCGCTGCGCATCGATCACCGGCGCCTACGTGGCGCTGTCGCTCGCCTGCGCGCGCCTGCAGGCGCAGGGCGCGCTGGAGCGCAGCCCGCTGAACGGCTCGGTCGCTGCGGTCTCGTGCGGGATCGTCGGCGGTCAGCCGCTGCTCGATCTCGACTACTCCGAGGACTCGACGGCGGAGGTCGACGCGAACGTCGTGATGACCGGCGACGGCGGGCTCGTCGAGGTTCAGGCGACGGCAGAGCGCACGCCGCTCTCGCGCGCGCATCTCGATCAGCTGCTGGCGCTCGCGGAGTCGGGCATCGAGCAGCTCCGCGAGGCGCAGCAGAGCACGATCGTTGCCGTCGCGGCGGCGCTGCCGGCGTCGTGAGGCCGGCGCCCGGGCAGGGCCGGCCGGCGCGAGCGTCGCCGACGCAGAAACGCCTCGCTCCGGGGGGAGGAGCGAGGCGCAGGCGATCATGTCCCGGCGCGCGGCTACGCGCCAGCTGCGTGTCTCACTCGCGCGAGCGCGTGCCGGACGCTCGCCGCAGGCACAACGGTGCCGAGAGCGCTCGAGGCCTAGCGTTGCCCGGCGAGCAGAGACGACTGCTGCTGGCGACGCACAACGAGCACAAGCGCCGCGAGTTCGCGCGGCTGATGCCGGCGGCTGGCGACGGCGAGCCGTGGCAGCTCGAGATGCTCGGCGCCGACGTCCAGCTGCCGCCGGAGGACGGCGAGACGTTCGCCGAGAACGCCTTCGGCAAGGCGCGCGCGGCGGCGGCGGCGAGCGGCCGCGTGACGATCGCCGATGACTCGGGAATCGCGGCGGCGGCGCTGGCAGGCGCGCCCGGCGTGCGCTCGGCGCGGTACGCCGGCGAGCACGCCAGCGACGAGCAGAACCTCGCGAAGCTGCTGCGCGAGGCGCCGGCCGGCAGCGCGCTGGAGTACGTCTGCGCGCTCGCCTACGTCGATCCGCAGAGCGGCGAGGAGCAGCTCTTCGAAGGCCGCTGCGCCGGTCGCCTGGCGGCCGCGCCGGCCGGCGAGCGCGGCTTTGGCTACGACCCTGCGTTCGTGCCGGACGAGGGCCACGACGGCCTCACGATGGCGCAGCTGTCCGACAGCGAGAAGGACGCGATCAGCCATCGCGGGCGCGCTCGTGCAGGGCGCTCGTCGAGTGGCTCGAGCGCCGTGCCTAGAGCAGATTGATCGCCGCGGCGATCGCGATCGCCAGGCCCAGGCCGGCGTAGCCGTTGTAGCCGCTCAGCAGCAGCAGCAGGCCGGTGACGAGCGCGATCAGCACGGTCACGAGCCAGGCGATGCGGGTGACGCTCATCGACGGCATTCTTGCCGATCGCGGGGTCGGTGCCGGGCGGGGCCAAAGCGCGCGCCAAATCGAGGCTGCGCCTGGGGTGGCGCCCGTCCGTGAGGGGTGTTAGCGTCGGATTTTCGGGATTCACGAACGAGGAGGCCAAGGTGACGAAGTCCGAGCTGGTCGACCAGGTGGCAGACCGCGCCGAGCTGACCAAGCAGGATGCCGCGCGAGCGATCGATGCGGTGCTGGCCACTGTCGAGGACGCGCTGCGTCGCGGCAGCGAGGTCACGGTTGCGGGATTCGGCAAGTTCCACGTGAGTGATCGCGGCGCGCGCAAAGGCGTCAACCCGCGCACGGGCGAGCCGATCGAGATCCCAGCCTCGCGCGTACCTCGCTTCACTGCCGGCAGCGGCTTGAAGACCGCGGTGAAGGGCCGCTGAGCCTGACGCGCCCTTTCGCCGACCTGCTCGCCGCTCGCGTCGCCGAGCGCGAGTCGCAGATCGTGCTCGGTCTCGACCCCGATCCGGGCGCGCTGTGGCCGGTTGCGGCGCCGGCGGCCGGTTCGCGCGAGGGCTCGAGCGAGCGCGCTGCGCGCGCCGTGCTCGCGCACTGCCGCGCGGTGATCGATGCGACGGCAGAGGCGTGTGTCGCGGTCAAGCCGCAGCTGGCGCGCTTCGAGCTGCTCGGCGCGCCCGGCTGGGCTGCGCTGCGAAGCCGTCGTGAAACACGCGCAAGCGCGCGGCCTGCTGGTGATCGCCGACGGCAAGCGCGGCGACATCGACGTCAGTGCACGCGCCTACGCGGGCGCGCTGCTCGGCGGCGCCGAGACGCCGTTCGGACGCCTGCCTGGACTCGGCGCCGATCTCGTCACGGTCAATCCGCTGATGGGCGTCGACGCGCTCGAGCCTTTCGTCGAGGCCGCGCGCGAAAGCGGCGCCGGCGTGCTCGTGCTCGTGCGCACGTCGAATCCGGGCGCGCACGACGTCGAGGACCTCGCGCTCGAGCGGCGGCGGCACGGTGTGGGAGCGGCTCGCCGAGATCGTCTCGCGCCTCGGCGCCGACGGCGTCGGCGAGTCGGGCCTCAGCGACGTCGGCGCGGTGATCGGCGCGACCGAGCCCGGCCATCTGCCGCGTGCTCGCGAGCTGATGGGCGCCGCGACGTTCCTGCTGCCGGGCGTCGGCGCGCAGGGTGGGCGCGTCGAGCAGCTCGCGGCGGCCTTCGCGCCGGGCCGCTCGGGAGGGCTGATCAGCGCTTCGCGCAGCATCGTCGCGGCGCATCGCGCGAGCGGCGGCGAGCCGGCCGCGGCGGCGCGCGCCGAGGCCGAGCGACTGCGCGAGAGCGCCTGGTCGCTGTCTGCCGAGCTGGCCGGCGAGGTCCGCTAGCCTTGTGAGGCCGGTGCCGGCGTATGCCGCTCGGCGGGAAGGTGGATGAGGAGCTCGGATGATCATCACGGTCACGCTGAATGCGGCGATCGACAAGTCGCTTTCGGTGCCCAACTTCCGCCTCGGGAGGCGTCATCGCACCGTCGAGCAGCGCACGATGGCGGGCGGCAAAGGCGTCAACATCGCACGCGCGCTGAAGGCGCTCGGCCAGCCGGTGATCGCGACCGGCTTCGCCGGTGGCGCGACGGGCACGCACATCGTCGAGCAGCTGACCGAAGAGTCGATCCTCAACGACTTCGTGCGGATCCGCGAGGAGTCGCGCACGAACACCTCGGTGCTCGACCCGACGACGGGTGAGCAGACCGAGATCAACGAACGCGGGCCGTCGGTCTCGGCGTCGGAGATCGAGCTGTTTCGCGACAAGCTGCTGTACCTCGCGCGCGGCGCGGCGATCGTCGTGTTCGCGGGCTCGCTGCCGCCGGGCGTCGAGCCGGAGCTCTACGCCGAGCTGATCCGCGAGCTCTCGCGGATGGAGGTGACGACGGTGATCGACACCGACGGCGAGCCGCTGCACCACGCAGTGCGCGCCGAACCCGACATCGTCTCGCCGAACATGCTCGAGGCGGAGGAGCTGGTCGGCCACGAGTTCTCCGGCGAGGCCGAGCGCGCGCAGGTCGTCCGCGAGATCGTCGCGATGGGCCCACGCGAGGCGATCATGACGTTGCCCGACGGCTGCTTTGCGCAGGTGCTGATCGACGGTCAGTCGCACACCAAGCGGGCGCGCATCGAGCACCGCGAGCCGATCGCGCGGCGCGGCGCGGGCGACTCGTTCCTGGCGGGCTACATCGCCGCGCGCTACGAGGGCCGCTCGATCGACCAGTGCCTGCGCCTCGGCGTCGCCTGCGGAGCCGAGTCGACGGGCCGCCTCGAAGCCGGTCCGATCGACTCGCGCGAGGCGCGGCGGCTGATGGGCGAGGTCGAGCTGACCTCGGTCGAGCAGCCGGCGCAGGTCAGCTAGCGCCGCTTCAGCCGCCGGCGACGTCGCGCCGCAGGAAGACGAGATAAGCGGCCAGCAGCGCCGGCACGCCGTACAGCGCGCAGACCCAGGCGGAGTGCCAGATCGGGCCCCAGTCGGTCGGCGTGCGCAGCAGCCCCTGCCAGGCGTTGTACTCGGTCGTCAACAGGTAGGGCTTGGCGCCTTCCAGCCCCGGGATCACGGGAACGAGCGCCAGCACGAGCGTGACGGCGAGCGTGCCGACGACGGCGGCGGCGCTGTTGCGCGTGACGGTCGAGAGCAGCACGCCGATGCTGACGATCGCGGCGATCGGGATCAGGTAGCAGGCGTTCGCGGCGACGATCAGCAGCAGCGCTTCGCCGGGCGGCACGATCGTGCCCGACAGCGAGCGGATGTCGTGGAAGCCCCAGGAGGCGACGCCGGCGATCGTCGCGACGGCCGCCGCGAGGAAGACGGCCGCGGCGGCGTAGGTGAACGCCGCGAGCGCCTTCGCGGCGAACACCTGCCCGCGGTCGACCGATCGCGTGAGGATCGTCTTCAGCGTGCCGTTGTTGTCCTCGTTGGCGACGATGTCGCCCGAGACGAGCGCGCTGGCGAGCGGCAGGAAGAAGTTCGACGCGAGAATCAGCGTGAGCACCGGCGTGACCAGGCCCGACTGCGTGATCTCCTCGAAGAAGATGCTGTTGCCGCCGTGGCCGTGGTGCTGGTGGAAGTGCTCTGCGGCGACGAAGAAGACCGGCGTGATGATCGC
Source organism: uncultured Solirubrobacteraceae bacterium (assembly GCA_963812575.1). Taxonomy (GTDB): domain Bacteria; phylum Actinomycetota; class Thermoleophilia; order Solirubrobacterales; family Solirubrobacteraceae; genus Palsa-744. The sequence goes on along the minus strand of CAWEVS010000005.1, from coordinate 69,448 downwards.
GATCACGAAGCCGAGATAGGTGCGCTTCTGCGCGACGAGCTTGCGCAGCTCCCAGCGCCAGATCGTCAGCGTGCTCGGCCGCCGCGCGCCGATCGACGGCGTCGCCAGCGGAGCGGGCGGTGCGGCGCTGGCGGCGCTCATCCGATCCCGACCGGGTCGCCTGCCGCCGCCCGCGCGGGCTCGCTCGTCTCGCCCTCGGTCAGCCGGAAGAACAGGTCCTCGAGCGTCGCCAGCTCGGGCGTCAGCGCGAGCACGCCGATGCCGGCGGCGGCGAGCGCCAGTGAGACCTGGCCGGCGGCCTGCTCGTCGGCGTCGAACGCGAGCGCCTGCTCTGCCTCGCGTGCGGCCGCGACGCCGGGCAGCTCGCGCAGGATCTCGAGCGCCTGGCGATCGTCGGTCGTGCGCAGCCTGTAGCCGGCGCCGCCTTGGCGTCGCAGGTCGGTGAGCGCGCCCTCGTAGACGACGCGGCCGGCGTCGACGATCGCGACGCGATCGCACAGCTCCTGGACCTCGGGCAGCTGGTGGCTGGAGAGCAGCACCGTGATGCCTTCGCCGGCGAGTCGCTTGATCAACAGGCGCATGTCGCGCATGCCGCCGGGGTCCAGGCCGGTGGCGGGCTCGTCGAGGATCAACAGGCGCGGGCGGCGCAGCAGCGCGGCGGCGATGCCCAGTCGCTGGCGCATGCCGTGCGAGTAGCCGCCGACGCGATGCGCGGCGCGCGGCGCGAGCTCGACGGTCTCGAGCACCTCGTCGATCAGCGCGCGTGCGCCGCCGCCGTCGAGCGCGGCGAGCAGCTCGAGGTTCTTGCGAGCGGTCAGATAGGGATAGAAGCGCGGCGCTTCGACGAAGCCGGCGACTCCCTGCAGTGCGCGCGCGCCGGCGCGGAACGGGTCGCGGCCGAACAGCTCGACGGTGCCCTCGCTCGGCGTGATCAGCCCGAGCGCCATGCGCAGCGTCGTCGTCTTGCCGGCGCCGTTGGGACCGAGAAAGCCGTAGACGTCGCCGGCGCGAACGTTCAGGTCGATGTGGTCGACGGCGACGACGTCGTCGTAGCGCTTGACCAGCCCGCGCGCCTTGACCGGCGGCGGCTCGTCGCTTGTGGCGGCGTCCTCGGTCGCTCGCGTGCTACGCCGCACGCCACGCTCCCTGCGTCCTTGCCACAGACGACGATCCGCTCGCCGGGGGCGGCGAGGAGTTCGTCACGCCTAGAGCCCTCGCGCGACTGCCTCGATCTGCGCCGGCGCGACCGCGCCGATCAGCAGGTAGCGCACGCCGGAGCGCTCGAAGCCGAGCACCGTGCCGAGCGCCGTCGAGAGCTCGGCCGCGTTGGCTTCGCCGATCTTGACCTTCGGCAGCTGTTCGGGCAGTTCGAGCGGCTTCTCGCCCGGCTTCGCCTTGCTTTCGATTACGTCGACGGCGCTCACGCCGCTGCCGTGCGTCGTCACGGTCAGGCTGCTGGCCGCTGTTCGAGTCGTGCTTGGCGTGCGCATGCGTCGCCGTCGGGCAGCTTCACTTCTTCGACCTTCGCGTTCGGCGGCGGCGTGAATTCGAAGATCGAGCTCGCGACCGGGCCGAACGAGACGTCGCTGCTGGCCAGTTCGATCACCGGCGAGGAGCTCGCGGAGGAGTAGACGGCGGCACGCAGCGGCACGCCGTTGTTCGCGTCCCACGAGAGCTCGGCGCCGCCGATCAGGCTGCCGCCTTCCTTCGGCGAGACGCGCAGCGTGTAGGCCGGCTGTCCGGCGACGTCGCTCGGCGTCGCGCCGGACAGAGTCACGTGCTGCAGCTTCGCGATCGCTTCTTCGATCTTCGCGACGCTCGGCGGCTTCTTCGTGGCGCGCCGGCGACTTGTCCCAGCAGATCTTCGAACTCTCCTCCGCGCCCGGTGCCAGCTGTTCGGCCTTCGTCGTGCACGTGCCCGGCTGAGGCTGCGGCGGAGTCGCGAGTCGGTAGAGCGTGTTCGACGCGGCGTCGTAGACGCTCAGGTTCTGCCCGTCGTAGATCACCTGCGTGTCGCCTTCTTCGGATTGCAGCTCGAGGCGCATGCGACCGTCGTTTGCGACCCACAGCCGGCCGGAGGCGCCGGTCAGGAGCGGGCTGCTCGTCAGGCCGCTTGCGCCGCCGCCGCCGCCGAGCCGCCGCTGGCGAGGTTCGCGCCTTCGAGCAGGTGGTCGGTCAGCTGGACGTTCGCGCTGAAGCCTTCGACCGGCGGCGCGCTCGAGCGCGTCGTGCACGGCCTGCGCGAGCGGCTTCGGCGGCGGCGTCGGGCCGCTGCCGAGCGCGAAGGCGAGCGCAGTCGCAGAGACGCCGATCGCGACGACCAGCGCGCAGAGCAGCAGCAGTCGCGAGAGCGAAACCCGGCGCAGGATGTTCAAGACGGCCTCTCCATCACGTTGTGTCCGGTCCTCGAGTGCAGCGTAGAACCAGCGTAGCGGCGTTCCTTGCGCTCGGCTAAAGGCCGGGCGAGTCTGAGAAGACACTCATCAGCGGCCTCCGGCAGCCCTCTGCGAGGCCTGTTGCGCCGCCTGGCGCGAGCCTGCCGGCGTGCCGCTCGCCGCCGCTCATCGCCCCGTCCGGCGCCGTCACCCGATATGTTCTCGCGCTCATGCTGATCATCCTCGTGATCATCTGGGTGTCGCTCGGGCTTGGCACGTTCTTCATCGCGATGCGTGGAGGCCCGCGCGGAGCGCGTGAGGCGCTGCACACCGACTCGAAGATCAGCAACCGCCTCGTCACGCTCGGCGTCGTCGTGCTGTTCGCGTTCGGGCTCGCCGTTCCGGCGATCGTGCTCGCGTTCAACGGCGACCACAAGGCGAGCGTCGCGGTCGGCGGCGTGCATCTCAACGCCGGAGAGCAGAAGGGCCGCGAACTGTTCGCCAGGACCTGTGGCGTCTGCCACACGCTGGCGGCGACCAAGTCGATCGGTCAGATCGGGCCGAACCTCGACATCCGCGTCGGCGCGGACATCTCGACGGCGGCAGGGCGCAAAGCGCTGGTGCTCAACGCGATCCAGGAAGGTCGCGCGCGCGGCCTCGGGCAGATGCCGGCGCTGCTCTACCAGGGCAAGGAAGCCGAAGACGTCGCCAACTTCGTAGCGGCCGTCGCCGGCCACTGAGACGGCCGAGGGCGGCGCGACGGTTTAGCCAACCGTCGATACCGCTGCGGGCTGGCCGGCGATAAGGTCACGGCTCATGGCAGAGACGCCGCTGACCGCGGACGACGTGAAGGCGATCGTCGCCGAACGGGAGATACGCTTCATCCGCTTCTGGTTCACCGACGTGCTCGGTCAGCTGAAGTCGTTCTCGATCAACGTCGAAGAGCTCGACGACGCGTTCGAGTCGGGCATGGGCTTCGACGGCTCGTCGATCACCGGCTTCAACGCGATCGAGGAGTCGGACATGATCGCGATGCCCGACGCCTCGACGTTCGCGGTGCTGCCGTGGCGCCCGGAGGAGCAGGGCGTAGGGCGGATGTTCTGCGACATCGTCACGCCCGAGCGCACGCCGTATGAGGGCGACCCGCGCCACGTGCTGCGGCGGGCGCTCGAGCGCGCGCAATCGATGGGCTTCGACGTCTTCAACGTCGGACCGGAGCTCGAGTACTTCCTGTTCAAAGACTCGCGTTCGACGGAGGTGCTCGACGAAGGCGGCTACTTCGACCTGACGACGCTCGACGCCGGCTCGGACGTGCGGCGCGAGACGGTGCTCGCGCTCGAGCAGCTCGGCATCCACGTCGAGTACACGCACCACGAGGTCGGCCCGTCGCAGCACGAGATCGACATGCGCTACGCCGACGCGCTGAAGATGGCCGATGACTGCATGACCTATCGGATCACGGTCAAGGAGTACGCGATGAAGTACGGCTGGCACGCGACGTTCATGCCGAAGCCGCTGTTCGGCGAGAACGGCTCGGGCATGCACACGCACCAGTCGCTGTTCAGCGACGGCAGGAACGCGTTCTTCGACGCCGATGACCAGTACTTCCTGTCTGACGTCGGCAAGGCGTTCATCGCCGGGCAGCTCAAGCACGCGCGCGAGATCTGCTCGATCTTCGCGCAGTGGGTCAACTCCTACAAGCGTCTGGTGCCGGGCTTCGAGGCGCCGGTCTACGTGGCCTGGTCGCGGCGCAACCGCTCGGCGCTCGTGCGCGTGCCGCTCTACCACCCGGGCAGCGAGAAGGCGACGCGGATGGAGCTGCGCTGCCCCGACCCGGCGTGCAACCCGTATCTGACCTTCGCCGTGCTGTTGCAGGCCGGCCTCGAGGGCATCGAGAAGGGCTATGAGCTGCCCGAGCCGATGGAGAAGAACCTGTATCACCTCTCCAGCGAGGAGCGCCGGCGGCTCGGCGTCGAGCAGCTGCCCGAGAGCCTCGGCGAGGCGATCGAGCTGACTGCGCAGTCCGAGCTCGTGCTGCGCACGCTCGGCGAGCACATGTTCAACCGCTACGTCGAGATCAAGCGCCAGGAGTGGGACGACTACCGCGTGCAGGTCACGCAGTGGGAGCGCGACCGCTACCTGGCGATCCTGTGAGCGCGCGCGCGCCGCTAGCTGCGAGACGGAACCGCGCAGGCGATCGGGCGCGCGGGGGAGAGGTACGAGTGCATCGCCTGCAGCAGGTGGCCGAAGGCGCTCGGATGCCGTGGCGCGATCTCGTGCAGCAGGCGCAGCACGGAGACGGCGTGGCGCTCGTACTCCTCGCTGCCGGTCAGCTGCGCCAGACGCAGCAGTCCGAGCGCGGCGCTCGCGCCGCCCGAGGGAATCGGCGCGTCGTCGACGTCCTTGCGCCGCGCGATCAGCGGCGCGCCGTCGGCGGCCGTCGAGAAGAAGCCGCCGCGCTGTGAGTCGGCGAAGCGCTCGATCAGCTGATCGGCGAGCGCGATCGACTGCTCGAACCAACGCTCCTCGCAGGTCGTTTCGAACAGCACGAGCGTCGCTTCGAGCATGAACGCGTAGTCCTCGAGGTAGCCGTCGATCTTCGCCCGGCCGTCGTTGTAGCTGCGCAGCAGCCGCCCGTGCTCGCCGCGCATCTGCTCGAGCACGAACTCGCCGCACGCGCCGGCCGCGTCGAGCAGCCGCTGGCCGAGCGCCGGATCGAGATCCTCGGGCGGCTCGTCGCGAAGCTGCACGCCGGCCTCGGCGAGCGCGCAGATCATCAGCGCGTTCCACGAGGTCAGCCGCTTGTCGTCCAGTCCGGGGCGCACACGCTTGCGAGCGCGCCGCCAGCAGGCGTGAGCGGATCCGGGCGCGGCCGGCCGCGTCCGGCGCCAGCTCCGGCGCCTGCCAGGAGCGATCCTGCAGCACGTTGAGGCCCGGCTCGGGCTGGTGCGGGTCGACGAAGTTGCCCTGCGCGTCGGCGCCGAACCAGGCGATCGCCGGCTCGGCGTCCTCGCCGAGCAGCTCGCGCAGCTGCGCGAGCGTCCACACGTAGTAGCGGCCCTCGACGCCTTCGGAGTCGGCGTCGAGCGCGGAGTAGAAGCCGCCCTCCGCTCCGCGCATCTCGCGCAGCGCCCAGGCCAGCGTGTCGAGGCTGACGTCGAGCAGACGGCGATCGCCGAGGCGCTGGAAGCCGTGCAGATAGGCGCGCGCCAGGAGCGCGTTGTCGTAGAGCATCTTCTCGAAGTGCGGCACGGTCCAGGCGCGATCGACGCTGTAGCGCGCGAAGCCGCCGCCGAGCTGATCGTGGATCCCGCCGGCTGCCATCGCACGCAGCGTGGCGCCGGTCATCTCGCGCTCGCCGCGCAGCAGCAGGAACTCGAGCACCGATGCCTGCGGGAACTTCGGCGCGCCGCCGAAGCCGCCGTCGCGCGCGTCGAAGGACTCGCGCAGCGTCGCGACGGCCGCGTCGAGCTCGCGCTCCTCGATCGGCTCGTCCGACGGCGCCAGCAGGGCGCCTCCGACGAGCCGCTCGCGCAGTTGCTCGCCGCCGGCGCGGACCTCCTCGCGCCGCTCGCTCCAGGCCTCGGCGACGGCGTTCAGCACCTGCGTCCAGGACACCATCCCCTGACGCTCCTGCGGCGGGAAGTAGGTGCCGCCGTAGAACGGCAGCTGCTCGGGCGTGAGGAAGACGTTCAACGGCCAGCCGCCCTGGCCGGTCATGCTCTGCACGGCCTCCATGTAGAGCGCGTCGACGTCCGGTCGCTCCTCGCGGTCGACCTTGATGCAGACGAACTGCTCGTTCATCAGCGCCGCGGTGGCCGGGTCCTCGAAGGACTCGCGCTCCATCACGTGGCACCAGTGACAGGAGGAGTAGCCGATCGAGACCAGCAGCGGCTTGTCCTCGGCGCGCGCTCGCGCCAGCGCCTGCTCGCCCCACGGCATCCAGTCGACCGGGTTCTCGGCGTGCTGGCGCAGGTAGGGAGAGGTCTCGAGGGCAAGCGCGTTGGCCATGCGCGACTCAGCCTAGTCGTGGCGCGAGCCGCGCCGCTCGGCGGCGCCCGGCCGGGCACCGCGGGCGGCGCTCAGCGTCGTGCGAGCGGCGATTCGCGCGCGAGCGCGGGCAGCGGCAGCTGCAGCGGTCGCGACGGCCATTCGCCCGCGCCGCCGGCACTCGACAGCTTGACCTTCGCGAGGCTGACGTTGAAGCGCTTGCCGCCGAGCGTGCCGGTGACGCGCTTGTCGGCCGACAGGTGCACGGTGCCGCCGGCGGCCGCCGAGCCCGAGATCCGGATCGTCGCCGGCTGCAGTTCGTGGTTCTTGACCGGGAACGTGCCGCTCAGCGCGACGCCGCTGACGAACGAGAAGCCCTTCATCGTCGCGGCGGTCGAGGTGAGCTTGGCGTAGCCGCCGCGCAGGCCGCCGAAGCTGGCGCCGCTCGGCAGTTCCTGCTCGGCCTGCAGCGTCGCCGCGACGACCTGGCGGTCGAGGTCGACGATCGCGTCGAGCACGGCCGTGAGCGTGCGTCCGGGCTTGCCCGAGAGTCCTGCCGGCGGCTTCACGTAGGCGAGCTTGCGCGGCGCGACGGGCGTCGGCGCGAAGATGTTGGTCGTCGCGGCGCTGCACGGCTGCACCGGCGTGCCGGCGAAGAAGGCGGCGACTGCCGTCTGCGAGCAGCCGCTGAAGTCGCTGCCGAGCACCGAGTGGCCGGTGTAGGGGACCGTCAGCAGCTGCGCATCGGGAATCAGCGCGGCGACGGCCTTCGCTCCTGAGGTCGGCGTGCGCATGTCCTGCTCGCCGGAGAGGATCAGCGTCGGCACGTTCGGCAGCGCGGTCGGCGCCGCCGGCGCAGGAGCGGCGTTCGGCCAGGAGGCGCAGACCGGTATCAGGCTGTCGGAGAACGCTGCTTCGGCGTCGAACGGGTAGAAGTCGCTGCTCGGAGTCGCCTTCAGCGCGGTCTGCGCTTCGGCCATGCGCGTCGGTGCGCTCGCGGCGCGCTGCCACGGGAACAGCGTCTCTTCGCATGAGGTCGTCACGAACAGCGCGTTGTTTTCTTCTTCCTTGCTGACCTTTTCGGCTTCCGGGTCCGGCTTGACGGGAATGCTCGGCACGAGACCATCGGTGATCAGGTTCAGCCGCAGCAGCGGATCGGGATCGCCGTTCAGCGCCGAGTGGACGGCGGCCGGCAGCAGCGCGCGCAGTGCCGGGTTGAGGTCGCCGGCCTCGAGGATGTTCAGCAGGTCGAGCTCGTTGAGCGAGACCGAGTGGCGCTTGCCCGATCCGTCGAAGGCCGAGCCGCTGAGCGGCCGGCTGCGCAGTTTCGCGACGAGCCTCGCGAGATCGCCGACCGGGTCGGAGGTGATGCCCGAGCAGGCGTGGTTGGAGCAGAGCTCTTCCATCACCGGCGTGATCGCCTCGAGCCGATCGATGCCGAGCGCTTCCGGCCCGGTGCTCGGCACGACCGAGTCGAGTACCAGCGCTTCGACGTGCTGCGGGTAGCGTTCTGCGTACTCGAGCGCGACCTTCGTGCCGTAGGACGTGCCGTACAGGACGAGCTTCTTGTAGCCGGCCTGATGGCGGATCGCCTCGATGTCTTCGACGGTTTCCTCGGTCGTGAAGCCGCCGCGCGCTTCGCCGATCTGCAGCGCGCAGAGTTCGACGAGTGATCCAAGCGCCGCTTCGCCGGCGCTTTCGAGGGCAGCCGTGTTGTCGAACACGGGGCAGTTCAGCGGCGAGGAGCGGCCGGTGCCGCGCTGGTCGAAGACGAGCAGGTCGTGCGTGCTCAGCGCCGGCGCGATCGCCGTCGCCAGCTGTTCGGCGAGCGGGTCGGCCGCCTGGCCAGGGCCGCCGGCCAGCGCGATCACGGCGCTCGGCGTCTGCGTCGTGCTGGCCGCTTTGCGCTCGATCGTCAGCGCGATCGTGCCCGGCGCTTTGCCGCTGCGCGTGACCGGAACCGATATCGCGGCGCACGAGAATCCCGCGTTTTCCGGACAGGTCGAATAGGTCAGAGCAGCCGAAGCCGCTCCGGCGCCTGCCGTAACGAGCGCGAGGAGCGCCAGCGACACGGCGAGCGTCGTGATCAGCGTGCGCCGTGGCATCGCGCGAACGTTACCGGCAGCCCTGGTCGAGAGCGCCGGATCGGCCGGGCGTGCAAGCGGCGGCTCGCGATCGCATGCACGACGGCGCGATAGGCTGCGCGCGATGCCCGGCGAGCGCAAGATCGTCTCGGCGCCGGCGGCGCCGCCGGCGATCGGACCGTACAGTCATGCGGTCGCGGCCGGCGGCCTGCTGTTCTGCTCCGGGCAGATCCCGCTCGATCCCGCCGGCGGTGAGCTCGTCGGAGAGACGCCGGCCGCGCAGGCGCGCCGCTGCCTGAGAACCTGCAAGCCGTCTGCACAGCCGCCGGCACCTCGCTCGCGCGCGCCGTGCGGCTGACGATCTACACGACCGAGCTCGGCGAGTTCGCGGCGATCAACGAGGCCTACGGCGAGTTCTTCGAGCAGGAGCCGCCGGCACGCGCGGCCGTCGGCGTCGCTGCGCTGCCGAAGGGCGCGATGGTCGAGATCGACGCGGTAGTAGCGCTCTAGGCGGCTGTCGTGGCGCTGAACGCCGGCTCGGCGTCAGGCTCGGCTGCGTAGAGCGCGCGGCTCAGCAGCCGCCACAGGGTCGCGCGCTCGTCGTCGCCGAGCGCGGCGAGCACGTCGTCCTCGATCTCTTCCTGAGCGTGCTCGGCCTTCAGCAGCGCCTTCGTGCCGGCCGATGTGAGCTCGACGCGGTGGCGGCGTCGGTCGTCGGGGTCGCGCTTGCGCGCGATGAAACGAAGGTCCTCGAGCTCGTTGAGCAGCAGCACGACGTTGTTCGCGTCCATGCAGAGCACCTCGGCGAGCTCCTGCTGCGGGCAGCCCGTGTGATCGCGCAGGTAGCTGAGCGTCATCAGGTGGCGCATGTGCATGCCGAGCAGCTGCTCACTGCTTCGCCGGTAGACCTGCTTTGCAAGCCGCGTCAGCAGCACCATCGAGTTCGGAGGACACGCCCTCTCGCTGTCCATGTCACTGAATTTATACATCATCGCTCATCTGTCGTCATTCTAGCGAGCATTATAAATTTCGCAGCGATCATCCCTTTTACATGGATCATCCCTGCTAGGGTTGCCCTACGTCCAACGAAGGGAGCCGCATGAGCACCACGATCGAACAGCTTCAGAGCGCCGATCACACGGCGCAAGCGCAACAGAGCCGGGCCGAGAAACGTCGCTGGATCGCGCTTGCCGTGCTCTGCCTCGGCCAGCTGATGATGGTTCTCGACTCGACGATCGTGAACGTCGCGCTGCCTTCGATCCAGAAGGATCTGCACTTCTCGCAGGGCAACCTGACGTGGGTGCTCGACGGCTACCTGATCACGTTCGGCGGCTTTCTGCTGCTCGCCGGGCGGCTCGGCGACCTGGTCGGGCGAAAGCGCGTGTTCCTCAGCGGACTCGTGCTGTTCACCGGCGCATCGATCCTCTGCGGGATCGCCGACAGCCAGGGGCTCTTGATCGGCGCGCGACTGCTGCAGGGCGTCGGCGGCGCGGTCGCCTCGAGCGTGATCCTCGCGATCATCGTCACCGAGTTCCCGGAGGCCAAGGAGCAGGCGAAGGCGATGGGCCTGTATGCCTTCGTCTCGGCAGGCGGCGGCTCGATCGGCCTGCTCGCCGGCGGCGCGCTGACGCAGTCGCTCGACTGGCACTGGATCTTCTTCGTCAACGTGCCGATCGGCATCGTCGCGTTCGTCTTCGGCTCGCGGCTGATCGTCGAGAACGAGGGCATCGGGCTCTCCGGCGGCGTCGACTGGCTGGGCTCGCTGCTGATCACGCTGGCGACGATGGCCGGCGCGTTCGCGATCGTCAAGTCCAGTGAATACGGGCTGACGTCGGCGCGTACGCTCGGCGTCGGCGGCGTCTCGCTCGTGCTGCTCGCCGCCTTCCTCACGCTCGAGTCGCGGATCGAGAACCCGATCATGCCGCTGCGCGTCCTGCGGCTGCGCTCGTTGATGGGCTCGAGCCTCGTGCGCGGGCTGCTGATCACCGGGATGTTCTCGGCGTTCTTCCTCGGCTCGCTGTATCTCGAGCGCGTGCTCGGCTACAACGCGATCGACACCGGCCTCGCCTTCCTGCCGCTGACCGCGCTGATCGCGATCATGTCGATGGGCGTCGCCGCTCGCATCGTCGACCGCATCGGTGCGGTCAACACGCTCGCCGGCGGGCTCGTCGGCATCGTCGCCGGGCTCTTGCTGCTGGCGACGCAGGGCACGCACGCGAGCTACTTCCCCGGTCTGTTCTTCGCGTTCCTGCTGCTCGGGCTCGGCGCCGGAGCATCGTTCCTGCCGCTGCTGACGATCGGCATGGCCGACGCGCCGAAGCGCGACGCCGGGCTCGCATCCGGGATCATCAACGTCTCGGTGCAGCTGTTCGGCGCGATCGGGCTGGCCGCGCTGGGAACGGTCGCGACCGACCACACGAAAGCGCTCAGCTCGAGCGGGCACGCGTTGGCCGACGCGTTGACCGGCGGCTATCACCTCGCCTACCTCGTCGCCGCGATCTGCGTCACGATCGGGATCCTCGCGGCGTTCATCGTGCTTCGCCCGCCGGCGAGCACGGTCGCGCAGGAGGTCGAAGAGCTCGAGCGCGACTTCGGGCTGGCGAGCGCCAGCGCGCAGACCGCGGAGCAGCTCGTCTAGCAGCCGCCGCGCCGTCCGTCGCCCACCCAGCCATGGGTGGCGGACGGCGCGCGCTCAGCGCTGCTCGCGCAGCTCCGCGCGCTTGATCTTGCCGCTCGCCGTCTTCGGCAGCTCGCTGGCGAACTCGACGATCCGCGGGTACTTGTAGGGCGCGGTCTCGCGCTTGACGTGCTCCTGCAACTCGCGCGCGAGCTCCGGCGAAGGCGCGTAGTCGCCGTCGCGCAAGACGACGACTGCGCGAACGACCGAGCCGCGCTCCTCGTCGGGCGCGGCGATCGCCGCCGCCTCGGCGACGGCCGGGTGCGCGACGAGCGCCGACTCGACCTCGAACGGGCCGATCCGGTAGCCGGCCGAGATGATCACGTCGTCGTCGCGCCCCTGAAAGCGCAGCCAGCCGTCATCGTCCTGCTCGACGAGATCGCCGGTCCGCCAGATCGGGCCGAGGCGACGGTCGTCGATCCGCCAGACGCCGTCCTCGCCGCGGCTGGCGTGCTCGCCGATGTAGCCGAGGAAGAAGGTCGGAACGGTCAGCGGGTTGGCCGTCAGCTCGCCGCCTTTGATCAGCAGCCCGATGCCGGGAAGCGCCATGCCCATCGAGCCGGGACGCGCCGGCGTGCCGAGCGGCGCGCCGGTCAGCTGGCCGGTCTCGGTCTGGCCGTAGCCGTCGCGCACGTCGAGCCCGGTCGCCTCGCGCCAGGCGCGCAGCACCTCTGGATTGAGCGCCTCGCCGGCGGCGACCATCCCGTTCAGGTCCGGCAGCCGGCGCAGCGTCGCGCGCTTGGCCAGCACGCGGTACTCGGTCGGCGCCATGCACAGCACGTTGACGCGCTCGCGCTCGAGCAGCTCGAGGCGCTCGTGCGGGTCGAAGCGCGCATCGTGCAGCAGCGCCGAGGCGCCGAGCAGCCAGGGCGCGATGAAGACGTTGCGCGCCGACTTCGACCAGCCGCTCGCGGCCGTGCACCAGACGAGCGCCGCCTCGCGCGGAGCGAGCCAGTGCATCGCCTGCAGCCGCTGCCCGTCGAGGTAGCGCTGTCCGTGCAGCACCGCCTTCGGCTCGCCGGCGGTGCCGCTGGTGAAGGTGATCAGGCAGGGATCGTCCGGCGCCAGCTCGACGGCCGCGACCGGCTGCTCGCGCGAACAGCTGCTCGTCGGGGATCAGCACGACCGGGCAGTCGGGCGCGGCGGCCTCGAGCTCGCTGCGGTTGCGCTCGTCGGCGAGGATCAGCGAAGGGCGCGCCGCGTCCAGGCGCAGCCGCAGGTCTTTTGCGCGCAGCTGCTCGGTGCACGGCAGCACGACGGCGCCGATACGGAAACACGCGACCATCGCGAAGACCCACTCCGGCCGGTTGCCGATCAGCGTCATCACGACGTCGCCGCGACGCACTCCGCGGCGCTGCAGCGCGCCGGCCAGCCTGGCGCTGCGATCGGCGACCTCGGCGAAGCTCCACTCGCGCCGGGCGCCGTCGCGCGCGAGCTCGAGCAGGGCGAGACGGCGCGGCGGCAGCTGCTCGACGACGTCGCTGGCGAAGTTCATGCCGGTATTCTCCCTGTGACACGCGACAAACGACTCTGGAGCTCGAAACCGCATGGCCGTAGCCGCCACTCCGTACACCGAGAAGACCGACGAGCAGAAGGCGATCACCGAGATGGTCCACCAGTTCGCCGACGAGCAGATCCTGCCGAACGCCGAGCACTACGACCACGAGGACGCCTTCCCGGAGCCGATCGTCGAGCAGATGAAGGAGCTCGGCCTGTTCGGCGTGACGATCCCCGAGGAGTACGGCGGCATGGGGCTCGACCTGACGACCTACGCGATGATCGTCGAGGAGCTCTCGCGCGGCTGGATCTCGATCTCCGGCGTGATCAACACGCACTTCATCGGCTCCTACCTGCTGATGAAGTTCGGCTCCGAGGAGCAGCGCCAGAAGTACCTGCCGCGGATGGCGACCGGCGAGATCCGCGCGGCGTTCTCGCTGTCAGAGCCCGAGCTGGGCTCCGACGTGCAGGCGATCAAAACGCATGCCAAGAAGGTCGACGACGACACCTACGAGATCAACGGCTCGAAGATGTGGGTGACCAACGGGCTGCGCTCGACGCTCGTCTTCGTGCTCGTCAAGACCGACCCCGACGCCGAGCCGCGGCACAAGGGCTTCACCTGCTTCATCGCCGAAAAAGAGCCGGGCGTCGACAAGAACACCGGCGCGTTCGCCGGTCTGGAAGTGCCGCCGCAGATCAAAAAGCTCGGCTACAAGGGCGTCGAGTCGACCGAGCTCGTGTTCGACGGCTACCGCGTGCCCGCCGAGAACATCCTCGGCGGCGAGCAGCACGGCCTCAACCGTGGCTTCTCGCAGATGATGGACGCGCTCGAGGTCGGCCGCGTCAACGTCGCCGCGCGCGGCGTCGGCATCGCGCAGCGCGCACTCGAGCTCGGGCTGCGCTACTCGCAGGAGCGCAAGACCTTCGGCAAGCCGATCGCCGAGCACCAGGCGATCCAGTTCAAGCTCGCCGACATGGCGACGCAGGTCGACGCGGCGCGGCTGCTGACGTTGCGCGCCGCGCGGCTGAAGGACGCCGGCGAGCGCTCGGACCTCGAGGCCGGCATGGCCAAGCTGTTCGCCTCCGAGGCCGGTCGCTTCTGCGTCGAGGAGAGCTTCCGGATCCACGGCGGCTACGGCTACTCCAAGGAGTATGAGATCGAGCGGCTGTATCGCGATGCGCCGCTGCTGTTGATCGGCGAGGGCACCTCCGAGATCCAGCGCATGGTGATCGGCCGCAAGCTGTTGCAGCGTCATAAGATCTGACAGACCGCGACGGACCGCGAAGGTCCCGGAACAGGAGCAGCCACGACATGGCCGAGGATGCCAAGGCTCTGATCGAGCTTGCAACACGCCGGTTCATCGAGGAGGTGCCGGCGCTCGCTCCGATCAAGCTCGTCGTCGGAGTCGAACTTCGCGGGCGCGGCGACGTACAGCACTTTCGCCTCGAGATGCCGGACATCAAGGTCACCAAGGGGCCGGCCGCCGACGCGCGCCTGCGCTTGGACATGCGCCGCGAGTTCTTCAACGTGATGGCGCGCGAAGGCAAGGTGCCCGACTGGATCGAGGCGTTCACCTACGGCCAGGCGAAGGCGACCGGACCCGATCAGTTCCTGAAGCTGATCATCAGCGTCGTCGAGAAGCAGCAGGAACGCGAGCACACGCGCAAGGCGCGCAAGCCCGCCTGATCCGCTCGACGCGCGGAGCGCTAGTGGTAGGAGGTCAGCTGCTGCGCGAGGAACGCGAGCGATCCGAGCAGGAAGATGCACATCACGATGAGCGAGAAGTTTTCGTTCATGGCGTCTCGTCCAAGATAGTGCACGTCGCGGCCCATTGCACGCGCTAGCGGGCGATCCTGGTCGGACGTCTCAGCGCAGCGCCGACTGTGCTCAGCGGCGCCGAAGGCGTCAGGCGAGGACGGCGCCGTTGTCGTACAGCTTGATCACCTTGACGCTGCCCTCCGGCGAGGCGTCGAGGCAGAGGCGGCAGAGCACGCACTCATCGAGGTTGCGCTCGACCAGCTCGAGCGTGCCGTCGCCGGCCTGCGCGTAGATGTCGACGGGGCAGGCTTCGGTCAGCTTCTTGGCAAGCTCGCTGTCGGCCGCCGCGGCGTCGTCGACTTCGATCGCGATGAACAGGCCGTCCTTCCTCATGCCTGGCTCCGTTCCGCGAGCTTGGCCTTGACGAGGTCGGGAATCTCGTCGATCCGCTGCACGACCGGAATGCCGGCCGCCTCCAAGCGGGCGATCTTCTCCGTCGCCGAGTCCTCCTTGCCCTCGACGATCGTGCCGGCGTGCCCGAAGGACATGCCCTGCATCTCCTCGTCGTCCATGAACTTGCCGGCCATGAAAGCGATGATCGGCAGACGCGAGTCGTGCTCCTTGACCCACGCTGCCAACTGCGCCTCCATCCGGCCACCGGGCTCGGTGTAGATCACGATCGCCTGAGTCTGCGCGTCGGCCTCGAAGAACGGCATCAGCTCGGCATAGGTCGAGCCGATGATCGCGTCACCACCGATCGAGACGGCCGTCGAGACGCCGAGTCCGGCAGCCGTCAAGGTCGAGGAGATCTCCGTCGTCATCCCGCCCGAGCGGCTCATCACACCGACCGCGCCGGGCTGATAGGCAACGGCAGCGTTGCGTGCCGGGCCGCCGATGCCGCCCATCTTGGCGACGCCCGGCACGATCACGCCGAGGCAGTTCGGACCGATGATTCGTGCGCCCTTCGCATCGGCCAGCTCGACCATCATCGCGACGTCGCGGCGCGGAATCCGCTCGGTCACGATCACGATCGTCCTGATGCCGGCGTGCAGCGCCTCGAAGACGGCGTCTCGCGTGCCGGCCGGCGGCACGGTCACGACCGAGCCGTCCGGCACGACGCCGCCGTTGTGCTCGACGACCTGCTCGACCGTGTCGAACACCGGAACGCCGTGCACCTCACGGCCCTTGCGGCCCGGCGTCACGCCACCGACGATCTTCGAGCCGTAGTCGAGGCACTCGCGCGTCAGGTTGACGGCCTCGCGCCCAGTGATGCCCTGGATGATGAAAGTCGTGTCTTGATCGATCAGGATCGACATCGCTAGGCCGCAGCTCCCTGGATCTTGGCGACCGCGCGACCGGCTGCCTCCCACAAGGAGACCGATCGGTCGCAGTACTCGATCCCGTATTTGTCGAGGATCTTGAAGCCCTCCTCCTCCCAGGCGCCCGGGATCCGGAAGATCGCGATCGTCTCGCCGGGATCCTTGCCGAGCTCCAGGCAGGCTTTGATCACGCCGCGCGCGACGATGTCGACGCGCGTGTTCGAGACGATCGACATCATCACGGCGATCTTCTCGACGCCGTCTTTCTGAAGAACCTGCTTGGCCAGGCCGCAGGCCTTCGCTACCGACGGGTTGCCGCCGATCTCGGAGTAGTTGGCGGGCTTGCCGCCCTGCTGGCGCACCGCATCGGTCAGCGTCAGCGAGCCGCCGCCCGCTCCGATCACCAGGCCGATGTTGCCGTTGAACCCGGTGTCCTTGCCCTGGATCACGCCACGATGATCGGCGGCGTCGATCGCCTTGACCGCCTCTTCGAACGGCGTCGGCGTGTGGTCCTCGCGCGTGCCCTCGTCCTCGCCGATCCCCAGCGCCTTGATCAGGCCTTTTTGTCGCGGCATGCCCTCGTTCTCCATCTCCATGTGCGCGTCGAGCGCGACGAACGAGCCGTCCTTCAGTTCCGCCAGCGGGTTGATCTCGGCCAGCGTCATGTCGGCGTCGAGGAACAGCTGCGCCAGGCGCGCGAGCACCGGCGTCGCGCGCTGCAGTGCCCTGCCGGTGACGCCGGCCGCGGCGATCACCTGCTTGGCGCGGAAGTCGGAGAACGGCTCGAGCGTCGAGAAGTGGCCGCGGCCGACGTGATCGGGGTGCTCCTCGGCGACCTGCTCGATGTCGATGCCGCCCATGTCGCTGAACAGCATCAGCGGCTTCTTCGCCGTGCCGTCCCAGACGACGCCGGCGTAGTACTCCTGCGCGACGTCGGCCTTCGGGTCGACGAGCACGCCGCGCGGCATGTGGCCGCCGATCTCCAGCAGCAGGATGTCGCGCGCGTATGACTCGGCTTCCTCGGGCGTGTCGGCGAACTTGACGCCGCCGGCCTTCATCCGCCCGCCGGAGAGCACCTGTGACTTGATCACCGTCGGCCCGCCGATCCGCGCGGCGATCTGCGCCGCCTCGGCCGGATCGGTCGTGAAGCCGTAGTCGGTCACGGGAATGCCGGCGCGCTTGACGATCTCGCGCGCCTCGTACTCGTAGAACCTCATCTGCTGGACCTCATGCGGCCGGGAAGCCTATACGGCTGCGCTACGCCGCGGCGGGCTCCGGCGCGAAGCCGTACAGCTCGGCCAGCTCGGGGTCCTTCTTCGCGAGCATTTCGGCGAGGCCGACCATCACCTTGCACTGCTTCCAGGTCGCGTCGTCCTGCATCTTGCCGTCGATCATGTGCACGCCACGGCCGTCCGGTATCGCCTCGATCACCTTCTTGGCGAACTCGACCTCGGCCGGTTCGGGCGAGAAGACGCGCTTGGCGATGCCGATCTGCACCGGATGCAGCGACCAGGCGCCGACGCAGCCGAGCAGGAACGCAGCGCGGAATTGCGTTTCGCAGCCTTCGATGTCCTTGATGTCGCCATAGGGCCCGTAGAACGGCAGCGCGCCGACCGCCGTGCAGGCGTCGACCATGCGCGCGATCGAGTAGTGCCACGGGTCCTGCTGGTAGCTCGGACGCGGCGCCTCCGGGTTGATCGGGTCGGGGTCGGCGATCGTGCGGTAGCCGGGATGGCCGCCGCCGACGCGCGTCGTCTTCATCCGCCGTGAGGCGGCCAGATCGGCCGGTCCGAAGCTCATCCCCTGGATCCGCGGCGAGGCGCTCGCGATCTCCTCGAGGTTGGCGACGCCCTGCGAGTTCTCCAGCAGCACGTGGATCAGGATCGGGCGCTCGATCCCCGCCTTCGCCTCGAGCTGCGCCAGCAGGCGGTCGACGTAGTGGATGTCCCACGGCCCCTCGACCTTCGGGATCATCACGACCTCGAGCTTGTCGCCGATCTCGGTGACCAGTTCGGTCAGGTCGTCGAGCACCCACGGCGAAGCGAGCTCGTTGACGCGTGTCCACAGCGCCGTGTCGCCGAGGTCCATCTCCTTGCCGACCTTGATCAGCCCGGCGCGCGCGGCCTCCTTGCGATCGACCGGCACGGCGTCCTCGAGGTTGCCGAGCAGGATGTCGACCGTCGGCGCGATCTCGGGCACCTTCGCGACCATCTTCTCGTTCGAGAAGTCAAGGAAATGAATCATCCGAGAGGGCTTGAACGGGATCTCGCGCACGGGCTCCGGCGCGTCGATCGCTAGTGGCTTGAGGAAGTCGCGAGGGTTGCGCAAGTGGGCTCTCCTGGTCTGCAGTCGGTCTGCTTTTTCGGCGCGATCCCATGATCGCTGCCGACTGAACGCTATCGGCTCGCCTGTACCGGGCTCGCCGACGCACGCGCCTCGGCTTTGCGACAATCTGCACGTGCCATCTACTGCGGGTGGGGCAGTCGGCGTGATCGGGGCGGGCGGCTCGGGCATCCTGGCCGCTGCCTACCTGCGCCGCCGCGGCGTTCCGGTCGAGTTGCTCGAGGCACGCGACGGCGTCGGTGGAACCTGGCACTACGACCAAGACGGGACCGGCTCGGCCGCGTACGACTCGCTGGTGATGAACACGAGCCGCCTCGCCACCTCGCCGGCCGCTATGCGCATCGCAGGCCGGCCCTGGAGCTACGCGCCGCGCGCCGAGATGAAGCGGTACATGGAGCGGCTGCTCGAGAGCGAGCAGCTGCGCGAGCACGTTCGCCTGCGCTGGCGTGTCAGCGACGCCGTGCCGGACGCGGAGGGGTGGACGTTGCGTAGCGACGCAGGCGAGCAGCGCCGCTACGAGACGATCGTCTGCGCGCTCGGCTCCAACGGCAGACCGAAATGGGCGCCGATACCGGGCGACTTCTCCGGCGAGCAGCTGCACAGCGCCGAATACCGCACGCCTGAGCCGTTCGCCGGGCGCAACCTGCTCGTGATCGGCCTCGGCACGTCCGGCGCCGAGGTCGCCGGCGAGCTGGCCGGGCGCGCTCGTTCCGTACACGTGGCCGTGCGCTCTCCGCTGTGGATGATGACGCGCCGCATCGGCGGCTTTCCGATCGACTGGATCGACAACGAGTTCGTCTCGCGCGTCCTGCCCTGGAGCCTTCGACGTCAGATCCTGCGCGGCCTCTGCGCCACGACGACCGGACGGCTGCACCGCCTCGGCGTGCCGCGTCCGACGCGCCGCTGCGGCGATGACATCATCGCGATCTCCGACACGTTCCCGCGAGCCGTGCGGCGCGGCGGCATGCGCTTCTGCGGCGGCGTCGAGGCGGCCGACGGCAACACGGTCCGCTTCAGCGATGGCTCGGAGGCGCAGATCGACGTGATCGTCCACGCGACCGGCTTTGACCCGCCGACCGAGTTCCTGCCGGCCGCCGCCCAGCCCGGCCGGCACAACCTCTACCGCCGGATCCAGCACGTCGACGTCGAGCGGCTGTACTTCGTCGGCATGTTCGAGGCCCACCGCGCGCTGCTGCCGATCGCCGAGGCGCAGGGCCGCTGGACGGCAGAGGTGCTGAGCGGTCGCGTGCAGCTCCCGCCGAGCGACGAGCGCCGCGCGATCGCAAGGACCGAAGGCGAGCGCAGCGAAAGCGACTTCGGCCCGCGGCGCGAGTTCTTCCTCGACTGGGCCAAGTACAGGGCGCTGCTGCGCAAGGACGTCGTCGGCGCTCGCCGGGCCGCGCCCGCGCAGCGCGCCGTAGCCGCGTAGGCGCACGTTCGCGCGTCAGTCACGGTGCGGTTGCGTATTGTTGGCCCCTCGCGACAGGCATCGCTGTCGGCAACGTTGTCAACCGTGGAGACGCTAGGACGCACATGAGCGAGACGCAGACCGTCGAGACCGAGCAGGCCGCGCGCGAGGCGAGCGGCGCACATCCGTATGGCCGCTACCTCGAGGAGTTCGAGGTCGGCGACGTCTACAAGCACTGGCCGGCGAAGACGGTGACCGAGTCCGACGATCACCTCTTCTGCCTGATCACGATGAACCACCACCCGCTGCACATCAACGACGTCTACGCGCACAAATCGCAGCAGGGCCGCAACGTCGTCGTCGGTCCGCTGGTCTACTCGCTCGCGCTGGGCATGTCGGTCTCAGACGTCAGCGGCAAGGCGATCGCGAACCTCGCGACCGAAGAACTGAAGCACCCGGCGCCCGTCTTCCATGGCGACACGCTGTTCTGCGAGTCCGAGGTGCTGGAGAAGAAAGAGTCTCGCTCCAAGCCCGACCGCGGCACCGTCAAGGTTCACACGCGCGTGCTCAACCAGGACGGCGTGCTGGTCGCCGAGTTCAAGCGCCTCGTGCTCGTACCGCGTCGCGACCACGGCGTCGAGGGCGAGTCTCAGCTCGTCGGCGAGGCAGAGGGCAACGTCGAGTAGACAGAGCGCGGCGGCCGCGACGGGAGCGCTCGCGGCCGCTCGAGGGCCATCGCAGCGACCGGAGGCGTGCGATACCCTCTCTTGACGCCCAGAGGGGCGTTTTTTCCGTTTCCCAGGGCCCTCGGAGGGTCTGAGGGACGGCGTCGACCGGCCTGTGCGCGTGTCGGCGTGCCGATCATGACCGCGATCGAGGAGCCGCATTAGAGATGAACACGACCGCCTCCGCCCCAACGACCAACGAGCGACTGCTGACCTGGGTCGGTGAGGTGGCCTCGCTGACCGAACCCGACGAGATCCACTGGTGCGACGGCTCGGCCGAGGAGTACGACAGCCTCTGCAACGAGCTCGTCGAGGCCGGCACGTTCGAGCGCCTGTCCGATGCGAAGCGGCCGAACTCCTACCTCGCGCTCTCCGATCCGGGCGACGTCGCGCGCGTCGAAGACCGCACGTTCATCTGCTCGCCGACCGAGGACGAAGCCGGCCCGACGAACAACTGGCGCGATCCGGCCGAGATGCGCGACACGCTGAACGAGCTGTTCGCCGGCTCGATGCGCGGCCGCACGATGTACGTCGTGCCCTTCTCGATGGGTCCGCTCGGCTCGGACAAGAGCCACGTCGGCGTGCAGCTGACCGACTCGCCGTACGTCGCCGTGAGCATGCGCATCATGACGCGCATGGGCCAGGGCGCGCTTGACGCGCTCGGCTCGACCGGCGAGTTCGTGCCGTGCCTGCACTCCGTCGGCATGCCGCTCGTCAGATGGCGTCGAGGACGTGCCGTGGCCGTGCAACGCCGAGAACAAGTACATCGTCCACTTCACCGACACGCGCGAGATCTGGTCGTTCGGCTCGGGCTATGGCGGCAACGCGCTGCTCGGCAAGAAGTGCTTCGCGCTGCGGATCGCATCGGTGATGGCGCGCGACGAGGGCTGGATGGCCGAGCACATGCTGATCCTCAAGCTGACATCGCCCGAGGGCGAGGCGAAGTACATCGCCGGCGCCTTCCCGAGCGCATGCGGCAAGACGAACCTGGCGATGATGATCCCGACGCTCGAGGGCTGGAAGGTAGAGACGATCGGCGATGACATCGCCTGGATGAAGTTCGGCGACGACGGCCGCCTCTACGCGATCAACCCCGAGTACGGCTTCTTCGGCGTCGCGCCGGGCACCGGCGAGCAGACCAACCCGAACGCGGTCCGCATGATCGAGCGCAACTCGATCTTCACCAACTGCGCGAAGACCGACGACGGCGACATCTGGTGGGAGGGCCTCAGCAAGGAGCCGCCGGCGCACCTGATCGACTGGCACGGCAACGACTGGACGCCGGAGGCCGGCGCGCCGGCCGCGCACCCGAACGCACGCTTCACGACGCCCGCCTCGCAGGACCCGGCGATCGCGGCCGAGTGGGAGGACCCGAAAGGCGTGCCGATCGACGCGATGCTGTTCGGCGGGCGCCGCTCGACTGTCGTGCCGCTGGTGACCGAGGCGTTCGACTGGGAGCACGGCGTGTTCCTCGGCTCGGTGATGAGCTCCGAGAAGACCGCCGCGGCCGCCGGAACGGTCGGCGAGCTGCGCTTCGATCCGTTCGCGATGCTGCCGTTCTGCGGCTACAACATGGCCGACTACTTCGAGAACTGGCTGAAGATCGGGCGTACGAACGGCGCGAAGCTGCCGAAGATCTTCTACGTCAACTGGTTCCGCAAGGACGAGGGCGGGCGCTTCCTGTGGCCCGGCTTCGGCGAGAACTCGCGCGTGCTCGCTTGGGTGTTCGCGCGCTGCGCCGGCAGAGGCGCCGCCAGCGAGACGCCGATCGGCCTGATTCCGCCGGTCGGCCCCGACGGCATCGACACGCGCGGTCTCGACGTCTCCGACGAGAACATGGCCGAGCTGCTGCGCGTCGACACCGCCGAGTGGAAGGCGCAGCTGCCGCAGTTCCAGGCCTACCTCGCCCAGTTCAACCGCCTGCCCGACGCACTCAACGTCCAGCTCGAGGCGCTCGAGGAGCGTTTGGACTGACTCGACGCCTCTAGGGCGCCTACCGGCGTCCTAGTCGTGGCCGTGGTTCTCCGCCCGGCGCCTCTAGGGCGTCGGTAGCAAGCGAGACAAGGACGCAGTGAGCGTGGCGTGCGGATAGCACGCGAGCGAGCGAGGACGCAGTATCGCGCCGCCAAGCGGCGTCCTAGTCGTGGCCGTGGGTCTCGCCCGGCGCAGCCGCCGGCGGGCGAGACTCCTCGGCAAGCGAGGTGATCGTAAGCGCTCCGCGCGCCGATGACTCGAGCACCTCGGTCGCCTCCTCGAGCGAGCGCGCGTAGAGCTCGACCAGCAGGTGCACGATGATCCGCGAGTCGTCCTCGTGCTTGTGGAAGCGCACATGCGTGAAGAACTCGCGCACGCCGTGATCGCCGAATGCGGCGTAGGAGAGCGCGTCGCCGGCCTCCGGGCCGGAGCAGCTCTCGACCTCGTCGGCATCGACGCTGACCGTGCAGGAGGCGACCCACGGCGTGCCCGCGATCATCCGTTCCCAGCGGTCCTCGATCGGCTCGACGCGGCTGTTGTTGAAGCCGAGGTGCGGCTGGTCGTGCATGCAGTCGAGGCATTGAACGACGGCCTCCTGCAGCTCGTCGATCACTTCGGCGCGCTCGCCGGTGTCCGGGTCGATCTTGTGGATGCCCTCGTAGTGCACCTGCACCTCGAGATCCTGCGACCAGCAGCGATAGCAGCGCAGCCAGCTACGCGCGCCGGTCTCGGGAGTTGAGCCTTCCATCTGCGCCAATTGTAGGACCAGGCCGATAGCGCGGACTGGCGAGTGCTGCGCCGGCCGCTGCTGCTCAGTGGCGCGCGTGCCTGCGCTTGACCATCCTGGCGCTGAAGTGGAAGGTCTCGGCCGTCGGCTTGCCGCCCAGCGCCGACCGGTACGTCAGCTTCGCCGTCAGCGCGACCTTCCGCCCCTTCTTCAGCGCGGCTCTGACCTTGCGCGAGGGCTGCACGGCGATCGTCAGCGCTGCGCCGGCGCGGCCCCTGGCCGAGACCTTGCCGGACAGCGTCGACTGCGGCCGGCAGACGCGCTTGATCCTGACCTGGCCCTTCTTGCACGGCTTCTGTCGTCGCGCCGCGCTCGCGGCGGCGCGAGAGATCGTCGCGGTCGCAGCCGTCACTTCGAGCAGCGCCGTTCCTTCCTGCCTGGGCACCAGCACGATCGTGATCGCTCCGTTCGGCTTCGTGTGAACGCTCTGGATCCGGTAGCTGCTGTTCGGCGTCGCCGGCGCCGGCGTCCAGGAGATCTGCGCCGCGATCGCCGGATCCTGCGGTGCGAGCGCGCCGTTGCCCGCCAGGTCGAGGAACATCTGCAGCGAGTCGAGGCCGGCGACAGTGCCCACGTAGCTGATCGTCGCGACGCCGGAGGAGTTCGTCGTGACGCTGCCGGATTTCGGGTTGGCGCCGCCGATCGCGTAGACGATCGGCCGGTTCGCGTAGGGCGCGCCGGACGTGTCGAGCGCGGTCACGGCGACCGTCGCCGACTGACCGACGAGGTGCGTCTGCGTCGCCGGCTGAACGACGAGTGCCGCCGGAACCTGAGTGCGGTTGACGATCGAGAACGACGCTTCACCGCCTTTTTCGAGCCCTTTCGCGCGAAACTCGTCCCACTCGACGCCGACGGCGTTGTCGACTTCGCCCGCCGTCACTCCGTCTTTGAACGCCGCTTCCGCTTCGGCCGTTTCGGTCACGCTCGTCCAGATCTGCGGATAGGCGAGCTCTTCGTAGTCCGACCAGGCAAGCGCCGGCGCCGGCGCCTCCTGCAGGCCGCCGAGCACGCCCGAGCTCGCGTTCTGGCCTCCGATGAACCGCGGCGGGCCGGCATTGAAGACGCCGACGCCCTGATCCTCGCCGTTGACGAACAGGTCGCCGGCGTAGATCGCGCGGAAGTAGAGCGGCGATTTAGACGTGTTCTCGACGGCGTAGGTCGAGCTGAACTGCGCGGCGCCGTTGACGTAGCTGGTCGTCTCCGTGATGAGCGCGTCTTCTTCGCCGCCCGCTTCGACCTTGAACAGCGTGCTCTGCACATAGGAATTGGCGGATGTGCCTTCGCCGGTTACCGGTGACTGCGAGACCGGCGTGAAGAGCGCGTCGGGCGAGGCGCCTGCGTGTTTTTCGAAGCCGAACGTCTTGCCGGCAAGCGCGCTCGGCTGGCCAGTGCCGGCCGACGGGAACGCGAGGAACAGCCCGCAGTCACCGACCGGGCTGAATTCGTAGGGCGTCCCGCCGGGGAAGAAGTTGCCCTCGACGCGGCCGTTGATCACATAGCTCGACTGGCACTCGCCGCGCGGACCGACGTAGACGCTCATCGGAGCGCCCGGCAGCTCGACCGCGGTCGTGTCCTGGTCCGCGCCGGCGCTCGCCGTGAGCAGGCTCGCCGCCGCCAGGACCGCCAGCATCGTCATCGTTCGCGCGCCGCGCATCGCTGTCCTCCGTTTGCGCCGCCGGCTCCCGCGCCGTGCCGCGGCTCTCTCGACGACGCTAGCGTGCCGGCAGGCGAACCGGCGCCGGGTCGACGGATTGCCGCGCCCGAGGAGCGGGCCGGCCGGCAGCCTCCGGCGTGAGTCGCCGCTAGCCGAACGTGAACGCATAGCCGGTCACGCCCGGCGCGAAGCGCAGGCTCAGCTGGTGGCGCTCGTCGCGCGGCAGCGAGACGAGCGTGTAGAGGCGCTGCCCGGTGACGGTGACGCGCGAGTCGTGCACGTCGGAGCCGGCGTCCGCGGCCGAGATCGGATGACCGTCGAGCAGCACTTCAACCGAGCGCGGCCGGCCTCCTTCGGAGCTGAGCACGAGATAGACGTGCTCGGCCTCGAAGTTGAGGTCGATGCCGGCGCCCGACAGCGCCGTCGCCGGCTGGCCGCCGATCCGCCAGTTGCCGCTGAAGGCGAACTCGTTGAGCGCGAGCGTGCGGTTCGGCGGCGGCCCGTAGTCGTGGACGCCTTCTCTCGGCTCGTCGATCCAGCCTTCGGCGCGCTCGGTCCCGAGGTAGGTCTCCGGCGTCGCCACTTCGCTCGGCACGACGACGTCGCTCGGATGGCTCTTGCCGCCGACGTTGGCTTCCGGCTTCGGCGAGCAGCGCGCGGATCGCCGTTTCGGTCTTGTCGTAGTCGCCCTCGCCGAACGGTCTCGTAGCGCACGTTGCCCTTCGCGTCGATCAGGTAGTCGGCCGGCCAGTACTCGTTGCCGTAGGCGTTCCACGTGCCCATGTTGTTGTCCTGGACGACCGGATAGCGCAGGCCGAACTGCTTGATCGCGTTCGCGACGTTCGAGGCGTCGTGCTCGAAGGCGAACTCGGGCGTCTCGACGCCGACGATCGTCAGCCCGTCGTGGCGATAGGTCGCATCCCACGCCTTCAGGTAGGGCAGCGTGCGGATGCAGTTGATGCACGTGTAGGTCCAGAAGTCGACGAGCACGACGCGCCCGCGCAGGCCGCTGAGCGACAGCGGCTTGTCGCCGGGCGTGTTGAACCAGTCCTGCGTTTCGGTGAATTCGGGCGCCGCGCCGATGTCCTGCAGACCGTTCGCGGTGGCGAGCAGCGTTGCCTGGCTGGCGTTGGCCGGCGCCGCCTTGACGCTCGAGCTGGAGCCGCCGCACGCCGAGGAGCCGTTCGCCGGCGCGAACTTCGACTTCGTGGCCGCTGATTTCGTGCAGGTGCTTGGTGACCGTTTCCGAGCACTCGAGCGATGCCGTGAGGTTGACGTCGGGGATGTGCTGCGCGACGAACTGGTCGAAGTTGACGTCGAGGTTGGTCAGGATCGCGACCGCCGTGAGGATCATGATCACGCCGAGCGCGCGTTGGAGCAGCGGGCCGCGGCCGGCCTTGCGAATGCGGTCGAACAGGCGCCGGCCGCCGAGCGTCAGAGCGAGCAGCACGACGGCCGAGCCGAGCGCGTAGGCGATCGCGATCACGATCGTTTTTCCGCTGGCCGCGCTGACCGAGATGACGGCCGCGAGGATCGGGCTGGCGCAGGGGGTGTAGACGAAGCCGAGCGCGCCGCCGACGAGCAGGCCGGAGAGGAACCCGTCGCCGCGCGTTCGCGGCCCGAAGCGCGCCAGGCGCGAGAGCGGCGCCTCGATCCGGTCGGCGATGCCGCGGCAGCAGCAGCGCGACGCCGAATGCCGAGCAGCACGACGATCGCGACATCGCGCAGCGGGTCGCTGCCGAGGCCGACGCCGTCGACCACGCTGGCGACTCCGACGATCGTGACGGTGAACGTCACAGACAGCCCCAGCACGATGCCCAGCGGCCGCCGCCGACCGCCGACGCCTCCGGCCGAGAGCAGCGCCGGCAGCACGGGCAGCACGCACGGCGACAGGGCCGTGCCCGCGCCTGCCAGTACCGCGAAGCCGAGTAGGACGATCATGCGTGCTCTGTGACAGTCTCGCCTGCGGCGATTGCGTTACGCGCCGATTCGCCGCGCAGCAGTTGCTCGCGCTGCGCCGCACGGCTCGCGCGCGCGGCGGCGGGTCTCAGCGGTGCTTTCGCGGCGTCATCGCGTCTTCGCCGCCTGTTCGAGCAGGGCGACGAGCGCTGCAGTGTCGAGCGAAGGATCGAGCTCTGCGAGCAACCGCTCGGCCGCTCGGCGGCCGCCGAGCGCGCGCAGGCCGCTCTCGCCGTGCTCGTGCGTGAAGTCGGCCAACGCGTTCGCGCGCCGTGCGCGCAGGCGCCGCTGCTCGACGTCGGCGCCGGCGCGCTGCTCGTCGAGCGCCGCGACGAGCTCGTCGATGCCGCTGGGCGGCGACAGCGAGGAGACCGCGACGACGCTCGCCGCGCTCGAGCCGAGCGAGCGCAGTGCCGCGCTCAGGTCGCGACGCGTGCGCACGGCGATCGTGCCGAGATCGGCCTTCGTCACGACCAGCACGTCGGGAATCTCCATGATTCCCGACTTCAGGAACTGCAGCACGTCGCCGCTGCCCGGCTGCACGACGACGGCGACCGTGTCGGCGACGTCGGCGACCTCCGTCTCGGCCTGCCCGACGCCGACCGTCTCGATCACGACGATGTCGAACGCCGCCGCGAGTGCGTGCGCGGCCGCGCGCGTCGCCCAGGCCAGTCCGCCGAGACGCTCGCCGGCCGAGGTCGAGCGGATGAAGACGCCGCGATCGTGCGGATCGAACTCGATGCGCGCGCGGTCGCCGAGCAGCGAGCCGCCGGAGCTTCGCGAGCTCGGGTCGACGGCGAGCATCGCGACCGTCCTGCCCTGCGCGCGCCACGCGCGCAGCAGCGCCGAGAGCAGCGTCGACTTGCCCGCGCCGGGCGGGCCGGTCACGCCGACGACGTGGCCGCGCGCCTCGTGGCCGAGCGCCGCGGGCGAGACCTCTGCCAGCAGCGCGGCGGCCTGCTCGCGGTCAGCGACGGTCGAGCTCTCCAGCAGGTTCAGCGCGGCCGGCGCGGCGCTCGTGTCGCCCTCGCGCAGACGCGCGCCGAGTGCGGCGCCGGCCCCTTGCGGCACCCAGACCGGAGGGACCCACCCCTTCGGAGCGTGTGCCCGTCGGCCGCTGTTCCTTGCTCACGCCGCGCCGCTGGCCGCGGCGCTGCCGGGAGCGACCGGCACGGCGCCGTCGGCCGCGAGCAGCTCGACGATGTCGCGCATGATGCGCGTGATGTCGAAGTCCTTCGGCGTGTAGACGGCGGCGACGCCGGCTTCGCGCAGGGGCGCGACGTCCTGCTCGGGGATGATGCCGCCGACGATCACCGGCGCGCTGACGCCGGCCTCGCGCAGGGCGTCGATCACGGCCGGAATCAGCTCGCGATGCGAGCCGGAGAGGATCGAGAGGCCGATCACGTGCACGCCCTCCTGCAGCGCCGAGGCGGCGATCTGCGCCGGCGTCAGGCGGATGCCTTCGTAGACGACGTCGAAGCCCGCGTCGCGCGCGCGCACGGCGATCTGCTCGGCGCCGTTGGAGTGGCCGTCGAGGCCCGGCTTGCCGACCAGGATCTTCGGCCGGCGCCCGAGCTTCTCCGAGAGCTCTGCGACCTCTTCGCGCAGCTCGGCGAGCTCTGCGTCGGCCGGTGCGGCGGCGGCCTCGCCGACGCCGGTCGGCGCGCGGTAGCTGCCGAACACCTCGCGCAGCGTTCGCGCCCACTCGCCGGTCGTCGCGCCGGCGCGCGCGGCCGCGATCGTCGGGTCCATCAGGTTGCGCTGCTCGTCCTGCGCCGCCTCGGCGAGCGCGCCGAGCGCCGCGTCGACGGCGGCCTGGTCGCGCGCTGCGCGCCACGCGCGCACGTCCTCGATCTGCTGCGCTTCGATCGCCGGATCGACGACGAGGATGCCGCCCTCGGCGTCGGCTGTCAGCGGCGAGATCTCAGACTCGGTGTAGCGGTTCTGGCCGACGACGACCTGCTCGCCGGACTCGATCCGCCGCAGCCGCTCGCGGTGCGAGTCGACCAGCGCTCCCTTCATGTAGGCGACCGCCTCGACGGCGCCTCCGTGCTCGGCGACGACGGCCATCTCGGCTCGCGCTCCGTCGAGCAGCTCGGCGACGAGTCCGTCCATCACGATCGAGCCCTCGAAGATGTCGGGGTACTCGAGGATGTCGGTCTCGAAGGCGAGCACCTGCTGGATCCGCAGCGACCACTGCTGGTCCCAGGGGCGGGGGAGACCGAGCGCCTCGTTCCAGGCCGGCAGCTGGATCGCGCGTGCGCGCGCGTCGCGGCCGAGCGTGACGGCGAGCGCCTCGAGCACGATCCGCTGGACGTTGTTCTCCGGCTGGGACTCGGTCAGCCCGAGCGAGTTGACCTGCACGCCGTAGCGGAAGCGCAGGTGGCGAGGGTCCTGCACGCCGTAGCGCTCGCGGCCGAGCTCCTCCCAGAGGATCGACATCGCGCGCAGCTTGGCGTGCTCCTCGACGAAGCGCACGCCGGCGTTGACGAAGAACGAGATCCGGCCGAACACCTGCTCCATCAGCTGCTGTGCGTCGGCGCTGCGCGAGCCGTTGCCGCCGCTGCCGTTCTCGCTGCCGTGCGCCCGCTCGACGCGCTCGCGTGCCGCGTCGAGCACCGCGATCGCGTTGCTCATCGCGTAGGCGATCTCCTGCACGGGCGTCGCGCCGGCCTCCTGCAGGTGGTAGGAGCAGATGTTGATCGGGTTCCACTTCGGCACGTGCTCGACCGTGTAGGCGATCATGTCGGCGATCAGGCGCATCGAGGCCGACGGCGGGAACGCATAGGTGCCGCGCGCGAGGAACTCCTTGATGATGTCGTTCTGCGTCGTGCCCTGGAGCGACTCCTCGGAGACGCCCTGCTCTTCGGCGGCGACGATGTAGAGCGCCAGCAGCCATGCGGCCGTCGCGTTGATCGTCATCGACGTGTTCATCTCGTCCAGCGGGATGCCGGCCATCAGCGTCGCCATGTCGCCGCGATGAGAGACCGGCACGCCGACCTTGCCGACCTCGCCGCGCGCGAGCTCGTCGTCGGGGTCATAGCCGGTCTGCGTCGGCAGGTCGAACGCGACCGACAGGCCCGTCTGCCCCTTGGCGAGGTTGCCCCGATAGAGCTCGTTCGAGGCCTTCGCCGTCGAGTGCCCGGCGTAGGTGCGCATCATCCACGGCCGGTCGCGCTCGGGCAGCCTCGGTGATCTGTCGCCGCTCATGCGAGCAATTGTACGGTTGCGCCGCGCGCTTTATCCTTCCGCGCGTGAGCGAGACGATCGAGCTGCCGCGCGTCGGCGGGCCAGGGAGCGGCCTCGGTGGGGCGTGGAGGGTGATCGTGCGCAACGACGATCACAACACCTTCGAGCACGTCGCGCGCACGCTCGCGCGCTTCATCCCCGGGATCTCGATCGCGCGCGGGCACGAGATCGCCAACGTGATCCACAGCTCCGGGCAGGCGATCGTCTACACCGGCATGCAGGAGCCGGCCGAGCACTACTGGGAGCAGCTGAAGGGCGCCGGGCTGACGATGGCGCCCTCTGGAGCAAGGGCGGCTGAGCGTCAGGCGGTCTCGCCCTCGACGACGCGCGGCGCGCCGTTGGCGCGGCCGTTGCCGTGGCCGTTGACGGCGCCGTCGGCGCCGGTCTGGATCTCGCCGCCGGTCGTCTTGTCCCACCAGCCGTACAGCACCGGCACCTGGTACCAGCTCTGGTGGAGCGCGCGGAAGCGCGTCATCTCAGGGCCGGCCCAGTATTCGTTCCCACTGCAGGTGCTCCTCGAAGGCGGCGAGCTGCTGGAACTTGTAGCGGTCGTCGCGCGCAGCGGTAGATCGCGTAGGAGGTGGCGCCGTAGCGCAGCGCGGCCGCGGCGACCGGCTCGAGCTCCTTCTCGAACGCGTCGGCGCGAAAGCCGGTCGCGTACCACGGCACGATCACCGTGCCGGCCATCAGGCGCCGACCTCCGCGTGAATCGCGCCGGGGCCCTCGGCGGTCTTGCCCTCGCCCTCGCGATCGGCGCCGACGAGGATCGAGATCTTGCCGAGGTGCTTGTTTTCGAGCATCAGCTGGTGCGCTTCGGCGACACCGTCGAAGCCGAGCGTGCGCCACAGCACGGGGCGGATCTGGCCGCTCTCGATCAGCTCGTTCGCCTTCATGCACTCGTACGCGTTGGCGAAGTGCGAGCCGAGGATCTCCTTCTGCTTCATCCACAGGTAGCGCACGTCGAAGTCGAGGTTGTAGCCGGTCGTGCCGGCGCAGATCACGACCTTGCCGAACGGCTTGACGGTGAACACCGACGTCGGGAAGGTCGCCTTGCCGACGTGCTCGAAGACGATGTCGGGCGCGTCGCCGAGGATCTCGCTTGACGCGCTTGGAGAATTCGCGCGAGACGCCGAAGCGCGGCCTTCTCCTCCTCGGGCGTCTCCGTGCCGGTGCGCATCATGCCGGCGAACTCGGCGCGGTCGATGTAGTCGACGGCGCCGAGGCGCTTGACCAGCTCGCCCTTCTCGGCCGAGGAGACGACGCCGACGCTGTGCGCGCCGGCCGCGGCGCAGAGCTGCGTGGCGAACACGCCGAGGCCGCCGGCCGCGCCCCAGATCAGCACCTTCGCGCCGGCCTGGATCTTGCAGCGCGTGATCAGCATGCGGTAGGCCGTGAAGTAGACGAGGCCGTAGGACGCCGCCTCCTCCCAGGTCAGCGCGTGCGGCTTGGGCAGCAGCTGCTGCGCCTGCACCTTCGTGAACTGCGCGAACGAGCCCCAGGTCGTCTCATAGCCCCAGATCTTCTGCGACGGCGCCGCCATCGGATCGAGGCCGTGAACCTCGGGATCCTCGTAGGAGGCCTGGTTGCAGTGCACGACGACCTCGTCGCCCGGCTTCCAGCGCGTCACGCCGGCGCCGACCTTCCAGACGATGCCCGAGGCGTCGGAGCCGCCGATGTGGTGGCCGTACTGCGGGTGGTCGCCGTAGCTTCATCACCGAGACCGGCTTGCCGAGCGCCGCCCAGACGTTGTTGTAGTTGACGCCGGCGGCCATCACGCGGACGATCACCTCGAACGCGCCCGGCTCGGGCACTTCGATCTCCTCGACCTTGAAAGCGTCCTTCGGTTCGCCCTGGCGGTCCTCGCGGATCACCCAGGCGGCCATCGTCGCGGGCAGCTCGCCCGGCTCGGTGCTGACGTCTGATACCTGCTGCAGGTCGATTGCCACGTGCGAATTGAACCTCGCGTGTCGAAGGACGGTTAGCTCGCAATCCTACCCAGCTTGCGCGCCCGCTCGCCGACCGATGCGGCGCGTGAGACGATTCGCGCTTCGGACTTCGGCGAAAGGAACTGGCATGTCAGATGTGGGCGATGGTGATGGTGATGCGGACGGCGAGGCCGCCCGCGATCGATCCGAAGAACGTGCTCGGCGCCGAAGTCGCCGCGCAGATGGAGGCGATCGAAAACGACTTCGGCGACGAGTACGAGATCGGCGCGATCGTCACGATCGTCGAAGTGCGCCGGCCGGACGGCGCCGGTGTGCGCGTTCGCTGCAACGCGCCCAACTGGGTCGGGCTGGGCCTGTTGCGGATGGGCGAAAAAGCGCTGGAAGCGCGCGAGGGCTAGCTCGCCGGCGTGAACGGAAGCTCGACCACGAGCGCCTCGTCGCCGTGCTCGCCGACCGCGACGCGCGTGCCCGGCGCTGCCTCTCGCCGCACGAGCGCGAGCGCGATCGGGCCGTGCCGGGGCGAGAGCACGACGCTGCCGAGCCGCCCGACGCTGCGCTCGCCGAGCACGCAGCTCCTCGCCCGTGCGCGGCCGGCGCCGCGAGGCGCAGCCCGCGCAGGTGGCGATTGGGCTTGCCCTTGTAGTACAGGCGCGCGACCGTCTCCTGCCCGACGTAGCAGCCCTTCGTGAAGCTGACCGCGCGCTCGTTCAGCGCCGGCCTCCTGGGGGATCGTCGTCTCGTCGATGTCGAGGCCGTAGCGCGGCCGCCCGCGCTCGACGCGCAGGACCTCGCGCGGCCTGCTCGGAGATCGGCGTCGCGCCGCGCGCGACCAGCGTCTCGCGCAGCCGCTGCGACGTCGGCCGCGTCGCACAGCAGGTCGATGCCGACATCGGTGCGAATCGCCAGCGCGAGCACTCCGTCGAGCTCGATCCGGGCGTTCGCGTGCTCCTGCTCGCCCAGCGCCGTCGCGCCGTCCGCCGCTCGATGCCGGCCACTGGCCGGCGTCGGGCCCGATCAGCGACAGCAGGCCGCGCTCGAGCGTGCGCTTGTGCAGCTCGACGTCGTAGCCGACCTTGAAGCGGCGGATCATGTCGAACAGCGCCTGCAGCGCGACGCGCTCGGTGTCGAGCAGCAGCTCTGCCGGCGCCGCCGGCTGCTCGCCGTCGGCGCCTGCTCGGCGACGGCGAGGATCCGCAGGTCGCCGAGCATCTTGCCCTTGTGCGTCAGAAACGCCGCGTAGCGGCCTTCGCCGGCGCGCAGATCGCCCAGCTCGTTCGTCACCTGGCCGTTGAGGAACTCGACCGCGCCGGCGCCGCTCAGCGCGAGCTTGCCGCGCTCGGAGCGGTCGAGCAGGCCGCACGCCTCGCGCATCGCGCGGTGCTCGGCGGCGAGCAGATCTGTGTCGGTCGCAGCCACGCTTTCGAGCATAGCCGCGCTACGCTTGCGCTCAGATGGGCCTCGCCGACACCTTCCAGCTGATCGTCGACGCGCTGCCCGACGACTGGACCGACCTCGAGCTCGACCTGCGGATCGCCGAAGAGTCGCGCTACGTCGAGGCATCGCTGTACCTCGACGACGTGCAACGCGCGGCCGTACTCGAAACACGACTGGCACTGGCGCCTGCTCGTCGCTCACCGCTTCGGCCACGCCGCGTCGGCGCCGACCGTGCACGGAACGCTGGCGCTGCTCGACGAAGCGGGCATCGGCGGCGAGCTCGTCGTGCGCGAGACACGCAGCGGGCGCGCCGAGATCACGCAGGGCTGGGGCCGGCCGCAGTCGGCGCGCGAAGAGTTCCGGCGCCTGCGGTCGCTGTAGGCGTGGCGCGCGTTCTCGCGCTCGTGCCCGACCTGCTGTTCGGCTCGCGCGTGCAGGGATCGCTCGCGGCGGCCGGCCACGAGGTCGAGCTGATCGGCGACGCGCCGCAGCTGCGCGAGCGCCTCGCGGCGGACTCCGAGCCGCATGCCGACGTTCTCGTCGTCGACCTGACCGACGCCCAGCTCGACGGCGCCGCGATCCGTGAATCGCTGGCGGCCGGCGGCCTGCTCGAGGGCGTGCAGACGCTCGCGTTCTACTCGCACGTCGACGCCGCGACGGGCGAGCGTGCGCGCGAGGCCGGCTTCGAGCTCGTGGTTCCGCGCTCGCGCATGGCGCGTGAGGGCGCGCAGCTGATCGAGCGGCTGACGGCAGGCGCCTGAGCTGCGCGGCTCAGGCCGCGAGCGGCTTCGTGCTCGCCGCAGCGCGGAGCTCGCGCGGCGCGCGTCACGAAGCAGCAGCGGATGGTCCGGCGCCGCCCCGGGCCCGGCGTGCGCGGCGGCGTCGCGCGCGCCGATCGCCGCGCCGCAGCGCTCGCAGATCCGATGCTCGTCGACGCGTCCGCCGCAGCCGCGGTGTTCGAGCAGCACGGCCGGTCCGCCGGCCGGCGGCGTGTAGCGGTCGCCCCACTGCATCAGCGAGACGACGATCGGCCACAGGTCGACGCCCTTCTCGGTCAGCCGGTACTCGTAGCGCAGCGGGCGCTGCTGATAGGGCACGCGCTCGAGCACGCCCTGCTCGACGAGACGCTCCAGGCGCTTCTGCAGCACGTTCCTGCGCGATTCCGAGATTCGCCTGCATCTGGTCGAAGCGACGCAGTCCCAGGAACACGTTGCGCACGATCAACAGCGACCAGCGCTCGCCGACGACCTCGAGCGCGCCGGCGATGCTGCAGGTCTGCGAGCTGTAGTCGTTGCCGAGCATGCAGCCATTGTAACGGCTTGAGTTGCATCACGCAACTCATGTGCTAGGGTCCGTTTCGTCATGCAACGCAAGTGGATCGTCTCGCTCATCGTCTGCGTCGGCGTGTTCATGTCGAGCCTCGACCTGTTCATCGTCAACATCGCCTTTCCGGCGATCGGCCGGCACTTCGGCGGCGCGTCGCTGTCGTCGCTGTCGTGGATCCTCAGCGGCTACGCGATCGTCTTCGCCGCGCTGCTCGTGCCCGCCGGCCGCTGGGCCGACGCGTTCGGACGCAAGCGCGCGTTCCTGCTCGGCCTGGCGATCTTCGTCTGCTCGAGCGCCGCCTGCGCGCTGGCGCCGTCGGTCGACTTCCTGATCGGCGCTCGCGTCGTACAGGCGCTCGGTGGCGCACTGATGCTGCCGACGTCGCTCGGCCTGATGCTGCCCGAGTTCGGCCCGCACGAGCGACACGTCGCGATCGGCGTGTGGGCGGCGACCGGCGGCATCGCCGCCGCCTCCGGACCGCCGCTCGGCGGTCTGCTCGTGCAGGCCGACTGGCGCTGGGTGTTCCTCGTCAACGTGCCGGTCGGACTGCTCGGGCTCGGCTTCGGCCTGCGCTCGCTGGTCGAGCGCCGCGAACGAGCGGCGCTGCGTCCGGACCTGCTCGGCGCCGCCGCGCTGATCCTTGCCGTCGGCGCGCTCGTCGTGGCGATCGTCAAGGGCCAGGAATGGGCGTGGGGCTCGCCGCGCGTCGCTCGTGCTGTTCGCCGTCGCCGTCGTGCTGCTGCCGCTGATCTGGTGGCGCTCAGAACGTCACGAGGCGCCGATCGTCGACCCGGCGATGCTGCGCGTGCGCACGTTCGGACTCGCCGTCGGCGCCTCGCTGCTGTTCTTCGCCGGCTTCGGCGCGATGCTGCTCTCCGGCGTGCTGTTCCTCACGGGCGTCTGGCACGAGAGCGTGCTGACCGCCGGGCTGATGCTGTTTCCCGGCCCGGCGATGGCGACAGCCTTCAGCATTCCCTCGGCGCGGATCGGCGCACGCGTCGGCTATCGCCTGCCGGGAGTGATCGGCGCGCTGATCTTCGCGTGCGGCTCGATCTACTTCATCACGCAGACCGGAGACAGTCCCGCGTTCTGGAGCGAGTACCTGCCGGGCTCGTTGCTGACCGGCGCCGGCGTCGGGCTGATGATCCCGACGCTGACCGGCGCCGGCGCCTCCTCGCTCGCGCCCGAGCGCTTCGCGACCGGCGCGGCCGTGCTGACGATGGGGCGGCAGATCGGTGTCGCGCTCGGAGTCGCAGTGCTCGTCGCCGTGCTCGGCACGAGCGCGACGCAGCGCCGCCGACTTCCACAGCGCCTGGCTGATAACCGTCGTCGGCGGCCTTGCCGCCGGCCTCGCGCTGGCCGCGATCGGGCCGCCCGCGTCGAATGCGGCGGGCGCGGGCAGCCCGGCGCGGCCGGTGATCGCAGAGCCGATCGCCGACCCGCTGATCGCCGAGCCGCTGGTCGCCGAGCCGCTGGTCGCCGAGGAGATCGCATGAGCGCGCCCGCGCAGGCGCCGGCATCGGCCGCCGCATCCTCGGACGACGCGAGCTCGCCGCGCGCGCACGCGGACCTTCAGCTGGCACGATCCGGCGGCGACGGCAGCCGAGGGGATGAAGCTGGCCGGCCTCGACTACATCCGCGCGATCGCTCGACGGCACGTTGCCAGCGCCGCCGATCGCCGAGCTGTTCGGCTTTCAGATCGTCGAGGCCGAGCATGGCCGTGCCGTCTTCGCGCTCGAGCCGGCCGAGTGGATGTACAACCCGATCGGCATGGTCCACGGCGGCGTCGCCGCGACGCTGCTCGACTCGTGCATGGGCTGCGCCGTGCACACGACGCTGGCAGCCGGCGTCGGCTACACGACGACCGACGTGCAGGTTCGCTACATCCGCGCGATGAGCAGCGCCAGCGGCCGCGTGCTTGCCGAAGGGCGCGTCGTGCACGCCGGCAGACGCACGGCCACCGCCGAGGGGCGGCTGTTCCTCGAGTCGGACGGCAAGTTGATCGCGCACGGCTCGACCGGCTGCACGATCTTCGGCTGAGCGCCGCCGCCCGCTGCGCCGGTCAGCTCGCCTCGGTCGCGTGCGTGCGGCCGATCTCCGCGAGTTCCGCCTCGCTCGGTTCGAGCCGGACGATCGCGCCGTTCGGCACGCGCTGACCGTAGGGCAGCCAGCGCCCGATCCGCACCGACAGCGCCGCGCGAATGACCATGCCGTGACAGACGACGAGTGCCGGCAGCGCGCCGGCCTCGACGTCGAGCAGCGCGGCGCCGACGCGCTGCTCCTGTTCGACGAACGACTCACCGCCCGGAAACGCGAAGTCGGGGTCGGCGTTTGCGAACGCGTCGAACAGCTGTGGCGATTCTGCGTGTACTTCGGCGAACGAGCGGTTCGTCCAGTCGCCGGCGTCGGTCTCCATCAGCCGCGCGTCCTCGCGCGGCTCCAGTCCGATCCGCGCGGCGACCGCGTCGGCCGTTTCGCGCGCGCGAAGGAGCGGGCTGCACCACAGCGCGGCGAACTCGTAGGCGACCGCGCGCTCGGCCAGCTCTGCCGCCTGCGCCCGGCCGACGTCGTCGAGCGGCACCTCTTGCTGGCCCTGGAAGCGGCCCTCGAGGTTGTAGGCGGTACGCCCGTGGCGGGCCAGGTAGACCGCCGAGGCGGCTTGCTCGGCGCCCGAAGGCACGGCTTGGCTCATCGGTCAGGAGCATAGAGCCACGGCATCGCCCGGACTGAGGTGCTATCGCGATTACTGGCGCGTTTACGTGTGCCCTCATACGGGCACG
Source organism: uncultured Solirubrobacteraceae bacterium (assembly GCA_963812575.1). Taxonomy (GTDB): domain Bacteria; phylum Actinomycetota; class Thermoleophilia; order Solirubrobacterales; family Solirubrobacteraceae; genus Palsa-744. The sequence goes on along the minus strand of CAWEVS010000005.1, from coordinate 32,162 downwards.
CCAACAAGTAGCGACAACGATGGAGGATGAGCAGATGAGCGACAAACCGCCTAGGACGACGACCGATGCCGGCATCGCGGCGCCGAGCGACGAGCACTCGCTGACGGTTGGCCCGGACGGCCCGATCCTGCTGCAGGACCACTACCTGATCCAGAAGATGGCGCAGTTCAACCGCGAGCGCGTGCCCGAGCGCGTCGTGCACGCCAAGGGCGGCGCCGCGCACGGCTTCTTCGAGGTGACCGAGGACGTGACGCAGTGGACGAGCGCTGACTTCCTCTCGCGCATCGGCAAGAGGACTGAGACATTCCTGCGCTTCTCCACTGTGGCCGGCGAGCTCGGCTCGGCGGACACGGTGCGCGATCCACGCGGCTTCGCGCTGAAGTTCTACACCGAGCAGGGCAACTACGACCTGGTCGGCAACAACACGCCGATCTTCTTCGTCAAGGACCCGTCGAAGTTCCAGGACTTCATCCACTCGCAGAAGCGCATGCCCGATACGAACACGCGCTCGAACAACGCGCAGTGGGACTTCTGGTCGCTCTCGCCGGAGTCCTACCACCAGGTCTCCTTCCTGATGTCCGACCGCGGCACGCCGCGCACCTGGCGGCACATGAACGGCTACGGCAGCCACACGTTCATGTGGACGAACGCCGGCGGCGAGCGATTCTGGATCAAGTACCACTTCAAGACGGCGCAGGGGATCGAGACCTTCACCGATCAGGAGGCCAAGCAGATGGCCGCCGAGGACCCGGACTTCCACCTGCGTGACCTGTTCGAGTCGATCGCTCGCGACGAGCCGCCGGAATGGAATCTCGAGATCCAGGTGATGCCCTACGACGAGGCGAAGGACTACCGCTTCAACCCATTCGACCTGACGAAGGTCTGGCCGCATAGCGACTACCCCCCGACGACGATCGGCCGGCTGGTGCTGAACCGCAATCCGGCCAACTACTTCGCCGAGGTCGAGCAGGCATCGTTCGAGCCGGCCAACCTCGTGCCCGGCATCGGCGCGAGCCCCGACCGGATGTTGCTGGGGCGCCTGTTCAGCTACCCCGACACGCACCGCTACCGGATCGGCCCGAACTACCTGCAACTGCCGATCAACGCGCCTAAGAACGAGGTCCACTCCTACAACAAGGACGGCGCGATGCGCTACCGCCACGCTGGCGCGCAGCCGGTGTACGCGCCGAACAGCTACGGCGGCCCGAAGGCAGACCCGCCGGCCAACATCGACGCGAGCTGGCAGGCGGACGGCGAGATCGTGCGTACCGCCCAGACGCTTCACGCTGAGGACGACGACTACGGACAGGCGGGCACGCTGTACCGCGAGATCCTCTCGAGGACAGACCGCGAGCACCTCGTCGACAACATCGTCGGCCACCTCGGCACGGACGTCGAGCTCGAGGTCCAGCAGCGGGCCGTCTCGCACTGGCGCCAGGTCGATCGGGAGCTGGGCGCGAGGATCGCCTCGGGCCTCGGGCTCGACGGCGATGGCGACGAGGTCCCCGAGCAGCCGGGCCAACCGGCGGCGCAGGGCGCGCGCGTCGAGGGCGCGGCCGAGCCGGCAGGCGCCTGAACGCCGATCGCAGGATGGTTGCGGCGCGGGGCGGAGCGCCGGCCTGGTCGCGGCGACGCCGCCTCCCTGATGAGAGGCTCAGCGATCGATGACGACGATCGTGCCCGACAGCCAGTCGATGAGCGACTGCCCGCGCGGGGACCACGGCGACGGGATGTAGATCGCGCAGAGCAGCGCGATGTGCGCGAGCACTCGTAGCGGGACGATGGGCACTCGCGCGCCGGGGTTGTCGCGGTAGATGCTCATCACTGCGTGCTGCAACGCCTCCTTGTCGCCGGCGTGCTCGCGCAGAGCTGCCGCTACCTCTTCGCGCAGCCTCTGCTGCTCAGGCGCAGGAGCATGCCGGCGATCCGGCAGCAGCCAATGCAACAGTGCCTGCCAGAGCCGAGCGGCGAGTGCCCGGGTCAGTTGCTGGCTTCTGCTCAGCTCGCCGCCACTGCTCATGTCGACCAGTCGCAGGCCGAGTACGCGATATCCGGGACCGCGCCGCCCGCGACGGCGCAGCGCCGTCGCCATCGCGAACAGCTCGAGGCCGAGCTTCACCGAGCGCGATTGCATGACGTCGAGCACGGGGTTCGAAGCCACGGGGCGGTCGGGCGCCATCTGCTCGGCGTCGTCGATCAGCACCTGACGAAGCGGTCCTGGACGTTCGGTCTCGTGCTGCTCACTGCGCCCGCCCCGGCGTTTGAGCGCCAGCAGGCCAGCACCGAGCGGCAGTGCGAGCGTGCCGAGCGCCGTCAGCGCATTCAGCAGTGTTGCGGCGAAGCGCAACTGCAGCGAGGCGACGCGCAACTCGCGGCGGCGAGCGCGCGTCACGCGTCTGAGAAGCGGCATCGGCGCCACCGGCACATTCTCGCGTAGAGCCGAGCCCGGCCCGCGCGTCAGCTGTCGCCGTGGAAGACGGCCTCGATGTTGTGCCCGTCGGGATCGAGCACGAAAGCGCCGTAGTAGCCCTCGCCGTAGTGTGGACGCGGGCCCGGAGCGCCGTGTTCGGTGCCGCCGGCAGCGAGCGCAGCGGCGTGAAAGGCGTGCACCTGCTCGATGCTGTCGGCCGCGAAGGCGACGTGCACGGGCGCGCCGACTTCGTAATCGGTCGAGATCGCGAAGTCCATCTTCTCGGCGCTGCCGATCTCGATCTCGCTGGGCAGCACGTCGCTGCGGTTGGTCTGATCGAAGCCGAGCGGCGCGAGCGCGCGCAGATAGAAGTCGTGGCTTCGCTCCAGATCGCTGACGCCGATCGTCAGGTGGTCGATCATCACGCGACGGCTGGGCACGGCTCGACTCTAACGCGGCCACCCGAGGCGCGGCCGGGCGCGCCGGGGCGGCGCTCTGCATCGTCATAGACTCCTGCCATGCGTCGCCGAGTGACCTTCTCGCGCAACCTGACGCTGTCGCTGTCGCGGACTTGCCGCTGCTACTGCAAGTACTGCTCGTTCGCGACGCACCAGGCACATCTGTACGCGCCCGAGGAGGTGCTCGAGATCCTCGACGGCGCGGCGCGGCGCCACGTCAAGGAGCTGCTGGTGCTGACCGGCGAGCGCCCCGAGGTCAACCCGGTCGTCGCCGCTCGTCTGCGCGAGTACGGTCACGAGGACTTCACGGGCTACGTGGTCTGGGCGTGCGAGCGCGCGCTCGAGCGCGGGCTGCTGCCGCACACGAACCTCGGCGTGCTCTCATCGAGCGACCTCGCGCGACTGCGCGAGGTCAGCGCTTCGCAGGGGCTGATGCTCGAGTCGGTCTCCGAGCGGCTGATGCAGACCGTGCACGCCGGCTCGCCGACCAAGCATCCGGCGCGGCGGCTGGAGACGATCCGCGCGGCCGGCGAGCTGCAGATCCCGTTCACGAGCGGCATCCTCGTCGGCATCGGCGAGTCCGAGGAGGAGCGCGTCGCCTCGCTGGAGGCGATCGCCGCGGTGCACGCCGAGTACGGCCACATCCAGGAGGTGATCCTGCAGAACTACGTGCCACACCAGCACTACTACGGGCAGGAGCCTGCCGAGATCGCCGACGCCGCAGCGCGCGCCTACTGGCAGACGGGCGTTGCCGAGGACGGCGAGCGCCCGGCGTTCGAGCGCCCCAACCTGCCGCTGCCGGAGTGGGCCTGCCCGGTCTCGATCGACGACATGAAGCGGCTGATCGCCGAGACGCGGCGGCTGATGCCGGACGTCGGCATCCAGGTGCCGCCGAACCTCGCAGACTGGTGGTCGGAGCTCGTCGCCGCCGGCGCCAGCGACCTCGGAGGGTTGAGCGCCAACGGCGATCACATCTCACCCGAGCACCCGTTTCCCTCGCCGCATCAGGTGCGCAAGCAGCTGCAGCGAGACGGCGTCGCGCTGACCGAGCGCCTGTGCGTCTATCCGCAGTACATCGACCCCGAGTGGATCGCGCCGGCGGTGCTCGACACGATCAAGGTCAAGTACTGGAGCTTCATCCCGCGCCGCGGATCCGGGCGCTCCGATCCGCCGGCTCCGATCCGCGCCGAGCTCGTGCCGCGCGCGATCGAGCGCGCGCGAGCGGGCAAGCCGCTGAGCGCCGAGGAGCTGACGGCGATGTTCGCCGAGACGCGGCCGGAGGCGATCGAGGCGATGCGCGAGGCAGCCGACGAGCTGCGCGCGGAGCTCGCCGGCGAGACGGTCACGTTCGTCGTCAATCGCAACATCAACGTCTCGAACGTCTGCACGGTCGGCTGCGCGTTCTGCGGCTTCGGCCAGGGCAAGCGCTCGCCCGACGCCTACGAGCACGACCGCGACGAGTTCGCCAGGCGCGTGTTCGAAGCGGTCGACTACGGCGCCAGCGAGCTTTGCATCCAGTCGGGCATCCATCCGGACTGGACGCTCGAGGACTATCTCGGCTGGCTGCGCTTCGCCAAGGAGCTCGCGCCGCAGCTCCACCTGCACGCCTACAGCCCGATGGAGATCGCGCACATGTGCGACATCTCGGGCTTGGCGCCGGCCGAGGTCTTCGCGCGCTTGCGCGACGCCGGCCTCGGCTCGACGCCGGGCACAGCCGCCGAGGTGCTGCACGACGGCGTGCGCGAGCGGATCTCGCCGAACAAGCTGCCGGTCGCGCGCTGGGTGCAGATCATCGAAGCCTCGCACCGCGCCGGCCTGCGCTCGACCTCGACGGTCATGTTCGGCCACATCGAGGAGCCGTGGGAGCTGGCGGAGCACATGCGCGTCGTGCGCGAGCTGCAGGAACGGACCGGCGGCATCACCGAGTTCGTGCCGCTCTCGTTCATCCCGTTCCAGACGCTGCTCGGCCGAACGCACGGCGTCGAAGAGATCTCTCGTGAGGAGAACCTCAAGCACACGGCCGTCTTCCGCCTGGCGCTCGGCCGCACGATCCCGAGCGTGCAGGCGTCGTGGGTGAAGATGGGCCTCGACGCCGCGACCGAGGCGCTGCGCTGGGGCGTCAACGACCTCGGCGGAACGTTGATGGAGGAGTCGATCAGCCGGCTCGCCGGCAGCTATCACGGCACCAAGCTGGACCCCGACGAGCTGGTCGCAGCCGCGCATCGCGCCGGGCGCCCGGCCGCCGAGCGCACGACGCTGTACGAGGTCGTGCGCCGCTACGAGCCGGCGCTGGCCGCCTGAGGGCCTCGCCGGCCCGATCCGGATGCTGCGGCCGCCCAGTCCTCGCCGCGCGCGACCCGCGAGCCGTCGAAGACGGCAATCCTCAAAACTGATGTGAACCGCACCGTGGCGGTTCGGCGCCCGAGCGCAAGACGCTGGAGATCAGGCTGCGCCACGAGCGGGCAGTCACAGCCCGGCGGCCGACCGTCGCGCCAGCTCCAGCGCCGCACCGGCGACGGCCGCCGGGTGCGTGTACGGCGCCATGTGCCCGCCCGAGACGATCTCCAGGCGGGCGTCGGGCAGCGTCGCCGCGAGCTTGCGGCCATACATCGGCTTGACGAGCTGGTCCTCAGCGCCCTGGATCACGACCGCAGGCACGGCGATCGTCGCGAGATGCCTGTCGATGCCGTCGATCACGCCGTTGGCCGCGAGCTGCTCGCCGGCGAACGCTTCGAGGTTGCCGCGCGTCGAGTTGATCTCCAGCAGACGGCGTTCGTGCGCCGACACGACCTTGTGCGGCTGAAAGGCCGTCTGGTCGCCCTGCTTCACCGACACCGTCGTCAAGAGCTGCCCGAACGTCGCGTTGGCGATCTGATGGATCACCGGCAGCTGCAGCACTTTCACCAGGTGCGCCTGGAACTCGTCATACCCGCCGAGCTGCTGGCCGGCGGCCGCGGCGTCGACGAGCACCAGGCCGCTGACCTCCAGCGGATGGCGCTCGGCGAAGGCGAGCGCGATCGTGCCGCCGTAGGAGTGCCCGACGAGGATCGGCCGGCTGATGTGGAGCGCTCCAAGGAGAGCGTCGAGCGCTGCGATCTGGCGGTCGAAGTTGAAATAGCCGCCACTGGAGTAGCCGAAGCCGGGGCGATCGAAGGCGATCGTGCGGTGTCCCGCGAGCAGCGGCGTGACTGCGTTGAAGTCTTCTGCTGTGCCGGGCAGGCCGTGTATGAGCACGATCGGCGTTCCGCTGCCAGGCCGTTCGAGATAGTGGATGCGCAGTCCATCCACGCGCGCGAACGAGCCGCTCGGCTTCGGCTCGGGCGGCAGGCGACCGTACGTCCAGTTCAACACGACCACCGCGAGCGTCAGCACTGCCAGGCCGTACAGCGCGTAACGCACGATCCTGCGCATCTAGAACGCCCTCCGCATCGCCGCACGACAGCCTAACCGCCGTCGCTCCCGCCACTGCACTGAGTGCGAGCGTCGCTAGGCTCGCGCGAACTGACCGTGAAATCCGAACGGGATGTGGTGCGGCACGCTCGCTCGCGCGATCTCCGAGAGATCGCGCGCGTCGAGCACGAGCAGGAACGAGGACTCGGCGGCGACGTCGAGCACGACCGACAGCAGCACGCCGTCGTCCTCGGCTGCCGCGCTCGGGCGCGCGACGAAGACCGGCTCGCCCGGGAAGCAGTCGGGCTGAGACCAGCTCAGCGTCTCGCCGTCCTCCACGTCGATCTTGATGATCCGCTGCAGCCAGCCGCTCGGGCCGTCGCTGTTGCCCCAGACGTAGCGGTAGGCGCGCTCGTTGCAGCGGCCGTAGTTGATCCGCGGCAGCTCGAGCTCCTCGTCGGCCAAGCGCTCGCGAGCGACCGAGCGGTCGGACGGCTTCAGGCGAAAGCGCGTCAGCTCGGCGCCCTGAACCGGCTTGCCGGCGCGCAGGCGGTCGAGATAGAGATCCTCGATCACGCCGGCGTCCTTGAACGCACACATGTCGACGACGACCTCGTCGCCGACCTCGAACGCGTTGACGTGGTGAAACGCGAAGCAGGCGTCCGTCTGAAAGCCGCCCGTCGCCTCTCCGGTCGCGCGGTCGACGAGCGTGAAGCGCGTGCCGAGCTCCGGCTTCCACTTGTAGTTCTCGATGTACGGGCGGCCCGACAGCGCGAGCGCGAGTGGGTTGACGACGAGCGGAAACTCGGCCAGCACGAGCCAGCGCTCGGTCAGCCCGAACGAGTGCATGTAGGACGGCTCCTTGACCGGTAGCGAGCCGAGCATGCGCGGCTTGCTCGCGTCGCGATCGACCGCGAAGAAGCGATAGCTGCTGATGCGACCGAGCTTCGCCGCGTAGTTGATCAACGCGCCGCTCGCGCGATCGCCGTGCGGATGCGCCGTCGTCAGCTGTCCCGGCACCTCATACGGCTGCACGCCGGCAGTCTCGAGCGTGTGCGCGTCGAACTGCACCGGCATCGGCGTCTCGGTCATCGAGATGAACCGCTCGCCGAGCCGCGCGACGTTGACGTTCGCGTTGTCCGGCAGCGTCTTGCCGGGCGCGAACAGCGTCTGCACGCGCTTGAACAGCGAGCGGCACGGGTCGGTCGCGAACTCGCCGTAGACCAGACGGCCCTGCTCCTTCGCCGCGCGATAGGAGCGGCTCTGCAGGTAGCGGTTGCCGTAGGAGACCTTGCCGTCGCCGATCGTGAAGCGGTGCAGCATCGCCAGCCCGTCGAACCAGTGGCGCATCTGCATCTCGCCGACCTCGAATTTCGCCGGACCGGTGCGCAGCAGCGAGCCGGCCAGCCAGCCGGGCAGCTCGCCGCTGAGCTCGAGCTCGTCGATCACGGTCTCGCGCTCGAGCGTCGTGAAGCCGAGCGGCGGAAGGCCTTCGACAGGGCTCGTCGGAGGTGCTTGCGCGGGCGTTGCAGGGCTGGCCATGATGATGCCTCCTGAATGGTTCGACTCGGACCATTCGCACCGTACGCTACTGTGGCGGGCATGTCAAGCATCTCCGTCGCACCGCGCCTCAGCGAGACGTCGTTCATCGTGCTCGGCCTGCTCGAGCAGGGTGAGCCGGCGACGCCGTATGACCTGAAGCGAATCGCGCAGCTGAGCACGAACAACTTCTGGTCGGTGCCGCACACGCAGCTCTACACCGAGTGCGCGCGGCTCGCCGCCGAGGGGCTGCTCGACGAGCGCCGTGAGCAGAGCGGGCGGCGCCGGCGCGTCTACCGGCTGACCGCTGCCGGGCGCGAGGCGCTCGAAGCGTGGCGCAACGAGCCGGCCAGCGAGCTCTACGAACTGCGCGACGCCGCGACGCTGAAGCTGTTCTTCGGCGGCGATCGCGCGACGCTCGCCGCGACGCAGCTGCAGGCGCACAAGGCCCGTCTGGAGCAGTACGAGCAGCTGCACGAGGGCGCCGACGCGCTGCCCGACGGCCAGCGACTGGCACTCGAGTGCGGCATCGGCCACGAGCGTGAGTTCATTCGCTTCTGGTCGCGGCTGGCCTCGAACGACACCTAGCGCCGGGGCGGCCGGGTGGGGCGCCGGCTGCTTGCTCCTAGCGGAACAGATCCTCCTCGAGCGAGCGCAGCAGCGCCGCGACGCCGGGCCCGTCCTCGTCGGTGAGAAACCGCTCCAAGCCGTCGATCAGCACGACCGGCTCGCGCGAGTCCTTTGCGCGAGCCAGCTCGCCGATCGCAGCTGCGGCGTCGGCGACGGCCAGCCAGGTCGCGCGCAGCTCCATGCCGCGCGCGTCGACGCGCCCGCGCCAGTCGTCGAGCGGGCGCATGCCGGCGAGGCCGATCGCGATGTCGACCTGGCCGTTGCGCCAGGCGCGCCCGAAGCTGTCGGTGATCAGCACGCCGACGCGCGCACCGCTGTACTCGCGCAGGCGCTCGCGGATCGCTCGGGCAGAGGCGTCAGGATCGCGCGGCAGCACGATCAGCGTCTCGGCGTCGTCCGAGTTCGATGCGTCGACGCCGGCGTTGGCGCAGACGAAGCCGTGGTGCGTGCGGCAGATCAGCACGCCGCGCTCGGCGCGCAGCGATCTCCGCCGACTGGTCGAGCACGACCTGGATCGCACGCGCGTCGCGCGGCTGGCCGGCGGCGGCCGCTTCGGCCGCGAGCTCGCGCGCGCGATCGCTTGACGACGATGTCGGCCAGCGCGACGACGGCGCCCTCGCACTTCGACACGGCCTTGTGCGCGATCACGAGCAACTGCCCGTCGGAGAGCGCCTCACCGCTGCGCTCGGCTGCGCTCGCGATCAGCGCGGCGAGGTCGTCGCCGGCATCGAGGTCGGGCAGGCCGGCAAGGGCGCGAGCGCTGAGCGATGCCAAGGCGAGCCGGCGATCAGTCGCTGTTGATCGAGATGATCTGATTGCGTTCGGGCTGCCCGAGCACGGCGCGCGTGCGCAGTGCTGCCGCGCGCGTGGCGCCAAGCCGCTCCTGCAGCTCGGCGAGGTCCGCGCCGGTGTCGATATCGAGCAGCAGCGACGCCGGGCGCTCGATCTGACAGCTCGCGCCGGCGGCCTCTGCGAGCGCTGCATGGCGCTCGCAGCTGCATGGGCCGAACGCCGGCTCGATCGCATCCGGCGGCGTCAAGAGCAGCCCGTTCGTGCCGGTGCCGTGCCGATCGGGAATGATCGTCACCTCGGCGCGATCGGTCGTGCGTGCGTCGGCGCTCGCGAGCAGCGCGTCGAGCTCAGGCGGATCGAGCGCCGGGCAGTCGCCGGGGACGCACAGCACGCGCTCGAAGCCGTCGCCGAGCGCAAGGCTGACGCCGAGCGAGACGGCCGCCGACTGGCCGGCCTCGGCCGTGTCCGCGATCAGCATCGCGCCGTGCTCGGAGGCGAGCTCGGCCAGGCTCGGCTCGCTGCTGACGACGATCGTGCGCTCGATCGAGGCGCTCTGCGCGAGCGCGAGCATCACATCGGCGACCATCGCGCGCGCGAGCCGTTCTCGCAGCGTCTCGGCGACGCCGCTGGCGCCGAGTCGTGACTTCGCGGCAGAGAAGCGCTTGACGGGCAGGATCGCGGCGGTGCGCACCGCGCTCACGATAGTGCGGGGCTGAAGCTCAGACGGCCGAGAGGCAAGCGAGGCAAGGACGTACCCCTTCGGGGCACAGGCAGTCGCGTGGCGTGCGCTCGCACGCGAGCGACCGAGGACGCAGCCTCGCGCCGCCTATCGGCCGTCTGCGAGTGCCAGCGCGAAGTCGAGCGTCAGCGCGGCGACGCGCGCGCGACCGTCGGCCTCGCTCATGCGCGTGTCGGCGCGCAGCGCCGGCAGCTCGGCGGCTATGTCTTCGTCGGCGACGATGCCGTCGAGCAGCTCGCCGTAGAACGCCGCTACGCCGGAGGCGCTGCAGTCGAGCGCGGCGAATGCCATGAAGGCAGCGGTCGGGCCCTTCAGCACCTCACCGCCGACGATCGGGCTGACGGCGATCACCGGAGCGCTCGCATCGGCGAGCGCCTCGCGGATGCCGGGAACGGCGAGGATCGGCGCGATCGAGGCGAGCGGATTGGAAGGCCCGATCACGATCGCATCGGCGGCCGCGATCGCGTCGAGCACCTGCGCCGTCGGCTTGGCCTGCTCGGCGCCACGGAACTCGAGTCCCTCGACTACTCCGGCGGCGCGGTCGCGAATCATGAACTCCTGAAAGGAGCGCCAGCCCTCGCCGCTGCGCACCCACGTGCGCACCGGCTCGTCGCACATCGGCAGCACGCGCGCGTTGAGCGCCGAGCTGTCCGGTCAGCCGCGCGAGCGCGGCCGTCGGAGAGTGGCCGTCGGCGATCAGCCGTGAGCGCTCCAGACACCACGCGAGATCGCGATCGCCGAGGTTGAACCAAACCTCCGAGCCGAGCGCGCGCAGCGCGTCCATCACGGTGAACGTGTCGCCGGCGAGGCCCCAGCCGCGCTCGTCGATTTCATCTGCCAGCCAGAAGGTGACGAGATCGGGATCGGGCGAGACGTGCGCGCCGTAGATCTCGATGTCGTCGCCCGTGTTGACGATCGCGGTCAGGCGCTTGGGCGGGAGCACGTCGGCCAGGCCGCGCGCGAGCTTCGCGCCGCCGGTGCCGCCGGCGAGGACGACGACGTCAGCGTCCGGCGCGGCCGTCGCGCTCACTTCCAATCGGGATCGGACAGGCCTGTCACGCGGATGCCGGCGTGCGTCTTGTAACGCGCGTTGACGCCGATCAACAGCGCCGTCAGCGACTCGGTGATACGCGACATCTCAAGCCGCCCGCCGTCGACACAGCGCAGCCCATCGATCCGCTCGATCAGCTGCGCCGCCTCTTTCTTGTCGGCGCGCTTGTCGCCGCAGACGAACACGTCCTGCTCGAGCGGGTGCTCGAGGTCGGTCAGCGATGCGGCGCTGACGGTATGCAGCGCTGAGACGACGCGCACGCCGTCGGGCGCCATCTCGGCGGCCTGCTGCGCGGCCGAGCCCTGCCACACGCCGAGCATCCGTGTGGCCTTGCCGCTGACGGCGGCTGCCAGCGGAACGGTCGCGTCGATCAGCAGCTGGCCGGGCCGCAGCACCTCCTTCAGGTTCGTCAGCGTCTCAGAGTGGCTGCGGAACGGCACGCTGAGGATCACGATCTCCGCCGAGCCCGCCGCCTCGCCGTTCTCGGCACCCGAGCAGGAGGCGCCTGGGATCGCATCGCGCGCCCGTCCGGCGGCCTCCTCGGCGCGACCGGAGTCACGCGAGCCGATCACGACGGGCACGCCGGCGCGGCCGAACCGCAGTGCGAGACCGAAGCCGAGCGCGCCGGACGCGCCGATGATCGCGACTGAGTCGGCGGCGTCTGGCATCGCGGCGAGTATAGGCTTCGGCTCTATCGTGAGCGGAGCGATGGACGAGACGACGAGCACGGTCCGGATCCGCGAGGTCGGCCCGCGTGACGGCTTCCAGAACGAGCCGGAGACGATCGCGACCGACGACAAGGTCGCGCTGATCGATGCGCTTGCGCGCACCGGTCTCCGGCGGATCGAGGTGACGAGCTTCGTGCGCGCCGACGTGATCCCGCAGCTCGCCGACGCGGCCGAGGTGCTCGCGCGGATCGACGTGCCCGAGCACGTCTCGCGCAGCGTGCTCGTGCCGAACCTGCGCGGCCTCGAAGCGGCGCTCGAGCAGCGCGAGCTGATCGACGAGATCAACGTGTTCATGTCGGCGTCGGAGACGCACAACCGCAAGAACGTCAACCGCTCGATCGCCGAGTCGCTGGACGGCCTACAGGTGGTGCTCGCGCGCGCTCGCGAGGCCGGGCTGCGCTGCGAGGCTGTGATCTCGACGTCGTTCGGATGTCCCTACGAGGGCAACGTGCCGCCCGAGCGAGTGTTCGAGATCGCGACCCGGCTGCGCGACGCCGGCGCGCAGGAGATCGGCTTCGGCGACACGACCGGCATGGCCAACCCGCGCCAGGTTCGTGAGTTCTTCACAGCCGCCAAAGGCGAGCTCGGCGACGGCGTCGAGCTGACAGCGCACTTCCACAACACGCGCGGGCAGGGCCTTGCGAACGTGCTCGCCGCGCTCGACGTCGGCGTCGAGAGCTTCGAGTCGAGCTTCGGCGAGCTCGGCGGCTGTCCCGTGCCGGCCGGCGCAACCGGAAACATCGCGACCGAGGATCTCGTCTCGATGCTGCACGAGATGGGCGTCGAGACGGGCATCGACCTGCCGGCGCTGCTCGCCTGCGCGCGGCGCGTGCAGGAGTTGCTCGGCCGGCCGCTCGGCAGCCATACGCTCGTCGCCGGCCCAGTCGACTGGCGCTGAGCGGGCCGTCGACGCTGCGCGGAGCGGCGTCCTCGCTCGCTCGTATGCAGAGCACACTTCGCTCCCTGCGTCCTTGCTCCGCTTGGTCGACGACCCGCTCAGACCGCTGAGGCGGCCTCGGCCTCGCGCGCGATCTCTCGCGCAGCGGCGATGCAGTACTCCTGCGTCGCGACCTCCATCTCCAGCGTGACGGCGAGCGCGGGGCGTGCTGAGGCGTCGATCACGTGCTTGGCGCGGCCGACGGCGATGTGCGAGTTGGCGAGCAGCTCATCGACGAGCTCCTCGGTCGCCGCCTCGAGCCGCTCCGGCGCGACGACGCGGTTGACCAGGCCGATCCGCTCGGCCTCGTCGGCGTCGATCGTGCGCGCGGTCATGATCAGCTCCTTTGCGCGGCCGAGCCCGACGACGGCCGGCAGCCGCGAGGAGCCGCCGACGTCGGGGATGATGCCGAACTTGACCTCGGGCAGGCCGAGCTGAGCATCGCTCGAGGCGATCCGCAGGTCGCAGCCGAGCGCGACCTCGAGTGCGCCGCCGACGCACGTTCGGTGGATCTGGCAGACGACCGGCTTGGCCATCTGTTCGGCGAGGTTCGGGCAGTCGAGGAAGTTCTGGCGAAACGGGCGCAGCTGTCCCGGCGTGCCTGCCGACTGCGCCAGCTCGACGAGATCGACGCCGGCCGAGAAGACCGGCCCTTCGCCGCGCAGCACGACGCAGTGCACGCCGTCATCGGCGGCGGCGTCGCGCAGCGCCTGCGCCAGCGCGAGCAGCAGCTCCTGGTTCATCGCGTTGCGCTTCTCGGGACGGTTCAGGATCACGTGGCGAACGGCGCCGCGGTCTTCGCTGAGGACGATGCTCATGGTCTCCTCCGGTCTCTCTCGGGCTCTCTGGTCCGGTCGGCGTCGGGGCTCGTTGACGATCGTCGGCTGCGCTCAGCTGAGGTCGAGCACGGTCTGCGGCGCCGGAATCACGTGATCCTCGGCTCCCTCGGCGGGAATGATCGAGGTTCCGATCGCGAAGAACTCAATCACGTGGCTGCCCCAGCCGTGTGACTTCTCTTCGATGTGAACGCCGACGATGCCCTCGGCCTTGGCCGCGATCGCCTCGGCCTGCATCCGCTCCATCGCCAGCTCGCGCGCGTCGTACAGCGCCTGCGTGAAGTTCGGCATCTCGACGTTCTTGCCCGTGTTGCCGATCGACTGACGCCAGCTCTGGTGCGCGACGTGGTAGACGCACGAGCCCATCACCATCGCGACCGGCCGGTGGCCGGTCTGCAGCAACGTCCAGAACTCCTGCCCGGAGAGATCGCTGGTGAAGGGGCGCCCGGACGGCGCGCGATGCAGCTCGCCGCCGCGGTGCTTGACGGCCGTGCCCATCGCCAGGAACTCGGCCATGTTCTCGCCCCAGTCGTAGCGGCCGATCACCAGGCGCACGCCGACGATGCCGTCGGCGCCGAGCTGGTCGGCCTCCTCCTCCATTCGCGTCATCGCGAGCTCGCGCGCCTCGTACATCGCCTGCGAGAGCACGTTCATCTCCTGGCTCTGTTTCCACATCGACTGCTGGTAGCCGATGTGGTAGATCGAGCTGCCGATCACGAGGCCGAGCGGCTGGAAGCCGGCCTGGCGCACGAGCAGGAACTCGTTGACCGAGAGATCGCTCGTGAACAGCCCGGAGCGGTTCTGCGAGAGCCGCGCCGTGCCTGCCTCGGGAACGCCCTCGGTGCTGCTGGGGTCATATGACACGTTGTCGATCCTTCGCGTTGGTTTGTCCAAGGGGAGACTGCGGACGTCCTGCGAGGCGCTTGCGTGCGAGACGAGCGCTCATCGCAGCGAGACGATTTTCATCGGCGCGGCCGGCTGCTCGGCGGCGATCGCCGCGTCCTCGCGCACGACGGTGCCGATCACGTGGAAGGTCACTTCGAGGTCTTTCGAGTCGATCAGCGACCGCCTCACCGCGTGCGTGCGGCCGTGCTCGCTCAGCTCGACGCCGATCACGCCGTCGCCGCCCAGCTCGCGCACCTGCGCAGTGATCGAGGCCATCGCCTTCTCGCGCGCTTCGTAGACGCCCTGGCTGAAGTCGACCAGCTCCTGGTTGACCCACGCGGAGCCCCAGCCCTGCGACTGGGCCATCTGCGTCTGACCGGAGGCCGGCACGTAGTGGATGCTCGTGTGCGCGGCGATGCCGACCGGTCGCACGCCCGCTTCGCAGAGCTGCACGAACTGCTGGCCGCTGAGGTCGCTGAGCACGGCAGCGCCGCCTGGCGCGCGAAGCTTCGGCGGAAGCCGCGCGGCCGTGCCGAGCGCGATGAACTCGATCGCGCCGGGCGCCCAGTCGTGGGCGCCCTGCTCGATCCGCAGGCCGAGCACGGCGTCGGCTCCGCACGCCTGCGCCTCCTCCAGCAGGCGCGCGAGCGCGAGGCGGCGGCACTCGTTGTAGGCGTCTGAGAGCACGCGTACCTCGGTCGGCACGTTGTAGTAGGTCGGCTGCCAGCCGACGTGGTAGATCGAGGAGCCCATCACCTGCGTGATCGGCGCCACGCCGAGCCGCGCGAGCGCGCTCCATTCGCTCACTTCCAGATCGCTGCTGAACGCTCGCCGGCGCGTGCTCGCCCGGCGCCTGCTCGCTCGGCGAAGCGCGCGAGCCGCTCCGATGCAGCGAGCGGGATCCTGCCCTGTTCGATCAGCTCGAGCGAGGCGGCGGCGCGCTCTGCGCCGCGCGCTGCAGCCTGCTCGCGCGCCTCGGCGGCCTGCTTCTCCTCCTCGCTCCGGCGGCGAAACAGCGGGCTCACCGCAGCATCCCTTCGAGCGCGCTGCGGTCGCGCTCGCTGATCTCAGCCGTATGGCTCAGCGCGGCGAGCAACGCCGCCAGCCAGTCGGCGCTCGTCAGCTGCTCGTGGCTCAGCGCGATGCCGCGCACGACCTTGTTGCGCGTGCACTGCAGCGCCCGATCTGCTGCGAGCAGCTCGAAGCGCTCGTCGCCGAGCTCGACGAGGATCCGTCGCACCTCGGTGCGCTTGGAGCGAAAACCGCCGACCTTGCGGCGTTCGACCGAGGCGAGCCCGGGCAGCGCCTGCTCGAGCATCGAGGCGAGCGCGCTCAGCGAGGACTCGAGCTCGGCGCGGTCGGCGCGCAGCGCCGCGGCCGGAAGATCGAAGCCGTCGTCCGATGGCACTCACGCAGGCTACCTCGCGGCCGGCGGTGCGGCGGCACGGCGCGTCCTCTGCAGGGGCGCGGCACGCGGGATCAGTCGCCCGTAATAGGCTCCGGGCCAAGCGAGCTGGAGAGGAATTACATGGCGCAGCAGATCGAGAAGGTCGGAGTGCTCGGAGCGGGGCTGATGGGACACGGCATCGCTCAGGTGGCTGCCCAGTCGGGCTATCAGGTCGTGCTGCGCGAGGTCGACGACGCGGCGCTCGCGAAGGGCGTCGGCAAGATCGAGAAGCAGCTCGCGCGAGCCGTCGAGAAAGGCAAGTCGAGCCAGGAGGACGCCGATCAGGTGCGCGCGCGGATCTCGCCGACGACGCACTACCGCGAGCTGGCCGACTGCGATCTGGTGATCGAGGCGATCACCGAGAACCTCGCGGTCAAGCTCGAGATGTGGAAGGAGGTCGACGAGATCGTCAAGCCGGAGGCGATCTTCGCGACGAACACGTCCTCGCTGGCGGTGATCGACCAGGCGGCGACGACGAGCCGCGCGGAGCGCTTCGTCGGGCTGCACTACTTCAACCCGGCGCAGGTGATGAAGCTCGTCGAGGTCGTGCGCTGCGTGACGACGAGTGACGAGACCTTCGATGCAGCGCTGGCGTTCGCGCGCTCGGAGGGCAAGCTCGCGATCCCGACGAAAGACCAGGCCGGCTTCATCGTCAACCGCCTGCTCGTGCCGTACATGCTCGACGCGATGCGCGCGCTCGAAGAGCAGGTCGGCTCGATCGCCGAGATCGACGAGGCGATGAAGGCCGGTGCCGGGCATCCGATGGGGCCGTTGACGCTCGCCGACTTCGTCGGCCTCGACACGCTCGGCTCGATCTGCGACGTGCTGTTCGACGAGTTCCGCGAGCGCCGCTTCGCCCGCCCGCCGACGCTGCGCAAGATGCTGGCGGCGGGCTGGTTCGGGCGCAAGTCGGGCAAGGGCTTCTACGACTACTCCGGCGAGACGCCGCAGCAGAACGCGGCGCTGTAGCCGGCGCCGGCGCCGCGAGTTCGACGCCGGCGCGCCGGCGGCATAACCTTCAACGGATGAGCGACCCTTCGAGCCTGCGCGTCGCCGACGCCGATCGTGAGCGATTGGCCGATGAGCTGCGCGAGCACATGGTCGCCGGCCGGCTCACGCCGGAGGAGTTCGAGGAGCGCCTCGACACGACCTACGAGGCAAAGACGCAGGCCGATCTGGACGCGCTGCACGTCGACCTGCCGATCAGCCCGGCGGCCGTGCAGCGCTCGCTGGCCGAGCGACGCAAGCACCTGCGCGTGCGCCTGCTGCAGGAGGCCGGCGGCTCGCTGACCGCGTCGGGAGTATGCGTCGCGATCTGGCTGGCAGCCGGCGCGCACGGTCAGTTCTGGCCGATCTGGGTGATCGTCTTCACGCTGCTGCCGTTGCTGCGCGACGGCTGGCTGCTGCTCGGCCCGGCGCCCGACGAGCGGGCGGTCGAAGCGCGGCTGCAGCGGCGCAACGCACGCCGCGCTCGATCGCAGCTCGCGCCACCGGAGCCTGCCGCGGTGAGCTCACTCAGCGACGCATCAGAGCGGGCGCTCGCCGGCGGCCCGCAGCGCCACCGCGAGAAGTCGCGCGAGCAGGGCAAGCTCGACGTGCGCGAGCGGATCGCGCTGCTGCTCGATCACGACAGCTTCGCCGAGGAGGGCCTGCTCGCGAACTGGCAGGAGGACGGGCTCGGCGCCGACGGCGTCGTCACCGGCGTCGGCACGCTCGACGGCCGCGCCGTCGCGCTGATGGCCAACGATCCGACCGTCAAGGCCGGATCGTGGGGGCCGAAGACGGTCGAGAAGATCCTGCGCATCCAGGAGCGCGCGCTGAGCCTGCAGATCCCGCTCGTCTATCTCGTCGACTCGGCCGGCGCGCGGATCACCGAGCAGGTGCAGATGTTCCCGGGACGTCGCGGCGCCGGGCGGATCTTCCACAACCAGGTGAAGCTGTCGGGCGTCGTGCCGCAGGTCTGCGTGCTGTTCGGCCCGAGCGCCGCCGGCGGCGCCTACATACCTGCGTTCTGCGACATCGTGATCATGCGCGAGGGCAACGCCTCGATGTATCTCGGCTCGCCGCGGATGGCCGAGATGGTGATCGGCGAGAAGGTGACGCTCGAGGAGATGGGCGGCGCGCGGATGCACACGGGCGTCTCCGGCGTCGGCCACCAGCTCGTCAAGAGCGACGAGGACGGCATCGCGCTGGCGCGGCGCTACCTCTCCTACCTGCCGAGCAGCTGGCAGCAGTCATCGCCTCCGGCCGTGCCCTCGCCGCCCGCCGAGATTCCGGACGGCAAGTCGATCGGCGAGCTGATTCCGGCCGACGAGAACAAGCCGTTCGACATGAAGACGCTGATCGGCGCGCTGGTCGACGAGGACTCGCTGCTCGAGATCCACCCGCGCTGGGCGAAGGAGCTGATCGTCGGCTACGCCCGCCTCGACGGCCGCGCGATCGGAATCGTCGCGAACCAGCCGAAGTTCAAGGGCGGCGTGCTGTTCGGCGACTCGGCCGACAAGGCGGCGCGATTCATCTGGGCGTGCAACGCGTTCAACGTGCCGTTGCTGTTCCTGGCCGACGTGCCCGGCTTCATGATCGGCACGCAGGTCGAGCGCGAAGGCATCATCCGCCACGGCGCGAAGATGATCAGCGCCGTCAGCGAGGCGACCGTGCCGAAGATCTCGGTCGTCGTGCGCAAGGCCTACGGCGCCGGTCTCTACGCGATGGCAGGCCCGGCGTTCGAGCCCGACTGCTGCCTGGCGCTGCCGAGCGCGTCGATCGCCGTGATGGGCCCGCAGGCGGCGATCAACGCCGTCTACTACAACCAGCTACAGGCGATCGACGATCCCGATGAGCGCGCACGGCGCACCGAGCAGCTGCGCACCGAGTACGCCGAGGACATCGACATCCTGCACCTCGCCTCCGAGCTCGTGATCGACGCCGTCGTGCAGCCGCAGCTGCTGCGCGACGAGCTGATCCGCCGCTTCGCGCACGCCGCGAGCAAGCAGCGGACCTGGCCCGCCAAGCACAACCCCGTGACGCCGGTCTAGACCTAGGCGGCGATGCCGGCCGCGCGCGTGTTCTCGTCCTGGAACGGCGGGTAGCTCTCGGTCAGCAGGAACAGGTAGGCGTCGCTGCGCGCCGTGTAGGAGTTGGCCAGCACCATCAGGTCGAACAGCCCGCGCGGCATCTTGCCGGTGATCACGATCACGATCCAGCTGGCGAATCCGCCGAGCTCCAGCAGCAGGTTGATCACGTAGCGGAGGATCACGATCGGGATCGCGAGGATGACGCGGAACAGCGTCTTCAGGCGGCTGTACTGCTCGAGCGGGCCGGCGAACTCCATCCGGATCGGATAGCTCGGGTCCTCACCACCGCTGAAGGGCGGATAGGTGTCGGTCAGCAGCGCGCCGTAGGCCGTCACTCGCGCGACGAATCGTGTGAAGTCGGCGACGAACGAGTAGACGCCCTGCGGGTAGCGACCGGTCACGACGATCGCGCACCAGGCGAACACGATCGCGAACGACGCGACGATGCCGAACACGTACAGCACGATCGCGAGCGGGATCACGAGGATCAGTCGAAAGAACGTGCTGAGCCGGCTGCGTCGCTCGACGTAGTCGGCCTCGAAGCTGACTGGATAGGACACGAGGCACACACTCCCTGTTTGCGGTTGGTCGTAGCCGATCGCGCGCATCGCACGAGCTCGTCGATGGCCTTCGGCCATTCCCCGCGAGCACGCGCGACGCTCGCAGCGGATCGTACGGCCACGATCGGCTGGCGCGCTCGGCTTTTCAATAGATTTGGCTGCCGATGGACGGATCGGATGTCGCCTACGCCGGAATCGCCCGCCAGGCCGAGCTGATCGCCGCAGGCGAGCTCTCCTCGCGCGAGCTCGTCGAACTGTGCCTGGGCCGGATGGCGGCGGCCGATCGCTCTGAGCGCGGCGAGCCGCTGAACGCGTTTCGCGTCGTCTTCGCCGAGCGCGCACTGCTCGAAGCCGACCAGGCCGACGCTCGGCGCGGTGCCGGCGGCGCGCGTCCGCTGCTGGGCGTGCCGTTCGCGGTCAAGGACGACATCGACGTCGCCGGCGAGGTGACGGCGCTGGGAACCAACGCGCACGGCGGCCCGGCGACGGCCGACGCGGAGGTCGTCCGCCGCCTGCGTGGCGCCGGCGCGGTGATCATCGGCAAGACGAACGTGCCGGAGCTGTGCCTGTGGCCGTTCACCGAGACGGCGACGTTCGGCGTGACGCGCAATCCGTGGGACCGGCAACGCGCGCCGGGCGGCTCGAGCGGCGGCAGCGCGGCGGCGGTCGCCGCGGGCCTGGTCGGCGCGGCGCTCGGCAGCGACGGCGCCGGCTCGATCCGGATCCCGGCGGCGTGGTGCGGTCTGTTCGGGCTGAAGCCGCAGCGCGGGCGTGTCTCGATGGCGCCCAAGTCGCGCGCTTGGCACGGGCTGTCGGTGATCGGCGCGCTGACGCGCACGGTCGCCGACACGGCGCTGTTCCTCGACGTCGCATCGGGTTCGACCGATGTCGACGCCGACCACGCGCCGACGCCGGCGATCGCGTTCGCGCAGGCCGCGGCGACGCCGCCGGGGCGGTTGCGGATCGCCGTCTCGACGAAGATCCCGCCGGGAGTGATCGCACGGCTGGACGCCGACGCCGAGCGTGCGCTGCGTGAGACGGCCGAGCTGCTCGGCTCGCTCGGCCACGAGGTCAGCGAGCGCGACCCGGACTACGGCTCGGGTACGGCGCTGGCGCTCGTGCCGCGCTATCTCGCCGGCGCGCATCAGGATGCGCAGGCGCTCGCGCATCCCGAGCGCCTCGAACGCCGCACGCGCACGGTCGCGCGGCTGGGCGGGCTGCTGACGTCCACGCTGCTCGAGCGCTCGCTCGCTGCCGAGGCGGAGTTCGCGCGGCGCCTGAACGGCATATTCGAGACCACGACGTGCTGCTGACGCCGGCCACCGCGGCGCCGCCGCCGGCGATCGGACAGCTGCAGGGACGCGGCGCGACGTGGACGCTGAACGCCGTCGCCGGCTGGGTGCCCTACAACGGCG
This sequence comes from uncultured Solirubrobacteraceae bacterium, assembly GCA_963812575.1. Lineage (GTDB taxonomy): Bacteria > Actinomycetota > Thermoleophilia > Solirubrobacterales > Solirubrobacteraceae > Palsa-744. The sequence continues at coordinate 11,271 of CAWEVS010000005.1, read as the reverse complement.
TCTGGAACGTGACCGGCCAACCGGCGGCGTCGGTCCCGGCGGGACTCGGCGCAGACGGCCTGCCGCGCGGCGTGCAGCTCGTCGGACGGCCCAACGACGAGGCGACGCTGCTGTCGCTCGCGGCGCAGATCGAGGCCGAGCGCGCGTGGCCGCAGATGCGCCCGCCGGAGCCTGAATGAGGCGCGACTCGACCGGCATGCCGGCGGGCGGGCGAGACGGGTGAGTAGCGGCGCGGCCGGCGTCGAGGCGGATGAGCTGCTGGCGCTGGCGGTCGAGGCGGCGCGCCTGGCCGGCACGCTGCTGCTCGCGCGAGCGCAGAGCGGCAGCGAGCACGAGGTCGAGAGCAAGAGCACGCCGACCGATCTCGTCAGCGAGGCGGACGTCAGCTCGCAGCGGGCGATCCGCGAGCTGCTGCGAGAGCGCCGGCCCGACGACGGCTTCGTGGGGGAGGAGGAGGGCGACTCCGAGCAGGGCAGCAGCGGCCTGCGGTGGATCGTCGATCCGCTCGACGGCACGGTCAACTTCCTGTTCGGCATCCCGCAGTGGTCGGTCAGCGTGGCCGTGCGCGACGACGCCGGGATGATCGCCGGCGCCGTGCTCGACGCCAACCGCGACGAGCTGTTCAGCGCGACGCGCGACGGCGCGGCGCGGCTCGACGGGCCGCGTGGCGCGCTCGAGCTGCCAGACCGCGCCGGGCCGGACGAGCGGCTCACCGGCGAGGATGCCGGCTCCGGGCGGCGTGGACCTGGCGAGTGCGATGGTCGCGACCGGGCTCGCGTACGACAGCGAGGTTCGCCGCGCGCAGGGGCGGGTGCTCGAGCGGCTGGTGCCGTGCGTACGCGACATCCGCCGCTTCGGCAGCGCCGCGCTCGATCTGACCTGGACGGCAGCCGGCCGCTTCGACGCCTACTACGAGCGCTCGGTCAAGCAGTGGGACATCGCCGCCGGCGCGCTGATCTGCGAGCGCGCCGGGCTCGAGATCCACGAGCTTCAGCCCTACGAGAACCTTCCTTGGGGCATCCTCGCGGCGCCGCCGGCGCTCGCTGCGCCGCTGCTCGAGCTGGTCGCCGGGCCATGAGCGACCAGGCGCAGAAGGCGCAGAGGTTCCTCGAGCTGCACCACGGCGAGTCGCCGCTGCTGCTGGCGAACGCCTGGGATCGCGGCTCGGCGAAGCTGCTCGCCTCGCTCGGCTTCGAAGGCGCTCGCGACGACGAGCAGCGGCTTCGCTGCCACGCTCGGGCGACTCGACGGTTCGGTCACGCGCGACGAGGCGCTCGCGCACGCGGCAGAGCTCGTGGCGGCGGTCGATCTGCCGATCTCGGCCGATCTCGAGAACGGCTTCGCCGACGATCCGGCGGGCGTCGCCGAGACGATCGCTCTGGCGATCGACGCGGGGCTCGCAGGCTGCTCGGTCGAGGACTTCAGCGGCGATCGCGACGCGCCGATCTATGAGCTCGCGCTCGCCGTCGAGCGGATCGAAGCTGCCGCTGAGGCGGCACATTCCGGCGGCCGGCGGATCGTGCTGACGGCGCGCGCCGAGAACTACCTGCACGGCCGTGCCGAGCTGGCCGACACGATCGCGCGGCTGCAGGCCTACGCGGAGGCCGGCGCCGACGTGCTCTACGCGCCCGGTCCGACCGAGCTCGAGGAGATCGCTGCGATCGTCGCAGCGGTCGAGCTGCCGGTCAACGTGCTCGTTCGCCCGGGCGCGCCGACGATCGCCGAACTGGCATCGGTCGGCGTGAAGCGCATCTCGGTTGGCGGCGCCTTTGCCTTCGCCGCGCTCGGCGCCGTCGTCGAGGCTGCGCAGGAGCTGCGCGAGCTGGGTACGTACGGCTTCTGGGAGCGGGCCGGCGCCGGCGTGCAGGCGGCGCGCGGCGCGTTTGGCTGAACCCGCGAAGTCGCGCGCGGCTGTCTCGATCACCCTTCGCGATCGCTACGCATGGAAGCGATCGGAGCAGCCGGCACGGCCACGACACTCGATGCATGCTCCAGGCGCGCGCGCCGTTCTACGCGCGCAGCAACGCGTCGCCCGAGCGCCTGGGCGGGGCGCTCGATCCAGCGCTGCGAGAGATCGGCGAGGGCGATCGACAGAACGAAGATCAGCGGGAACAGCGCGATCATCAGGCCGAGGCTGCCCGGGTCGACGAGGTGGACGATCGCGAGCAGCACGATCGTGTGCACGAGGTACAGGCTGTATGAGATTCGCCCGAGGTACTGCGGGACGACCGAGAGGAGCCACGCGCGAGTGCGGCCCGGATAGCGGGCGAGCTCGATGAACATGGCCGCGGCGGCGGTCTGGAGCAGCACGTAGAGCGCCTGCGAGTCGGCGAGCTTTGCGAGGTGGCCGGGCAGCAGTTTCGGCGGCATCCAGGCCGACCACGTGTAGAGCAGCAGGGCAAACAGCGCGACCGCCCAGCGCTGCCCCGCGGTGGTGCGCTGCAACAGCCCCGCGATCCTCGTGCGGTGAGTCGCCAGCGCTATGCCGACGAGGAAGCAGACGACGTACTCGAGCGTCGCGAAGTCGGCCGAGACTTTGTAGGAGAGCTCGACGGCGATGACGGTGAGAACGGCACCGGCGGCGATGCCCGGCCGCCAGCCGAACAGCGCGATCGCCGCGACCAGCAGAGGAAACACGAGCGAGATCCGCATCTCATCGGTCAGCGACCAGATCACCGGCACGTACTGCGCGTTGTCGGTGAAATGCCCGACCAGCGAGAGATGCTGCAGGATCGCACTCACGCCGACCGTTCCCTGCCAGCGTGCGTTGAACCAATGGCTCGCGACCGGCCACCACTGTGTCGCCCAGGGCAGTGGCAAGCAGCATCGCCACTGCGACGGCAGCGATGTAGGGCATCCACAGCCGTGCGACGCGACGGACGAGGAAGCCGGCGTAGGTCTGCTTCGCGCCCTCGTATGACAACGTCAGCACGTAGCCGCTGAGCACGAAGAAGACGATCACGGCCGCGCCGCCGGCGATTATCGCGTAGAGCGGGCTGAAGACGAGCACGTTCAGCGGCGTCAGACCGTGGGAGCGCGATGCATCGTCAAACGCCGGCACCGCCGTCGTCAGGTGCCCGAGCACGACGGCAAGCGCCGCCACACCGCGCACCGCGTCGAGCTCTCTCACGCGCCCGCTACGAGAGTTCCCGGCGCCGTTCGGGCTGCCAGCCGTGCCCTTCATATCGACCGTATCGACAGAATCGCGTCTCGACACTAGCGACGACGCCGATCGCTTGCGTCAAGGATGCGGCGGGTGGGATTCGAACCCACACACCCTTTCGGACAGGGCCTTTTGAGGGCCCCGCGTCTACCGTTCCGCCACCGCCGCGAGTGAGACCGAAGTGTAAGCGAGCACGCGCCGGCGGCAGGCGCCAGGGCTCTGGCGCTCATCGCCGTAGCTCAGGCGGGCTGCGGCGGCGCGGAGACGAACACGTCGGGGCCGGCCGAGGGGTCGCGCCGCTCGAGCTCGACGTTCCAGCCCTGCTGGAAGCCGCGCATCGCGAAGGCGACGAGCAGGATCTGCAGCGGCGCGATCAGCAGCGTCAGCGTCCCGAGCAGGCTCGCGTCGAGCGACGGCTGCGCGAAGCCGGCTTTGTCGCGCGCGAACCAGCTCGGCCCGGCGACGAGCGCGAAGATCAGCAGCAGCACTGCAAGCACGGCCGACACCGGCAGGACGCCGCGATTCCAGCGCAGCGCGAAGAACGCGAGCGTCAGATAGATGATCACGTAGGCGATCTCGATCGGCTTCGCCGGCTCCAGCAGTCCCCAGCCGCCGATCGTCACGATCAGCACGAGCGCGGCACTTGCAAGCAGCAGCAACACGACGGTTGCGCGCGTCGCCTGAACGACCGGCTTGTCGCGGTTGGGATGCGTGATGACCGTGCCTGCCGAGCGGTCGTCTGCAGGCTCGCGTCCGGGAACCGAAGACATCTCGCCGCTCACCATACAATCTCGCGCTACGGCGCGTGCGGGCGTGGTGGAATTGGTAGACACGCCGGCCTTAGGAGCCGGTGGGCGCTAGCCCTTGGGGGTTCGAGTCCCTCCGCCCGCACCATCCTCGCGGTGAGCGCTCAGATCGTCCTTTAGGAGGCCGCCGAGACCGGCTCGCGAACGGACGCCGGACGATCTCAAATCGGGGTAACGAGACGAGCCTGAACTGCCGATAGTGGAGCGTGGCCCTTCTAACGCGCCAGAGTTATCGACGCCATCGCGCTCGACCCAACGGCGGCTCGAGCGCTGCCGCGCGCGCGAGCTGGCCGGCGCGTGCTACGTCTCGGGCTCGTTTCCGATGACCAGGATGACTGCGGAGACGACATCGACGGATGACCCGGTAGTCGGACCGCTGCGCGAAGCCGGCGTGCCGTTCGTGATGAAGCCGCACGAGGAGATCGCGCTCACGTGCGAGGCTGCAGCCGTGCAGCGCGGTGTCCGCGTGTCGCAGATCGTCAAGTGCCTCGTCGCGCGTTCTGAGGAGGGCGAGCTCGTCGTGCTGCTGCTTCCCGGTCACAAGACGCTGAAGCTCAAGAAGGTGCGCAAGCTGATCGGCGGCAGCCCGCTCGCGCTGGTTGACCGCGACGAGCTCGAGAGCGGGCACGGCCTGATCGTCGGCGCGATCTCGCCGGTTCAGTTCATGGGCAAAGCACGCATCTTCATGGACCCGACGGTGCTCGAGGAGGAGCTCGTCGACATCAGCTCAGGCGATCTGCGCGCAGGCGTTGAGCTGACCTCGAGCGACCTGCGCGAATTCGTCGACGCGCACGTCGCCGACATCGTCTCCTCGCGGTCCTGAAAGGCTCGGGCGGCAGGCCCGCTTGGATGATTGCGAGCGCTCGCGCGCTCGCCGGCGTGCAGCAGTGGGGCATGGAGCGCGGCGTTTTCGCCAGTAACGACCCGTACTCACTGCTCTGGCACGGCGCCGTCGCAGCTCGGCGGCCCGAACGCCGTAAAGGGGCGATGCCCGGCGCCAGTGCTACTCCAGCGCGAAGCCGTGAAACAGCGGGAACGGCACGTGATCGTCCCAGCCATCGGCCTTCATATCGACCGTCCATTGGCTGCGGTCCTTGATCAGCCGTAGCTCGACGGGCGCGCGCCGGTACACCAGCAGGCGGTTTCCGAAGAAGTCTGGATCTCGCACATCGCTGAGCAGCCCGAATCCCTCCTCTAGAAGCCGTCTGACCAGCCGAGCGACCGGCTCGGGTAGATCCTCGGGGATCGGCTGCCGGCGGTCTGGCTCGGGCCGTAGAGCATCCTCCGAGTCGACCTCAATGCCGAATCGCCCGTCGGGGTCCTGATTCTGCTCGTCTCCACTCGCCACGCCTTCAAGCGTAATGCCGGTTCAGAGCCGGCCCCAGCTAGAGCTACGCCGCTGGCGCCTGCTGGCGCTACCGGGGTGCGCGTGGCGGACGGTCGGCGGCTCGGCGCGATGTGGGAACGGCTCGCGCCGGACCCACATCGCCTGCCGGCGCTCGAGCGCTCAGCCGGTGAACGTCGCTGGGACTTCGCTCTCGCGTGAGAGTTTCCAGGACGTCGCGATCGGGCTGAGGAAGTTCGGCGGTTCTTTGGTGTAGAGCCGCTGATCGTAGTTGTAGTTCTTGATGTAGCCGGTGCCGCTACCGCCGCCGGTGCCGACCGGGCCACGCCAGAACTGGGCGATCGAGCCCCACACGTTGAGTTCGCCCAGCTTCGCGCCGCACTTGTAGTTATCGACGATCCACGAGTGTTTCGTGCTGAGGATCGCGGCGTCGATCGTCGGATTTTCCAGTGCACCCCATTTGTTCGGGTCTTCGGAGGCGGACAGGTTGGGCGCGTCGCATGAGCTCGACGTGTTGGTGTATTCGCATTCGCCTTCGCTCACGTATTTCTCCGAGTTGTTGCACGACTTGGCGTCGAGCAGTTCGCTTTCGTGGAACGTGTAGCCGGATTTCGCGGGTTCGACGCACTTTTTGATGCCGCTGTAGTAGGTGACACCCGTGGTGGCCTTGAAGGAGCTGATCGTCGTCGTGGTCGAGGACGTAGCTTCCTTCGAAAGTTCGACTTCGGTACTGTTTTTGATCGCTTTGATCGTGGTGCCGGTAGGAATCCCGGTTCCAGTTACCGTCGCGCCAACTTTGAAGTTCGTGGTGGACGACAGGTTCGTAACGACCTTCGATCCCGATTCTCAGTTTGCCGCTGATACTGAATTCCGTCAGGCATTCGGTACCGACCGGCGCTTCCGATTTCGGCATGTAGTTTTCGACTTCGTACTTTTCCTTGACCGGGTGGTACACGCGAACGAAGTTTTCGGCGATCAGGCCGAGCGTACCGCCGCCCGTCGGTTCGCCGTTGGATTCGTGCGTCGTCGTCAGGTTGCCGTTGACGATCACGTCGTTGGCGGAGGCGATCGTCAGCGATTCGGTGTAGCTGCCGCTGACGTAGACGTTGCCGCAGCCCGTGTCGGTCGTTGTATTGGGGCCGAACGGCGTGTACTTGCCGATGCCGCAGCCTTCGCTGGAGTTTTCGACGTAGACGACGCCGTTAGAGGGGAATTCTTTCGTCGTCGTCGTGCCTTTGTTCGTGACCGTCATCGTGTTGGGCGTGCCCGTGTTGAGCACGATCACGGTGCGCCCGCTGAACTTGTACGTCGCCGATTCGAGCAGTTCGGAGTCGGTTTCGGGCGGCAGCAGGGCTTCGGCTTCTTCGGTGTACTTGCCTTGGAAGTTCCCTTCGTTTTTGCAGCCGGACGAGGCGTAGTGGCCACCGAGCATCTCGATCGCGTCTTCGCGGCCTTCGCGGCCGAACGTCGGCTTTTTCGTGCCTTCCGCACAGATGTCGGCGGCGTCGTTGGTGTGCATCGGCCCGTTGACCTTGTCTTCGGGTGCGAACTCGATCGGCGGGCAGGTTGAAGTGAGTTTTTTCGTGACCCGTTCGGCGTAGTAGTGTTCGCAGCTGGTCGGTTCGGGGCTGAAGTTGGAGGGATCCTCAACCTCGTAGTTGCTCTCGTACACGTACTTCGTGAAGCCGGGATGAGAGAAGACGGCGACGATCTTGTGCGTCGTCTTGTTGGCGCCGGTACCGGCGGTCGCTGTGATCAGGACCCTGAACGTGCCGCGCGCGGCACCGCTCGTTTCGAGGATCGAGGCCTGCACGCCTTTTTCGCATTTCGTATAGCCTTTCGCGGCCAGCGTGGTGGCGGTGTATTCCTCTTCCGGCGCGCCCGGCACTTCGCGCACGGTGAGCGCGGGGCATTCGACCCAGAAGTTCGGGTTGTGTGAAAGTTCGTACTCGTAGCGCTGAACGCCGGCGGTTGCGGCGTAGTAGGAGGCAGTCTGCGCCGTCGATTTGCGACTGAGCGACTGATCGCCGCTCGCCGCGGCCAAGGCGCCGGCGACGAGCAGGCCGCCGATCAGCATTGCGGCCAGCACGAAGATCATCGTGAAGCCCTCCTGACGCGCGAGCGTTCGGCGAGCTCTGTTCCGTCGAGTTGTCCCTGTCACGTGCATGTCGTCGTTCCTTCTTCGGTCGATTCCCCCGGTGTGAGGCGAAGGTTCACCGCGCCGCTGACGGTCGTCGTATGGCCGGCTTTGGTGTTGGCGGCGAGGTTTGGAAGGCTTTCCGGTGCCTGCTGGTATTCGATTCGCACCTGCGCGACCCGGCTCTCGGCTTCTTCGGTCGTCGGCGGCAGTTCGCTGCTTTTCATTTCGACGAGTTCGCCGAATTTGGCGTCGGTCGTCGTCGTGTCGAAGCGGTAGTAGCGGAACACCGAGGTGCCGCCTTCCAGCGGCGTCACATTGCGCGCCAGGACGTGTTTGTATTTCGCGGTCGACGTCGACAGCGAGGATTGGAATTCCCATTTCTTCTGCGGGAGTTCGCCTTTTTCGGCTTTGAACATGTAGTCGGTGAGCGTCCCGACGCGTTCGCCTGTGCTGCTGCGCGGGCTGGTTTCTTGCCACTTGATGTCGTGCAGGTAGCCTTCTTTGAGCGTGCTCTTCCCGGCTTCTGCTGTGCCGTAGGTGCTGACGAACCAGAGGTTTTCGCCGTTCAGCGTCTGTAGCGGCGAGACCGGCGTGCCGCCGCCCAGCGACGCGATCGGGCCCTGGATCGGCGGCATGCCGCCGACGCAGCTCGAGCGGAGCTCGAGCAGCATGCGTTCCATCGAGGTGCGGCCGATCTGGTCGGCGCGAACGTGGTCGCTGATCCGCGTCTGCTGAGTTTTGGAGAAGTCGAGGATCAGCACGACTGTGACCACGACGATCGCGCCGGCGAGCATCGAGACGAGCATCTCGACCAGCGTGTAGCCGCTCTCGGCGCGCAGCGGGTTGATCAGGCGCCGGCTTGCCATCGTCAGCACGTCGTTGTCGAGGTGACGGTCGTGTATTGGGCGGGCTCGTCGTTTTCGCGTAGTCGTTCAGAGCGGCCGTGCCCGCTTTGGCCGTGTTCGCGAACGTATATTTCGACTTGTAGTATTTGAGGGGGCTGCCTTCCGAGAACGTGACGCACAGTTCGAGCGATTTCGCGTACGGCGCGTAGGGCGTTTCCAGTACGCCGTTGACGACTTTGACCGTGTGTTCGTAGGGGACCGTCGGGAAATCCTGCGACGCCTTGCCGGCACATTCCGTGTTGATCAGCTTCGCCGAGGTGCTCGTGAGCGTTCCTAGCGACGTCGTGCTCGTGCCGCGATACACGGTCAGGTTGACTTTCGGCACTTCGACCGTGACAGAGACCGTCTGGTTGGGTTCGACCTGCGCGGGTGGCGCTTTGACCGTTGGGCTGGCGGCAGTTTCGGGGTTGTTCTTTTCGCAGTCGCCCGCGAAGACGGTGTACTTGTGTTCGGAGCCGAACGGGAACAGGCCTTTCTGGGTCACGCTTGATTCGGGTTTGCCGGGCTGATCGGGCTTGCGAGGAAGAACGACGGCGAGCCGACGGCCGTTTCGCCGACGTAGACGTTTTCGCCCGTTACGCCGGCGGTCGTGGTGCCGTTCGTCGCGAATTTCGCTTCCACGGCGCCGGGTTCGGCGAGGAACAGTTCTTCGCTCGGCAGTGATTTCGCGGAGGGTGTCGCGGACTTTTCGGCGGCGGCTTCGCCGTCGTGCGCGACGAACCCGGAGCGTGTGGCCGCGAGTTCTACCGTTTTGTCGGTGATCGAGCCGAAGATCACGCAGCCCGTGCTGTTCGTCGTCTGGCTTGCGTTCGTCGTCGTTCCTTTGGCCGTCACGGTCGCGCCCTGGACCGGCTGTTTGGCCTGGTTGTAGACCCTGACCTCGAGCGCCGAGCTGGTCGGGACGGAGACGACGCTCGACTGTTCGAGCGTCTTTTCTTTTCCGCTTGCTTCGGTCGATTCGTGCCAGTGCACGACCGACGTCGTCTTGATGAAGTTCGCTTCGCCTTCGCTGGTGCTGCAGGTCAGCTTGTCTTCTGTTTTGGTGCCTTCTTTGTATTCGGACGAGACGTACTGAGCGCTCGATTCGACCGTGTAGACCAGGCCTTCTTCACAAGCGGCCGGGTGTTCGCTGCATTCGAGGCCGGTTTCGCTGACTTTGTACTTCTGGTTGCCGAACTGGGTGAGTTTGGTCAGCGCGAGGCCGCGCACACGCTCCTGGGCCTGCGCCGCGATCAGCGTCGCCTGGTTGCGGCTGCGCTCGTTCGCCGTCGCGTGCCCGGCGGCCGCGAAGCCGGAGGTGACCGCGACCGCGATGATGCCGACGAGCAGCGCGCTGACGATGACTTCGATCAGCGTGAGGCCCGACTCCGAGCCTGCGTCGATCGCGGGCCGTGTAGTGCGATCGCGGCCTGCCTCGGCGATGCCGTGCGCGCGCCTCCCGGGCGTGCGGGTGAACCGAAGCAGGGCGATGATTTTGCGCATGGTGAAGATCGGCTTTCTGCTGCCAGATCTCTGTCGGCATCGCCGCTACGCGCCTTGAGCGTGCGCCGAGCGCCTCAGCGCAATGGCGCGCGGCCGTCAGGCGCGGTTGCGATGCCTGCGCCGCGCTAAGTGCGCGGCTGGCGGGTGCCCGGCCGCGCCAGCCGAGCGCGCGGCCTAGAATCCCCGGACTCGGGGGACTGGTGTATCGGTAACACGGTGGTCTCCAAAACCGCAACGCGAGGTTCGACTCCTCGGTCCCCCGCTCGCCCCCACAACTGCGGAATCTGGCTCTGCGAGCCGGATCTCGCGGTCGTGTCGGGTGCTCGACGGACCCTCCTAGAGGCGTTCGCGAGAGGCTGGACGGCCGGCTGCTGCGACTTCGGCCGTCAGTGGCCGCTGCCGCCGCCGAGCGTGCTGAAGCGAGCTGTGTAGCTCGCTTGGGGGCAGGTCGAGCCTCCGAGATGCACCTTGCCTGTGAACTTGCCGCCCTTGAAGCTGCCGGTGAACAGCACGCTCGCTTTGACCGGAGTCGCGCTGAACGGCTGCTGTTGGACCTTCTGAACGGTCGTCTGCTTGTTGAAGCTGAACGCGCCGTCGTGCAGTGGCAGCTTGGGGCTGTCCCAGTAGGCGCTGATGCTGTCGCCCGAGCCGCAGCTCGTGTAGAGCGTCACCGCGCGGCTTCCTTTCTGCACGAAGATCTCGACCGACGGGCTCTTCGAGAAGTAGCTGCCGCCCGATTTCGGCGTGGCAGCCGCCCACGCGAGCGTGCCGCCCAGCGTCAGCGCCGGCACGATTCCTGCAGCGACCAAACGCATCGACCACGTCTTTCCGGCCATCGCACGCCTCCTTTGGCTCCCCGTCGGTCCAATGGGCAAGTAGCGCGCGAAGCCTAACAGCGGCGGGCGTCCGACTCACTCGATATCTGAGCGCATCGGTCAGGCGCTTTGCATCGCTTCCGCGGCGAGCTCCAGCTGATCGTCGCCGAAGAACAGGCGCTCGCCGACGCACAGCGACGGCACGCCGCGGACTCCGCGATTCCAGGCGAGCTGCGTCGCATCGCGAAGCTCGTTCTTGATCGGCGTGCTCGCCGCTGCGCGCGTCATCTCCTCGGCGTCCAGACCGGCCTCTGACGCTGCCGCGCGGAGCACGCCCGGCGCGGAGATGTCGGCTCCTTCGGCGAACTGCCGGCGGAAGACGCCACGCGCAAAACCCTCGATCGCGCCCGCCTGCTTCGCCCAGGTAGCGCAGCGCATCGCCAGCAGCCCGTCGGCCGGCCAGACGCTCGGCCAGCGCAGCGGCGGCAGTCCGTAGCGCGCTGCGCGAGCTTCGATCTCGGCGACGCGGCCGTCTCTGGCCGGCGTAGCCGACCACGATCCGTAGCCGCGTTGCGCGAAGATCGCGCCGAGTAGTACCGGCTCGAAGGCGGGCGA